>NZ_JBQEPH010000009.1:0-282252 GCF_052045555.1 Labrys sp. 22185 | reverse complement strand
GTCGAGGAAGCGGTGAAGGGGGCCAAGGAGCTCCCCGGTCCGCTTTACGTGGTGAAGTCGCAGATCCATGCGGGCGGGCGCGGCAAGGGCAAGTTCAAGGAACTGCCTGCCGACGCCAAGGGCGGGGTGCGGCTTGCCAAGTCGATCGAGGACGTGCGCGCCCATGCGCAGGAGATGCTGGGCAACACGCTGGTGACGGTGCAGACCGGGCCGGCCGGCAAGCAGGTCAACCGCCTCTATGTCGAGGACGGCTCCGACATCGAAAAGGAGTTCTACCTCTCGGTGCTGGTCGACCGCGAGACCAGCCGGGTCGCCTTCGTGGTCTCCACCGAGGGCGGCATGGACATCGAGAAAGTGGCCCATGAGACGCCGGAGAAGATCGTGACCTTCTCGGTCGATCCGGCCACCGGGGTGATGAACCATCACGGCCTGGCGGTGGCCAAGGCGCTCGGGCTCTCGGGCGACCTGGCCAAGCAGGCGGTGAGCCTGACCACCAGGCTCTACACCGCCTTCGTGGCCAAGGACATGGCGCTCCTTGAGATCAATCCCCTGATCGTCACCAAGGACGGCCAGCTCAAATGCCTGGATGCCAAGATGGGCTTTGATTCCAACGCCCTCTACCGCCATCCCGACATCGTGGCGCTGCGCGACGAGAGCGAGGAAGATCCCAAGGAGATCGAGGCCTCGCGCTACGATCTCAACTACATCGCGCTCGACGGCTCGATCGGCTGCATGGTGAACGGGGCGGGCCTGGCCATGGCCACGCTCGACATCATCAAGCTCTATGGCGAGGAGCCGGCCAACTTCCTGGATGTCGGCGGCGGGGCCAGCAAGGAGAAGGTGACGGCGGCCTTCAAGATCATCACGGCCGATCCGCAGGTGAAGGGCATCCTGGTCAACATCTTCGGGGGCATCATGCGCTGCGACGTGATCGCCGAGGGCGTGATCGCTGCGGTGCAGGAAGTGGGGCTGACCATCCCGCTGGTGGTGCGCCTGGAGGGCACCAATGTCGAACTCGGCAAGCAGATCATCCGCGATTCCGGCCTGAACGTGATCGCGGCCGACGACCTCGACGATGCCGCCCAGAAGATTGTCAAAGCCGTGCGGGAAGCCAAGTAATGTCGATCCTGATCAACAAGCAAACGCGCGTCATCTGCCAGGGCTTCACCGGCAAGAACGGCACCTTCCATTCCGAGCAGGCGCTCAAATACGGCACGCAGCTGGTGGGGGGCACCTCGCCGGGCAAGGGCGGCTCGCAGCATCTGGGCCTGCCGGTATTCGACACCGTGGCCGAGGCACGCCATGTCACCAAGGCCGATGCCAGCGTGATCTACGTGCCGCCGCCGGGGGCGGCGGATGCGATCTGCGAGGCGATCGACGCGGAAATCCCGCTGATCGTGTGCATTACCGAGGGCATTCCGGTCACCGACATGATCAAGGTGAAGCGGGCGCTGTCGGGCTCGAAGTCGCGCCTGATCGGGCCGAACTGCCCGGGGGTGATGACGGCGGACGAATGCAAGATCGGCATCATGCCGGGCAACATCTTCAAGAAGGGCTCGGTGGGCATCGTGTCGCGCTCGGGCACGCTGACCTATGAGGCGGTGTTCCAGACCACCCATGAGGGGCTGGGGCAGACCACGGCGGTGGGCATTGGCGGCGACCCGGTCAAGGGTACCGAGTTCATCGACGTCTTGGAGATGTTCCTGGCCGATCCCGACACCCATTCGATCGTGATGATCGGGGAGATCGGCGGCTCGGCCGAGGAGGATGCGGCGCAGTTCCTGGCCGACGAAGCCAGGCGCGGGCGGGCCAAGCCGACGGTGGGCTTCGTGGCCGGGCGCACCGCTCCCCCCGGACGGCGCATGGGCCATGCCGGCGCCATCATCTCCGGCGGCAAGGGCGATGCCGGGTCCAAGATCGCCGCTCTCGAAGCCGCCGGCGTCAGGGTATCACCCTCCCCGGCGCGCCTCGGCACCACGCTGACGGAACTGCTGAAGGGTTGACATCAAGGGGCTGAGAACGGGCCGGAACCAAGGTTCCGGCCTTCAGAACCGAAGGAACGGGACGATGGATCGTCAAGACGATAGGAACCTGCAAAGCTTCGCCTATGGCGGCGACGCCGAGTATCTCGAAGATCTCTATGCGCGCTACGAGGACAATCCGTCCTCGGTCAATGGCGAGTGGGCGGCCTTCTTTGCCGGTCTCGCCGACGACAAGGCGATCGTCGAGAAGAATGCGCGCGGCGCGAGCTGGGCCAAGCCCAACTGGCCGATCGTGGCCAATGGCGAAATCGTCTCGGCTCTCGACAGCAATTGGGGCCAGATCGAGAAGAAGGTCGGCGAGAAGATCAAGGCCAAGGCGGACTCCCAGGGCGCGACCATCTCGTCCGAGGCCATGCTGCAGGCGACGCGTGATTCGGTGCGCGCCATCATGCTGATCCGCGCCTATCGCATGCGCGGCCATCTCTTTGCCAATCTCGATCCGCTCGGCCTGCAGGAGGCGCGCGACCACGAGGAGCTGCATCCGCAGACCTATGGCTTCTCGGAGGCCGACCTCGATCGCAAGATCTTCATCGACCATGTCCTGGGGCTCGAATTCGCCACCGTCCGCGAGATCGAGGCCATCCTCAAGCGCACCTATTGCTCGACCCTCGGCGTCGAGTTCATGCATGTCTCCGATCCTGCCCAGAAGGCCTGGATCCAGCAGCGCATCGAAGGGGCGGACAAGGAGATCACCTTCACCCGCGAGGGCAAGCGCGCCATCCTGTCCAAGCTGATCGAGGCCGAGGGCTTCGAGAAGTTCATCGACGTCAAATATACCGGCACCAAGCGCTTCGGCCTCGACGGCTCGGAATCGGCCATTCCCGCGCTGGAGCAGATCATCAAGCGTGGCGGCGCGCTCGGCGTGCAGGACATTGTGCTGGGCATGGCCCATCGCGGCCGCCTCAACGTGCTGGCCCAGGTGATGGGCAAGCCGCACCGCGCCATCTTCCACGAGTTCAAGGGTGGCTCCTACGCGCCCGATGACGTGGAAGGCTCCGGCGACGTGAAATACCATCTGGGCGCCTCGTCGGACCGCGAGTTCGACGGCAACAAGGTGCATCTGTCGCTGACCGCCAACCCCTCCCATCTCGAGATCGTCGATCCCGTGGTGCTCGGCAAGGTGCGCGCCAAGCAGGACCAGCAGGACGATACCGATTCCCGTGCCAAGGTGATGCCCCTGCTTATCCATGGCGATGCCGCTTTCGCCGGGCAGGGCGTGGTCGCCGAATGCCTGGGCCTGTCGGGCCTGAAGGGCCACCGCACCGGCGGCTCGATGCATTTCATCATCAACAACCAGATCGGCTTCACCACCTATCCGCGCTATTCGCGCTCCTCGCCCTATCCTTCCGACGTGGCGAAGATGATCGAGGCGCCGATCTTCCATGTGAACGGCGATGATCCCGAGGCGGTGGTGTTTGCCGCCAAGGTCGCGACGGAGTTCCGCCAGACCTTCCACAAGACCGTCGTCATCGACATGTTCTGCTATCGCCGCTTCGGGCACAATGAAGGCGATGAGCCGGGCTTCACCCAGCCCTTGATGTATCGCAAGATCCGCTCGCATCCGGGCGTGGTCGAGATCTACTCGAACAGGCTGATCGAGACCGGCGTGGTCACGGCCGGTGAGGTCGAGAAGATGAAGGCCGACTGGCGCGCGCGCCTGGAAGCCGAGCACGAAGCCGGCCAGGCCTACAAGCCCAACAAGGCCGACTGGCTCGACGGGCAATGGGCGGGGCTGCGCGCCATCGGCGCCACCGACGACGATCCGCGCCGCGGCGCCACCGGCGTCGACGCCGCCAAGCTGACCGCCATCGGCAATGCCCTGACCACCGTTCCCGAGGGCTTCCAGGTCCACAAGACCATCCAGCGCTTCCTCGACACGCGGCGCAAGATGATCGAGACCGGCGAAGGCATCGACTGGGCGACGGCCGAGGCTTTGGCCTTCGGCACGCTCTGCGACGAGGGCCATCGCGTGCGGCTGTCGGGCCAGGACTGCGAGCGCGGCACTTTCTCCCAGCGCCATTCGGTGCTGATCGACCAGGAGACGGAGAAGCGCTACACGCCGCTCAAGAACATCCGCGAGGGCCAGGGCAAATACGAGGTCATCAACTCGATGCTCTCGGAAGAAGCCGTGCTCGGCTTCGAATATGGCTATTCGCTGGCCGAGCCCAAGGCGCTGACCCTGTGGGAAGCCCAGTTCGGTGACTTCGCCAACGGCGCCCAGGTGGTATTCGACCAGTTCATCTCCTCGGGCGAACGCAAATGGCTCCGCATGTCGGGCCTCGTCTGTCTTCTGCCGCATGGCTATGAAGGGCAGGGGCCCGAGCATTCCTCGGCTCGCCTCGAACGCTTCCTGCAGATGTGCGCCGAGGACAACATGCAGGTCGCCAACTGCACGACGCCGGCGAACTATTTCCACATCCTGCGCCGGCAGCTCAAGCGCGACATCCGCAAGCCCTTGATCCTGATGACGCCGAAATCGCTGCTGCGCCACAAGCGCTGCGTGTCGAAGCTCAGCGAGCTGGGGGCCGATACCACCTTCCACCGCATTCTGTGGGACGACGCCCAGTTCGGCAACTCCACCACCAAGCTGGTGGCGGACGAGAAGATCCGGCGCGTCATCCTGTGCACCGGCAAGGTCTATTACGACCTGCTCGACGAGCGCGAGAAGCGGGGCATCGACGACATCTATCTGATGCGCGTCGAGCAGCTCTATCCCTTCCCGCTGAAGTCGCTGGCCAACGAGCTGTCGCGCTTCCGCAAGGCGGATGTGGTCTGGTGCCAGGAAGAACCCAAGAACATGGGCTCCTGGTCCTTCGTCGAACCCTATCTGGAATGGGTGTTGGGACAGGCGGGCACCAAGGCCAAGCGGGCGGCCTATGCCGGCCGGCCGGCCTCTGCTGCGACCGCGACGGGCCTGATGTCCAAGCATCTGGCCCAACTGCAGGCCTTCACCGACGAAGCCCTGACGATCTGACGGGCTCATTTCGCATCGACAGGCGGGACCCGCTTCCGCTTGTCGCAACTCCCCAGAGCAAAGCAGGTTTTGGTGAAAACGCTTCCTTGCTCCGACTTTTGTTTGGACGCGTCTTTGCGATTCTTGGCGTAACAGCCAGATCGCAAAACGCTTTGAAAAGAGGGCGCCTGAAGGCGGGCGTGAAATCATGGCGACGGAAATCAAGGTGCCGACCCTGGGCGAGTCGGTCACGGAAGCCACCATCGGCAAATGGTTCAAGAAGCCGGGCGAGGCCGTGAAGGCCGACGAGCCGTTGGTGGAGCTCGAGACCGACAAGGTGACGCTGGAAGTCAATGCTCCCGCCGCCGGCGTGCTGGGTGAAATCCTGGCCAAGACCGGCGAGACGGTCGGCCCGGGGGCCACGCTCGGCACCATCGCGGCCGGCTCCGGTGCTGCCGCTGCCCCGGCGGCCGCACCCGCTCCAGCCCCCGCTGCCCCGACGTCGGCCCCCGCCGCGCCGGCTGCTGCCGCACCGGCCTCGCCCGCTGCACCGCCTTCGCCCGCTGCGGCCAAGATCGCCGCCGATCGTGGGCTCGATCCGGCCCAGATCGAAGGGTCGGGCCGCCGCGGCCAGCTCCTCAAGGGCGACGTGCTCGCTGCGCCGGCTCCTGCGGTTGCTCCCGCTCCGGCTCCCGCCGCTGCTCCGGTGCCATCGGCGCCGCGGGTTGCTTCGCCGCCAGCCGATGCCGCACGCGAGGAGCGCGTGCGCATGACCAAGCTGCGCCAGACCATCGCCCGCCGCCTGAAGGAAGCCCAGGCCAACGCCGCCATGCTGACGACCTTCAACGAGGTCGACATGACCAACGTCATGGCGCTGCGCAACCAGTACAAGGACCTGTTCGAGAAGAAGCATGGCGTGAAGCTCGGCTTCATGTCCTTCTTCGTGCGGGCTTGCACCCAGGCCCTCAAGGAGATGCCGGCGGTCAATGCCGAGATCGACGGGCAGGACATCATCTACAAGAACTATTGCCATGTCGGCGTCGCCGTCGGCACCGACAAGGGCCTCGTCGTGCCGGTGATTCGGGATGCCGAGACGCTCGGCCTGGCCGGCATCGAAAAGACCATTGCCGATTTCGGCAAGCGGGCCCGTGACGGCCAGCTCAAGATCGAGGAGATGCAGGGCGGCACCTTCACCATCTCCAATGGCGGCGTCTATGGTTCACTGATGTCGACGCCGATCCTCAATGCGCCCCAGTCGGCCATTCTCGGCATGCACAAGATTCAGGAGCGCCCGATGGTGGTCGGTGGCCAGATCGTGGCACGCCCGATGATGTATCTGGCGCTGTCCTATGATCACCGCATCATCGACGGCAAGGAAGCGGTCACCTTCCTGGTGCGCGTCAAGGAGAGCCTGGAGGATCCGGCTCGCCTCGTGCTGGACCTGTAAATCTTCACCCTCCCCTGGAAGGGGGAGGGTCGACGCGCAGCGTCGGGGTGGGGTGGTGGTTCGATGTTGCGGAGAACCGCCGCGCCTTATCCAGTTGATGCGCGCGGAAGTCACCCCACCCCGGCCTTCGGCCGACCCTCCCCCTACAGGGGAGGGTGAAGTGAAAGCGAGCCCCCATGCCCTCTCATGATCTCGTCGTTATCGGCACTGGCCCCGGCGGCTATGTCTGCGCCATCCGCGCCGCCCAGCTCGGCATGAATGTCGCCGTGGTCGAGAAGCGCGCCACCTATGGCGGCACCTGCCTCAATGTCGGCTGCATCCCGTCCAAGGCGCTGCTGCACGCCTCCGAATTGTTCGACGAGGCCGGGCATGGTTTCAAGGCCTTCGGTATCGAAGTCCCCGCGCCGGTGCTCAATCTGCCCCAGATGCTGAAGCACAAGCAGGAGACCGTGGACGCCAACGTCCAGGGCGTTGCCTTCCTGTTCAAGAAGAACAAGATCACGGCCTATCGCGGCACCGGCAAGATCCTGGCTGCCGGCAAGGTCGAAGTGACGGCCGATGACGGTTCGAAACAGACGCTGGACACCAAGTCGATCGTGATCGCCACCGGCTCGGACGTCGCCCAGCTCCCCGGCGTCACCATCGATGAGAAGACCGTGGTCTCCTCCACGGGCGCACTCGAACTGGCTGCCGTGCCGAAGAAGCTGGTCGTCATCGGCGCCGGCGTCATCGGCCTCGAGCTCGGCTCGGTCTGGCGCCGCCTCGGCGCCGAGGTCACCGTGGTGGAGTTCCTCGATCGCATCCTGCCGGGCATGGATCTGGAAGTCGCCAAGCAGGCCCAGCGCTTGCTCGGCCGCCAGGGCATCGAATTCAAGCTTGCCACCAAGGTGACCGGCGTCGAGACCAGCGCCTCGGGTGCCGTGGTCTCCGTCGAGCCGGTCGCCGGTGGTGACAAGCAGACCATCGCAGCCGATATCGTGTTGGTCGCCACCGGCCGCCGGCCCTATACGGACGGCCTCGGCCTGGAAGAGGCCGGTGTCGTCACCGAGCGCGGACGCGTGATCATCGACGACCATTTCGCCACCAATGTCCCCGGCATCTACGCCATCGGCGACGTGGTGCGCGGGCCGATGCTGGCGCATAAGGGCGAGGACGAGGGCATCGCCGTCGCCGAGATCCTGGCGGGCCAGCACGGCCATGTGAATTACGATGTCATTCCGGCGGTTGTTTACACCTATCCCGAGATCGCTTCGGTGGGGAAGACCGAGGAAGAGCTCAAATCGGCCGGCATCGCCTACAAGGTCGGCAAGTTCCCCTTCACCGCCAATGGCCGTGCCCGCGCCAACCGCACCACCGAAGGCTTCGTCAAGGTGATTGCGGATGCGACCACCGACCGCGTGCTCGGCGTGCATATCCTCGGCGCCGGCGCCGGCGAGATGATCCATGAGGGCGTCGTGCTGATGGAGTTCACCGGCTCCTCCGAGGATCTCGCCCGTTCCTGCCACGCGCATCCGACCATGTCGGAAGCCGTCAAGGAGGCGGCGCTGGCCGTCGAGGGGCGCGCGATCCATATTTGATCGCGGCTTCTGCACCGCTTTGTTGTCACAAAGCCGCTAAAAGGCCATAGACAGGCTATAGGGCACATTTCCCAAGCAGAAGTCTCCCGGCGAGGTCCACAATGGGTCTCGCCGGGAGACTCTGCAAATGTTTGGTATCCTGCACAGTCCTCTTGATCGTGCCTGCGGCTCGATCAAGAGGACTGTGCTTGGAGCAAAGCGCGTTTGGCGAAAACGCTGCCTTGCTCTAGTCGTTCGCGCTCACGCGTCTTTGCGATTCCTTGGTGACATCGTCGAATCGCAAAACGTTTTGGAATGTGCCCATCTTGTTGCCAGGTGCCGGTTCCGGTCCCGCAGACCGGCCGTCTCGGAGTTTGCAATGCCCTTTGCCCGTACCGTTCTCGTCGCCCTGAGCCTGCCCCTGCTGGCGGGCACCGCCTTTGCGCAGAACGAGTCCGGTGCGCCACCCGCCGCCACGGTGCCGGCTGCCGCCGACGCTGTGCCGGCACCTGATCTTGTCGCCTCCAATCAGCCGCTCGAGATCGACACCCATCGCATCAATCCCAAGGCGCTGAGTGCGGCCGACAAGGCGACGCTCGACCAGATCGACAGCTATTTCAACAATATCAAATTCTTCTCCGGCAATTTCGTGCAGGTCGGTTCGGACGGCAAGCGCATCAACGGCAAGTTCTGGGTCTCCAAGCCCGGCCGCATGCGCTTCGACTACGACCCGCCGTCCTCGCTGCAACTCCTGGCCGACGGCACCTCCGTGGCCGTGCGCAACCGCAAGCTCAACACCCAGGATCTCTATTTCATCAAGCAGACGCCGCTGCGCTTCCTTTTGGCCGACAGGCTCGACCTGATCGAGGATTCCAGGGTGCTGGCTGTCGGCCGCGAGCCGGCCGGAATCAGCGTCATCCTGGAGGAGGGCTCGGCTGCCAGCGGCGGCAAGTCGCGCATCCAGCTGACCTTTCCGGCACCGAATTACGAGCTGAAGCAGTGGACCGTCACCGATCCGCAGGGCTACGACACCACGGTGACGATCTCCGGCATCGACCGCAAGCTGCAGCTGCCGGACAAGATCTTCTATATCGACCAGACCAAGATCCTGAAGTAGCCGGGCGGGAGCAGGGCGCCCCATCACAGGCGTCTCAATGCGAATTCGTACAGCGCGCGCCCGGGTTACCTCCGAGGTTTCGCCATCAGGGCGATCCGCATCAAGGCGCGCGAGACGATGGCCTGCCCCAGAACGGCGTTGCGGCGGGCATCGAGCACGGCTTCCGACAGATCGGCTACGATGCGGTCGAGCCGAGCCATGGTCAGGGCAGAGAGCTGGGCCGAGACGCCGGCCTTGCGGCGGAAATGTACCTGCATGCCCATCGAATCGACCACATTGGCGGCCGGGCGGCCCTTCTCGACCTCGCCGCGCAGGCGGTGAAGCAGCAGAGCGTGGCGCAGGGCCGTTCCCGCCAGTTGCGAGGTGTTGACGCCCTCGTTCCAGGCTTTGGCCAAGGTGGCGTCGAGCAGATCCGCCCGGCCGGAAAAGGCGGCATCGATGATCTCGTCGGTGGCGAGCGCACTGGCATCGCCCACCACGGCCTCGACGTCGCTGAGCTCGATGCGCCCGGCGCCATGGGCGTAGAGCGTGAGTTTCTTCAATTCGCTGCGGGTCGCCAGGCGATCGCCGCCGAGAAGCCCGATCAGCGTCTCCCGGGCTTCGGGCGCGATGGTGAGGCCTGAAATGGCGACTTCCTCGGCAATGATCTGGCCGATATTGGCATTCTCGTCGCCGAAACAGGCGATCACCGCCCCGGCGCGGGACTTCTCCACCAAGGAGACCAGGGCATGGTTCTTCTTGAGGTCGCCCGCCTCGATCACCACCCGGCAGGCTGTCGGCGGGTTGGCGAGCACGGGCTCGACCGCCGGCACGATGTTGCGGCTGCCGGCGCGCAGGCGTACGGCGCGGCGTCCGCCGAAGAGGGGAATGGTGAAGACCTCGTCGGCGAGCCGCGCCGGATCACTGCTGATCTCGTCGCCGTCAAGGCGAACGAGCTGGAAGGGATCCTCGACATCGTCGACCGAGGCCGCGACCAGGGCACGCACCCGCTCGCTCACCAGGCCGGTATCCGGCCCATAGACCATGATCACCGCGAAATGGGCGTCCGGCTTCTTGATGAAGGCATCGACGGCGCGCCGTTCGATGGAGGCCATGTCTCAATCAGCCATCAGGGATGGTCGGCGAGCCAGGTCGCCAACCTCAGGCGGATCTGGTCAGCCATCACGTCGGCCGCATCGTTCTCCGCATCGCGTCGGGCACGCACGGTGGCGAAACGCTGCAGGCCGGAATTATAGGACTTGCGCGTGAAGTTCTTCGCCTTGAGCAGGATCTTGTCCGTGGCCGGGTCGAGCAGCGTGTAGTCGGTCGTCAGTGTCACCGTGTCGATTTGCGGCGTGGCGTTCAGCGCGTCGACCAGCGCCGAATCGGAGCTGGAGGAGGTTACAAGCACCAGCCGGTAGCGTGCCGGCGGAGCCTCGGCGCCGCCCGTGAGATTGAACGACAGCCGGTTGCGCACCTGCTGGCCGACACGATCCTCGACCGGGTCGATGGCGATGGCGGCAAGCCTCCCCTTCAGCCCAGGCGAACCGTTGCCGGGCTCGGCCAGCATCGGACGGAAGCAGCCGCCCAGCATCACCGCCGGCAGGAGGGCGAGGGCCAACAGCGCGCCGCGGCGCGAGGTCTGACTAGACGACGACATTCACAATCCTTCCCGGCACCACGATGATCTTCTTGGGAGCGCGCCCTTCCAGCACGCGCTGGACGGTTTCGTTCGCCAATGTGGCAGCTTCGACTTCCTTTGGCGATGCCGATTTCGGCACCGTCAGATCGGCCCGCTTCTTGCCGTTGAACTGCACTGGCAGGGTGACGGTATCGTCCTCCAGCAGCGCAGGATCGGCCACCGGCCAGGAGGCCTGCGCCACCAGGCCCTGACCGCCGAGCACGCTCCAGCATTCCTCGGCCAGATGGGGCATCATCGGCGCGATCAACTGCACCAACATGACGCCGGCTTCCTTCAGCGCAGCGGCCAGATTGGCAGGCACGGCCTCGCCGTTCTTGGTGCCGTCCAGCGTGCGGCCGAGGCTGTTCACCAGCGTGTAGATATGGGCGACGCAGCGGTTGAAGCCGAGACGTTCGATATCGCCTTCGACGGCTGCCAGGGCGCGGTGCGCCGCCTTGCGCACGGCGAGGATGTCATCCTCGCTTGCGGCAGGGCTAGCCGGTGAGGCCGAATGAGCGGCGATCTCGTTGACGATGCGCCAGATGCGCTGCACGAAGCGGCCGGCGCCCTGGACGCCGTCCTCGGTCCAGATGACGTCGCGCTCGGGCGGCGAATCCGACAGCATGAACCAGCGCGCAGTATCGGCGCCGTAGTCGGCGATGATGTCGTCGGGGTCGACGACATTCTTCTTCGACTTCGACATCTTCTCGATCGAGCCGATCTCGACCGGCTCGCCGGTGCGGTTGTTGAAGGCGCGGCGCTCGGCACCGTCGCCCTCGATGCGTACGTCGGCCGGCACCACCCATTCACCATTTTCAGCGCGGTAGGTCTCGTGCACCACCATGCCCTGGGTGAACAGGCCCTTGAACGGCTCGTCCAGGCCGACATGGCCGGTCTTCTTCATGGCGCGCACGAAGAAGCGGCTATAGAGCAGATGCAGGATGGCATGCTCGATGCCGCCGATATATTGGTCGACCGGCAGCCAGGCATCGGCTTCCTTGCGCACCGTCGGCGCCGTCTCGATCCACGGATCGGTGAACCGGGCGAAATACCAGGAGGAGTCGACGAAGGTGTCCATCGTGTCCGTCTCGCGACGGGCCGGCTTGCCGCATTGCGGGCAGTCGACATGGCGCCAGGTCGGATGATGGTCGAGCGGATTGCCGGGCCGATCGAAGGTGACGTCGTCGGGCAGCTTGACCGGCAGATCCTTCTTGGGCACCGGCACCACGCCGCAGACCTCGCAATGGATCACCGGGATCGGGCAACCCCAGTAGCGCTGGCGCGAAATGCCCCAGTCGCGCAGGCGGAAATTGACCTTGCGCTCGGCCACGGGTGCATTGCCATGCGTCCGGCTTTCCAGGCGACGGGCGACCTCTTCCTTGGCTTGCTCGATGGTCATGCCGTCGAGGAAACGCGAATTGATCATCAACCCGTCGCCGTCATAGGCGACGTCGGTGATCACGAAGCTGGCCGGGTCCTGGTCGGGCGGGCACACCACCGGCGTGTTGCCCAGGCCATAGGCATTGACGAAGTCGAGGTCGCGCTGGTCATGCGCCGGGCAGCCGAAGATGGCGCCCGTGCCGTATTCCATCAGCACGAAATTGGCGACGTAGACCGGCAGCTTCCAGTCCGGATCGAAGGGATGCACGGCGCGGATGCCGGTGTCGAAGCCCTTCTTCTCGGCCGTTTCGATCACGGCTGCCGAGGTGCCCGTGCGCTGGATCTCCTCGATGAACGCAGCCAGTTCCGGATTGTTCGCCGCAGCGGCCTTGGCGAGCGGATGATCGGCCGCGATCGCCATGAACTTGGCGCCGAACAGCGTGTCGGGGCGCGTGGTGTAGATCAGCAGTTCGTTCTCGCCCGCAGGCGCGGTGGCCGCGTCGAGCTCGAAGCGCACCTGCAAGCCTTCCGACTTGCCGATCCAGTTCTTCTGCATCAGCCGGACCTTCTCCGGCCAGCGATCCAGCGTGTCCAGGGCCGAGAGCAGGTCCTGCGAGTAATCGGTGATCTTGAAGAACCACTGGGTCAGCTCGCGCTGCTCGACCAGGGCGCCCGAGCGCCAGCCGCGGCCGTCGATCACCTGCTCATTGGCCAGCACGGTGTGGTCGACAGGATCCCAATTGACCTTGGAGATCTTGCGCTCCACCAGGCCTGCCTGCAGGAAATCCAGGAACATCGCCTGCTGGTGGCGATAATAGGAAGGATCGCAGGTCGCGATCTCGCGGCTCCAGTCCAGCGACAGGCCCATCGATTTGAGCTGGCCGCGCATGGTGTCGATATTGGCATAGGTCCATTTGGCCGGATGCGTCTTGTTCTGCATCGCAGCATTCTCGGCCGGCATGCCGAAGGCGTCCCAACCCATCGGGTGCAGCACGTTGAAGCCCTTGGCCCGGCGATAGCGCGCCACCACATCGCCCATGGTGTAGTTGCGCACATGACCCATATGGATGCGCCCGGAGGGATAGGGGAACATCTCGAGCACGTAGTAGCGCGGACGCGGATCCTCATTCCTGGTTTCGAAGATCGCCTGGTCGGCCCAGGTCTTCTGCCATCTGGGCTCGGCGTCGCGGGCGTTATAGCGCTCGGTGGTCATGGGGAAGGGAACTCGGAGGTTGAATGTCAACTGAAAGTTGATTTTGAAACGCCGCTTTTAGCGGGCGCGGCGGTGCAAAGCTAGCCTCGTCTCCTTTCGAAGGCCTGAAGAATCTGCGGGAAATCACCCGACAGGGTCGGCACAGGCACGGTTTTGTCATGCCCGGGCTTGACCCGGGCATCCAGCGCCGACGGATTTCCGCGCTGGAAACGAGAGTTGGATAGCCGGGTCGAGCCCGGCAATGACAAGGGTTGAGCCGACGTCGACGGCCGAACGTCGGACAGACCCTGCCTACTCGGCGAGCCTGACCGGCACCGGGCGCGTCAGGAGGTCGACGTAGAAGTCGAAGAAGCGCTTGTTGTCGAACTGCTTGACCACCTTAACCTTCTGCAGCAGGTCCGTCGGCTGCTTCTGCCAATAGCCGAGCGTGCGGCCATAGCCCGGCCCGAACGCCACATCGACGTCGATATAGAGATCCTCGACCTTGGTCGCGTAGCTCGGATCGACCAGATAGGCGAGGGCGAGCGTATCGAACACGCTGGCCTTGGCCTTGTCCTCCTTGGCGAACTTCTTGGCCATCCAGCTGTCCCGGAAGAGCTTCTGGACCGGGCCTTCGCCGGCGGTGAGGCGGTCGAATTCGGGCTTGCCGATCTGGGTGATATCGGTGACGTCGAGGGGAATGAGGGCCTGCTCGATCGGCTCGCGCATGACGATGCGGGCGGCTTCCGGATCGATCCAGACATTCATCTCGGCGGCGGGCGTGGTGTTGCCCTTCACGTCGACTGCGCCGGCCATGTAGACGATACGCTTGATCAGCGGCACGATTTCCGGGTTCTTGCGGATCGCCAGGGCGATGTTGGTGGCCGGGCCGATCACCAGGAGCGAGACTTCGTGCGGATTGGCCTTGACCGTGTCGACGATGAAGTCGACGGCATCTTCCTTGCGCAGCTTGGCCTTCTTGGCGAAGCCGTCCGGCGGGGCGATCAGGTCGGCATCCTTGGGCTGCGGGCGATGGAACGAGGTCTTGTAGCTTTCGCCGAAGCCGAAAAGGGCCCGTTCATGCTCGAAGCTCCTGGGATCGTGGACGAGGGGCAGGTTCGCGCCGGCATAGACGCCGATCCTGTCCTCGATGCCGAGGCGCTCGACGGCGCGCAGGGCATCGGCGACTTCCTGTTTCAGCCAGTCATTGCCGGTGACCACGGTGATGCCCAGAAGGTCGATCGCCTTGTCCTTCTGCAACTGGGCCGCCATGATCAGCACTTGGCCGTCATCGCCGATCGTCGAGAAATCCGTGTCGAGAATGATCTTTTCGGGAGCCGCCTGGGCGGGCGAGGCCAGAAATGCACCCGCGGCCAGTACAAGAGCGGCCATTAATCGCTTCATCGAAAATTTCCTCCTGCAGTAGTTTTTGATCATATATCAATAAGTATTCTTGTGAGGTTTTGTGAGCAAGAGGGGGTGATTGTTCGCCGAGGTATTCTATCGATTATTATACCTCTCGGAAAAGTAACGTGCATGGAAGTCAATCTTTCGCTATACAGGCTATCTGCTGCTTGTCATGGCTTAGCTTGGCAGGCTGCAATCGCAAATCCGATAGAAAAGTGTCCATGTCTTTTTCGGTTGTGGATGCTTTTGCCGGCGATACCCAGGTTAGAAAATAGAGTCTGTGGCAGGCAATCTGCGCGTTGCCCGTCACGGCCACACGCCTTTCGCCCTTCATAGTCACGTATTCGATGGATTGGCGGGCAACCGCAATTTCCGGGTTCGGCGGCGAGGCCTTGACGCCGATCTTGCTGAAGTTTCTTGGATAATGGTCGATATAATCGTCCATACTGATCGGATAGCTCAGATGCAGGCCTTCCGTATCCAGTGGCGCTAGCCACGATTTTCTGGCGCCGGCATGCTTGGGAAGCTTTACCTTGCGATTGGTGCCGAAGGTAGTGATCCCATATGCCGGAGCGGCATTGCCCTCTACTCCCCACAGGCCTTGCAGATCGCCGCACAAGAGGCCCTGCCAGCCATGGTCAACTCCGTACCATAACTGACAGTCATAGTGAGGCGTGACCAGTTTCCGCACCTGGCACGAGTCTCCCTGGGAGGAGACGAAATATTGAGCATCGCTGTCTCGCATCAAGCGAACATCGCAGCTCTCGCTGGCGGTCGACGGCGTAATCAACCAAACCTGCGCCAGTATAGCTACGAGGAGCCCTCTCATTTCACAGACCCCGTGATTTGCCGAAGACAGGCATGCATCGCTAGGCAGTAGGTTGATCAAGTAAGCGACAAATTGGGGCCCATTACAATTGCGGCAATGCATCGCCGATGATCGCGCTGAGCGCCGGGGTTCGCCCGCGCAGGTAGTTCTCAGGCAGCAGCTTTGAGGCTGTTTACGGCGCTTTCTTGCCCGTCAGCCCGATCAGGCTCTCGAATGCGGCTGACGTGGCGTGGCCGTCGGCCTTGGCCTTGACCAGCAGCTTGTCCTGATCCTGGGCAAAGACGGCCCGCTCGATCTTGACGTCGAGGCCCGGTATCGCCGGCACGGAGGCCCGGGCCTTGTCCTTGTCGAGGGCCTTGGCCACGGCATCGGTGAAGCGCTGGTTGAGATTGCCGAGCAGGGCGGTCGCGATCTCGGTGATTTGCGGATCGCCGGTCTTGATCGAGGCTTCGCCCTTCACCCGCAAGGCGACCTGTCGCGGCGTCGGGATGTAGAGCTCGACCGGGATGGTGATGGCAATCCTGTCGGTGGCGATCTTGGTCTTGATCTTCTGCCCCAGCACTTTGGCGCAGCCCCAGGCCGTCACCTTGCCGGCAACGTCGATCACCGCCGTGTCGCCCTCGGCGCGAATATGGGCGCTGTCGATGCTGTTGACCACGAGATTGGGGCCCTTGCGGGCACAGGCATCCTCGGGAAACGGCAATTTGCGGGCGATGGCCAGCGCATTGTCCTGCAGGGATTTCAGGTCGCCGGTGACGGTGAGATCGAGCTGGACGCCGCCCGCCTCGCTCTTGCTGTCGAGCGATGCGCGGATTGGAATGTCGAGGGGAATGCCAAAGACCGGCAGGGATATCGTGGTCGGGCCGATATCGAGGGCGGAGGCTGGCCGTCCCAGGCCGCAGATCAGGAGCGCTGCCAGGGTGCTTCTTGCCAAGATCGATTTGGCCACCTTGAATTGCATCATCGGCCTGCCCTCCGCAAAGCGTTTTGTGATTTGGTCGTTTCACCAAGAATCGCAAAGACGCGTCGAATCAAAGAGCTAGAGCAAAATAGCGTTTTCGTCCAAACGCGCTTTGCTCTAGGCAACCCTTGTCCATGCGGGGCTTTTAGCATGGTCCGGCTAGGTTCCGGTAGCAATAGCCCGTCCGTCCTATTATGTCGGAGGCCTGTTTCGTCCTTTCGCCACTCTCTGGAAATCATGCCATGTCCGACGCTCCGGCCCGCCTTGCGGAGGTTCGCCTTGCCATCGCCCGCGCTGAGGCCGACGCGCTGCGCCCTGCAGGCGCGGTGACCCTGATCGCCGTTTCCAAGACGTTCGGGCCGGAAGCGATCGAGCCGGTGCTTGCCGCGGGCCAGCGGGTCTTCGGCGAGAATCGCGTGCAGGAGGCGCAGGGCAAATGGCCTGCTCTCAAGGCTGTCTATCCCGATATCGAGCTTCACCTCATTGGTCCGCTGCAGTCCAACAAGGCCAAGGAGGCGGTGGCCCTGTTCGATGTGATCCACACGGTCGATCGCTCCTCCGTGGCCCAGGCGCTCGCCAAGGAAATCGCCAGGCAAGGCAAGGCGCCGCGCCTGCTGGTGCAGGTCAATACCGGCGAGGAAGCCCAGAAGGCCGGTGTCGCGCCCCAGGAGGCCGATGCCTTCATTGCGGCCTGCCGGGATGACTATGGTCTTATTATCGACGGGCTGATGTGCATCCCCCCGTTCGAGCAGTCGCCCGGACCGCATTTCGCCCTGCTCTCCAAGATCGCCGCCCGCAACGGGCTTTCGATGCTGTCCATGGGCATGTCGAGCGATTTCGAGACGGCCATCGAGGTTGGCGCCACCCATGTGCGTGTGGGCAGCGCCATCTTCGGGACGCGCTGAGCCCTTTTCCGGGCTTTTCGAGAAATCGCGCATGTCATCCCCGGCGGTGCCTTTGGCTCCGGGAGGGGGATCCAGGGGCCACGCATATATCCCTTTAGCCCCTGGATTCCCTTTCCGCCGCTTGCAGCGGCGCTGGGAATGACAGGCCCGACATAGTCCGTTGATCTTATTGCGATAATGCTCCGTTGGGAGGTGTGGGACCGCTATTTCTTGCTGCCGTCGCTGGCGGGATCGGCGAGAGGATAGCTCTTGTCGGTCAGGCAGGCGCGCAACCAGGGGCTGTCCTCATCCTCGCCGAGATCGGCGCTGATCTTGGGCGACGGTGTGTTCGTGCCGCTGGCATTGGCGGTTGCAGCCGGCTGGAGGTTCCAGTGCCGGTCGGCAGAAGGCTGGCCGTCGGGGCAGGGGCTGCTGCCGTTCTCGTCGCCGCAGGTCGCGATCGTCTTGAGCTTGCCATCGGATACCTCGGCCACGGTCTGGGTGATGTAGAGCGCGTTGGTGGCGAAGTCCGTCGTCACGGAGCAGACCCGGTCCTCGTTCTGGTAGGTGCGCGTTCCCAGGCAGGTATAGATCTGATCACTGCCGCTCGGCAGAAAGTCGCAATCCGCGCTGTAGCCCGCGAAGGGGCCTCCGGTGAATTGGGCGTTGAACCGGCGTTGGTTGAGGGCGATCTCGATCAGCCGCGGCAGCTTGGCATCGGTCTTGGAGAATTCGGCCAAATCCGCGGTGCGCGCTTGGATTGCCTTGAGGAGATTGTTTTTGGGTGCTTCCTCGCCGCTATCTTCGGCACCTTCCGCTCCGTCCTCCTGGTCGAGACGAAGATCCCGCCGTGCCAGCCAGTGTTTCTGGCTTTCGATCAGCATGGCGCGGATCTCGGGATCCTGGCTGGCCTTGAGGATCCTGGCATAGGCCGCGCCCATGGCGGCGTCCGCCTGCCGCAACGATTTGTCGGCGCAGATGCGGCGTTCGATCGAGGTCGAGGCCTTCTTGCAGTCGATGGCGTGGGCGGGCAGGGTGTGGAGCACGGTCAGGGCAGCGATGCTGAAAGCCAGGCGTTTCATTGCGGATGTTCCAAGGAAAGGGCAAAGGAGGAGCGGCAGCGGAGTCGGGGGGCAAGGCGAGCGGGAAAGTTCAGGCGTCAGCGGCTTCTGCGCTGGTAGGTGCCGTCTATCAGGCTGCCCTCGCCGCCGCAGATGGCAGCGGCATCGGCGCCACGAACCGTGATCGCGCCCTTGTCGATGGAGAAGGAGAAGCCGAGACCGGGCTTGGCCGCATCACCCTGTTCATCGAGGCCGGCCACGATGTTGACGCGGGTGACCTTGCCTTCGAAGGCGTGGCCCGTGATCGAGCCTTCGGCAATGAAGCCGCAATCGGCAACCGTTGCCGCGTCGTTCGGAACGCCGCCGACGGCGGCACTTACCCGCCAATGCTCGCCGGTGCGCTTGACGATGAGCGTGGCTTCGCCGTTTTCCCGGCGGACATAGGTGCCGGCAGCGGTATCCTGCATGCTCATGGCCGCCGCCGCATCGGCGAAAGCCAGGGCGGCAATCGCACAGCCGGCTGCTGCAAAAATGATCTGTTTCATCAATAACCCTTGCTATGAAATATCCTGCCGACGTCGCGGGGCGGACGCCTCCGTCAGTCGATGACCATCACGGCACGGCGCGACAGTCTCGGCAGCACCTTGCGGAACACCTCCGGTGCCACGGCGACGCAGCCGGCGGTCGGCGCGTTGTTCTCGCGGGAAACATGCCAGAAAATGGCGCTGCCCCGCCCCCTGACGATCGGTGCATCGTTCCAGCCGAGCGGCACGATGACGTCGTAGAGCCGGTCTCCGCGGGCCAGCCTTTCCTCGGCGTTCTGGTCGAGGGGGCGCTGGATCAGCGTGTTGTAGCGCCGGTCGCAGACATCGTCGCACCAGGCATCCTGCGAGCGAATGGCGCGGAAGGGCAACTGGCTGGGAATGCGGGGGGCGCGGTCCAGCCGCTGGAACAAGCCGCGGAGCGGCAGCACGGCCCGGGGCGTGACGCCATCTCCCTCCCGTTTGGTGACGGCAATGCCGCTGCGGCCCAGCACGCAGGGATAGGAAACCCCGCCCACCGTCAGGCGGCCACGGCTGCGCGAAAGCGGGGATGCCTGCACGCGAATGAGATCGATCTTGCGCTTCAAGGGCCGACTTCCAAATTTTTCACCGCAAATCCCTGTCGAAAGTGCCGTCATGCGATTCACAAATCATGGCGCACGCCGTCATAATGCGATAGAGCGCTAAAGCGTTTTGCGATTTGTCGGAATCACCAAGAATCGTAAAGACGCGTCAAGACAAGGAGCCGGAGCAAAAGGGCGTTTTCGCTAAAACGCGCTCTGCTTTGGTATTCAAAGCGCGAAAGCATACCGGGTTTCCTGCCGCGCACGCCGAGCGCCCAGGCAGATTCCTCCTGATCGATCGCTTTCGCCTTCTGGGGAATGTCATGTCCGGCAGCCGCAAAATTCTGATCGTCGACGATGATAACGACCTGCGCCAGGCGCTGGCCGAGCAATTGGCGCTTTATGACGAGTTCGAGATCGATCAGGCCGAATCCGCCAGCCGTGCCGTCCAGATCGCCAAGTCCGACCATCTCGATCTGGTGATCATGGATGTCGGCCTGCCGGATATGGACGGGCGGGAAGCGGTCAAGCTCCTGCGCAAGAATGGCTTCAAATCGCCGATCATCATGCTGACCGGCCACGATTCCGATGCCGATACCATTCTCGGCCTCGAAGCCGGGGCGAACGACTATGTCGTCAAACCCTTCCGTTTCGCCGTGCTGCTGGCGCGTGTGCGTGCCCATCTGCGCCAGCACGAGACGAGCGAAGACGCGGTGTTCAACATCGGCCCCTTCACCTTCAAGCCGGCCTCCAAGCTCCTGTTGACCGAGAAGGGTTCCAAGGTCCGGCTGACCGAGAAGGAAACCTCGATCCTGCGCTATCTCTATCGTTCTGGCCAGAAGGCGGTGCAGCGCGATGTGCTGCTGCAGGAGGTCTGGGGCTATAATTCGGGCGTGACCACCCATACGCTCGAAACCCATATCTACCGCCTGCGGCAGAAGATCGAGAAAGATCCCTCCAACGCGGCCTTGCTGGTGACCGAGGGCGGCGGCTACAAGCTCGTGCCGTGAGATCGTCACTGCACGTGATCGTGTGGCTGGAATCTCGTCATTGCGAACGCAGTGAAGCAATCAAGGGGGCAGGGTCCCAGCCCTTTGCCTGGATTGCTTCGTTACGCTCGCAATGATGGTGTGAATTATTGTTTGCGCGTAGGACGTTTCCTTCCGAACCCAAGGCCGCAGATGGCGCTCGAAGACGATATGGCATTGCTGGAAAGAGTGGCGCTGTTCCGCTCCATGGACCGTGATGCCCTGCGCCTGCTCGCCTTCTCGTCCGAGACCAGACGGCTGCGTGCCGGCGACACGCTGTTTCGCAAGGACGACATCTCCGAATATGGCTTCGTCGTCGCCTCGGGCGCGATCACGCTGATCGACGACGACGTCGCCACTGCCATCGTCGGACCCGGCACCCTGATCGGCGAAATGGCCCTGCTGTCGGAAACCCGCCGTCCCACCACGGCGATCGCGCGGGAGGCCAGCGTGGTGCTGCGCGTGTCGCGCCAGATGTTCAGGCGCACGTTGGAGGAATATCCGGCGACGGCGGCCCGCATCGCCGACGAGGTTCGCCGCCGCGTGCAGGACATGTCGAGCGAGCTGGCCGGGGTGAAGGACCGCCTGCGCCGTATCGGCATCGACCATCATGACGAGGAAAGCTGATTCGCTCGCTTTTCGTTCCAGTGCTGTTCGCTTTCCTAAAGTGTTGGCTGCAATAGGCTCAAGTTGTTCCACTGCGGGACATGCACCTGTGCCGTTCAGCTACGGTTCAGCCGCTGCCTGCTAAATTCGATACCCAGAAACCCTCATTGTTTCGACGCGTCTTTACGGTGCCTGGCGTTATTACCGAGCCGTAAAACGGTCAAGGAGAGTGCAGGATGAGAACGCCTATCGGGTTGATCTTCGCAGCTTGCTTTGCTGCGATTGGTTTCTTTGCGACCGCCCAGAGTTCATCGGCCATGCCCATCGCCCCCGCCGGCCAAACCAGAGCCGACGGTCAGGCGCTGAATAACGGCTTGGTCCAGACTATCCGCCATCGCCGCCATTGGCGTCCCTATTACCGCTACCATTACCGTCCCTATTACAGGCGCCATTACTACCGCCCCTATTATTATCGCCCCTACTACCGGCGTCATTATTATCGGCCCTATTACCGTCCCTATTATCGCCCCCGCTACTATCACCATCGGGGCTGGGGATGGGGCCATCGCCGTTGGCATCGCTGGTAGGAGCGCGCTTCGTCACCTAAAGACGACGTGGTTCGCGGGCCGGTCTCACGACCGGCCCGTTTTTTTGCCGGACGAAGTCGGTGATTCGGGCGCCCTTTGTTCCATGCCCGTACCAGGCCTTAAGCTGCGCTGCCGAAAACCAGGCCGGGTGGCCCATTCCGGGAATTAATCCATGCCGGCCGGAAGGAAGTGGCTGCAACGCTTTCTCCATGGACGAAGGGAGGCAGGTGCGGAGCTGCATTGCTCGGCGCGAGGCTTTCGGGGATTGCGGAACGCGGCCCGGCGGGACGGTCGGTGATTCGCTCCCGCTTCGTTCAAAGGCCGTTCCCAACATTAACGACCCACCACGAAATGCCGAAAGCTCGACCCAAAATGGGAACGAGTTCCTCGCATTGCCGGCATTGGCCAGGCCCGTCCTTAACCCTGTTCAGACATGGCGCACCAATGGTGCATGCCTGCCGACGACAGACGAGTGAAGCGGGAATTTCGCCCGGGCAGCGATTCGGGCGCCTTCCGTTCCAGTCTCGTTCGGGGGGTTAAATTTCGGCCATTCACGCCCATATTTGCGTTTCATGGCGAGACAGAATGATATGTGTCTGGTACCAGAATGCAGGAAATGCGCACAAAGGCCGTATTTCCTTGACGTCGCGGGGTATTGGGTGTCTGGCGAATCCTGAAACCGGGGTGCTCCGGCTTCCCTCGGGGCGTCTTGAGATTTGACCAAAGCAGGCCAAATCTCAAAGACGCTCTGGCCAATCGATTGGATTGGCTTGGAAACAACGAGTTAGAGCCAGGAAGCGTTGCCGCCGAAACGCGCTTTGCTCTGCGAAATGACGCCCGAAAGACCGCCGACCTTGATGCTGCCTCCCATCCTGCCCCCATCCGTGCGCGCCCGCGGTGTTACAGCGGTGCTGGGGCCGACCAATACCGGCAAGACCTATCTGGCCATCGATCGCCTGCTCGGCCATGGCGCCGGTATCATCGGCCTGCCGCTGCGGCTGCTGGCGCGCGAGGTCTACAACAAGCTGGTGGAGCGTGTGGGCGCCGAGTTCGTGGCGCTCGTGACCGGCGAGGAGAAGATCAAGCCCGACAAGGCCCGCTACTGGGTGGCGACGGCGGAGGCCATGCCGCGGGACCTCGAAGTGCCGTTCGTGGCGCTCGACGAGATCCAGATCGCCGCCGATCTCGAGCGCGGGCATGTCTTCACCGACCGGCTGCTCAACCGGCGCGGCACGCATGAGACGCTGCTGCTCGGCTCGGCGACGATGAAGCCGATCGTCGAGAAGCTGATCCCGGGCGTGAATGTGGTGACGCGGCCGCGCCTGTCCCATCTCCTGTTCGCCGGCGACCGAAAGCTGACGCGCCTGCCACGGCGCACCGCCATCGTGGCCTTCTCGGCCGACGAGGTCTATGCCATCGCCGAACTGATCCGCCGCCAGCGCGGCGGCGCCGCCGTGGTGCTGGGTGCCCTGTCGCCGCGCACCCGCAATGCCCAGGTGGCGATGTATCAGAACGGCGATGTCGACTTCCTGGTCGCCACCGACGCCATCGGCATGGGCCTCAATCTCGACGTCGACCATGTCGCCTTTGCCGGCGACCGCAAATTCGACGGCTACCAGTTCCGCCGCCTGACGCCCGCCGAGTTCGGCCAGATCGCCGGCCGCGCCGGGCGCCATGTCCGCGACGGCACCTTCGGCTCGACCGGGCGCTGCGATCCGTTCGAGCCTGAACTGGTGGAGGCCATCGAGGGGCATTCCTTCGACAGCGTTAAAGTGCTGCAGTGGCGCAATCCCGCCCTCAATTTCTCTTCGCTGGAAGCGCTGCAGGCCTCGCTGTCGGCAACGCCCGAGGAGCAAGGACTGACCCGGGCTCCCGACGCCGACGACATCCGGGCCCTGTCCATCCTCGCCCGTGACGAGGAGGTGAGGCGCCTCGCCAAGGGCGGCCAGGCGGTGGCGCGGCTGTGGGAAGTGGCCGGCTTGCCCGACTATCGCAAGATTTCCCCTCATTCCCATGCCGACATCATCACGAATCTCTATGGATTTTTGATGCGGGAGGGTAAGGTCCCGGACGACTGGTTCGCCCGTCAAGTTGCCATGTCGGATCGGACCGACGGCGACATCGATACGCTCTCGACGCGTATCGCCCATATCCGAACCTGGACTTTTGCGGCAAATCGGCTTGACTGGCTGAAAGACCCCGCTCATTGGCAAGGTGTGACACGCAGTGTGGAGGACAAGCTCTCCGACGCATTGCATGAACGGCTTGCCCAACGCTTTGTCGACCGTCGCACCAGCGTGCTGATGCGGCGCCTTAGAGAAAACGCCATGCTTGAGACTGAAATTACCAAAACCGGCGATGTGATTGTCGAGGGACAACATGTCGGAACGCTGCAGGGTTTCCAGTTCGCGCCCGACCCGAGTGCCGGCGACGGTGAGAGCGGCCGCGCCTTGCGGGCCGCGGCGGCCAAGGCTCTGGCAGGCGAGATCGACGCGCGCAGCCAGAAATTCGCGCAGGCGCCCGATACCGAATTCGCCCTGGCGGCGGATGGCACGGTGCGCTGGATCGGCGAGCCCGTGGCCAAGCTCATCGGCGGGGAGAAGCCGCTGACGCCGCGCATCCGTTTGCTGGCAGATGAGCAGCTGACGGGCCCGGCGCGCGATTCCGTGCAGACGCGGCTCGATATCTGGATCGGCAACCACATCACCCGCTTGCTCGGGCCGCTGCTGCTGCTCGACAAGGCCGAGGACCTGCAAGGCTTGGCCAAGGGCATCGCCTTCCAGCTCGTCGAGGCACTGGGCGTGCTCGATCGCTCCAAGGTGGCCGAGGACCTCAAGCAACTCGATCAGAATCAGCGCGCTTCGCTGCGCAAGCATGGCGTGCGCTTCGGCGCCTATCACATCTATCTGCCGATGCTGATGAAGCCGGCGCCCCGCGCGCTCGCCGCGCAGTTGTGGGCTCTCACCCATGGCGGCCTCGACCAGAAGGGGCTCGACGAGATCCCGCATCTGGCGGCCTCGGGCCGGACCTCCATGCCGGCCGACAAGACCATCGACAAGGGGCTCTATCGCCTGGTCGGCTATCGCGTCTGCGGCGAGCGGGCGGTGCGCGTCGACATTCTCGAGCGCCTCGCCGACCTCATTCGCCCGGCGATCGCCTATCGCCCCGGCACCACGGTGGGCCAGCCGCCGGCCGGTACCGCCGATGGTGATGGTTTCGTCGCCACCGTGCAGATGACCTCGCTGGTCGGCTGCTCGGGCGAGGATTTCGCCTCGATCCTGCGGGGCCTGGGCTATCGCTCCGACAAGCGCAAGGGCCCGGCGATCACCCAGGAAATCCGGTTGCCGGCGCCGACCGAGCCTGCCGCGCCAGTCGAGGCTGCCGCGGCTGAGGCCGCAGAAGGTGCTGAGGCTGCCGAATCGAGCCAGGAAGCCGCTCCGACGCCCGCCGAGATCGATGCCATGGAGGCGATCG
Source organism: Labrys sp. 22185 (assembly GCF_052045555.1). Lineage (NCBI taxonomy): Bacteria > Pseudomonadati > Pseudomonadota > Alphaproteobacteria > Hyphomicrobiales > Xanthobacteraceae > Labrys > Labrys sp. 22185. Next base: position 256,963 of record NZ_JBQEPH010000009.1, on the reverse strand, counting down.
GCTCGCCGCCTCATGAGCACAGCTTCCAGGAAGTCGCCGAGGCTGCCGGAGAGGCGGTGAGCGACGCGCCGGCCGACGACACGCCCGGCGCCGAGGCTCCGACCGAGGAAGTGCAGATCGCGGAGGCCCTGGCCGAGGAAGCCCAAGGCAAGGAAGCTCAAGGCGAGCAGATCCAAGGCGAGCAAGTCCAAGCCGAGCAGGCTCAGGTCTCCGAAGCCCCGGTCGAGGAAACGACCGGAGCCGAGACTGCGGCTTCTGAGGAGGCCGCTGAGGCAAGCGAAGGCGTCGAAGGTGCAGAGGCTGCGACCACGGCCGAAACCTCCTCCGAGGCGCCCGCCGCCGAGGCGGCGGTCGAGGAAGTACCGGAGATCGAGGTCTGGCGACCGGCACGCTTCGAGCGGCACCAGCGTCCGCATCACCATGGCCGTCCCCAGCATGGCAACCGCCAGCCCGGCGCCGAGCGCAAGCCGGAGGCAGGCGGCGGCTTCCGCCGTGGTCGTCCGGCGCCAGCGGAAGGCGCAGCTCCTGCCGAAGGTGTGGAGGCCCGGCAAGGTGACCGGCCCAACCGCTTCGACCGGCCGCGCCGCGATGATCGCGGCAATGGCCGGCCGCGGGAGGACAGGGGCTTCGGCGAGCGCAAGCAGGGTGGCGAAGGCGGGCGGCCCCGGGGGGATGCCCGTCCCGACCGCGGACCGCGTCCCGATCGGCAGGAGCGGGGCGGCGACCGCCCGCGCAACTGGTCGAGCGACTCCAAGCCGCAGGGTGGACGCGAATCCAATCGCGCGCCGGATCCCAATTCGCCTTTCGCCAAGCTGCTCGCCCTCAAGGAGCAGATGCAGGGCGGCAAGCCGGACAAGACCTGATCCACAGCGTTTTGCGATTTGACGGAGTCACCCCGAATCGCAAAGACGCGTCTGAACGCGTTTTGCTCTAGGGAACCGTCTTATGAGCCAGGCCGGAAGCCAGGATCGTCTTCGGATCGACAAATGGCTCTGGCACGCACGCGTGGTGAAGACACGCTCCTTGGCCGCGAAACTGGTGGCGGACGGTCATGTCCGCCTCAACGGCACGCGCACGGATAGCCCGGCCAAGGCCGTCAAGGTGGGCGATGTGCTCACCATCGCCCTGGAGCGTACCGTCCGGGTCTATCGCGTTCTCGCCTTAGGCGATCGACGCGGCCCGGCGAGCGAGGCCCAGACGCTCTACGAGGACCTGTCACCCGAGCCGCCGGGCCGGCTGGCGGTGACCTGAGGCCATCGGCAATGCCGGTATAGGCGGCCTTTGCGCGGTTGAGGCAGAATTGGTGTGCCGGTCTGGAGATCGACACACCCGTCCGGGCCCTTATCGATTCGGTCCATAATCCCTATATTCGTGATAGACAGGATGGACTTTGTCCTGCGTGGAGCGAATCGGGCAATGCTGACGAACAAGGGCAAATATGGTCTCAAGGCGCTGGCGCACCTCGCCAGCCTGCCGGCCGGCGAGACGGCGCAAAGCCAGGAAATCGCCGAAGCCAACTGCATTCCCAAGAAGTTTCTCGATGCGATCCTAGGCGAGTTGCGCGTGGCCGGCATCGTACGCTCCAAGAAAGGCAAGGGCGGCGGCTACATGCTGGCGCGCGAAGCCAGCCAGATCAGCGTCGGCAATGCCATCCGGGTTCTCGACGGCCCGCTCGCGCCGATCGCCTGCGCCAGCCACACCGCTTATCAGCCTTGCCTCGACTGCCCGGATGTTCCAGGTTGCACCGTACGCCTTTTGATGCGGCGTGTGCGGGACCTCTCTTCCAACCTGCTCGACAACATGTCGGTGGAAGAGATGCGTCAGGCAGGGGGCGGGGAACAAGAGCTGACCTATTCGATTTGAACTCCCTGCGGCCCTTGAGCCCGAACCGGCACGGCCAAGTGCCGGACGGGTCCATTTGTTGTCATGAATATGGAGAGCATTCATGGAAAAACGTGCGATTGGACGGTCGGATCTGTCGGTTGCTCCGCTTGGCCTGGGTGGCAATGTCTTTGGCTGGAGCGCGGATGAGAAAGCCTCCTTCGCCGTCCTCGATGCTTTCGTCGGGGGTGGTTTCAACCTGATCGACACTGCCGATGTCTATTCATCCTGGGTTCCCGGCAATCAGGGCGGCGAATCCGAGGTCATCATCGGCAAGTGGATGAAGGCTCGCGGCAATCGCGCCGACATCGTGCTCACCACCAAGGTCGGCTCGGAAATGGGGCCGGGCAAGAAGGGCTTGTCGCGCGACTACATCGTCCAGGCGGTGGAGGACTCGCTCAAGCGCCTGCAGACCGACTATATCGACCTCTATCTCTCCCATTGGGAGGATCCGGAGGTCGAACTCGAGGAAACGCTGGGCATCTATGCCGAGCTGGTCAAGGACGGCAAGGTGCGGGTGATCGGTAATTCCAATCATAGCGCCAATACCATGTTCAAGGCGCTGGCGATCAGCACCAAGGAGATGTGGCCGCGTTTCGAGAACCTGCAGACGCAATATAATCTCTATGATCGCTCCGGTTATGAGCGCGAGCTCGAGGCTTTCTGTCTCAAGAACGAGATTGGCGTGACCAGCTATTTCTCACTGGCCAAGGGCTTCCTGTCCGGCAAATATCGCAGCGAAGCCGATTTCGCCAAGAGCAATGCGCGTGGCGGCGACATGGGCACCTACCTCAACGAGCGTGGCCTGCGCATCCTCGCCGCCCTGGACGCGGTGGCCGAGGCCAAGAACGCCACGCCCGCCCAAGTCGCCATTGCCTGGCTGATTGCAAGGCCCGGTATCGTCGCTCCGATCGCCAGCGCCACCAGCGTCGAGCAGCTCTCCGACCTGATCAAGGCGACCGAGCTCAATCTTGGTTCGGCCGAGATCGAGCAGCTCACCAAGGCGAGCGCATAATTTTCCTGTCGCTGTCGAAAGCGAACGGGATGGCGCGTCATTGTCATGCCGGCGCATCATGCGCCGGCGGAGACAGGAGGAACCCATGCAGTTCGCAATTCTGATCTACAGCAGCGAAGAAGCCATGCTGAAGGCGGATCCCGCCAACAAGCAGCAGATCCTGGCAGCCTATCAGGCCTATACGCAGGCGCTCCAGTCGGCCGGTGCCCTCGGCCCCTGGAGCCGCCTGCGCCCAACGGCTTCGGCCACCACCGTGCGCATCGCCGACGGCAAGACCCAGGTGCTCAACGGGCCCTTCGCCGACACGCGCGAGCAGCTCGGCGGCTTCTATATCATCGACGTGCCGGACCTGGATGCCGCGATCGGCTGGGCGGCGCGCTGCCCGAGCGCCGCCATCGGGACCATCGAGGTCCGGCCGATATGGGACCCGAAGGACTATTGAGCGAACGGCCCGAGCCGGTGTCTTCAGCCCCCGCAGCCGAGCTTGCCGAAATCGTGGCGCGACGCAGCTATGGCCGGCTCGTCGCTCTTCTCGCGGCGCGCTCGGGCGACATTGCGGGGGCCGAGGATGCCCTGGCCGACGCCTTTGCTGCGGCCATGGAACATTGGCCGGCGGGCGGCGTGCCCGCCAATCCCGAAGCCTGGCTGCTGACCGCGGCCCGGCGCCGCCAGATCGATGCGGCCCGCCGCGCCAGGCTGCGCGGCGAAAAGGCGGACGAGGTCGGCCGCCATGTCGAGGCCCTCGCCTCGGAGCAGGGCGAGCGGCATGCCGTGCCCGATGAGCGCCTGCGCCTGATGTTCGCCTGCGCCCATCCCTCCCTCGATGCCACCGTGCGTGCGCCCCTGATCCTGCAGGTGATATTGGGGTTCGATGCCGGCGCGATCGCCAGCGCCTTCCTGGTCTCGCCCGTGGCGATGAGCCAGAGACTGGTGCGGGCCAAGGCCAAGATCAAGCAAGCCGGCATCCCCTTCCGCATCCCGGAGCCCGACGAGTTGCCCGGCCGTCTCGACGCGGTGCTGGAGGCCGTTTATGCCGTCTATGCCGAAGGCTGGGCCGATCCGGAAGGGGCTCATGCCCGCGAGCGCAATCTGTCGACGGAGGGTATCTGGCTCGGCCGGCTGCTCGCCTCGCTCCTGCCCGGCGAGCCTGAAGTGCTGGGGCTGCTGGCCCTGATGCTGCACGCCGAAGCGCGGCGGGCGGCGCGCCGCGGCCAGGATGGCGATTATATTCCGCTGGAGCAGCAGGACACCGCGCTCTGGGATGCGGGGCTGATCGAGGAGGCCGAAGCCTTGCTTGCCCGGGCCGGCCAGGTCCGCCAGATCGGCCGCTATCAGCTGGAAGCCGCGCTGCAATCGGCCCATGCCCATCGACGCATCTGCGCGACGACGGACTGGGCCGCGATCGTCATATTGTATGAAGCCCTGGTTCTGCTGACAGCTTCTCCAGTGGCCGCCATCAACCGGGCCGTGGCGCTCGCCCGCCTCATGGGGCCGCAGGCTGGTCTGGCTGCACTTGACGAGGTCGCCGGTGACGGACGCATCGTCGATTACCAGCCCTATTGGGCCGCGCGTGCGGACTTGCTGGTGCGGGCCGCCAGACCGGAGGAGGCCTGCAATGCCTATTTGCGGGCGATCGGCCTGGAGAGCGATCCGGCCATCCGCCACTATCTGCAGGCACGCCTGGCGGATTTGGCGGCGTGACTGCGCGGCGAGGGAGGAGGGCGGATATCGTCGCCCACTCTTGCTCTCTACGTCGCGCAGCCCCTCACCCTCTCCCCGTAGGAACGAGGTGAGGGCGCAACGCAGCCTTGGCGAAGCGGAGCGAGCGGGCAATGCCCACGAAACGCCCTCAGGATTGCTTGGCGAAGGTCTCGTCGAAGGAATAGCCGGCACCGCGCACGGTGCGGATCGGATCGATCTCGCGCGTGCGGTTCATCGCCTTGCGCAGGCGGCCGACATGCACGTCGACCGTGCGCTCGTCGATATAGACGTCGCGGCCCCAGACGCTGTCGAGCAACTGCTCGCGCGCGAAGACGCGTCCCGGTGCCTGCATCAGGAATTCGAGCAGGCGGAACTCGGTCGGGCCGAGGCGGATCTCGCGATTGCCGCGATGGACGCGCTTGGTCTCGCGGTCGAGGGAGATGTCGCCGGCCTTGAGCAGGGAGGCGACGTGATCGGGCTTGGCCCGGCGCAGCAGGGCACGCACGCGGGCCGAGAGCTCGGGCACGGAGAAGGGCTTGACGACATAGTCGTCGGCACCGGTGGCCAGGCCCCGCACGCGTTCGGTTTCCTCGCCGCGCGCCGTGAGCATGATCACCGGCAGGCGCTCGGTTTCCGGCCGCATGCGAATACGCCGGCACAATTCGATGCCGGACAGGCCCGGCAACATCCAGTCGAGCAGAACCAGGTCCGGCACGCTTTCGCGCAGGCGGATCTCGGCGTCGTCTCCGCGTGCGACGCTATCCACCTCATAGCCTTCGGCTTCGAGATTGTAGCGCAGCAGCAGGGTCAGCGCTTCTTCGTCCTCGACGATCAGAACCTTGGGAGGCATGGCCTATCCCTTGTTATTTAGCCGGCACAGGAAGGTCGACGAGATCGGTGCTGTTGTCCGCCTTGGGCCGCTCTCCGGCCGGCGATTCACCGGTCACGAGATAGTGGACCGTCTCGGCGATGTTGGTGGCGTGGTCACCGATGCGCTCGATGTTCTTGGCGCAGAACAGCAGATGGGTGCAGAAGCCGATATTGCGCGGATCTTCCATCATGTAGGTCAGCAATTCGCGGAACAGCGAGGTATACATCGCATCGATCTCGCCGTCCGAGCGCCAGACCGAGAGGGCTTCCTCGACATTGCGCTGGGCGAAGGCGTCGAGCACCTGCTTGAGCTGCTCGAGTACCAGGTCGGCCATGTGGTCGAAACCGCCGAAGAGCTGGGCCGGCTGGGCGTGACTGTGGATGGCCACCACGCGCTTGGCGACATTCTTGCCGAGGTCGCCGATCCGCTCGAGGTCGTTGGCCACCCGCAGGGCCGAGACGATCTCGCGCAGGTCGAGGGCCAACGGCTGGCGCTTGGCGATGATCAGGATGGCTCGGTCCTCGACCTGGCGCTGCAACTTGTCGATCGCGGCGTCGAGATCGATCACCGCTTTGGCGCGCTGGGTGTCGCGCTTGAGCAGGGCTTCGACGCTGTCGGCTACGCTCTTCTCGGCATAGCCACCCATTTCGGCGATCATGTTGCGCAGCTCGCGCAGTTCCTGGTCGAAGGATGTAACGATATGGTCGGACATGCCGCCTCCAAATGAATTCGACGCTGGCCGAGGGATCAGCCGAAGCGGCCGGTGATGTAATCCTGCGTACGGCTGTCGTTCGGGGTGGTGAACATCTTGTTGGTCTGGCCGACTTCGATGAGGTCGCCCAGATAGAAGAAGGCCGTCACATCCGCGCAGCGCGCCGCCTGCTGCATATTGTGCGTGACGATCACGATGGTGAAGTCCCGCTTCAATTCGTCGATCAATTCCTCGATCTTGGCGGTCGAGATCGGATCGAGCGCGGAGGTCGGCTCGTCCAGCAGGACGACTTCGGGCTTCACCGCGATGGTGCGGGCGATGCACAGGCGCTGCTGCTGGCCGCCGGACATGCCGAGGGCCGAAGCGTGCAGGCGGTCCTTGACCTCGTTCCACAAGGCGGCCTTGGTCAGGCACCATTCGACACGCTGGTCCATCTCCGCCTTGGAGATGGATTCATGCAGCCGCACGCCGAAGGCGATGTTGTCGTAGATCGACATCGGGAAGGGCGTGGGCTTCTGGAACACCATGCCGATGCGGGCGCGCAGCACCGCCGGGTCGATCTCCTTGCCGATGACGTTCTGGCCGTCGAGCAGCACGCGGCCCTTGGCGGTCTGCCCCGGATAGAGGTCGTACATGCGGTTGAGCACGCGCAGCAGGGTCGACTTGCCGCAGCCGGAGGGACCGATCATGGCGGTGACCTGCCGGTCGATCATGTCGAGATTGATGGCCTTGAGCGCATGCTTCTCGCCATAATAGAAGTCGAGATTCTCGACCTTGAGCTTCACGGCGGCGGCTGGATCGGCGAGGGGGCGTTCGGCAACCGCGATGGAGGCTTGGGGGGTAGCGGACATGGGAGCACTCATTTCTTGGGAGCGAGCACGAAGCGGGTCAGGATATTGAGCGCCAACACGCCGGCGGTGATGAGGAGGGCGCCGCTCCACGCCACCGAGACGGCCTTGGGATCGGGGTAGGGCGCGAGCTGGTAGATGGCAGCCGGCAAGCTGGCAAAGGCATTGCCGAGATTGAGCGACCAGTTGGAATTGCCGAAGGCCGTGAGCAGCAGCGGTGCGGTCTCGCCGGCGGCGCGGGCCAGGGCCAGCAGGATGCCGGTGACGATACCGGTGCGAGCCGAGCGCCAGGTCACGAAGGTGATGACCTTCCACATCGGCGATCCCAGGGCAAAGGCGGCTTCACGCAGGCTGATCGGCACCAGCGCCAGCATGTCCTCGGTGGTGCGCACGACCACCGGCAGGATGATGATGGCCAGCGCCACCACACCGGCCCAGCCGGAGAACCCGCCCGTCGCCACCACGATCATCTGGTAGACGAACAGGCCGATCAGGATGGACGGCGCCGAGAGCAGGATGTCGTTGATGAAGCGCACCGCATCGGCGAATTTGCTGCCGCGGCCGGCCTCGGCCAGGAAGGTGCCGGCCATGATGCCGATCGGCGCACCGATCAGGAGGGCGAGCAGTACCATGACGAGAGAGCCGACGATGGCATTGCGCAGGCCGCCATCGGCCATGTCCTTGGTGAAGAGGTCCATGGTCAGCGAGGGCAGACCCTCGCGCAGCAGCGTGAACAGGATCCAGGCCAGCGCCAGCAGGGAGATCGCGGCAAAGCTGATCGAGACGACCTTGTAGGCATAGTCGAGGGCGCGGCGGCGGGCGAGACGGGCGCTGCTTTGGGCGAGATGGGCCATGATGCTCTCCCTTACTTGGCGTTGGTGCGCACGAGCATGCGGGAGATCGCAAGCACGATGAAGGAAATCACGAAGAGCACGAAGCCCAGCTCCAGCAGCGACTGGCTGCGCAGCGAGCCGGCCGGCGCGTCCGGGAATTCGTTGGCGATGGTGGAGGCGATGGTCGCGCCCGAGGAGAACAGCGAGGCCGATATTCGGTTGGCGTTGCCGATCACGAAGGTCACCGCCATCGTCTCGCCCAAAGCGCGGCCGAAGCCGAGCATGACGGCGCCGACCAGCGCCGTGCGGCCATAGGGCACCGAGACGTTGCGGAAGACTTCATAGGTGGTGGCACCGACGCCATAGGCCGATTCCTTCAGCATGGCGGGCACCGATTCGAGGATCTCGACGAACATCGCGGTGATGAAGGGAATGATCATCAGGGCCAGGATGATGCCGGCCGTGAGCATGCCGGCGCCGTTGGTGGGGCCCTTGAACAGATAGCCGAGCACCGGCACGTGCGAGAGGACGGAGATGATCGGCGGGTAGATCGTCTGGGCCAGGATCGGCGCCACGATCAGCGACCCCCACATGCCGAAGATGATCGACGGCACGGCCGCCAGGAGCTGGATGGCGATGCCGATCGGCCGCCGCACGCTCTGGGGCGCGATCTCCGTGAGGAAGAAGGCGATGCCGAAGGACATCGGCAAGGCAATGATCAAAGCGAGAATGCCGGTGAACAGCGTGCCGTAGATCATGACGCCGGCGCCGAATTTCTCGGTGACGGGGTTCCAGGCGGTGGACCAGTAGAAGCTCGGCCCGAAATGGGCCAGCGCCGGCCAGCCGCCATAGAAGAGCAGCACGACGATCGAGCAGAGCAGTATCAGCACGAGGGAGCCGCAGCCATAGAGGGCGGCCTTGAAGATGGGATCCAGGTTGGCGCCCGGAACCGTCTTGGCCCCGGGCGAGGGAGAACCCTGCGCGACCTTTGCGGCCGAGTTGGATGCGTCCAGCGAGGAGTCGGCTACGGCGCTCATGGCGATGTTCCAGCCTGTGATTCGATCAGGGACGACGACCCGGCGCAGAACCGCGCCGGGTCGGGGTTTCAGCTTATTCGTAGACGGCCTTGCCGTCGGCAGCCTTCACTTCGCTCTTCCAGGCGGTGCGAACGGTATCGATCACCTCCTTGGGCAGCGGGATGTAGTGCAGCTTCTCGGCCGTCGCGCCGCCATCCTTGTAGGCCCAGTCGAAGAACTTCATGACTTCGGCCGACTGCTTGGCGTCCTTGGGATCCTTCGGCAGCAGGATGAAAGTGGTGGAAACGATCGGCCAGGAGGTTTCTCCGCCGACGTCGATCATCGAGACGGCGAAGTCCTTGGCACCCTTCCAATCGGCCTTGGCGGCTGCGGCCTGGAACGCAGGAACGGTCGGCTTGACGACCTTGCCGTCCTTGTTCTGCAGCTGCGTGGTGGTCAGGCTGTTGTTGGCGGCATAGACATATTCGACATAGCCGATGGCGCCCTGGGTGTTCTTCACGGCGCCGGCGACGCCGTCATTGCCCTTGGCACCCGAACCGGTCGACCACTGCACCGAGGTGGCGGCGCCGATATTGCTCTTCCAGTCGGGGCTCACGGCCGAAAGATAGGACGTGAAGACATAGGTCGTGCCCGAGCCGTCGGCGCGGTAGACCGGGGCGATGTCGAGATCGGGGAGCTTCACATCCTTGTTGAGCTCGGCGATCTTCGGATCGTTCCACTTGGTGATCTTGCCCTGGTAGATGTCGGCGATGATCGCGCCGGTCAGCGTGAGCTGGTCGGCGGACACACCCTCGATGTTCACGATCGGCACGATGGCGCCGATGACGGTCGGGAACTGCAGCAGCTTGGCAGCGGTCAGCTTGTCGGTGGCCATCGGAGCATCGGAAGCGCCGAAATCGACGGTGCGGTTGGTGATCTGGGTCTGGCCGCCGCCCGAACCGATCGCCTGGTAGTTCAGCGCGGTGCCGGTCTTGGCTTTGAAATCGCTACCCCAGGCATTGTAGACCGGGGCGGGGAAGGTGCCACCGGCGCCGGTGATGTCGGCAGCGAAGGCGGCGGTCGCGGCGATCGTGCTGGACAGGGCTACCGAAGCGGCGAGCGCGAGGAAGGAAAGCTTCACGGTCTATCTCCGTTGTTCTCTGGACAGGCGCTACGATCGTTTACCGGTCGGCAACCCTGTCTACGGCGCGACTCCTAACAAGCCGGCAGCAACGGTTCTATGACAGTTAGGCTATCGTTTTATGACAAATAAAACCGTTATAATTCAATTGGTTGATGGTATTCTGTCAACCGCGTCGCAACGGTGGTGACGCGATTGTTAAAACCCGTCGAAACCCTATGACGATGGCTGCAGCCTCGATCGTCATGCCGGATTCGGGGATACCGGCCTGTCCTTGTTCGCGTGCCCGGCGATTTTCGAGGCCAAATCAAAGATTTGGTGAAAATCGCCGAAGGAGCCGGCAGTTCCTGAAAATGCCTCGCTGTGTCAGTCGATCTGGTCGATCCGGACCGAGAAAACCGTGCTTTCACCCGGTACGCTCTCGATGCCCAGGCGGCCGCGGTGGCGCGCCACGATGTGCTTGACGATGGCGAGCCCGAGGCCCGTGCCGCCCTTCTCGCGGGATTTCGCGGCATCCACCCGGTAGAAGCGTTCGGTGAGGCGCGGTACATGCTCCGCCTCGATGCCCGGGCCGTAATCGCGCACCGTCACCACCGCCTCGCGGCCCTTGCCCTGCGGCTTGGGTTGCGAATCGAGGGTAACCTCGACCTTGCCGCCGGACGCGCCATATTTGATGGCATTTTCCACCAGATTCTCGAAGACACGGATCAACTCGTCCCGCTCGCCCCGTACTTCCAGCATCGGGACGCGCTTGTCGACGCTGAGCGTGACGCTGCGGTCCTGGGCGAGGGGCCCGAGCGTATCGGCGACATGGCCGACCACCGCACCGAGCTCGACCGGCTTGTCGGGCTGGACATGGGCATTGAGCTCGATGCGCGAGAGCGACAGGAGATCGTCGATCAGCCGGGACATGCGATTGGCTTGGGACCGCATGATGTCGAGAAATTTTTCGCGTGCAGCCGCGTCGTTGCGGGCCGGACCCTGCAGGGTTTCGACGAAGCCGAGCAGGGAGGCGAGTGGCGTGCGCAGTTCGTGGCTGGCATTGGCGACGAAATCGACCCGCATCTGTTCGACACGGTGGCGCTGGGTGACGTCGCGCAGCACGATCACCACGAAGGCCGTGCGGCCGTTCTCGCCGGCAATGGTGGAGATCTGCGCCTCGATGACGCGATCGATCGGTACGCGTTCGGAATATTCGATCTGCCGGCTGGCCCCGGTGTCGAGGGCCGAGCGGATGGCATCGATCAGTTCCGGCACGCGCAGTGCATAGGTCAGGGCTTCCGAAATGCGCAGATTCGGCACGATGTCGCGGGCGCGGCGGTTGAAATAACGAACGGCAAGCTCCGAATCGAGCACGATGACCGGATCCGGAATGGCCATCACCAGATCGTCGAAGGAAGGCTTGCCGCCACCCTCGGGAAGAGTGGGCTGGATGCTGCCGTCATGCCCGCCGGTTGAGGGAATGGTGCCCGTCGCGGCGACGATCATGGCGAAGATGAGCAATCCATGCCAGGGATTGGCGCTGTCCCACAGCACGAGAGCGGCCAGCAGAACCGCGATCGAGAGCACGAGCCAACGGCGACCCCAGATGCGGTTCAGGATGTTTCGGTTCGAACTCACCGGACCAGCTACACCGCTCCAGGCCAATTTCGTCAAGAGCCAGGAGCGTTCCATCACCATCGACATTGCGGCTTTCCATCCAAAGCGTTTTGCGATTTGACGGATTGGTCTCGAATCGCAAGGACGCGTCCAACCAGAGAGCCAGGGCAAAGGGCGTTTCTACCAGAATGCGCTTTGCTCCAGGCGTTGTGGAAATCGTTCATGCTGGCAATGTAGACAGAGCGATGACAGTTTCACGACGATCGCGCGGATTTGGAGAGGTTCCATGACAAAGAAGGCGGGCAAGCAGACGGATGAAGCGCTCAAGAAGGCGATTGCCGGGTTTCGTCTCGATGATCTCGACCTGCCTCCGGAGATCGACGAGGCAGCTTTCCGGTCGGGCAACTACCCGCACAAGGAAAAGCTGAAGTCCAAGACCTATGAACGGGATCTTCGCGCCTTGCAGATCGAGCTCCTCAAGGCGCAGACCTGGGTCAAGGAGCAGGGCGAGCGCGTGGTGGTGGTGTTCGAGGGGCGGGACACGGCCGGCAAGGGCGGTGCCATCCATCGCTTTACCCAGCATCTGAGTCCTCGGGATGCGCGCGTGGTCGCATTGTCGAAACCCACGCCCACCGAGCAGGGACAGTGGTATTTCCAGCGCTATGTCGGCCAATTGCCGACCAAGGGCGAGATCGCGATCTTCGACCGCTCCTGGTACAATCGCGGTGGCGTCGAGCCGGTGATGGGGTTCTGTACGCCGGAACAGACCGACAAGTTCCTGCACGAGGCGCCGCAATTCGAGGCGATGCTGGTGCGTGACGGCATCCGGCTGTTCAAGCTCTTCCTCACCATCGGCCAGGCCATGCAGCTCAAGCGCCTGCATGCGCGCTATGCGGACCCCCTCAAGCAGTGGAAGCTCTCGCCGATCGACCACCAGGCGGTGGGCAAATGGGACGACTATTCCCAGGCCTATGACCGCATGCTGGCGGCGACCGATACCGTCGACACGCCCTGGACCATCATCAAGGCCAATGACAAGCTGCGCACCCGCCTTGCCGCCATCCGCGCCGTGCTGACGGATCTGCCCTATCCCGACAAGGACGAGAAGCTGGTGGGTGGGCAAGACAGCAAGATCGTTCTGAGCGCGGAGCGTTTTCTCGCCAATGGCGGGGAGGTCTGAGACGCCTGCAACGCGGGTCCGCCGATGACCGGCTCTATCCTCGGATGCCGATCATCTCCACCTCGTGAGGGAGTGCAGGAGACCGGCACACCAATCCTGCCCGCCTGGGGAACCAGGCGCCCGCCCGCACGTTTTCATCGTGGCGGCCGGCCGATCGCGGTTTGGGCGAATGTCGTGCCATGACTTTGCCCGGTGCCCGACCCGTGCCGCCCCGTACAACGCGACGAGGGAGCGCAGCAATGCCACACACGACCGAACAGCGTATTCGAATGAAGGCCTACGAGATCTGGCTGCGCGAAGGCTGTCCGGAAGGCAGCGATCTTCGCCACTGGGAGATGGCCAAGAAGTTCATTGTCGGCGAGGAGGCAAAATCGACGCTGACCTCCCGTTTCTATGACGTGCACGAGCTGAATGAGAAGGGGGAGCCGGAGGAAAAGGCTGTCCCTGCTGTTGCCAAGCCCAAGACCCGCAAACATTGAGCCGTGTCGGCGGCTTGCCGGACATTCGCATTGTCCATCGCCTTTGGGCCTTGCTTCTCTAGCGGCTAGAGGAGTTAGGGTCCCTCCTGCGCCGCGGCATTGGGGTTGCGGCAGTGGCGAGGGGTTAGGATGGGACACGGGCACGCGCACGGGGCGGTCTCGCGCGGAGAGACGGCCGCTGGCCGCCACAAGGGCAGTTTGCTGGCTGCCCTTGCCTTGACCGCGGCCTTCATGGTGGCCGAGGTGGTCGGTGGCTTGTGGACCGGCAGCCTCGCTTTGCTGGCGGATGCCGCGCATATGCTGACCGATGCCGGCGGCCTGGCCCTGGCCCTGATCGCCATCCGTTTCGCCGAACGGCCCGCCACGCCGCAGAAGACCTATGGCTATGTCCGGACGGAGGTCCTGTCTGCGCTGACCAATGCCGTCGTGCTGCTGCTGCTGACCGTCTACATTCTCTATGAGGCCTATGAGCGCTTCCGCAATCCGCCCGAGATCCTTGGCGGCCCGATGCTGGCCGTTGCCGCGACAGGGCTGGTGGTCAACCTGATCAGCATGAAGCTCCTGTCCGGCGGTTCCTCGGAGAGCATCAACGTCAAGGGTGCCTATTTCGAGGTGCTGTCGGACATGCTCGGCTCCCTCGGCGTCATCCTGGCCGCCCTCGTGGTGATGCTGACGGGCTGGACGCTGGTCGACCCCATCATCGGCGCGGGGATCGGCCTGTTCATCGTGCCACGCACCTGGATCCTGCTGAAGCAGGCGGTGCACATCCTGATGGAAGGCACGCCGCCCGAGGTCGATCTCGCGCTGCTCGAGAAGAAGCTGGCCGAAATTCCCGGCGTGGTCGCCGTGCATGATTTGCATGTGTGGACGATCACCTCGGGGCTCGATGCCATGAGCGGCCATCTGGTGCTGGCCGACATGGCGAGGGCGCGCGAGGTGCTGGTGGCGGCGCGTGAACTGGTCGGGCATGAGTTCGGCATCGGCCATGTCACGATCCAGACCGAGGATCAGGCATTGCGTGAGGCCGAAGGCGAAACCAGGCTGTAACGGCTATCCGGATCCGGCAGGCTCAATCGACGGCCGCGCGCCGATGCAGCGAGAAGCCGGTTTCGCCTGGCGTCTCGAGCCCGGCCCGCAGCTGCATGGTCGGGATCAGATAGTCGCCGGCATTCTGGCGCCGGTAGGGGATGGGCGATGTCGATTGCAGCGTTCGCATCCTGTCGCGCAGGCGTTCGGCCAGGGGCTCGAAACCCGCTTCCTTGAGGCCATCGGCGCGATAGGCCACGAAGGGCGGCAACACGTCATAGCCGGGATAATAGAGAATGCCGTGATGGATCGGGAACAGGAGGTCGTCGATCGGGCCATTGATGCCGCGCGGCGTGTAATGCTCTTCCCAGCCTCCGGCCGTCACGATCAGCATCGCGCGCTTGCCGGCCAGGCTTCCCTCGCCATACCGGTCCCCCCAGCGCTGCTCGCTGTGCTCACCCACGCCATAGGCGAAACCATAGGCGAAGACGCGGTCGACCCAGCCCTTGAGGATGGCCGGCATGGTGAACCACCAGAGGGGAAATTGCAGGATGAGGACATCGGCCCAGAGCAATTTCTCGATCTCGGCCTTGACGTCGTCGGTCAACGTGCCGGCCTCGAAGGCCTTCTTGGAGGCTTGCACCGGCATCAGCCTGGCTTCGGCTCCCAGTGCCGGAAAATCGGCCTGGTCGACCTCGGATTTCCAGTTGTCGGCATAGAGGTCGGAGAGGCGAACTTCGTGGCCCTGGGCCTCGAGTTCGGCGATGGCGACGTCGCGGAGCCTTCCGTTGAGCGAGCGGGGTTCGGGGTGTGCGAAGACGAGCAGGACTTTCATGGGTGTTTCCAGGAATGAGAAATCATTCCTCAAAGCTAGGGAAGGTTCCTATAATCCGCTACATCGAGAGAATGCATAATATTGTGCCGGATTATGGATAAATCAGACGTCACTCTGGAGCGCATACGCAGCTTTGTCCGTGTCGCCGAGCGTGGAAACTTCTCGGCGGTCGCGCGCGAACTGAATATCGGCCAGTCCAGTGTCACGCGGCACCTGAGCGAGCTCGAGGATGCGCTGGGCGTGGCTCTTCTCAGTCGCACGACCCGGCGTGTCTCTCTCACCGAGGAGGGCAGCCGTTACTATGCCCATGCCGTCCAGATCCTGCGTCTCGTCGAGCAGGCCGGCGACGAGGCGCGACAGGGGCATGGCGAGCATGCCGGCACGGTGCGCCTGTCCTGCACGGCGGCTCTCGGGGTTCGGCATATTGCCCGCCTGCTCTTCGCCTTCCAGGATCGTCATCCCGACATCAGGGTTGAATTCAGTCTCACGGACGAGCGAATCGATCTCGTCCGAGAAGGCGTCGACCTGGCGCTGCGGCTCGGACCGCTGAGCGAGAGTTCGATGAAGAGGCGGTCGCTGGGCCGAAGCCGGCGGGTCCTCGTGGCAGCGCCGGACTTTCTGGCCCGGCACGGCCGGCCCGAGACTCCGGAGGACCTGGCAGGCCTCGAGGGCATACGCATGTCGAACATCGCGGGCAGCGAGACGCTCGTTCTCGAGGGGCCGGACGGAAGCCGCCATGCCGTGCCCTTCGGCGGTCGCCTGCAGGTCGACCACGGACTTGCGGCGCGCGAAGCGTTTGCTGCCGGCCGCGGTTTCGGCCCGACCCATGTCTGGCTGGTCGACGATCTCCTGGAGCAAGGGCGGCTGGAGCCGATCCTGCCTGACTATGCGCCGCTGCCGACACCTTTGAACATGCTCATCGTGCCCGAACGCGCCGGCATTGCGCGTGTCAGGCTGTTGATCGAATTTCTCGTCGGCGCGATTGCCCGCCTGCCGGGCATCGACGCCAAGGCCCCCTGAGGGCTGTCGCCCTAACGCCATGGCCGTGCGCCTCAGCCGTGCATCGTTCCGGTTCCTTGCGATGGCGAGATAATGCACCTCTGGGTTGCAGGTAATATCAAACCTGTCAAAAGAAGGATGGAGAGACGTTTGCCCGAGCTGATCGATTCGGGACGCGTCGCTGCATTGCCTTCACGCCGGGTGGGGTGAGTGCAGCCAGGCCTCCCAACCCATGAAGCGGCGCCCATGAATCTGGAAGAAAAGCGTCTTGCAGTTACGCGTAGGCTCGTCGGGGAGGTCGCCGACAAGCTTGGGGCGGATCTCAGCCTCGAATTGTGGAACGGCGAAGTTCTGCCGCTCGGGCCTCATGCCAGAGACGATATCCGCTTCGTGTTGCGCTCGCCCGAGGCGATACGCCGGATGTTGACGCGCCCGAGGCTGATGACGCTGTTCGAGCTATACGCCGAACAGGAAGTCGATATCGTCGGCGGAAGTCCCCTCCAGGCGGCGGCACGCTGGAATCACAGCAAGGCACTCGCCACGGGGCGGTCATTCCCCAAAATGAAGTTGTTGGGGTTTGCCACGCCCTTCCTGTTCGGCCGCATGGCCAAGGCAGCCCCGCTGCCCAGCTTCGATGGCTCCGTCCCGATGCACTATGCCAAGGGGCGGGACGACAAGGAACTGATCCAGTTCCACTACGACGTCTCGAACGAGTTCTATCAATTGTTCCTCGATCCCGAGATGGTCTATTCGGCGGCCTATTTCCCCAGCCCGGAAGCCTCGCTCGAAGATGCGCAGCGGACCAAGCTCGACCGTATCTGCCAGAAGCTTCAGCTGAAACCCGGTGACCGATTGCTCGACATCGGTTGCGGCTGGGGCGGGCTGGTCTGCCACGCCGCCAGGCACTACGGCGTCACGGCCTATGGCGTGACCCTGGCGCAGCGCCAGCTGGAATTCTGCCAGGCGAAAATCGAACGGGAGGGGCTGGGAGACAAGGTCAAGGTGGAATTGCGCGATTATCGCAACATCGAGCCATCGGGGCAGTTCGATGCGGTCGCGCAGATCGAGATGTTCGAGCATGTGGGGCTGAAGAATCACGACCGCCATTTCATCCACATGCGTGACCTGATGACCCCCGACGGCCGCTATCTCCATCAGGCCAGCGTGCGGCGTGCCTTGTTCGACATGTCCAAGTTCGGCCGGGAAACGGCCTATATGAGGGTCATCCGTCGCTATATTTTCCCGGGGGGCGAGATGGACCATATCGGCATGACCGCGACCAATCTGGAGCGGCATGGCTTCGAAATCCACGACATCGAGCCGATGCGCATGCATTTTTACCTGACCCTCAAGCGCTGGGTCGACAATCTCTGGGCGAACCGGGAGAGGGCCAGCGCCATGGTCGGCTGGGAACGCACGAGGCTATGGCTGCTCTATTTGTCGATGTGCTGCATCAGTTTCCAGCGCGGCGGTATCAATGTGTTCCAGACCGTGGCAACCCGGCGCATTCATGGTCCATCGATCCTGCCCCTGCGAAGAGCGGAGTGGTTTCAGGAAGTCTGAATGTCCGCTGTCTATCGTAAATTCATCGGCCTGCGAGACATGAAGGCATCGGACTCGGTTCAGGGACCAGGTCCGATGCCGTGGGGACTGTCGCATCGTCGTCTTTGCCAAAAACCGGTGTCCGCCTTTTGGCACGACGCCCTATAGTCTGAAGATGCGCTTGGGCAGCAATTCGCCGCTATCGAGTTCGGCGAGGGCGACCAGCGTGCCGCCGGACATCACCGCCGCCACGCCTTCGAAGACCGGCGCGTCGCGTCCGCGCAGGATCACGCCCTGGCCGCGGGCGAGGCGGCCGGCGTCGTGCTGGGAAACCACCAGGGTCGGCAAGGCCTCGAGGGCGGTTTCGACCGGCAGCAAGGCTTCCGTCAGTGGCGGCAGATCGGTGGCACCTTCCTTCATGGCGCGCAGTTCGTCCGGCGTCACCGCATCCTGCTCGTCGAAGGTGCCGACCACTGCCCGGCGCAGGGCGGTGACATGGCCGTAGCAGCCGAGATCCCGGCCCATGTCGCGGGCAAGCGCCCGGACATAGGTGCCCTTGCCGCACTCCGCCTCGAAGGTGGTGGCCTCGCGGGAATATTCCACGATGCGCAGGGCGTGCACCTCGATGTTGCGGGCCTCGAGCTCGACCTCCTCGCCGTCACGCGCCAGGTCATAGGCGCGCTCGCCATCGATCTTGATGGCGGAAAAACGCGGAGGGACCTGGCTGATCACGCCGGTATAGCGCGGCAGCAGAGCCTCGACCTCGGCCCTTTCAGGCCTGGCGTCGGAGGTTGCCACCGGGCCGCCCTCGGTGTCGTCGGTATTGGTCTCCACGCCCCAGGCCACAGTGAAGCGATAGACCTTGCGGCCGTCCATGACATAGGGGACCGTCTTGGTCGCTTCGCCCAGCGCGATGGGCAGGATGCCGGAGGCCAGGGGATCCAGCGTGCCGGCATGGCCCGCCTTCTTGGCGTTGAACACGCGCTTGACCACCGAGACGCCCTGGGTCGAGGTCATGCCGACGGGCTTGTCGAGGATGATCCAGCCATTGACCTCGACACGGGTAGAACGGGGAGCGCTCATTCCTCGTCCTCCTCCCGGCCCGGCAGCTTTTGCTCGAGATCGCGGCTGACGTCCGGCTGGCGCAGGAGCGTGTCGACCTTGGAGGCGTAGTCGAAGGTCGTATCGATGAGGAAGCGGAAATTGGGGGCGTATTTCATGGTCACCCGCCGGGCGATCAGGCCGCGCAGATATTTGGCATGGGAGGCCAGCGCCTTGATCACGGCCTCGCCGTCCCCGCCGCCCAGCGGCATCACATAGACGGTGGCGACCTTGAGATCGGGCGACATCCTGACCTCGGGCACGGTGATGACCTTGCCTTCGAGCACGGGATCCATGATCTCGCCGCGCTGCAGGATATCGGCGATGGCGTGGCGGATCAGTTCCGCGACACGCAATTGCCGCTGCGACGGGGCTTTGGAAGAGGAGGGGGTAAGACGGGGCATGGTGTTCTTCTGGGAGCGCGGANTCTTTTCTTTTCATGGGCTGGAGCGCTGTCCGAAACAAGAGCGGACAGGATGTCCGCGCTCCATAAAACAGCAATGGCCGGGCTTGCACCCGGCCATTGCGCGACTTTCTGCCGAGATCGATCAGAGCGTACGCTTGATTTCCTCGACGCGGTAGCACTCGATGACATCGCCCGAGCGCATGTCCTGGTAGTTCTCGAAGGCCATGCCGCATTCCTGGCCGACCTGGACTTCCTTGACCTCGTCCTTGAAGCGCTTGAGCGTGGAGAGCTTGCCTTCGTGGATGACGACATTGTCGCGGATGAGGCGGACATTGGCGCCACGCTCGACATGGCCGTCGGTGACGCGGCAACCCGCGACCTTGCCGACCTTCGTGATGTTGAACACCTCGAGGATCTGGGCATTGCCGAGGAACTCTTCGCGCAGGGTCGGCGCCAGCAGACCGGAGAGCACGCCCTTCACGTCATCCACGAGGTTGTAGATGATGTTGTAGTAGCGGATCTCGGTGCCGGTACGCTCGGCCGCCTCGCGGGCTTCCTTGTGCGCACGCACATTGAAGCCGATCACGGCAGCGCCCGAGGCCTCGGCCAAAGTGATGTCCGACTCGGTGATGCCGCCGACACCCGAATGGATGACGCGAGCCTTCACCTCGTCATTGCCCACCTTGTCGAGGGCACCGATGATGGCTTCCAGCGAACCCTGCACGTCGGCCTTGACGACCAGCGGCAGTTCACGGGCACCCGACCCGGCCTTCACCGCCGCCATCATGTCGGCGAGCGTGCCACGACCGGCGCCAAGGCGTGCCGCGGTATTCTCGCGCTTCTGACGCGTGCGATACTCGGTGATCTCTCGGGCTCGCGCTTCGCTCTCGACCACCGCAACGCGGTCACCCGCTTCCGGTGTGCCGTTGAAGCCGAGCACCTCGACCGGCAGGGACGGGCCGGCTTGCGGAAGCGTGGCGCCCAGATCGTTGACCAGAGCGCGCACGCGGCCCCACTCGGCACCGGCGACGACGATGTCACCGACCTTGAGCGTACCGCGCTGCACAAGCACGGTAGCAACCGGACCCCGGCCGCGATCGAGCTTGGCTTCGATCACCGAGCCTTCGGCCGGACGATCGGGATTGGCCTGCAGGTTGAGAATTTCGGCCTGCAGCTGGATCATTTCCAGCAGCTTGTCGAGATTGGTACGCTGCTTGGCCGAAACGTCGACCTCGATGGTTTCGCCGCCCATCGATTCCACCTGGATGTTGTGCTGCAACAGTTCGGTGCGCACGCGTTCCGGCTTGGCATCGGGCTTGTCGATCTTGTTGATCGCCACGATCAGCGGCACCTTGGCGGCGGTCGCGTGATTGATGGCTTCCACCGTCTGCGGCATGACGCCGTCATCGGCCGCCACCACCAGCACTACGATATCCGTCACCTTGGCGCCGCGGGCGCGCATGGCGGTGAAGGCGGCGTGGCCGGGCGTGTCGATGAAGGTGATCTTGCCGCCGAGCGGCGAGGTCACCTGATAGGCGCCGATATGCTGGGTGATGCCGCCGGCTTCGCCGGAGACGACATTGGCCGAACGGATGGCGTCGAGCAACGAGGTCTTGCCGTGGTCGACATGGCCCATGATGGTCACCACCGGTGGGCGCGGCTCCAGATGATCGTCGATGTCGGCTTCGGCGAACAGGCCTTCCTCGACGTCGGCTTCCGAGACGCGCTTGGCGGTATGGCCGAGCTCTTCCACGATCAGCTGTGCGGTATCGCCGTCGATGACGTCGTTGATCTTCTTCATTTCGCCCTGCTTCATCAGCAGGCGAATGACGTCGACCGCGCGTTCCGACATGCGGTTGGCGAGTTCCTGAATGGTGATCGCTTCCGGAATCACCACCTCGCGCATGATCTTTTCCTTGGCCTCGACATGGCGATGGCCGGTCATGCGCTGGGTGCGGCGGCGGAAGGAGGCGACGGAGCGCGTACGCTCGTCCTCGTCCCCGGTCGCACTGGTGACGGTCAGGCGGCCGCGGCCCTTCTGTTCGGTCGTGCGCGGGGTTGCCTCGCGACGCGGCGCGGCGGCATTGCCACGCCCGGCGCTGCCGGGGCCGCGACGAACGCCACGGTTGCCGTCATCGTCATCCGCAACGGCGCGAGCACGAACCGGTCCACCGACATTGCGGCCGGCGGGCGGCGTGATGGCCGGCTCCGAAGGGGTGAAGGCCGTGGCGCCGCGATTGGCACCGAAGCCGCCGGGACGGCGGTCACCGAAGCCGCCACCGCCTTCGCGCGGCGGACCACGACGTTCACCGAAACCGGTGCCGCCCTCGCGCGGCGGACCACGGCGTTCGCCGAAGCCTCCACCCTCACGCGGGGGACCACGGCGCTCGCCAAAGCCCGAACCGCCTTCACGCGGCGGACCGCGGCGTTCACCGGCCGGCCCTGCGCCGCCTTCACGGGGACGCCTGTCACCGAAGCCGGAACCGCCTTCGCGCGGCGGGCGCCGGTCACCGAAACGATCGCCGGAGCCTTCGCGCCGGTCGCCATAGCCGCTCGGCCGGGCCGGTGCGGCCCCTTCGCGGGGCGCAGGTGTGGCTTCGCCAAGATGGCGTCGTGCCTCGGCCTCGCCATGACGGCGGGTTTCTTCCTCGCGGCGATGACGCTCTTCTTCTTCGCGCTTGCGGATTTCGGCGGCCTTGCGCTCTTCCTCACGGCGAGCTTCCTCGGCCGCGCGGCGCACCGCTTCCTCGGCCGCGCGCTTGCGCTCCTCGGCTTCGCGGACACGGGCTTCTGCCAGCACGCGGGTGCGGGCATCCATTTCCTCGCTGGAGAGCGTGCGCAGAACCATGCCGGCACCCGGACGGTTCGGACGCTGCCCCTGGGGGCGGCCTCCCATCGGCTGTCCGGGCCGTCCACCCTGCTGGGGCCCACCGGAACGTCCCGGGGCGGGAGCGGCCGGACGCGGTGCCGGGGGAGCGGCAGCGGCGGGAGCCGCGGGGCGAGGAGCCGCCGGGGGCGCTGCAGCCGGAGCTTGAGCCGCGGGACGCGGGGCCGGTGCTTCTGCCTCCGGGGTCGGAGCCGGAGCGGCAGCCACCGGAGCGGCAGGCTTCTCGACAGCGGCCGGCGCGGGCTGAACCGGCGCGGGCGTCGGGGCCTTGGGCGCTTCCACGGGCGGCGGTGCGGGCGCCGGCTCGGCAGCGCGCGGAGGCGGAGCCGGCTGGGGCACTGCCGCCGCCGGAGGTGCGGCCGGCCGCGGAGGTTGCGCGACGGGGGCGGCCTGGCGCGGGGGCGGCGCGGCAGGCGGCGGTGCGGCAGGCGGTGTAACGGGGCCTGACGGACGGCGCTTCA
Source organism: Labrys sp. 22185 (assembly GCF_052045555.1). Taxonomy (NCBI): domain Bacteria; kingdom Pseudomonadati; phylum Pseudomonadota; class Alphaproteobacteria; order Hyphomicrobiales; family Xanthobacteraceae; genus Labrys; species Labrys sp. 22185. The sequence goes on along the minus strand of NZ_JBQEPH010000009.1, from coordinate 234,430 downwards.
CCGTCTCGACGACGACAGTCTTCGAGCGGCCATGCGAAAAGCTCTGGCGAACCGTATCCGGCGCGCTCGAGGGCCGCTTCAGTGTCAGCGTCTTGGTGGGCGGAACAGTCAGCGTATCGCCCGGGTTTTTCGTATCAGTCATTCCGTGCCAAATCCTGCGGGTCGCCCCGTTTCATTCGAAAGTTCAGCTGACGTCGTCGCCGTCTTGCGACGGGGCGGCATCTTGCGTTGAGGGTTCGTCGTCCGCCTGCAGCGGGGCTTCGGAGGATGGATGTGGTTCAGCCGAAGCCAGTCCGCCATCCTGCCAGAAAGCAAGCGCTGCAACGCGATCCAGGAATCCGGTAACCGCCGGGCCCGCGCAGAGCGCAGCATGTATCACATTTGTCCGCCCTAATGCCAAATCCAAATGGGCAGAATCGAAAATCGTAATGAAGTTTGGTGCATTTTTATCCCAATAGGCCCGTTTGACGGCTTGTGCAAGCTTGCGGCCACCGTCTTCGGCACCGTCACGCGCTTGAATCACGGCCACGAGGCGGCGTGAAACACGTTCGGAGTCGATGGCATCCATCACTTTGGCGAAGCCGGAGAGTACGAGTCCGGCCTTGTTGGCAAAGCTGAGCATGTCGAGGGCCGCCTTGCGCAGGAGCCGCTCGATGACATCGGGTAGATCGGTCGGCACCTCGACCGGGCGTTTGAGCAGGCGGGCGAAGGCCCGCTTGCGCATGGCTTCCTCGACGCTGGCACGGTTGGCGGTGACCCAGACGCCGCGTCCGGGCAGGACGCGCTTGAGATCCGGGGTCAGGGTGCCGTCGGGCGCTGCGACGAGGCGTATCAGCGTATCGACAGGACGCACGAGGCGCGTGGCCGCACACAGGCGCTCGCGCGCCCGGCGGTCATCGTCATCCTCGATGCGTTCTGTCAGCACTATGGGTCATGCTCCATGCTCGGAGAGTGTGGAGGCTTCTTCCTCGGCGGGCTCTTCTTCGGCCGGGGCAGGAGCCTCGACCCAACCTGCCTTGATGCGGGCGGCCATAATGATCGCCTCGGCCTCGTCGCGGCTGAGTTCGAAGGCATCGAGATAGCCGGCATGCTTGGTGGTCTCGCCATCCTTGCGCTCGGTCCAGCCGACGAGATCGTCGGTGGCGCAACCGGCAAGGTCCTCGACCGACTTCACGTCGTTCTCGCCTAGCGCCACCAGCATGGCGGTGGAGACGCCCTCGACCGTCTTCAGTTCGTCTTCCACGCCGAGCGCCTTGCGCTTGGCATCGAATTCTTCCTCGACGGCGGTGAGGTAATCGCGGGCGCGGGTCTGGATCTCCTCGGCCGTCTCCTCGTCGAAGCCTTCGATCGACGATACGTCGGAGGGGTCGACATAGGCGACTTCCTCGACGGTGCGGAAACCTTCGGAGGCAAGCAGCTGGCCGACGACCTCGTCGACGTTCAGGGCGGTCATGAAGGTCTGGGTGCGCTGCACGAATTCCTTCTGGCGGCGCTCGCTTTCCTCGGCCTCGGTGAGGATGTCGATGTCCCAGCCGGTGAGCTGGGAGGCGAGGCGCACGTTCTGGCCGCGGCGGCCGATGGCCAGCGACAGCTGGGCCTCGGGCACGACGACTTCGATCTTCTCGGAATCCTCGTCCAGCACCACCTTCGACACTTCGGCCGGCTGCAGCGCGTTGACGATGAAGGTGGCCACATCAGGCGACCAGGGGATGATGTCGATCTTCTCGCCCTGCAGTTCGCCGACCACCGCCTGCACACGCGAGCCGCGCATGCCGACGCAGGCGCCGACCGGATCGATGGAGGAATCGCGCGAGATCACGGCGATCTTGGCGCGCGAACCGGGATCACGGGCGACGGCCTTCACCTCGATCACGCCGTCATAGATCTCCGGCACTTCCTGCTCGAAGAGCTTGGACATGAACTGGGGATGGGTGCGCGACAGGAAGACCTGCGGACCGCGCTGCTCGCGGCGCACGTCGAAGAGATAGGCGCGGATACGGTCGCCGGGGCGGAAGACTTCGCGCGGCAGCAACTCATCGCGGCGCACCACGGCTTCGCCGCGGCCGAGATCGACGACGACATTGCCATATTCCACGCGCTTGACCAGGCCGTTCACCACGGTGCCGACGCGATCCTTGAATTCGTCGAACTGGCGGTCACGCTCGGCCTCGCGCACCTTCTGCACGATGACCTGCTTGGCCGACTGGGCGGCGATGCGGCCAAAATCGAAGGGCGGCAGGGTTTCGGCGATCCAGTCGTCGACCTGCGCGGCCGGGTTCTTCCGGCGGGCGTCTTCGAGCAGGATCTGGACGGCGTCGTTCTCGATCTGGTCGACCACCTGCAGCAGCCGCGACAGGCGGATCTCGCCGGTCTTGGGATTGATCTCGGCCCGGACTTCCGTCTCCTGGCCGTAGCGCGAGCGGGCGGCCTTCTGAATCGCGTCTTCCATCGCGGCGAGCACGATCTGACGATCGATCACCTTCTCGCGGGCGACGGCGTCGGCAATCTGCAACAGTTCCAGGCGGTTCGCGCTGACGGCCATGATTCTTTCCTCTCAGCGGGTTTTTGGTTGTCTATGCGGCTGCTTGGACGGCGATTCCGTATCGGAGCTGTCGTCCGATTCCAGCTCGGCGGCTTCCTGAGCCTCGAGTTGTGCGGCCAGCGCCTTGGAAGCAGCCTTGGCCCGGCGCAGCGATTCCGTCACCAGCGCGTCGGTCAGAATGAGATGGGCTTCGCTCATCTCATCGACCTTCAATTCCACGTCGGTGGCCTCACCGGGGCCGGCATCGATACGGCGGATCCTGGCCTTGTTGCCTTCGGCGCCCAGCAGGATGCCCCGGAACCGGCGGCGGCCGGCCACGATCAGGGTCATCTCGATCTTGGCCTCGTGCCCGGCCCAGCGCTGGAAGTCGCTGACGCGCACCAGCGGGCGGTCGATCCCCGGCGAGGAGACCTCCAGGTGATAGGCCTTGCCGATCGGATCGTCGACGTCGAGGACGGGCGAGAGCGTCTTGGAGATCAGCTCGCAATCCTCCACCGTCATGGTGCCGTCGGGGCGTTCGGCCATGATCTGCACGGTGCCGCCGTTATTACCGTTGAGGCGCACCCGCACGAGACGGAAGCCGAGCGGCAGGATGGTGCGCTCGGTGATTTCTGCCACGCGCGCGGCAACGCCCGTCTCGGTGAGACGGCGCGGTTCGTTCAACGCGTCGGCCGACGAATCGGCCTGGCTGACAATGGCTTCGGGTTCGGTCACGCAACCCTCGAAACAAAAAGAGCGGGTCCCGGGTGGGGCCCACTCTCAAAACCAATGATCCAGAGGACCATCTATGAGATGTCTCATCGAGACAGGCGCAATATAGGGATTTTTTGCCGTCATGCAAGGAAGGATTTGTTCACCTTGTTGATGAGCGACGCGCAAAGCCCATTTCAGGGGACAATTCCAGCCGCCTCGGCCGCTTGAGCGACGCTGAACCTGCGCCATTGCCCGGCCTGGACGACATGCATGGTGTCGTGCCGAGCCTGGAAGAGCGAAGGAGCGTTCTCCCGGTCGAAGGCGATGCCGGCGATTTCTTCCGTCAGCACTTCCGCGCCATCGGTTCCCAAGCGCAGCAGGACGAGGTCGGTGGCCTTGCCATATCCACCCACGAGCATGGCCAGGGAGCCATCCACCGCAACCGCGCCGGCGCCATGGATCGGTGTCGGCCATTGGCGGCATTGCCTGGTTTCGTCGATCCGCATGATTGGAAAGTCGGAGTAGTAGTAAGCCCAAACCTGGTTGCCGCTGACATTGAGGGCGTAGCAGTCGTCGATGACGGAGCCCGTACCCTCCCAGGAATAGGACCAGGACGGACGGCCCTGGCAATCGAAACGCCGCAAGCCGGGGGCGCCGATCGGCTCGGGCCCGCCGGCATTGCCCCATCCCAGATTGCCGTAGACGCCCTCATCGAAATAGCCGCACCAGATGCCGCCATCCGTGTCGCATTGCAGATGCTGAATGCCGTCGCCGAGGCAGAAGCGGCTGACGAGCGTGCCATCGGCCGCAAGGTGGCGGGCATTGTCATGTCCGACCGGGCATCGCGCACCAGCAACGATCCAGCTGTCATCGGGAAACTGGTCGACAAGGAGAAACCAGTCCTCCAGGGCAAATTCCGCCGTTTTGCCCCGTGCCTTGCCGTCGAAGCTGAACAAGCGTGCCCGCACCCCGGCCGGCAAGGGCTTGCGGGCTCGAAACAGCGCCGCGACATCGCAATCGGCCTGCAGCATGGCGAGCGCCCCCGCCTGCGTTACGGCCTGGCTGATGTCGAACCAGCCGTTTTCCGGGGAAGGCAGGGGAATCGACAGGCCCTGCATTGTTCTGGATTGGACTGCCATGGCACCGAACGCAGGAATTGGGGAAGGGGATCCGCATATTTGACGGAGCGGCGAGAGGCCTGTGCCTGTTTCAGTAATAGACCCCGGCGGCCAGAGCCACATCCATCACGCTCAGGCGGTGCCATTGCTCGTTCCACACGACATGCAACATGTCGTGGCGGGCCGCAAACAGCCGCGCCGGCTTTTCGCGGCTATAGCCGAGGTCGAGATCGAAGGTGGCGAGAATCGTGATCTCATGGCCGCCACGCCGGAACAGCGCGATGCGGTGGCTGTCTTCTCCATAGCCGCCGATCAGCAGGCCGAGGTGGCGATCGATGGCGACGGCTTTGACACCGCTGATCTCATTCGACCAGAGCTGGCAATGGCCGGACCCGTCGACGCGCAGGAGGGGAAAATCGGTATAGTAGCAGCTCCAGATCTCCCTGCGCCCGACATTGAGCGCATAACAGTCCACCATCGGCAAACCAGCCCGGGCCATGCCCTGCGACCACAACGCAGTTCCGTCGGTGTCGAAGCGCATCAGGCCGCTAGCCGGCATGCCCGGCCCTCCTCGGCCCCAGGCGCGATTGATCAAGGCGCCTTCGTCCCAATAGCCGCACCAGATCCTACCCTCGTCGTCGCATTGCAGATGTTCGATGGCATCGCCCAGGCACAAATGCCGCAGCACGGTGCCGTCCTCGGCCAGATGGCGGGCATTGTCCTGCCCCTGGCGACAGCGCGCATCGGCGACGATCCAGCCACCGCCCGGCAATTCGTCGAAAGCCGGATAGTCGAATTCCAAGGGAAAATGCGTTTGATTTCCCTGCCACTCGCCGTCGAAGCTCGTGAGCCTTCCTGTCGTCGACATGGGTTTGGAGGATGGCTCGTCCCCCAGGGCCAGCATGTCACGATTCGTATCGAGGCAGGCCAGCCGGCCATCCAGGGTGACTGCGTAGGCAAGTTCGAACCAACCGGGCCCGCGCCCCGGCAGAGGAATAGTGCTGGAGGGGGCGATCTTCGATCTTGCCGTTCTATTGCCCTCGCTGCCACTCACTCGATCACCGATCCTGCGCTCTCCCGCTCGTCGAGCGCACCCTTCAGCATGGTCAGGCGGTCGGGGACGGTTTCGCCCCGCATCATCGCCAGAAGCAGAGCTGCGCCGGTGGAACCGAGTTCGAAGCGCGGCTGGCGAATGGTGGTCAGGGTGGGCTCGACGAAATCGCCGAACTCGATGCCGTCGAAGCCGACGATGGACACATCCTGCGGCACCTTGAGGCCGCCGCGGCGGATGGTCGTCATGAAGGCGATCGCCATTTCGTCGCTGGTGGCGACCACGCCGGTCGGCCGGCGGTCGAGGGCCAGGAAGGCCCTGCCCGAGGCGACGCCGGAGGCGAAGTCGTAATTGCCCTCGAAGCGCACGAAATCGTCGGCTCCAAGGCCGGCGGCGGCGATCTCGGCCTGGAAGCCGGCATAACGATGGCGTTCGTTGTAGTTGCCCCTGGGGCCTGCGAGATAGGCCAGATGCCGATGGCCCCTGTCGAGAAGATAGCGGGTTTGGGCCCGGCAGCAGACCTCGTCGTCGACCACCACCGCCGGTATGCCGGGAACGTCCGTCTCGGCGCAGATGCCGACGATAGGAAGGCCGGAATCGGCAATGGTGCGGCCGGCATGCGAGGGCACCGTCGAGGCAAGCACCAGGGCACCGTCGATATGGCCGCCGAAGACGAGGTCGACCAGATATTTCTCCTTGCCATCGATGCTGTCGAGATTGCCCATCAGCACGGCATAGCCGGCTTGGGAGAGGGCGACGTCGATGCCCCGGAGAACTTCGCTGAAAAAAGGCGGATTGCGGCGGGGGCCGACGACCACCAGCACAGTGCGGGAAGAACCGGCGCGCAACTGCCGCGCAGCGCTGTTGGGGATGTAGCCGAGTTCGCGCACGGCAGCGAGCACGCGCTCACGCGTCTCGGCCTGGACACGATCAGGAAAGGTGAGGGCGCGGCTGACGGTGGCAGTCGAGACGCCTGCGGCGCGGGCGACGTCGCCGATGCGGGTCTTAGAGACATCGCGCGGTGCGCGTCTCTGGATGCGTCTGGTGCGTTCCTTGGCGGGCGGCATGGGACCACCGTTCTCCAACCTGCTGGCAAAACTTCGAAAAAGCTCTGCCATCTGCCTGTTGCGGGTGCGACCGGAGCCCTGAGTCAATCCCCTTGACACGAACCCCGATCGCAATCAATATCCCGACGCGTGCAATCGATTACATAAACACAGCATGCGATCCTTTAGGGAGGATGTCCATGGAAAAATTGAGGGCGATTCCGCAACGGGCTCCGGTGCGTTCCATGCTTGTCGGTGCACTTGCTGCGCTGGCGCTCGCTGGGCCGGCCGTGGCGCAGGACAAGCCCAAGGCCGAAGTGATGCATTGGTGGACATCGGGCGGCGAGGCCGCCGCCGTCAAGGTCTTCGCCGACCAGTACACCAAGGCCGGCGGTATTTGGGTCGACTCGGCGGTTGCCGGCGGCCAGGCCGCGCGCTCCGCTGCAATCAATCGCATCGTCGGCGGCAATCCGCCCACGGCCTCGCAGTTCAACACCGGCAAGCAGTTCGACGATCTGGTCAGCCAGGGCCTGCTCAACACCGTCGACCAGGTTGCCGAGGAAGGCAAGTGGAAGAGCTTCCTGCCGCCTTCCTTCATCGAAGCCGCGAGCCGGGAGGGGCATATGTATGCCGTTCCGGTGAACGTGCATGGCCAGAACTGGGCTTTCTATTCCAAGGAAGTGCTCGATAAGTCCGGTGTCACCGCAGTGCCCACCAACTGGGACGATTTCTTCGTTGCTCTCGACAAGATCAAGGCGGCCGGCTTTACCCCACTGGCACAAGGCGGCGAGCCCTGGCAGGAGCGCCTGCTGTTCAATGTCGTGCTGCAATCGGTCAGCAAGGATACGTTCATGCGGCTCTATGCCAAGAACGACGCCACTGCTATCGATACGCCCGAGTTCAAGAAATCGGTCGAGATTTTCGGTAAGTTGCGTGCCTACACCGATGCCGGGTCGCCAGGACGCAACTGGAACGATACCACGGCTCTCCTGATCACCAACAAGGCCGGCGTGCAGTTCATGGGTGATTGGGCCAAGGGTGAATTCAAGGCGGCCAACAAGGAGGCCGGCAAGGATTTCTACTGCCAGATCGGCATCGACGACAAGGAACTGGTGATCGGCGGCGACGTCTTCGTTTTCCCCAAGACGACCGATGCAGCCCAGGTCAAGGCGCAGAACCTCCTCGCTTCGACCATGCTGTCGCCTGAGACCCAGGTGCTGTTCAACATCCAGAAAGGCTCGATGCCGGTGCGCACCGACGTCGACGCCAGCAAGTTCGATCTATGCGCGCAGAAGGGCATGAAGCTGCTCGCCGATCCCGCGCATCAGACGCCGGTGATCGACATGCTGGCCAGTGCCGATCTGGTTGGTGCGCTCGAGGATGTCATTACCAATTTCTGGAACAACAAGAGCCAGACGCCGGACGAGTTCACCGCCAAGTTCGCGGATGCGCTGAAGTCGGCGCAGTAAGCTACTCAGGGGCGGGTCTTCGGGCCCGCCCGGCCTGCGCACCGGCAAGCCGGTCTCGCGATTGCGACTTTTCCGTCAAATCGCCGAGAAGACCGGGCCCCAATTCCCACCGCAAGACGGATCCTGAAGGAGGTCGCAATGGCCGAGCCTGCAAGATTGTCGCGTCCAAATCGTCGGCCTCACCGTCTGAGCATGGCGGCGCTGGCCTTGATACCGGCCTGGATCATCGTCGTAGCCGCCTATATCGGCACGGTGATCTGGACGATCGTCATCTCCTTCACCGGTTCCAAGCTGCTGCCGGTCTACAATTTTGTCGGTTTGGACCAGTATGTCCGGTTGTTTGCTTCGGATCGCTGGCAGGTTTCGGTGTGGCATCTGGCCGTCTTTGGCGTGCTTTTCATTGTCTGCTGCCTGATCGTCGGCTTCCTGCTGGCGGTGGCGCTCGACCAGAAGATCCGCTTCGAGAACACGTTCCGCACCATCTTCCTCTATCCCTATGCGATGTCCTTCATCGTCACGGGCCTGGTCTGGCAGTGGCTGATGAACCCCAATCTCGGCATCCAGAACACGGTGCGCAACTGGGGTTGGACGAGCTTTACCTTCGACTGGGCGGTGAATTCGCACCTTGCCGTGTTCGCGCTGGTGATTGCCGCAATCTGGCAGGCTTCCGGCCTGGTGATGGCACTGATGCTGGCGGGGCTGCGCGGCGTCGACAGCGAATTGTGGAAGGCGGCCAAGATCGATCGCATCCCGACCTGGCGGGTCTATGTCTCCATCATCCTGCCGATCCTGACCCCCACCATCACCACGGCCACCGTGCTGCTCTCGATCGCGGTGATCAAGGTCTATGACCTCGTGGTCGCCCTCACCAATGGCGGGCCGGGCACGGCCTCGGAAATGCCGGCCAAGTTCGTGATGGACAATCTCGGGGCGCGCCAGAACATCGGCCTCGCCACGGCAGCCTCGACGGTGATGCTGATCACGGTGATCTGCGTGATCTCGCCCTGGCTCTACCATACCTATTTCCACCGGCAGTCGAGGAGGCCGGCATGAGCGCCCTTGAGACACCGCGCGGGCGCAAGCCCTCGCGCCTCACCCCCGGCCGCATCGGCCTCTATGTCTTCCTCGTCGTCGCCGCAGCCTTCTTCCTGCTGCCCGCCGTGGTGATGGTGCTGACCTCGCTCAAGACCATGGACGAGATCCGCCTGGGCCAGATCTTCGCTTTGCCGCAGGCCTTTGACCTCACAGCCTGGAGCACGGCCTGGTCCTCCGCCTGCACGGGCCTGGCCTGCAACGGCATCAGCGTCGGCTTCCTCAATTCGGTGAAGATCCTGATCCCGAGCGTGGTGATCTCCATCGCCGCCGGCGCGATCAACGGCTACGCGCTGTCGCTGTGGAACGTGCGTTACGCTAACCTCCTGTTCGGCATTCTTCTGGTCGGCGCGTTCATTCCCTATCAGGTCTTCATCTATCCGCTGGTGCGCATCTCCTCGCTCGCCAACATCTTCCAGACCCTGCCCTGCATCGTGATCGTGCACACCATCTTCGGCATGCCGCTGATGACGCTGATCTTCCGCAACTACTATGCGAGCCTGCCGGCCGAATTGTTCAAGGCGGCGCGCGTTGACGGCGGCGGCTTCTGGCAGATCTTCTTCCACGTCATCCTGCCGATGTCGACGCCGATGCTGATCGTGGCCGCCATCCTGCAGGTCACCGGCATCTGGAACGACTTCATCCTCGGCCTCACCTTCGCCGGCGGCGCCAATTCGCCGATGACGGTGCAGCTCAACAACATCGTCAATTCCACCACGGGCGAGCGGGCCTACAACGTCAACATGGCGGCGACCCTGCTGACGGCCTCCGTGCCGCTCATCGTCTATTTCGTCTCCGGACGCTGGTTCGTGCGCGGCATCGCCGCCGGCGCGGTGAAGGGATAAAGCGCATGCACACCACGCCTTCCTCCGTCACCGTCAAGGACCTGTCGATCCGCTATGGTGCCGTTTCCGTCATCGACAATCTCCAGCTCGACATCCGCCAGGGCGAGTTCATCGTGCTGCTCGGACCCTCGGGCTGCGGCAAGTCCACCTTGCTGAACGCCATCGCCGGCCTGCTGGAGATCAGCGACGGCGAGATCTGGATCTCCGGCAAGAACGTCACCTGGGCCGAGCCGGCCGACCGCGGCATCGGCATGGTGTTTCAATCCTACGCGCTCTATCCGCGCATGAGCGTGGAGGGCAACATGTCCTTCGGCCTGAAAATGGCCCGCGTGCCCAAGGCGGAGATCGCCGCGCGTGTCGCCAAGGCCTCCAAGCTCCTGCATCTCGATCCGCTGCTGCAGCGCAAGCCCTCCGAATTGTCGGGCGGCCAGCGCCAGCGTGTCGCCATCGGCCGCGCTCTGGTGCGCAATGTCGACGTCTTCCTGTTCGACGAACCGCTGTCCAACCTCGATGCCAAGCTGCGCAACGAGCTGAGGGTCGAGATCAAGAAGCTCCACCAGAGCCTCGGCAACACCATGATCTATGTCACGCATGACCAGATCGAAGCCCTGACCCTGGCCGACCGCATCGCCGTGATGAAGGGCGGCGTCATCCAGCAGCTCGCCAGTCCGCTCGAGATCTACCACAAGCCGGCCAACCAGTTCGTGGCGGGCTTCATCGGCTCGCCCGGCATGAACTTCATCGAAGGCCGGCTTTCGGGAGGGCCGGGCAGCTGGCGTTTCGAAGCCGACGGCGAGAGCATCGACCTTGCCGCCTACGCATTCTCTGCCGATCCCGGCGCACGCAAGGCGGTGCTGGGCATCCGGCCCGAGCATATCGATGTCGGCTCCGCGCCGTCGGGCCGGCATGGCGCTCGCGGAAAAATCGACATCGTCGAGCCGATGGGCGCCGAGACGGTGTTGTGGACCAGCTTCGCCGGCAAGCCCGCTACCATCCGCGTCGACGGAGACAATGAAAGCGGGCCCGGGGACGAGATCGGTTTTCACTTCGACGTCGGGCGTGCCTCGCTGTTCGACGCACAAAGCGGAGAACGCCTGTGAAGAGATGTCATCCCGGACGCGCCGCAGCACGCAGTGGTGCGTTGCAGATCCGGGACCGCGCGCCGATCAAGATTCATTCTGCGTGCGGTCCCGTGTCTGCGACGCAGCATTTCATGCTGCATCGCGCACGGGATGACAGTCTCTTCTTTTCACCCAACCCGTTGATTTTTCTCATTTCATGAAAGGATCTATCATGGCTTTGCAATATCCCCTGTCGTTCCAGCTCTATTCGGGCCGCAACTTCCCACCGCTCGAGGGGCAGCTCAGGACGATCGCCGAGGCCGGCTTCAGCAATGTCGAGCCCTATGGCGCCTTCTACCAGGACGTGCCCGCCGCGGCCCGGCTGTTCAAGCAGTTCGGCCTGACCGCCAAGAGCGGCCATTTCGGCATCGATGCCCTGGAGGCCGATCTCGACGGCAATCTGCGCATTGCCGAGGCGCTGGGCATCGAAACCATCGTGGCGCCCTATCTGATGCCCGACGCCCGCCCCACCGACACTGCTGGTTGGCAGGCGTTCGGTGCCCGGCTGGCGGCGGTCGCTCGCAAGGCCGGTCAGGCCGGCTACGGCTTCGCCTGGCACAACCATGACTTCGAGTTCATCGCCCTGCCGGATGGCTCCTATCCGATCGAGCACCTGCTGGTCGAGGGCGTGAAGTGGGAAGCGGACATCGCCTGGATCGTACGGGCCAATGCCGATCCCAAGCCCTGGATCGCGCGCTATGGCGCCATCATGCCGCTCGTCCATGTCAAGGACATCGCGCCGGCCGGCGAGAAGGTCAATGAGGATGGCTGGGCCGATGTCGGCACCGGCGTGGTCGACTGGGCGACGATCTGGCCGCTCTGCGTGGCCGCGGGCGCGGAGATCATGGTTGCCGAGCACGACAATCCCTCGGACCTCAAGCGTTTTGCCACGGTGAGCGGCGAGGCCATGCGCAAGCTGGCCGGCGTGTGACGCAGTGTGCCGGCCCTCTCAGCGACATCGACTGACTGTCGATGTCGTGGGACCGGCACCTGATTTTGAAGAATTATGCCGGGTCCGAAGTCCGGCGCACCAAAGTTCCTGGAGACCACCATGCCCTTACGCGTCGGATTGATCGGCTGCGGCAATATTTCGGACATCTACCTTCTCAACGCCGCCCTGTTTCGCGATTTCGATTTCGTCGCCTGCGCCGACCTCAGGGAGGAAGCAGCTAAGAAACAGGCCCAGAAATACAACCTGCAGCGGCGCAGCATCGAGGCGCTGCTGGCGAGTGACGATGTCGACATCGTGCTCAACCTTACCGTGCCCGAGGCGCATGCCGAGGTCTCGCGCGCCGCGATTGCGGCCGGAAAGCACGTCTATGGTGAAAAGCCGCTCGCCACGCGCCTCACCGACGGCGTTGCGCTGATGGAGGCGGCGAAATCGAAGGGGCTGAGGGTCGGCTGCGCGCCCGATACCGTGCTGGGTGCCGCCATCCAGCAGTCGAGGCTGCGGATCGATGCGGGCGAGATCGGCCGGCCGCTGATCGGCACGGCCGCCGTGCTCGGCCATGGCATGGAGCACTGGCACCCCAATCCGGAGTTCTTCTTCAAACCCGGCGCCGGGCCCGTCTTCGATATGGGGCCCTATTATCTCTCCACCCTGGTCAACCTGTTGGGGCCGGTCGCTTCGGTGATGGCCCTCAGCCAGAGCGGTTTTGCGGAGCGGGTGGTGACCACGGAGGGCTCGCCCTTCAAGGGACAGAGCATCGCGGTGGAGACGCCCACCAGCATCCAGGCTCTGCTTGCCTTCAAGTCCGGTGCGCAGATCACCTTCCTGGCAAGCTGGGATGTCTGGGCCCATGGCCAGCAGCCGATCGAGCTGCACGGCACCGACGCGTCGCTGCGCGTGCCCGATCCCAACTGGTTCGGCGGCGAGGTTTCGCTGGCCCGCCCACGCGAAGCCTGGGAAAGCCATGCTTCGTCCGGCGACCGGTTCGGCCAGCCGAACTGGCCGGCCGACCATCCCGTCAATGCCAATTATCGCGGCCTCGGCCTCGCCGACATGGCACGGGGCATCATCGACGGCCGTCCCCATCGTGCCAGCGGCGAGATCGGTTTGCACGTCCTTGCGGTGATGGAAGGCATCCTCACCGCCGCCGAGCAGAAGCGGCCGGTGCTGATCGAGCAGGGCTGCGAGCGGCCCGCGCCGCTCGGCGACGAGGAGGCGAGGGGACTGCTGGCCTGAAGCTGGCCGTCGACCAGCGGCTCTAGCTTCCGACCAACGGCTTCTTCGTGAAAAAACACTGACCTTTGTCATGCCCGAGCTTCGACCCGGGCATCCAGCGGCCCGGCGCTTGAAGCTGGATTGCCGGGTCGAAGCCCGGCAATGACAAAGGTCGAGCCTGTCTGGGAGACGAACGGCATGCGTACTCGTCGCATGCGGCGGGCTGGCCTTACTCGTCCACCGGTTTCCATTCGTCGCGACCGAGGTCGATAACCTTGGGATCGCTGCTCGCGGTGCCGGTGCGCCCCTGAGGGGCAGGAGCCGGCCCTTCGCGCCACTGCCGCAACAGGCTCGGCAGAAGGAGGGCGAAGCCGATGACGTCGGTGACGAAACCGGGAATGATCATCAAGACACCGCCGAGCGCCACCATCAGGCTCTCGCGGGCGGCGCCGTTGTTCGGCTCACCGCCCTGCATTGCCCGCATCACGCGGGAGAACACGCTCGTGCCCTGCCGGCGCAGCAGCGATGCGCCGATGAAGGAGGTCGCCACCAGGGCGATCAGCGCAAGCGCGATGCCGATCCGGCTCGCGACCCAGACGAAAGCGGCGATTTCCGCGAAGGGCAGGATCACAAGTCCGGCCAGCCCGAGCCATGCCCAGCCAGCGGGAACATTGAAGCTGCGTGCGATCATCGGTGTCGTTTCTCCTGGAGCAAGGACGCGTTTTGCCAAAAATGCGTCTTTGCGGTTCCCTCTGGGCAAGACCTTGCGCAACGGCATACGCCGCATGCTGGCCATGTTTGCCCTTCATGGTAGCATGAAGCTGGCAAACTGCTCGATGCACACCATATAGGTGAGGATTGTGGCATTGCCACAGGGGGCTTGAGCCGTTATTTCGAGTCGTCACTCGGTCGGTGGGGATGCTGAAGGCACAAATGGGTAGTTTTGATATCATCACGCTGGTGTTTCTGGGGCTCGCGGTGTTCGTGATCTTCAAGCTGCGTTCCGTGCTGGGGGAGCGCACCGGCGCCGAGCCTCCGACATTCGAGGGATTGCGGCGCGATGCCCAGCCTGCGTCCCGCGACGACAGGGCCGCCAATCCGCCGCAGCGCGATGCCGAATCCCCGATCGAAACGCAGGCGCCGACGTCAGCTTTCCGCTGGGAAGGTTTTGCCGAGAAGGACACGCCCCTCGCAGCCGGGTTCGATGCGATCGCGACTGTCGATCCGAGTTTCCAGCCCCAGAGCTTCGTCCCGGGCGCCAAGGCGGCCTATGAAATGATCGTCACCGCCTTCAACAATGGTGACCGCAAGACCCTGAAGAACCTGCTGTCACGCGAGAATTTCGACGCGTTTTCCCAGGACATCACCGAGCGCGAGGCGCGTGGCGAGACCGTGCAGGCCAATTTCGTTTCGATCGACAAGGCCGATATCGTCGCCGCCGGCGTCAAGGGCCGCGTCGCCGAACTGACCGTCAATTTCGTCTCGCAGATGATCAGTGCCACCAAGGACAGGAATGGTGCGGTCGTCGACGGCAGCGTCGATCAGGTGGCTGTTGTCACCGACACCTGGACATTCGCGCGCGATACCAGCACCAAGGATCCGAATTGGCGCCTCGTGGCGACCGGCGGTTGAGCGCGGTCGGAAGAGGCGGGCGGGCCACGGTATCGATGTCATGGGGATCTTGCGCCGAGTCGGGCCCTTCGTCGCTTTCTTCGTCGCGGCCAGTCTAGCCTGGGCGGGCGAACGTCCGTCGCCACCGCCGCTGCCGGCGGGAGCGACGGCTACACGGGTGCCTTTCGGCAAGCTCGCCGGATGGAAACGGGACGATCACGCCAAGGCCTGGCAGGTCTGGCTCGCCTCCTGCCGCTCCCAGGCCGAGAACAATCCCGCTCTCGATGCCGGTGTACCGGTTCCCGAGGACCTCGCGCGCCTTTGCGGCGAGGCCTTGAAGCGCGGCGCGCTGGATGCGCCCGCCGCCCGCGCCTTCTTCCAGGCCCATTTCAACGCCTGGCGCATCACCACGCAGAAGGGCAGCGGGCCCACCGGCGGAAAGGCCTTCTACACCGGTTATTACGAGCCGGAGATCCGGGGTTCGCTGGTGCGCGAGGGCGAGTTCCAGACCCCGCTCTATGACCGGCCGGCAGATCTGGTCAGCTTCGAGCCCAACGCCATACCGCCAGGCTTCCAGGGCTACAGCGCAGCCCGGCGCAAGCTCGACGGCAGCCTGGAAGTCTATCCGGATCGCAAGGCGATCGAGCAGGGAGCCCTCGACGGGAAGGGCCTGGAGATCGCCTATGTCGCCGATCCCGTCGACCGCTTCTTCATGCAGGTGCAGGGCTCGGGGCGGCTGCGGCTGCCGACCGGCAGCGTTGTGCGCTTTGCCTATGCCGGCAAGAACGGCCAGCCCTATTCCGCCATCGGCAAGGCGGTGGCCGACAGGCTCAACATCCCACCCCGCGACGTCACCATGGCGGGTTTGCGGGATTTCCTGGCGCGCGACCCCAAGCAGGCGCGCGAGGTGATGTGGGTGAACAAATCCTTCGTCTTCTTCAAGGTGGCTCCCTTCCTCGGCGCCGATGCCGGCCCGATCGGCGGCGAGGGCCTGCCGGTCACGCCGCTGCGTTCCATCGCTATCGACCGCAGGATCTGGCCCTATGGCTTGCCCGTCTTCGTCGAGACGGCAATCCCCGATGTCGGTGGCGGGGTGAAGCCCGAGCCCATCCGCAAGCTGATGATCGCCCAGGATACGGGATCGGCCATCATCGGCCCGGCACGCGCCGACATCTTCTTCGGATCGGGCGCCAAGGCGGGAGCGGTTGCCGGCGCTGTCCGCCATGGCGGCGGCTTCTACGCGCTATGGCCCAAATCGCAGCCTGACGCCAAAGATGGCGCCGGGGGGCGACCATGAGCCGCCGCAAGGGATTGTCCGCCGAGGATAGCGAACTCTGGGCCTTCGTCACCCGGGAAGTCATCCCGCTGAAACGCCGCCGCCGCAAGCTGGCCAAGGCGGCGACGACGGCGGCAGACACCCTGCCTGAACCGGCCGCACCACCGGTCAAACCGGCGGTGAAACCGAAATCGGCGGCCAGCCGTCCGGCCAAGCCTCCGGCCGCGCCGCCGATACCGCCGATAGCACCCATCGACAAGCGCGAGCGGCGCCAGGTTGTGCGCGGCACGCGCGCCATCGACGCCCGGATCGATCTGCACGGCATGCGCCAGGCCGAGGCCCACGGCGCCTTGCGCGGCTTCCTCGCCATTGCCCAGATGCGCGGCTATTCCATGGTGCTGGTGATCACCGGCAAGGGCGGCGGCGGCGATATGACGTTTTCGGGCGATGAGCGCGGGGTGCTGCGCCGCGTCGTGCCGCAATGGCTGCGCATGCCCGATCTCAGGCCGCTGATCCTCGGCTTCGAGGAGGCACATCACGGGCATGGCGGCAGCGGCGCCCTCTATGTCCGGCTGCGCCGCATCCGCAGGCTCGGCGACCGATGACCCCCTTCGGTGCCAGATTGCGCGCCCTGCGGGCGGCCCGTGGCCAGAGCCTCAAGGAGATGGCGGAGGCGCTCGGCGTCTCGGCCGCCTATCTGTCGGCCCTCGAGCATGGCAAGCGCGGGCAGCCGACCTGGATCCTGCTGCAGCGGATCATCACCCATTTCAACATCATCTGGGACGAGGCCGAGGACCTGCAGCGCCTGGCTGCGCTGTCCGATCCGCGCGTCGTGGTCGACACCGCCGGCCTGACGCCGCAGGCCACCGAGCTTGCCAACCGCCTTGCCCAGGACATCGCGAAACTGCCCGAGGCGGAGGTCGAGGCGATGCTGGCAAGATTGAAGGCGATCGATGGCGCATGAAGGCTGGAACTCCGGGCGTACCAAATCGCACCACGCCCCTCTTCACAATTCGGTCTTCCTGCGCGCATAAGGCAAGCCGTTCGACAAGAGCCGGTATTTCGGGAGTTGGTGTGTGACGGCGAACAAGGACGAGAACAAGCAGACCGCGAGATTGCTCGTCCTGCCGCCTGAGAATGAGAGGCTCTCCACCGTGCGGCGCCTGCTGCGCCGCGTGCCCTGGCGCTATGTCGGGCCGATCCTGTCGATCGGCCTGTTCGTCGGTGCGCTCGTCGTGCTGGCCTCGATCCTGCGTGGTGTCGAACCGGAAAAGGTGGTGGCCGCCTTCACCGCCACGCCGACCATGGCAATCGCCCTGTCGATCCTGTTCACCGCGCTCTCCTATCTGGCCTTGACCGGCTATGACGGCCTGGCGCTACGCCAGATCGGCGCCAAGGACATTCCCTATTCCACCGCAGCCATCGGCTCCTTCACCTCCTATGCGATCAGCTACACGCTCGGCGTGCCGCTATTGACCGCCGGCGCGGTGCGCTACCGCGTCTATGGTGGAGCCGGGCTGTCGGCGCCGCAGATCGCGGCGCTGACGCTGGTGTGCACCCTGACCTTCTGGCTCGGCATGGGCGCGGTGCTGGCGCTCGGCCTGGTGCTGGTGCCGGGATCGGTGGCGGGCGTCGACCATCTGCCGCTCTCGCTCAACATGTCGATCGGCGTCGCCATCATCGCGGTGATCGTCGGTTATGTCGGCTATGTCTCGACCGGCCGGCGTGTCGTTGCCGTCGAGGGCTGGTCGATGCCGCTGCCGGGCGGCAAGGTCACCGCCGCGCAGATCGTGCTCGGCATCTTCGATGTCTGTGCCGGGGCCGGCGCGCTCTACATCCTGCTGCCGGACCAGGCGGCGAGCGTGCCCTTCTTCACCTTCATGGTGATCTATGTGCTGGCGGCTTTCCTCGGCGTGCTCAGCCACGCGCCCGGCGGCATCGGCGTGTTCGAGACCACCATGCTGATCGCGCTGCCGACCATCGCCAAGGACGATCTGCTCGGCCGCATCATCCTCTACCGCGTCATCTATTATTTCGTGCCTTTCGCCCTCGCTTTGGCGATCCTGGGGGCCTATGAGCTGGCGCGCCGACGCCATGTCGTCGGCAAGATGGTCGACCAGGTCGCCGGTATCATGAAGCCGCTCGCCCCGATCCTGGTGGCGGGCGCCATGTTCCTTGCCGGTGGTGCCCTGCTGATCACCGGCGCGGTGCCGGCCACCGAAGCCCGCCGCATCCTGCTCACCAGCCTGGTGCCGTTGCCGGTGGTGGAGACGGCCCATGTCATCGCATCGCTCTCTGGCGTGGCGCTGCTGTTCCTGGCGCGCGGCTTGATCCGGCGCATGGAGGCCGCCTGGCGCACGGCGATGATCGTCCTGGTGATCGCCACCGTCGCCACCCTGCTGCGCAGCGCCGATTGGCGCTTCATGCTGACCCTGTGCTGCGCCCTTATGGTGCTCGCCCTCAGCCGGCCGGCCTTTCCGCGCGGTGCCTGGCTGTTCGGCATCGATTATTCGCCGCTCCTGCTCGGCGCGATCGCCGCCATGCTGGCCGTGACGGTGTGGATCGGCTTCTTCGCCTTCCGCTTCGTCGACTACACGCCGGAACTGTGGGTCACCTTCGGCTATGGCGATGAGATGTCGCGCTTCCTGCGCTCGACCAGCCTGGCGGTCGCAGCCGCCATCGTCATCGGTATCCTGAGCGCCTATTGGAAGGGCGGCATCGCCCTGGTGCCAGCGGCGTCGATCGACATATCGGGCCTGGTCGCGCGGGTGCCTTCGGCAGAGGCCAGGCTCGCTTTGCTGCCGGGCCAGATGCTGCTCGCCAACGACCAAGGCAATGCCGCCATGGTGGTGGCCCGCGCCGGGGCCTCGTCGATCGCGCTGGGCGATCCGATGGGCGATCCGGCCATGGTGCAGGACCTGCTCTGGGTCTTCGGCGAAAGGGCGGAGCAGCAGAGACTGTGGCCGGTGATCCTGTCCGCCTCGCCACGGATGCGGGCCGACTATCTGGAGGCCGGCCTGACGCTGACGCCGATCGGCGACCATGCCAGCGTCGATCTTGCCAGCCTGGGGGACGAACCCTATGCCGGTGCCAATGCGATCTTCTCCTGGGCCGATATCCACGCCCTCAGCCTGGATCTGGTTCCTGCCGGCGCCACGGCCACGATCATGCCGACGCTGGAAGCGGTGTCCCGCTCCTGGCTCGCCGGTACCGGGCGAAGCGAGGGCCATTTCGTCGTCGGGCGCTTTTCGCCCGGCTGGATCCGGACCAATGACTGCGCCATCCTGCGCCGGGCCGGCGCGGTGGTCGGCTTTGCCGTGGTGATGCGAAGCGCGGACAATGAGGAGTGGGCCGTCGACATCCTGCGCTATCTGCCGGAGCTCGGCATCTCGACGCTCGATTTCATGCTGCTGCGCCTCATCCGCCTGGCCAAGGCGCGCGGTGCCAAGCGCTTCGACCTCGGCCTGACGCCCAACCCGGCGCAGGCGGGCGAGAATCTCGGCCCGGCCTGGCAGCGCGTCACACCGCTGCTGTTCCGCTTCGGTGACCACATCGCCAATTTCGACGCGCTGCGCGGTTTCAAGGCCCGCTTCAATCCCCGCTTCGAGCCGCGCTATCTCGCCTGTACGGCCGGTTTCGCCCTGCCGCACATCCTTCAGGACGTCACCACTCTGATCGAGAAGGGTGGGGATGGCGAGGTGCGCGCCGACAAGGGATTGTCGGCGCGGAGCTGACGGCGATGCGCTTCAGGCCGCTTTGGCGAAGCGCTGGGCCCGGAAGGGCGCCAGCAGGGGATGAGGGGAGCCCCAGGCAATCTCGCCGGCCAGGAGCTCTCCGGCGATGAGCCCAAGCGTCGCGCCGCTATGGCTGAAGGCGACGTGGTAGCCGGGAATGCCCTCGATGGCCCCGAAGACCGGGTCGCCGTCACCCGGAATGGGCTTGGGACCGGCACCGTAGCCGTCGAGCTCCAGCGTCGGGTTGCCCTCAAGCACCCTTGAGGCTTCTTCCAGCAGGCCGTGAATGGTGGATTGCCGGATTTCGAAGCTGCCGTCGTCGCGTATCACGATTTCTTCCTCCGACCAGGCTGAGTCGAGCACGAGGGCGCCGCTCGGCGTGGGGCGAACCGCGACCCGCGGTGTGTTCAATACGGCGCGCAGCCTGGTTGCGATCGGCTTGGTGCGGACGAGGAGTGCGATCGGGGTGGAGTCGGCGATGAACCGGCCTTCCCTGGCGACGAGGGCGGGAACGTCGGCGCCGGTCGCGACCAGAACCGCATCGGCCTCGAACAGGCGGCCGTCGGCGATCGAGACACCACTGGCGCGTCCGGCCGTGAGCTGTACGCTGGCCTTGCCCGCATCGGTCACCAGGGCGCCGCCTTTTTCGATGAATTCGGCCAGCATCACCTCGATCACCGACGGCAGGTCGACCCAGCCTTCGCCGGGATTGAAGATCGCGCCCTGGGGCGTGATCGCTCGCCGATCGATGCCGGGTGTCACGTCGGCAACCTCTTCCGGGGAAAGGAGGAGGGCGTCATATCCCAGGGCCCGCTCATGGGCGAAGACGGAGCGGATCTCGTTGGTCGCGTCATCGGCATCCCAGGTCAGGCCTCCGTCGAAACGCAGCCAGGCCGCCTCCGGATGGCGTGCCGCCAGCGTGCGGTAGCGATCGATGCCGATCATGCGCAACTGGTGATAGGCCGCAGAGCGTCGCCGTGACGAATTGAGCCAGGCCAGAGACCGCCCCGAGGCACCGCTGGCCGGCCGGCTCTCCGTCACCAGCGTGGTGGCGATGCCGAGGCGGACGAGATGGGTGGCGGCCGAGACGCCGAAGATGCCGCCGCCGACGACGATGGCGCGGGATGTGGACGATACTGCAGTCATGGCTGGAACTTTCAAGGCAAGATTGGATTTGGATGAGGGCCGGGACCGTCACAGCATTTCCGACAGGAAGCGCCGCAGACGGGGGCTTTGGGGATTGTCGAAGATGGCATCCGGGGGACCGGCCTCGACGACCTGCCCCTCGTCCATGAACACCACCTGGTCGGCGACCCGGCGCGCGAAGTTCATCTCATGCGTGACCACGACCATGGTCATGCCGCTCTTGCCGAGCCGTGCCATGAGATTGAGCACGCCTTTCACCAGTTCCGGGTCGAGTGCGCTGGTGACTTCGTCGAACAGCATCAGTTCGGGCTTGAGCGCCAGCGCCCTGGCGATCGCAACGCGCTGCTGCTGCCCGCCCGACAGGTCGATCGGCCGATGATTCATCCGGGTTGCGAGGCCTACCTCGGCCAGACGTTCCTCGGCGATACGGCGGGATTCGGCCGTCGAAAGCCCCTGAACCTTGCGCAAGGCGAGTTCGACATTGCCGATCGCCGTATGGTCGGGGAAGAGGTTGAACTGTTGGAATACCATGCCGACACGGCGGCGGAGCAGGTCCGGCTTCATGCCCAGCACGCTCTGCCCGTCCAGACGAATATCGCCCGAGACGGGCTCGGCGAGGCGATTGAGGCAGCGCAGCAACGTCGATTTGCCGGACCCCGAGGGGCCGATCACGCAGGTGATCGTGCCGGCTTCGGCCTTCAGGCTCACGCCTCTCAGGACCTTGAAATCGCCATAGGCCATGTCGAGGCCGATGACATCGAGGCGGGCGCCCCGGATCGCCATCGGCAGGCCGGCTCCTGCTCCGGCGTCCGAAGGATGGACTGCCGGCGTCTCGTCGAGCTCGCGCAACTCCTCCAGGCCGCTGGTAACCGCGCTGACCTTGCGGCCGGTGCGCAGGCGCCCGTCGATGGCGTTGACGACATGCGTCAGCGGCACGGTGATGACGAGGTAGAAGATACCGGCCAGCATCAGGGGCGATAGATTGCCCGACACCACGGCCTGGTCCTGGCCCACCCGGAACAGCTCCCGCTCGGATGCCAGCAATCCGAGAAAGTAGACCAGGCTCGAATCCTTGATGTTGCCGATGAACTGGTTGACCAGGGCGGGCAGCACGCGGCGCACGCCCTGGGGGATGACGATGAGGCGCATGCCCTTGGGATAGGTCATGCCGAGGGCACGGCAGGCTTCGAGCTGGCCGCGCTCCACGCTCTGGATGCCCGCACGGAAGATTTCGCCGATATAGGCGCCGGCGATCAGGCTCAGCGCCAGGATGCCGAGCGGATAGGGCGACGGCCCGAAGATCTGGCGGCCGATGCCGGCAAAGCCCTGGCCGATCAGCAGAATGGTGACGATGGCCGGCAGGCCGCGAAAGACATCGGTGTAGATGCGGGCGGGCAGGCGGATCCAGGCCGCGCGGGAGATGCCCATCACGGCCAGCACCATGCCGATGACGATGCCCAGCAATGTCGAGGCGACGGCCAGGATCAGGGTGTTCTTCAGGCCCACCATCAGCATGTTGGGCAGCACCTCCGCCATGGAGTCCCAATCGAAGAAACTCCGCTGGAGGATATCGAACCAGCTCATTGGGTGGTCTTTCGTGGCAAGCTAAAGCGCCTTGCGAGTGGGAGGGATCATCGGGAATCGCAAAGACGCTCCAGCCAATCCAGCGGATTGGCTTGGAAACAAGGAAGGGGAGCAAGAGAGGGGTGAGCACGGGCTCGACGCGGTTTCTCCCAGGATTTCTCCCAACAGATGCACCCGCGTCGTGTTCCCCGCCGTGCCTCAGCACCGGCTGTCAAGCGGCCCGCTTGGGCAGATGTCACTTGGACGATGTCACTTGGGCGATGTCATTTGGGCAGATATTGCTCGGGCATCGGCGATCCCGGGAACCATTTGGTGTAGAGGGTTTTCCAGGTGCCATCCTGCATGGCGTCATGCAACGCCTTGTTGAGGGCCTGGCGAAGGGCGTCGTTGCCCTTCTTGACGACGAAACCGGCCGGCGCGTCGAAGGAGGGGATGTTGATCGCCAGCTTCAGGCCCTTGAAGCGTTCTCCATATTGCTTGGCCGCTTCGTAGTCGAGGAAATGGGCATCGACCGTGCCGCTGTTGAGGGCGGAGATGGCCGAATTATTGTCCGGAAAGTTGACGATGTCCGACTTGGTGAAGTGGGTCTTGGCGTAGGTCTCCTGCAGCGTACCCTGCACGGCGCCCAGGCGCTTGCCGGCGAGATCGTCGGCGCTCTTGATCCCGGCCTGGGAAGTCAGCACCGTCAGGTAACCGGCCAGGTAGCCATCGGAGAAGTCGACGGTTTTCTTGCGCGCCTCGGTGGTGCCGATGGCGGCGACGGCCACGTCGAAGCGGCCATTGGCGACCGAGGGAAGCAGGGCCGAGAAATCCTGGCCGGTGAATGTCACGTGATCCTTGTCGAAGCCCAGCCTGCGCGCGACGTCCCGGAACAGTTCGATGTCGAAGCCGCTGAATTCGCCGTTGGCGTCGGTGAAAGTGTAGGGCTTGGCGTCTCCCATGCTGCCGACGCTGATCGTTCCGGCATCGATGAGATTGTAGGGATTGCTGCTCGCGGCGGCGCGCCCGCCGCCGGCCGTCATCCATGCCAGTGCGCCGAGCGCGGTGGCGGCCATCACGTCGCGTCGATTGGGATTCTTCATTTATTTCCCCTGGATTTTTTATTGAGACCGGTCTCTTAACATGAGAGACCGGTCTCTTCAATTGAAACTTCGCATTGACGCAGCTCCGGCAAAGGCGATAGTGGCGAGCATGGACAAGCACAATCCCACCCGACGACCCGTGACCGTCGCCGATGTGGCGCGAGCCGCCCAGGTGTCGAAGGCGACGGCAGCCAGGGCGTTGGGTGGCTATGGCGCCGTGCGTGCGGATCTGAAGGAACGGATCCTGGAAGCTGCGCGGCGGCTCGACTATCGGCCCAACGAACTCGCGCGCACCATGGCGACGGGGCGTTCCGGCACGATCGGGGTGATCGTCGGCGATATCGAGAACCCCTTTTTCGGGCTGGCCGTGCGCGGGATCAGCGACGTTGCGGCCCAGGCGGGCTTCGATGTCATCCTGTCCAATTCCGGCGAGACGCTCGCCACGGAAAAGGCCTCCACCGAAGTCTTCCTCGCCAAGCGCGTCGACGGGCTGATCGTTGCGCCCGCCACGCGCCATGATGGCAGCCATCTTCAGGATGCCCTGGGCCGCGCTTGTCCCCTGGTGCTGCTCGACCGTGACGTGCCGGGGCTGTCGGTGGATGTGGCGCTCGTCGACGACCACAAGGCGGCGCGGGAGGCCACGCAATTGCTCCTCGCCGCGGGGCACCGCCGGCTCGCCTACATTACCGCCACGGCCGCCGCCGATGTGCACTATCGCGGCCCCGAACAGATTCCTCTCACGACCGTGCTCAACCGCATTGCCGGTTTCCTGGAAGCCTCGGATATTGCGGGCCTGACCGAGGCAGAGCGGCAGATACGCCTGGATGCGGCCAAGACGGCTCGCTCGCAGACGATACTTCTGGATCTGTTGCGGGCCCCTGGCCGACCGACCGCCTTGCTGGCATCCGACAGCAAGATTGCACTCGAAGTGTTCCGGGCCGCCCGGGCCCTGGGGCTTCACATTCCCGGCGACCTGTCGCTGGTGAGTTTCGACGATGCCGATTGGACGAGCGCGGTCTCTCCGCTGGTGAGCGTGGTGTCCCAGCCCTCCTACGAACTTGGAGCGGCCGCGGCCCAGATGCTGGTGGCGCGCATCATGGGCGACAAGGCGCCACCACGCAGGCACATCCTCGACACGATCCTGATCCGGCGTGAATCGGTGGCGCCGCCCCGGTCTTGACAAAAGGGGATACCGGGTCGAGTATCGTTAGTATACAAACGAATTTGACCCGCCTTCGGGAGCTCGCTCCATGCCTTCTTATAGTGAGTTTTCCGCGCATAGCGAGTTTGAGGCGCCGGCTCCGGTGGCCTCGCCGGACGGCAAGATCCGCTGCGATGCCTGCCCGGTGATGTGCTACATCAAGCCGGGCATGGCCGGGGCCTGCGACCGCTACGCCAACGACAATGGCACGCTGGTCAGGGTCGATCCGCATATTCTCCTGGAACGCACCGTTTCCGAAGGTGGTGACCTCGTGCCCTTCGGCGGCAGCAAGGGATGGGACGGTTCCCTGGTGCCGAATCCGGAGAAATTCGTCACCGCCATCGGCGCGGGCACCACCTATCCCGACTATAAGCCGGCCCCCTTCATCGTCTCGTCCGAGGTCGAAGGCGTCGACATGGTCACGGTGGTGACCGAGGGCATCTTCTCCTATTGCGGCGTCAAGGTGAAGATCGACACCGATCGCTTCGTCGGCCCCGAGCAGAGCACGGTGCGGGTGAACGGGGAGGCGATCGGCCATGTCACCACCGGCGAATATGGCTCGCAGATGCTGTCGCTGGGCGGCGTGCATCACCTCACCGGCGGCTCGAAGAAGGAGGGGCGCGTCACCTGCGATGCCCTGCTCGATCTGTGCAACCGCAAGCCGGTCGAGATGACCGTCGATGGCGGCGCCACGCTGGTGATCGAGGCCGGCAAGGCACCCGTTGTCAACGGGCAGCTGGAGCAGCGCATGCGGGTGGGATGCGGCTCGGCCACCATCGGCATCTTCGCGCGGCAATGGCTCGGCAAGGCCGACGAGGTGGTGGTGGTCGACGACCACATCACCGGCGTTCTGTCCGAGCACCAGGCCGGCAAGCTGCTCGACATTCCCGATACCGGCATCAAGCTCAAGGGGAGACGCTCCACGCCCGGACGCTATTTCCAGGTGGCAGAACCCGGTACCGGCTGGGGCGGTACCAATATCGACGACCCTCTTGCCATTCTCGGCCCGTTCGATGCCAAGACCGCCTGGCCGGGCCTGCGCCTCTTGATGGTGAGCACGACCGGGGAGCATCACGGCTATTACGAGCTCGACGAGGCGCTCCAGCCGGTGCCGCGGGACCTACCGGCATCGCTGGTGGAGTCGGTGGAGCGCATTGCCGAAAATTGCGAGCCGGCCCTCGCCACGGTGCTGTTCATCGGCGGTGCCGGCGGATCCCTGAGAGCCGGGGTCACCGAAAACCCGGTGCGGCTGACCCGCTCGGTCAAGGACGCCCTGACCTATGTCACCTGCGGCGGCGCGCCCGTCTATGTCTGGCCGGGCGGCGGCATCACCTTCATGGTCGACGTCACCCGCCTGCCCGACAACGCCTTCGGCTATGTGCCGACCCCGGCTCTGGTCGCCCCGATCGAGTTCACCCTGCGGCTCGACGACTATGAGGCGATGGGGGGGCATATGGGACATGTCAGGCCGCTATCGAGCCTGCGCGAGGGGGTCGATCTCGCCCAGCGTGCCGACAATCCCTGGCCTTTCGCGCCGCATGCGGCCCGGAGGTCGCACGGATGAGGGCCGGGCCGCAGGCGGCGTTCCTGAACGATCACAGGCGCCTGCATTTGCAGCATGGCCCGATCGATCTCATCATCGAGGCGCAGGCCGAGCCCGAGGCTGTGCGGGCTGCTTACGCAGCGGCGGCGCAGCGTTTCGAGGGCCTGCTGGAAACGCTCTGCGAGGAACTACCGCTGCTGCGGGCGCCACACACGGCAGGCAGCCTGCTCGCCCGAGGCGTGGTCGCGCGGCGCATGCAGGCCGCGGTCGCCCCCTATGCTGGCAGCCATTTCATCACCCCGATGGCCGCGGTCGCTGGTGCCGTGGCGGACGAGATCCTGGCGGCGATGCGCGCGGTGGCGCCGCTCGACCGCGCCTTCGTCAACAATGGCGGCGACATCGCCCTCTATCTGGCCGAGGGCGAGGATTTCGCCATCGGCCTGGTCGACCGCCCCGACAGGCCGAGCCTGTTCGCCCGCAGCCATGTGCGGGCGGGCGAGGGCATCGGCGGCATCGCTACCTCAGGCTGGCGCGGACGCAGCTTTTCGCTCGGTATCGCCGACGCCGTCACCGTGCTGGCCGGCAATGCCGCGGTAGCCGATGCGGCGGCCACCATCATCGCCAATGCCGTAGACCTGCCTGGCCATTCCGCCATCCAGCGGGTGTCGGCGTCTTCACTGCAGCACGATAGCGATCTCGGCGAACGCCCGGTGACGCGCGCCGTCGGCCCCCTCGCGCATGAGGACATCGTCACGGCCCTGCGGGCAGGGGAGGCGAGGGCTCGCGGTCTCATCGACAGCGGGCTGATCCGTGCCGCTGCCCTCCATCTTGCCGGCGTCACCACGCTGGTGTCGACTGCCAACACTCTGCTGCAACCGAAAGCCGCCTGACATGTCCGAGATCGTCCTGCGCAAGCGCGCCGTCATCGTCGAAGAGATTTTCCACGAAGGCGGTCCCGTGAATGCCGTGCCCCTGAAGCGTGGCGCCATTCTGAGCGTGATCCACAACCCCTTTGCGGGGCGCTATGTCGAGGAGATTGCGCCCTTCATGGAGGAGTTGAAGCCGCTCGGCGTCGAGATGGCCGCCGCCTTGCTGGCGGCGCTTGGCGGCAAGGCCGGGGATGTCCAGGGATACGGCAAGGGAGCCATCGTTGGCGCCGCCGGCGAACTCGAGCATGGCGCGCTCTGGCATGTGCCCGGCGGCTATGCCATGCGCGAGATCCTGGGGGATGCCAAGGCGATCGTGCCGTCGGCCAAGAAGCTCGGCGGACCCGGCACGCGGCTCGACGTGCCCGTCACCCATATCAACGCCTCCTATGTGCGCAGCCATTTCGACGCCATGGAGGTGGGGCTCGCCGATGGACCGAAGGCCGACGAACTCCTGCTCGTCCTGGTGATGACCACGGGCGCACGTATCCACGCCCGCGTCGGCGGCCTCGCGGCCAAGGACGTGAAGGGCGTGGACGGTCTGCGCTGAGGCATCGTCCGGAAATAACTGAAGCGCCACCTTTGTCATGCCCGGGCTTAACCCGGGCATCCAGAAGTCCCGCCTTCGATGTCTGGAAAGGGGCCCTGGATTGCCGGGGCAAGCCAGACAATGACAAAGGTCGAGCCAATTCGATTCACCTGTTGACCGGCGAGACCTAACTCTGCTCCGGAAAGGATCATCATCATGCCAGCCAGCATCCGCAAGCTCGTCACCTTCGTCGAGGAAGTGCGCCGCGAGATGGATCGTCCCGTCGAGCCGCCGGTCAGGCGCGCGGCTGCGATTGCCGTGATCGCCAATCCCTTCGCCGGCCGCTATGTCGAGGATCTCACGCCGCTGATGGAGATCGGTGAGGAGCTCGGCGCCTTGCTGACCGAGCGTGCCGTCGCCGCCCTCGGCATCGAGGGGACAGCAGCCGAGAGTTATGGCAAGGCTGCGGCGGTGGGCGAGAATGGCGAACTCGAACATGCCGCCGCCATCCTGCATCCGAAAATGGGCACGCCGGTGCGCAAGGTGCTCGGCAAGGGCGCGGCCCTGATCCCGTCGGCCAAGAAGCGCTGCGGCCTCGGCGGCGTGCTCGACGTGCCGCTCGGCCACAAGGACGCGGCCTATGTGCGCAGCCATTTCGATGCCATGGAAGTGCGCGTTCCCGACGCGCCGCGCGCCGACGAGATCCTGGTTGCGATCGTCGTCACTGACAGTGGGCGTCCTTTGCCGCGTGTCGGCGGCCTGACCAAGGCCGAGATCAAGGGCGAGGATGGTTTGCGGTAGGGGGGCGGCAAGCGACACGGCTGTGACGTCCGCGGTCCCAGACGCGGTGTTTCCCAAGCCCCGCATGACAGCCTTGACGCCGCCTCGCCCGATCTGTTCCCTGGGGCATTGCCGACGGCTCTGCTTCGGCCGACGGTCCGGCGCAGGCAGCGACAGGGAGCTTCGAGGATGCGGTTTTCACTCCGGCCGATGCTTGCCGGTCTTGCCTTTGTGCTGGTCGGGTGCACGGCTCTCTCCGCTCCCGCTTGGGCGGACAAGCGCATCGCCCTGGTGATCGGCAATTCGGCCTATCGCAACACCGTGCCGCTGCCCAATCCCCGCAACGATGCCACGGACGTCGCCAAGGCCCTGAAGGCGGTCGGCTTTACGGTGGTCGAAGGCTATGACCTCGACAAGCACGGCATGGACGATGCCTTCAGGCGTTTCGCCAATGAGGCCGACGGCGCCGACGCGGCGCTGTTCTATTATGGCGGCCACGGTTTCCAGTTCCAGGGCTCGAACTATCTGATGCCCGTCGATGCCAAGCTGACCGGCGTCGGCGATGTCAATTACGAGATGGCGCGGGTCGACGACATCCTCAACGACCTGCAGCGCGCCAACGGCGTGCGCATCGTCATGCTCGATGCCTGCCGCGACAATCCCCTGGCCCAGCAGCTCTTGTCCAAGGCGAGTCCGACGCGTTCGATCGGCATCAGCCGCGGCCTCGCGCGGATCCAGCAGACGGCGGGCAGCGTGATCGCCTATTCCACCCAGCCCGGTGCCGTCGCGGCCGATGGCGGCGGCCGCAACAGCCCGTTTGCCGCGGCCTTTCTGGGGGAGGTCGGCAAGCCCGGGGTCGAGATCGGTGCCTTGTTCCGCCGTGTCGCCGCCAATGTCTACAAGGCCACCAATGAGCGGCAACTGCCCGAGGTGACCTTCTCGCTGCTCGGCGATTTCTATTTCGCGGGCGGCGCTGCGGCGCCCACCCCGCTGCCGCCTGTATTGCCCACGCCCGCACCACAGACGCCCGCACCCGCGCCGCTCGACGCTGCTGCCCAGGCTGCGGTGGAAGGATGCGACAAGATGGCGGCTTCGCCGCAGGACATCGACCGCCCCTCCGGCGTGCCCGGTGTCGAGTTCAACCGCATCCAGCCCCGGCTGGCCGTCGAAGCCTGCCGGGCGGCCCTGGCGGCCGCTCCCGAGGATCGGCGCGTGCAGTTCCAGCTGGCGCGGGCGCTCGATGTGGCCGGCAGCGATGCCGAGGCGCGTGCGCTGCTGACCAAGGCCGCCGCCACGGGCTCGGTCTCGGCCATGTCGGACCTGGCCCTGATGCTGGAGACGGGCGAGGGCGGCCCCGTGGATCTGCCGCGTGCCGTGGCCCTGTTCGACCAGGCCGCGGCGGCCGGCAATATCTCGGCCATGCGCAATATCGCCATCGAGTTCGAGAATGGTACCGGCCGCCCGCGCGATGCCGTGCAGGCGGCGCAATGGTACCGGAAGGCCGCCGACACCGGCGATCCGCAGGCGATGGGCTTCCTGGCCGTGCTCTATCTGCAGGGCACGGGCGTGCCCAAGAATGCTGGAGAGGCGCGCCAATGGATCGACAAGCTCGTCGAGACCGAGCACACCCAGACCATGCTGCGGGTCGGCTATGTGCTGCTCGGCCAGACTGGCGCGGTGAAGGATTTCGCCACGGCCCGCAAGCTGTTCCAGCGTGCGGCCGAACTGGGCGATGGCGACGGCAACGTCATGCTCGGGAACATGGCGGCCAACGGCATTGGCGGGCCGCGCGATTTCGGCAGGGCCACGGATTTCTTCGAGAGGGCCGCGGCGATCGGCAACCTCAATGCCAAGGCCAGCCTGATACCGTTCCTGATGGCGGGGGCTGGTGGCATCAAGCGCGATCCCGGCAAGGCGGCCGATTACGGCCTGGAAGCCTTGAGGGGCGGCTCGCCGGTGGCCCGCGGTCTCCTGATCGACAAGGCCTCGACCTCGCTTACGCCGCAGCTGCGCAAGGCCGTCGAGCAGCGGCTGGCCAAGGCCGGCCTGCTCAATCGCGCCCCGGACGGCAGCTACGGGGCCGACACGTTGGCAGCCCTGCAGGCCTTCGTGCTGGCGAAATAGGCCTCTTCGATGGCAGATAGGGCCTGTTTCTGACGATACAGGCAGGAATCGCAGGTCATGTCATCAACAGGACAGCAATCCCCAACAGGAACTGTCCCATGCGTCTGCGTCTTGCCCTAGCCGCCCTCATCGCGAGCGCCACCCCGGTCCTGGCCGCCGACCTCGGCTATACCACCGCCGAGCCGATCGCCCCGGTGGTGCCCTATAGCTGGACCGGCTTCTATGTCGGTGCCCATGCCGGGGCCGTGTTCGGCAATGCCAGGATCAGTGCCGACACCGGCGGCTATCGTCAGAATTTCAACGACGTCGGTTTCATCGGCGGCCTGCATGCCGGCTACAATTACCAGTTCGAGAACAATGTGGTGGTCGGGCTGGAAGGCGACATCGACTACACCTCCCTGTCGAAGACGCGCCACAGCGTCGCCGGTGCCGTCCCTTATAGCGTCCGCTTCAAGAGCGACTGGCAGGGCTCGATCCGCGGGCGGGTCGGCTATGCCTTCGACCGCTTCCTGCCTTATCTGACCGCCGGCGTCGCCTTCGCCAACCAGAAATACAACGTCAACGCTCCCGGCCTCGGGGCTTTTTCGGCCAGTACCACCCGGGCCGGCTGGACCGTCGGCGCCGGCCTCGAATATGCGCTCAACGACAATTGGTCGGTGCGCGGCGAGGTGCGCTACAGCGATTTCGGCAAATGGCGGATCCGGGCGGCCAATCCAGGCAAGGTCCGTTTCCACGAGACCACGGCCCTGCTCGGCGTGAGCTACAAATTCTGAAGGCGAGGGGCCGGGCGGGTGACGATCGTGGCGTGGTCCCACCATGGATTGCGGTGGATCCGATAATCAACCACCTCAAGGCCGGCCTCTTCCAGTTCCGCCAGGAGGGCGGACAGCGGCCTCAGAGTGCGCGTGGGAACACCGTCGTCGACGAGGCACTGACGCTTGGCATCATAGCGGGCGCGGGCCTCGGGCGAATGCGGCGGGCCGCACATGGTACTGGCGATGAAGATGCCGTCAGGCTGCAGAATGCGGCGCAGCTCTGCCAGGCAAAGGCTGCGATCCGCGCCGATCAGGCAGTGCAGGCAGGCGCCGTCGAAGACCAAAGCGAAAGATGCCGTGTCGAAATCGGGCATGGTGCGCACATCACCCCGGATGAAATGGCCAGCAAGCCCGGCGGCCTCGAAGGTTTCATGGGCCCAGTCGATGGCCGTTGGCGAGATATCGATGCCGTGCACCCGATAGCCGCGTTCGGCCAGCAGCAGGGCTGCCATGGCGGCATTGCCGCAGCCGAGTTCGAGGGCAGGGCACGGGGCAGGCGGCAGGAGATCGGATCGATGGAGGTCGTCCAACATCGCAGCGAGCTTCAGCCGGTTGCCGGCATGACAATCTCCGGCCCAACCCGGCAGGCCGGCGGCGCGCAGGTCCCGGTATCGTTTCTCGTAGTCCTGCATGCTTACCCGGAGGCTCGACCTTCAATCGTGTTTACGTCAAACTTCGCGCTGACCTCAGGGAAGCAAGCGTGAGTCTGGGGGAATCATGAAGAGCACTCGTGGTCTGATTGCCATCACATTCATCGCGACCCTGGGGATTCTTGCAACCAGTCCGGGCGGTTCCGCGTACGCCGCCGGCACTTGCGAGCATCGGGCCGCACCGGCCGGGGTCAGCGGCAAACGGGTGGCTGTCATCGTCGGCAATGGCGGCTATGGCAACGGCATCCCGGCCCTGCTCAATCCGGCCAGGGACGCCGAGGCTGTCGCCAAGGCGATGGGGGCGCTCGGCTTCGAAATCTTCCTGGCCGGTGATGCCGACAGCGCGGGCCTGCAGAACTGCCTCGCCACCGCCTATGCCGGCGCGGTCGGGGCCGATGTGGCGATGTTCTATTATTCCGGCCACGGCATCCAGATCAAAGACGAGAACTATCTGGTGGCCACCGATGCTACCTCGAAGGATCTCCAGCATGGCTTCGTGCCGGTGCAGCCGATCGTCGACACCCTGCAGAAGGGCGCCAAGGCGACCCTGGTCTTCCTCGATGCCTGCCGCAACAATCCGATGGCGGAAGGCGGCCAGGCCGGGCTTTCGGTCTCGACCGGGCGCGGCCTCGCGCGTGTCGAGGGGGCTGGGGCGACGGCAGCTCCGGGCACCGTGCAGGCGCGTGGGCTGATGGTAGCCTATGCCACCTCGCCCAATGCGGTGGCGCTCGATGGCAAGGGCGAGCTCAGTCCCTTCACCGGCGCCTTCGTCAAGGCAGTCGGCACCTCTGGCTATTCGATCCAGCGCATCATGAGCGACGTCACCAAGGCGGTGGGCGAGGAGACCGACTGGGCCCAGACGCCCTGGATGAAATCCTCCCTGACCGACGAGCTCAAGCTCGGCGGTGGCCAGACCCTGGCCGAGGCCCAGTCCGTCTCCAACAATCATGCCACCCGTTCGCTGGAACTGCTCTACCAGGACAGTAACAAGCAGGCGGCGATCATCGAGGCGCTGAAGGGACTGCCCTCCCAGTCGGACGATACTGCGCTGAAGCGCTTTCCCAAGGCCTATCTGGCACTCTACACCGCCGTTCAGAGCCGCCAGATCAAGCTGCCCGTCGACACGGGCAAGACCATCCTCTGGACTGCCGTCTCGCCGCTGGACCGCGTTGGCCTCCTGGCGTCCAGTGCCGACTACCAGTCCGGCGAACTCGATTTGTGGTCGACGGACAAGGGCAAGATCGTGGCGAGGCTGGCTCTTGAGACGGGCGCCCGCAATCTGCTGTTCAGCCCACACGGCAAGTTCCTCGCCGTGAGCTCCTCCGGCAAGGTCTCGGTCTTGAACGGGCTTGATGGCACCAAGCTGTTCGACCTGCCGCGCGAAGGCGCGGTCTCCATGATGGATTTCAGTCCGGACGAGAGCCGTCTGCTGCTGGCGGGCGACAATTCCGGGTTCCTGACGGTCATTGACGTCGCCACGGGCAAGCCCATGATCCGGATCAAGGAAAGCGCGCTTGGCCTTGGCAAGGTCAACGCCTCGAAAGTGACTTCCGCCGTCTTCGGCGGCAACGATGCGATCTGCCTCAGGCTTCAGGCCGACCTGATCCGTGTGCAGAAGGCACCCGGCGGGAATGCGGTGGCGATCTTCGATCTGCGCGAGAGCCGCACCACCCATCTGCGCTCGATCGATGCGTCCATTGAGCGCGTGTTGTGCGATCCCACACGCAAATATCTGATCGGCGCTTCTTCCATCGGCTTGGGCGATGGGCTCCTGGAGATCTGGGATCTCGCCCGCGATGAGATGACCGAAGTCAAGACGACGAACGAGAAGGTCGACGGGCTCGATCCAAGCGGGCGCTATGTCGGGACGACTGATCTGAGCGGGCGCAAGGGCGGCTTTGTGTATGAACTCGCCACCGGCAGGAAGGTGAGCCTTGCCGCCATTCCTGACGGGTTCCAGAATTCCGGGCCCCTCGTCTACAATATGTCGGGCGGGGTCGTCGGCCTGGACATGACCTCGAATCCCTGGCGCGACTGGCCTGATGAGAGCCTGTTCGGACCAAGCCTGGTGCAGAAGGCCGAGGCGGGATTGACTCCGCCGCAACGCCAGGAAGTCGCACGCGACCGGATCACCTTTGCCGAGGTTGCCACCGCACCGTAGAGCAGCGTTGGCGTGGACCTTGTGTCGATTTCAGCTAGGCTTCCTGCGGAAGCGGCCATTTGTTTTCGGGGTGACACCAGGAGGCAGCGTGGAAAACGACATTTACACCACGGCCCTGCTCGCTCTGGGTGGCCTGTTCATAGGCCTGGGGTTGGTGATTGCCATTCTGTGGGGTTCGGCGGCCTGGGAGAGGCGGCGCCTTTCCAGACGGCGCCGCTTGCGCCCGCTCTCTTTCGCTTTTGCGGCATCGGAGTGGGACGCCAGCGACACCGATGCTCCGGTCGGTAGCGGGGATGGCCATGGCGGCTGCGGGCATGGCGACGGAGGGCATTGAGGCAATTGTGCTGGGATCCGCGCTAGCGACGGCCAAGCCGGTCCTGCGCCTGCCTGGGGTGGTGGGTTTCGAGCCATGGCCATGGAGGCTGCGACGCGCTGCGTCATCGGGGTCTAAGAGGAACTGGGGTGGCAGGAGATCGTCCATGTCATCCACCCCGCAACCAGGCCTCCATTGCTGAGACCAGAAGGCTCGGTTCGGAGCGGTGGGGCTCGACCGAGTTGCCCCCGCCCTACAGCGGTACCCTCTGCGAGCTCTACGGGCAGCGGCGCGGATAGGGGTTCTGGCGCGCGGGGGGCAGGAACAAACTTCGCGCTCAAAGGTTTCATTTTTTTACGATCATATCTTGACGTTAACGTAAACTGAATATATCTCCCGGTCATCTGCAAAGCAGGGGTCTCCGATGTCACTGAGCGAGATGGCATTCGCCGAAGAAGCAACCGACCCGCGCAAGGGTGGACAGCGCAAGGACCAGTTCACCATCCACGAATTGGTCACCGAATTCGAGGTGACCTCGCGTACCCTGCGTTTCTATGAAGAGAAGGGCCTGCTGATCCCCACCAGGCGGGGGCAGGAGCGCATCTATTCCCGTCGCGATCGCGCACGCCTCAAGCTCGTCCTGATGGGCAAGAGCGTCGGATTCTCGCTCGAGGAGGTCAAGTCGATGCTCGACCTCTACGATCTTGGCGATGGCCAGGCCACGCAGCTGCGCGTCGCTCTCGAGCGGTTCGAGGAGAAGCTCGCCGAGCTCGACCGCCGCCGCCGCGACATCGACCACGCCTATGCCGAACTCAGCCATGCGCGCGACATCGTGCGCGGTCGTCTCGGCCGCCAGCAGAAATAATTCAACAGGAGCAGACCGATGCCCAGCTACAAGGCTCCCGTGGAGGATGTGATGTTCCTCCTCAACGACGTGCTCGACATCAACAAATACAACAATCTCCCCGGCTTCGAGGACGTCTCGCCCGAGACCGTGGGCGCTATTCTCGGCGAAGGCGCCAAGATGTGCGAGGAGTTGCTGCAGCCTCTCAATGCCAGCGGCGACCGTGAAGGCTGCATCCGTTCCGACGACGGCACGGTGACGACGCCGGATGGTTTCAAGCCGGCCTACCAGGCCTACCGCGAAGGCGGCTGGGTCGGCTTGCCGGCCCCGGCGGAATATGGCGGCGCCGGACTGCCGGCGGTGCTCAACTCGGTCATGCAGGAATTCGTCTCGGGCGCCAATCTGGCTTTCGGCATGTATCCGGGCCTGACCCAGGGCGCCATCGCGGCTTTGCTCGAGCATGGCAGCGACGCGCAGAAGCAGACCTATCTGCCCAAGATGATAGCCGGCGAATGGACCGGCACCATGAATCTCACCGAGCCGCATTGCGGCACTGATCTCGGCCTGATCCGCACCAAGGCCGTGCCCGCCGGCGATGGCTCCTACAAGATCTCCGGTACCAAGATCTTCATCTCCGCCGGCGAGCATGACCTCGCCGACAATATCGTGCATCTGGTGCTCGCCCGCATCGAGGGCGCGCCGGCGGGTACCAAGGGCATCTCGCTGTTCGTCTGCCCGAAACGTCTCGTCAATGCCGACGGCTCCCTCGGCGCCGGCAACAAGGTCTCCTGCGGCAAGATCGAGGAGAAGATGGGCATTCACGCCAATGCGACCTGCGTGATGAACTACGAAGAGGCGACCGGCTATCTTGTCGGTGTCGAGAACAAGGGCCTCGCCGCCATGTTCGTGATGATGAACGAGGCGCGGCTGGCCGTCGGCATGCAGGGCCTGGCGCTCGGCGAGGTCGCCACCCAGAATGCCGCGGTCTATGCCCGCGAACGCCTGCAGGGCCGGGCGCTCACCGGTGCCAAGGAGGCCGACAAGGCGGCCGATCCGATCATCGTGCATCCCGATGTCCGCCGCACCCTGATGACGGCCCGCGCCCTCAACGAAGGCGGCCGCGCTCTGGCGCTCGCCACCGCGCTGCAGGCCGATATCCATCGCCGTTCGCCCGATGCGCCCGCCCGCCAGGCCGCCGACGATCGTCTCGGCCTGCTGACCCCGATCGTCAAGGCCATCCTCACCGAAAACGGCCTGCAGAATGCGATCAATAGCCAGCAAATGTTCGGCGGCCACGGCTATATCGCGGAGGTCGGTGTCGAACAGTTCGTGCGCGACGCCCGCATCACCCTGATCTATGAAGGCGCCAACGGCATCCAGGCCCTCGACCTCGTCGGCCGCAAACTGCCGCGTGACGGCGGCCGTGCCATGATGGCCTATCTCGGGGAATTGAACGGTTTCCTCAAGGCCCATGAGGCGGACGAGGCCCTCAAGCCCTATATTGCGCCCCTGAAGGCTTCGGCCGGCCATCTGCAGCAGGCAACGATGTGGCTGATGCAGAATGCCCTGGCCAAGCCGGACAATGCCGGCGCGGCCTCGACCGACTATCTCCATCTCTTCGGCCTGGTGGCGCTCGGCTATATGTGGGCGCAGATGGCCAAGGCAGCGTTGGCAATGGGAGAGAGCGATTTTGCCAAGAACAAGCTGATTACGGCGAAATTCTTTGCCGATCGGTTGCTGCCGGAAACCGGACTGCGCCTTGCCCGCGTCACCGCCGGTGCCGGCGACGTTATGGCCCTGTCGGCCGAGGCGTTTTGATCGGAGCGCGGGCATCTTGTCCGCCCTTGCAGGCCAGATAATCTGATGGGGAAGAGCGGACAGGATGTCCGCGCTCCCAGGGAGAGACCCAATGAGCGAAGCCTTCATCTACGACGCCGTGCGCACACCGCGCGGCAAGGGCAAGGCAGACGGCGCCCTGCACGAGGTCACCAGCCTGTCGCTGGCGAGCCAGACGCTGCGGGCGGTGGCCAAGCGCAACGAACTCCCCGAGAATGCGGTTGAGGACGTCATCCTCGGCTGCGTCGATCCGATCGGCGAGGCCGGTGGCGACATCGCCCGCATCGCCGCGCTGCATGCCGGTCTCGGCGAGAAGGTGCCGGGCGTGCAGATCAACCGTTTCTGCGCCTCGGGCCTGGATGCGGTAAACCTGGCGGCCGGCCAGATCGCCGGGGGCCAGAAGGACCTCGTCGTCGCCGGCGGCGTCGAGAGCATGTCGCGCATCGGCATGATGGCCTCGGGCGGCGCCTGGGCGCTCGATCCCTCCAGCGCGGTGCCGACCTGGTTCATGCCCCAGGGCATTTCCGCCGACCTGATCGCCACCAAATATGGCTTCTCGCGGGACGATGTCGACGGCTATGCGGTTGAGTCGCAGCGCCGCACCGCCCAGTCCTGGAGCGAGGGGCGCTTCGCCAAGTCCGTCATCGCCGTCAAGGATATCAACGGCCTGACCATCCTGGACAAGGACGAGCATATGCGCCCTGCTACCACCATGCAGTCCCTGGCCGCCCTCAACGCCTCTTTCGTGCAGATGGGCGAGATGGGCGGCTTTGACGCCGTCGCGGTGCAGTCGCATCCGGAGGTCGAGAAGGTCAGCCACGTCCACCACGCCGGCAACTCCTCCGGCATCGTCGACGGCGCTTCCGCCGTGCTGATCGGTTCGGCCGAGGCCGGCAAGCGCTTCGGCCTCAAGCCGCGGGCCCGCCTTCGGGCGGCGGCCTCGATCGGTTCGGATACCGCCCTGATGCTGACCGGCCCCGTCGACGTCACCGAGCTTCTGCTGCGCAAGGCCGGCATGAGCAAGGCGGACATCGATCTGTTCGAGATCAACGAGGCCTTTTCCTCGGTGGTGCTGCGCTACATGCAGGCCTTCGATCTCGATCCGGCCAAGGTCAATCCCTGCGGCGGCGCGATCGCCATGGGTCATCCGCTCGGCGCCACCGGCGCGATGATCCTGGGCACCGCCCTCGACGAACTCGAGCGTACCGGCAAGTCGACCGCCCTGATCACGCTGTGCGTAGCTGCCGGCATGGGTGCCGCCACCATCATCGAGAGGATCTGAGATGAACAATTTCCGCTTCGATGTCGACAGCGACGGCATCGCCCTCGCCACCTGGGACATGCCGGGCCGCTCGATGAACGTCATCACCGTGGAGGTGATGGAAGAACTCGGCCAGATTCTCAAGCGCGTGACTTCCGATGCCGCCATCAAGGGCTGCGTCATCGCCTCGGGCAAGGACGCCTTTTCCGGCGGCGCCGATCTCACCATGCTCGAGGGCATGGGCCAGCGTTACGCCAAGGCGCGGGCCGAGCTCGGCGAGGACAAGGCGATGGAGACCTTCTTCGCCGAGAGCCGTTTCCTCTCCCAGCTCTATCGCCGCATCGAAACCGCAGGCAAGCCCTTCGCCGCCGCGATCAACGGCGTCTGCCTGGGTGGCGCTTTCGAACTCACCCTGGCCTGCCATTACCGCATCGGTGCCTCCGACAATGACAAGGCCCGCGTTGGCCTGCCCGAAGTCAAGGTCGGCCTGTTTCCCGGCGCGGGCGGCACCACGCGCGTCTCCCGTCTGATGAAGCCGGACCAGGCCCTGCAGATGCTGCTCAAGGGCGACCAGCTGCGCATCGGCCAGGCTCAGAAGATGGGCCTGCTGCACGCCGTCGCCCCGCGCGAGGAGCTGGTTGCCAAGGCCAAGGAATGGATCAGGGACGGCGGCTCGCCCGTCGCCCCCTGGGATGTCGAAGGCTTCCGCCTGCCCGCAGGCCCGGTCTATTCCAAGGCCGGCATGATGGTGTTCCCACCGGCCAACGCACTCTATCGCCGCGAGACCTACGACAATTATCCCGCCGCCCGCGCCATCCTGCAGACGGTGTATGAGGGCCTCCAGCTGCCCTTCGATCGGGCGCTGACGGTGGAATCGCGCTATTTCGCCCATGTGCTGCGCTCGACCGAGGCGCGCTCGATGATCCGTACCCTGTTCGTCTCCATGCAGGAGCTCAATAAGGGCGCGCGCCGTCCGGCCCTGCCGCCGTCCAGCCTCAAGCGCGTCGGCGTGGTCGGCGCCGGCTTCATGGGCGCGGGCATTGCCTATGTCTCGGCGCTGGCCGGGCTCGAGGTGGTGCTGGTCGATCGCGACCAGGAAGCCGCCGACAAGGGCAAGGCCCATTCCGACGGTCTGATCACCGGCCAGATCAAGAAGGG
Source organism: Labrys sp. 22185 (assembly GCF_052045555.1). Taxonomy (NCBI): domain Bacteria; kingdom Pseudomonadati; phylum Pseudomonadota; class Alphaproteobacteria; order Hyphomicrobiales; family Xanthobacteraceae; genus Labrys; species Labrys sp. 22185. The sequence goes on along the minus strand of NZ_JBQEPH010000009.1, from coordinate 194,715 downwards.
CCGCGCCTCGATGGCGGACAAGGAAGCCCTGCTCGGCCGCATCACCGCTACCGCCGACTTCGGCGCACTGGCCGGCGTCGACCTCATCGTCGAGGCCGTGTTCGAGGATCGCGCCGTCAAGGCCGAGGTGATCAAGAAGATCGAGGCGGTGATCGGCGAAGGCACCATCTTCGCCTCGAACACCTCGACGCTGCCGATCACCTCGCTCGCCGGGAATTCGGCCCGACCCGAGCAGTTCATCGGCGTGCATTTCTTCTCGCCGGTCGACAAGATGCTGCTGGTCGAGGTGATCAAGGGCGCCAAGACCGGCGACAAGGCTATCGCCGTGGCGCTCGACTTCGTGCGCGCCATCCGGAAGACGCCGATCCTGGTCAATGACGGCCGCGGCTTCTTCGCCAATCGCTGCGTGCTAAACTATATCCGCGAAGGCCATCTGATGCTGGGCGAGGGCGTGCCGCCGGCGATGATCGAGAATGTCGCCCGGGCCGCCGGCATGCCGGTCGGGCCGCTCTCGCTCAATGACGAGGTCGCGATCGACCTGGCCTGGAAGATCCTGCAGGCCACCAAGAAGGACCTTGGCGAGGCCGCCGTCGATCCGGCGCAGGAAAAGCTGCTCGACGCCCTGCTCAACCAGCATGGCCGCCTCGGCCGCAAGAACGGCAAGGGCTTCTACGACTATCCGGCCGGCGCCTCCAAGCGGCTATGGCCGGGCCTGTCGGACCTCCAGGCGGTGAAGCTCGATCCCGATACCATCGACCAGAAGACGCTGAAGCACCGTTTCCTGGTGGTCCAGGCGCTGGAAGCGGCCCGCACGGTGGAGGACGGCATCATCACCGACATGCGCGAAGCGGATGTCGGCTCCATCCTCGGCTTCGGCTTCGCGCCCTTCACGGGGGGAGCCCTGTCCTATATCGACGGCATGGGCAGCAAGGCCTTCGTGGCTCTGTGCGACAAGCTCGCAGCCGCCTATGGCCCGCGCTTTGCGCCCAACCAGCTGCTGCGCGACATGGCCGTCAAGGACGAGCGTTTCTATCAGCGCTTCAAGCCTGAAAAGAAGGCGGCGTAAGGTTGTGGGGAGTGTCGACCAGGAGTCCGTGCTTCGGAGCGCGGACTTCCAGTCCGCATCTTTGAACCACAGAGCTAGCAGAAAGAGGCGGACAGGATGTCCGCGCTCCAAACTTACCGCAGTCCCTTCTTGATCTGCCGGATCAGGCCGGGGCCTTTGTAGACCAGGCTCGAATAGAGCTGCACCAAGGTGGCGCCGGCCGCGAGCTTGGCCTTGGCGGTTTCGGCCGAGTGGATGCCGCCGACGCCGACCAGGGGGAAGCGCCCGCCGACGCGGCGGGCCGTCTCGGCCAGCACCTGTGTGGAGAGGTCGAACAGGGGCGCCCCCGACAGGCCGCCGGCTTCCTTGGCCGTCTCGTGCTCCCTCAGCGTCTCCGGCCGCGATATCGTGGTGTTGGAGACGATCATGCCGTCGAGCTTGTGGGCGAGCGCCCGGTCGACGATGTCGTCGAGCTCGAACATGGTAATGTCGGGCGCGATCTTGAGAAGCAGCGGTCGGCGCGGCCCGATGAGCGCAGCCGTATCGCGCGCCTCCACCGCACGGGCCAGCAACTCGTCGAGCGCCTCGCGCTTTTGCAGATTGCGCAGGCCCGGCGTGTTGGGCGAGGAAATGTTGAGGGTGAAATAGGAGGCGACGGGGGCGAAGACGATGATGCCGGCGGCATAGTCGGCAGCCTTGTCCTCGCTGTCCTTGTTGGCGCCGACGTTGACGCCGAGAATGCCGCGGCCCTTGCGGGCCTTGAGCCGGGCCAGCACGGCGGCGTGGCCCTGATTGTTGAAGCCGAAGCGATTGATGACGCCCTCGTCTGCCGGCAGGCGGAACAGGCGGGGGCGGGGATTGCCCTCCTGGGGGCGCGGGGTGACGCTGCCGATCTCCACGAAGCCGAAGCCGAGCCTGAACAGGGGATCGACCACCTCGGCATTCTTGTCGAAGCCCGCCGCCACGCCGACCGGATTGGGGAAATCGAGCCCGAAGGCCTTCACCTGGAGCGAGGCCGGATCGGGCAGGGACGGAGGGATCGGCAGGCTGCGCAGGGCGGAGAGGGTGGCCTCATGCGCCTCTTCGGGATCCATGCGAAACAGGCGGGGGCGGATGAGGGCGAAGGCGGCGCCGATCATGGCTGCTGGCTCGAGAGAAATTCGAGCGGGAAGACATGGCGGCCATCCGCTCCGAGCGGCAGTGGCGCCGTCCATTCGATCAAATCGAGGGGCAGGGCGGCATAAAGGTGGGGGAACAAGGCGCCGCCGCGCGAGACTTCCCATTTGAGGGCTTCGCCGAGCCTGTCGGCTTCGACGGCGGCGAGGACGAGATCGTCCTGGCCGGCGAAATGCCGCGCCGCCGTCTCCTGCGCCGTCTCGGCGGAGGAGAAATGGATATAGCCGTCCTGGACGTCGATGGGGGCGCCGTCGAAACGCCCGGCAGCCTCGGCGTTGCGCCATTGCTGCGCCGTCAGGATCTTGAAGATGAGCGCCATATGTCCTCCAGCCTTGTCGCCGCACGTCCTCTACAGGGCCTGAAGACTTTACGAAAGGGCCTGCCGCAGGGCGCCTGCACGGATTTTCCATCGGATACAGGGCTTCGAGGCTTGAATACGCCACGACAATGACGGATTGACGCCTTGTTCATGCCTTTCCCTGAGTGGAAAGCAAATGTCGCAAGCTGCGGTAGCCCTTGCTTAACCCGGCGCTGATATGACTGATCTGATTGTAATGATTTTGGAAGGCTGGGATGGCGCAGGGCCAACGGCGCATGGTTGAGCGGGTCGAACCCCGTTTCGAGCCCGAAAAGGGCGAGGAAGCCGATCAGGGCGATAGTTTCCGCTTGACCCGGGAAGACCGCCCCGCGCCGGTACCGCTGGAGTTGCGCGAGCGCTCGCCCTCCCGCGCCAAGACCGCGCGCTCGAGCAAGGGCTGGAGCCTGTTCGGCGGATCCTCCTCGCGGGGCGGCGGCTCCAACCGCCGTGGCGGTGGGGGCGGCGGCGGCAGTTCGGGAGGCGGGCGCAAGCCCAAGCGCCGGCGCTCCATGCTCTATCGCCTGACCTACTGGTCCTTCCTGCTGTGCATGTGGGGCCTGCTCGGCGTCGGTGGCGTCGTGGCTTGGTATGCCGCCAATTTGCCGCCGATCCAGAATCTGGAAGTGCCGCCGCGCCCGCCCAATGTGAAGATCGTCTCGGCCGACGGCACCGTCATCGCCAATCAGGGCGAAATGGGCGGCGCCGCCATCTCGATCAAGGACCTGCCGAAATATGTGCCGCAGGCCTTCATCGCCATCGAGGACCGGCGCTTCTATTCCCATTACGGCGTCGATCCGCAGGGCCTGGCCCGCGCCGGCTATGTCTATCTCACCACTCATCGCCTGACCCAGGGCGGCTCGACGCTGACGCAGCAGCTCGCCAAGAACGTCTTCCTCACGCCCGAGCGCAGTCTGCGCCGCAAGATCCAGGAAGCCATCCTCGCTGTCTATCTCGAGCGTAAATTCTCCAAGAACCAGATCCTGGAGATGTATATCAACCGCGTCTATTTCGGCGCGGGCTCCTACGGCATCGAGGCGGCGGCGCAGCGCTATTTCCGCAAGCCCGCCAAGGAACTCACCATTGCCGAGGCCGCGACCCTGGCCGGCCTGGTCAAGGCGCCGTCTTCGCTGGATCCGACCAAGAACCCCAAGGGCGCGCATGACCGGGCCCAGCTCGTGCTCGACGCCATGGTCGATACCGGCGCGATCAGCGCGCAGGACGAGAAGACGGCCCTGGCCACGCCCGTCAAGGTTTCCAAATTCGCCGCCCGCTCTTCCGGCAACTATCCGGCCGACTGGATTTCCAACCAGCTCAGCGACCTCACCGGCCCGCTCGACACCGACGTGGTGGTGGAGACCACCATCGATGCCAAGCTGCAGAACCTCGCCGAGCAGTCCCTGCGCCAGGGCCTCGACAAGTCGGGCGGCAAGCTGCGCGTGAGCCAGGGCGCCCTGGTGGCGATGGATCCCGATGGTGCCGTCAGGGCCATGGTGGGCGGGCGCTCCTATGCGGAGAGCCAGTTCAACCGGGCGATTTCGGCCTATCGCCAGCCTGGCTCCACCTTCAAGCCTTTCGTCTATCTCGCCGCGCTGATGAACGGCGCGACGCCCGATACCGTCCGTGATGACGCCCCGATCACCCTGGCAGGTTGGAGCCCGAAGGACTTCTCGCGCGAATATCGCGGCCCGGTGTCGCTGACCACGGCGCTCGCCCTCTCGCTCAACACGGTAGCGGTGCGCCTGTGCGCCGAAGTGGGGCCGAAGGCGGTGGTCGCCGTCGCCCACAGCCTCGGCATCAATTCCAATCTCGATCCCAATCCCTCCATCGCCCTCGGCACGTCGGAAGTCACGCCGCTGGAGATCACCTCGGCCTATGCCACCTTCGCCAATGGCGGGCGCATGGTGATCCCCTATGTGGTCAAGCGTATCAGGACCGAGAAGGGCAAGGTGCTGTTCCAGCGCCAGGCGCCCGGCAATCAACGCGTCATCGAGGACGACAAGGTCGGCATGATGAATGCGATGATGAGCCAGACCCTGACGGTCGGCACCGCGCGCAAATATGGCCTGCCGGGCTGGCAATCGGCCGGCAAGAGCGGCACCAGCCAGAACTATCGCGATGCCTGGTTCATCGGCTACACCAGCCACATGGTAACAGCCGTCTGGCTCGGCAATGATGACGGCACCTCCACCTCGCGCATGACCGGCGGCAGCCTGCCGGCCCAGATCTGGAACGAGTTCATGCGCGGTGCCCATAAGGGCGTGCCGCCGGCGCCGCTGCCGGGCCGTCCGTGGGTGCGCGAGGCGCCGCCGCCGGAGGACGTCATCGCGCAGCAGCCGCAATTCGACGGCGCACCGGAGGACCAGCCGGTGGCTGTCGAGCCGGTGATGACGGCGAATGCGCCGCGCAACACCGGCCGGCCGATCGCCGACTGGCTGAACCGGGTGCTGGGGCGGTAAGTTTTCGGGGGGCGGGTNCTTCAGGCGCTGTGTTTCAAGCGGGTCCGAAGACCCGCCCCCCAAATCACCCCAGATCCATCTCGAACCAGTTGGCCTGATGGCGCGGCCAGCGCCGCGGCATCACGAAAACCGCATCGAAACGCTGGATCAGCTGGGTCTGATCGGGATGGCGCGCCAGCCAGGCCCGGGCGGCGGTGGCGATGCGCCGCTGCTGGGTGGGCGTGATCGCCTCCAGCGCCACGGCGAGGTCCGCACGCGCCTTCACCTCCACGAAGACCAGCGTCCCCCCGCGGCGGGCGATCAGGTCGATCTCGCCGCCCGGCACCTTGAAGCGGCGGGCGAGCAGGCGATAGCCCTTGAGGCGCAGCACCCAGCCCGCTTTTGTCTCGGCATTGAGGCCGACGCGGAAGGCAGCCTGGCGTTCGAGCCTGCTCAAGAGGCCCTGCTGCGGCGCTCCGAGGCCATCTCGACGGCGCGAGCATAGACGTCGCGCTTGGGCAGGCCGAGGCGGGCCGAAACGGCGGCGGCGGCATCCTTGACCGAAAGCGTATCGAGCGCGGCAGCCAGCGAAGCCTCGATGTCGTCGGCGCTGGCCTTTTCCTCGACCGGCGGTCCCACCACCACCACGATCTCGCCTCGCGGTTCGTCGGCAATGGCAAAATCGGTGGCCAGCGACACGAGCGTGCCGCGATAGACCGTCTCATAGGTCTTGGTGAGCTCCCGTGCCACGCTCGCGGCGCGGTTGCCGAGCGCCGTCGCCATGGCAGCCAGGCTGTCGGCGAGGCGCGGGCCGCTTTCGTAGAAGATCAGGGTGGCCGGAACGGTCTTGAGCTCGGCAAGGCGGTTGGACCGGGCTCCGTCCTTGTTTGGCAGGAAGCCCTCGAAGAAGAAGCGGTCGGTCGGCAGGCCTGCGACGGCAAGCGCTGCCAGCGCAGCGGAGGGGCCGGGCGCGGCGAAGACGGGAATGTTCTCTTCGATGGCCTCGCGCACCAGCTTGAAGCCGGGATCGGAGACCATGGGCGTGCCGGCGTCCGAGACCAGGGCGACGCCCTGGCCGCTGGTCAGCCGCTCCAGGATCTGGGGCCGCACGCGGGGGGCGTTGTGGTCGTTATAGGCCAGGAGCTGGGCGCTGATACCATAATGGTTGGTGAGGCGGCTGGTGACGCGCGTATCCTCGCAGACGATGAGATCGGCGGCGGCCAGCGTGGTCAGCGCCCGCAGCGTGATGTCCTGGAGATTGCCGATGGGCGTCGCCACCACATGGAGGCCCGGCAGCAGGGAGGGAGCGGTCAGCCGCTGGCCATGCAGCAAATAGCTGTGTTCGGCGACGACGATGGAGGGGGAGAAATCTGGACGCATGGGGTCCTGCCTTTGCCGGCCGCGAGTCGCAATCCGCAGCCTGTTCTCCTGTGTAGCTCCCTGAGAATCAAAGGCAAGTTGATCTTCCGGCCGGGGTGATCAAGATAGAGGCATTACGCCATCAAGAGAGAGATTTCATGAAGCCCGGCCCGAACGACGTCCTGTTGGTGATCGACGTGCAGAATGATTTCTGCCCGGGCGGGACGCTGGCCGTGCCCGACGGCGATTCGGTGGTGCCGTATATCAACCGGATGGCCGTGGATTTCGCCCATTGCATGCTGACGCAGGACTGGCACCCGCCCGGCCACTCCTCCTTCGCCTCCAGCCATCCGGGCAAGGCGCCGTTCACCACGACGACCATGCCCTATGGCGAGCAGACGCTCTGGCCCGATCACTGCATCCAGGGCAGCCCGGGAGCCGAGTTCCATCCCGGCCTGGCCCTGCCCAGGGCGGAGATGATCATCCGCAAGGGCTACAATCCCGCCATCGACAGCTATTCGGCCTTCTTCGAGAACGACCGCAAGACTCCCACAGGGCTCTCGGGCTATCTCAGGGAACGCGGTCTCGGCCGATTGTTCTGCGTCGGCCTCGCCACCGATTTTTGCGTGCGCTTCTCGGCCGAGGATGCCAGGCGCCTGGGCTTCGAGACCATCGTCGTGCTCGATGCCTGCCGCGGCATCGACCTCGGCGGATCCGTCACGGCGGGGATTGCCGCGATGCGCGAGGCGGGCGCCACCTTGGTCGATCGGATCTAGGCGGGCAGTCTCTCCCCGGCGCCATTGGACGATGGAGCGAGACCGGCATCTTCTTCAGCCCTATGCCGGACTCAATGCGCCTGCGCGGTCGCCGCCGTTTGTGGCATGGCGCGGTGCAGATGCCGGGTCAGCCGCTTCTCCAGCAGGTTCCAGACATGGGCGATGGCGAAGACCATGATCAGATAGAGGATCGCCGTCCACATATAGGCCTGGAAATCGAAGGTGCGCGAGAAGGCAAGGCGGGTCACGCCCATCAGTTCGGGGACTGCCACCAGGGCGGCGACCGAACTCGCCTTGAGCATCAGGATCAGCTCGTTGCCATAGGGGCGCAGGCTCACCATCAGGGCCTGGGGCAGGATAATCTTGCGGAAGATCTGGCCCGAATGCAGACCGAGGGCGAGGCCTCCCTCGGTCTGGCCCCGCGGCAGCGACTCGATGCCGCCGCGCAGGATTTCGGCCTGGTAGGCGGCGGTGTTCAGGGTGAAGGCGATCACCGCGTAGTAGAAGCCGTCGCGCAGCAGCCACCACAGGCCCAGGTCCTCGAACAAGGATTTGTGGGCGCCGAGAAAGATGCCGAGGCCGTTATAGATCAGATAGACCTGGGCCAGCAGCGGCGTGCCGCGAAAGAAATAGATATAGCCGAAGGCCAGCCCCCGCAGGACCGAATTGCGCGACATGCGCGCCAGCGCGATCGGGAAGGACAGCAGGGCGCCGAGTACCATGGCCAGGGCGACCAGCAGCAGCGTCAGGCGCAGGCCGGCCAGGAGACGCGGGCCGTAGGTCGCCAGCAGGTCGCTGTTGAGGCCGGCATCGCCGACGAGAGTGAGAAAGCCGGTCCAGAGCGTCTCCATGCTCAGGCCCTCGCCAGGTTCTGGCCGCGATTATAGTGCTTTTCCAGCATCGTCTGGGCGATGCCTGATAGAATGGCCATCACCAGATAGAGCAGGCAGCAGGCCGCGTAGAACATCAGGGGTTGCTTGGTCGCGAAGACGGCCCTGTTAGTCATGTACATCAATTCGCTGACCGCGATGGCGGAGACGAGCGAAGTATCCTTGAGGAGCGCCATCCAATTGTTGCCGAGGCCGGGCAGGGCCGTCCGAATCAGCTGGGGCAGAATGATCTTGCGGAATGTCTGGCCGCGGCTGAGGCCCAGTGCCGCCGCGCCCTCGCTTTGTCCCCTGGAAAGGCTGCGCAGGGCGCCGAGCCAGACCTCGCTGGAAAAGGCGCCGAGCACCAGGCCGAGGGCCACGAAACCGGCGGCGAAACCACTGACCTCGATCTGGATGCCCAGCCCGAGCGCCGCCAGAAGCGTATTGATGGCGGACTGGCCCAGGAAATAGACGATCAGGATGGTGAGCAGTTCGGGCAAGGCGCGGAACAGCGAGGTGTAGATGCCGCAGACGACGCCGAGCCAGATGGGACCGCCATGCTTGGCCATCGCCACGCCGAGCCCGAGCAGCAGGCCGAAAGGCAGGGTACACAAGGCCAGGCCCAGGGTCATCAAGGCGCCCTGCAGCAGCGGGGTGCCCCATCCCGTTGCGCCAAATCCCAGAAGTTCCATTCCATGCCCCCGCCGCTGAGCCCTCGGGATATGGCTCTGGCACCGGATTCGGTGCCAGGCCGATCAAAGCGCTGCCAGGTCAGGCCGACGGCTGCATTCGATGCAGCCGGCCAAAAGCGTTTTGTGATTTGGCACAATCGCCAAGAATCGCAAAAACGCGTCTGACCAAAGAGTTAGAGCAAGGCAGCGTTTCCTTCTAAACGCGCTTTGCTCCAGGCCTGACGCGTCTCTGGCGGTGGCGTCAGGGCACCCAGAGGTCGAACGGAAAATATTTCTCGTTCAGCTTCTTGTAGGTGCCGTCGGCGTGGATTTCCTCGATCGCCTTGCTGATGGCGTCGCGAAGATCGGTGTCCTCCTTGCGCACGGCCGCACCGACACCGAGGCCGAAATATTTGACGTACTTCTTGATGTCGATCTCGGCCTTGATCTCGCAGCATTTGCCGGCATCGGATTTGAGCCATTCCATCATGGCGCTCTTGTCGGCTTCCACGGCGTCGATACGTCCGGCGGCGAGGTCGGCATTGGCCTCGTCCTGGGCGGGATAGAGCTTCACCTGGGCACCGCCCGGGCCGATCTCACCCTCAAGGAAGTTGGAATGGATGGTGGAGGACTGGGTGCCGACGATGGAACTCTTCAGGCCGTCGGCGTCGAAGGATGTGATCTTGCTATCCTTGGGGGCGACCCAGACGGCCGGCGTCTGGTAGTAGGACCTGGAAAAATCGACCTGTTTCTTGCGCTCGTCCGTGATCGACATCGAGGCGAAGATGGCATCGTATTTGCCGGCCTTCAGGCCGGGAATGATGCCGTCCCAATCCTGGGCAACCACGGTGCATTTGGCTTTCAGCTTCTCGCAGACGGCCTTGGCGATGTCGACGTCGAAGCCGACGATCTCGCCCGACGGCGTCAGGCTGTTGAAGGGAGGATAGGCCCCCTCGGTGCCGATCTTGATGGTCGACCAGTCCTTGGCGTGGGCCATGCCCATGCTGGCCATCAGCGCCAGTGCACCGGCGGCGAATGTTACGAAACGCATAAAACCTCCCTGGGTAGTATCGGAATGCTTCTTGGCTGGTGTCGTGCAAATGTCATCCCGTCGGGCGAATGAAACACCGCCCCCAGGCAAAAGCAATAGGGCTGGGATGGCGCCCGATGGTCGCTTTCGCTTCGTCGCTCTTGCTAAGGCTGGACGTTTGTGATCACAATTCCAGGATGAGTCACTGGGATCCGTCCGATGAAATCCGTCTATTCCGAGCGTCACAAGGGCCATGCCGGCAATGTCGAACTGGTGGCCGGTGCCATCGTCCCGGCCTTCGAGATGCCCTCGCGCGCCGAGTTCATCCGCGCCCGCATCGACGAGGTCGGGCTCGGCCCGGTGCTGGCGCCGCAGACCCATTCGCTCGATGCCGCCCGGCGCGTGCACAAGCCCGATTTCATCGATTTCCTCGGGCGGGCCTATCCGATGTGGAAGGCCGCCGGGCGCGAGGGCACCGCGATGCCCTTCACCTGGCCGACGCGCGGCCTCAGGGGTGACAGGCCGCCGGAATCGATCGAGGCGTTGCTCGGCTATTATTCCTTCGACGCCGGCGCGACCTTCGTGGAGGGGACCTGGGACGCGATCAAATCCTCCTATGAGGTGGCGCTGACCGCCGCCGGACTGGTCAAGGGCGGCGAGAAATCGGCCTTCGCCCTCTGCCGCCCGCCTGGCCATCATGCCGGTTCCGGCTTCATGGGCGGCTATTGCTTCATCAACAATGCAGCCGTGGCGGCGCAATGGTTCCTGGACAATGGCGCCCGCAAGGTCGCGATCCTCGATGTCGACTACCACCACGGCAACGGCACGCAGGAGATCTTCTACGAGCGTGACGACGTGCTGGTGCTCAATCTGCACGGCGACCCCGCCAATGAATATCCCTTCTTCCTCGGCTTTGCCGACGAGAAGGGCGCCGGCAAGGGGGAGGGCTTCAACGTCAACTATCCGATGCCGGCGGGCACGACCTTCGAGGTCTGGGGCGCGGCGCTGGACGATGCTTGCGCCAAGGCGGCGGCCTACAAGCCCGACGTGCTCCTGGTCTCGCTCGGGGTCGACACTTTCGAGAAGGATCCGATCAGCGCCTTCAAGCTGAAGACCGAGCATTATCCGCTCATCGGCGCGCGCATCGCCAAGCTCGGCCTGCCGACGCTCTTCGTGATGGAAGGCGGCTATGCCGTGGCCGAGATCGCGGTGAATGCGGTCGGCGTCCTCACCGGCTTCGAGGGCGCATGATGGCCAAGACGACATTCGGGGTGGTGCAGTTCGCCTGCACCGACAGCGTTGATCAGAACGTAGCCACGGCGACGCGCCTGGTGCGCGAGGCGGCCGGGGCCGGTGCTCAAATCGTGCTGGTGCAGGAACTGTTCGAGGATCTCTATTTCTGCCAGGAAGAGAAGGCCGAGCACTTTGCCAAGGCCCGCACGCTGGACCAGGATCATCCGACCCTTAAGGCCATGCGCGCCCTGGCCGCCGAACTCGGCGTGGTCCTGCCCGTCAGCCTGTTCGAGCGTGCCAACCAGGCCTATTACAACAGCCTGGTCATGGTCGACGCCGATGGCGGCGTGCTCGGCCTCTACCGCAAATCCCATATCCCGGACGGGCCCGGCTATGAGGAGAAGTTCTATTTCCGGCCCGGCGATACCGGTTTCAAGGTCTGGCCCACCCGCTTCGGCACCATCGGCGTCGGTATCTGCTGGGATCAGTGGTTCCCCGAGGCGGCGCGGTCCATGGCGCTGATGGGTGCGGATGCGCTGCTCTATCCCACCGCGATCGGCTCCGAGCCCGCCACCGGCTTCGATTCGATGGAGCACTGGCGCACGGTGATGCGGGGCCATGCCGGCGCCAACATCATGCCGGTGATGGCCGCCAACCGCATCGGTGTCGAGCGTTTCGGCGAACGGGAACTGACCTTCTATGGCTCCTCCTTCATCGCCGGCCAACATGGTGACCTGTTGGCCGAGGCGGGGCGTTCCAGCGAGGCGGTGCTGACGGCAAGCTTCGATCTTGAGGCGATTCGCGCCGAACGTGCTGCCTGGGGCCTGTTCCGCGACCGCAGGCCCGAGCTTTACGGCCGTATTGCTACGGGGGACGGCAGTCTTCCCCTGCGGTGACCGTTTCGTGAGGCGATAAGACTTGAACGCGAGGCGGATCGGCGCAATCATGACAGTGTGACGACAAGCCGTTTACACAGGAGGCGTCATGACGGAGGCTGATCCGCCGGGATCGCTGTTTTCGCGGAGCGAAAGCGCAGACGTCGCGCAACTTCCCGCTTCGCGCCGCCCCGATCCCCCAGCCATCGCCTTCGACAGGCATGAATTGCGTCAGATCATGAATCTCTACGGGCGCATGGTCTCCCATGGCGAATGGCGTGACTACGCCATCGATTTCCTGCGCGACAAGGCCGTGTTTTCCATCTTCCGGCGTGCCTCGGAGATGCCGCTCTACCGTATCGTCAAGGATCCCTCCCTCGCCCAGCGCCAGGGCGCCTATAGCGTGCTGGCCCCGACCGGCATGATCCTCAAGCGTGGCCATGACCTGGCGCGCGTGCTGCAGGCCATCGACAAGCCGCTGCGGCTGGTGGTGTGAGCGCGCTCTTGATTCGCGTGGGGTGAACGGCAATCAGCCAAGCCGCAACGCCTGGGTCTCCTCGCCCCGTTCTTACGGGGAGAGGTAAGGTGAGGGGCTGCGCTATGGCTGGCCAAGGCTGTGTAGCCCCTCGCCCTTACCCTCTCCCCGCTTTGCAGGGCGAGGGGGCTTCGATGTGGCTGCTCGTCCTTGAGGACTTCAACTCGCCCGTCCGTTATGCCCCGCCATCACGCAGAGCAGTTCGAACATCAGCGTCGCGCCGGTCAAAGCGGTGAGGCCGGACGGATCGAGCGGCGGCGAGACTTCCACCAGGTCCGCGCCGACCAGATGGGCGCCTTCCATCAGGCGGATCATCGCCTGGGCCTCACGCGTCGACATGCCGCCGATCTCCGGCGTGCCGGTGCCGGGTGCGAAGGAAGGGTCGAGCGCATCGATGTCGAAGCTGAGATAGGCGGGCTGGTCGCCGATGATGGCTCGCGCTTCGGCCATGACATCGGCCACGCCGCGAGCCATGAACTCCTCGATGAAGACGATGCGGACCCCGGCGGCCCGGGCGAAGTCGTAATTGGCGGCATCGGAGATCGCGCCGCGAATGCCGATCTGGATCATGCGCCTGGGATCGACCAGCCCCTCCTCGATGGCGCGGCGGAACGGCGTGCCGTGGTTGTAGCGGCTGCCGAAGAAGCTGTCATAGGTGTCGGAATGGGCATCGAACTGGACGAGGCCGACCGGCGCCTGTTTCGCCAGGGCACGCAGGATGGGCAGGGTGGTGAGATGGTCGCCTCCCGCCGTCAATGGGCGGGCGCCGGCGGCCTGGATCTGCGCATAAAAGGCCTCGATGCTTTCCAGGCTCGCCATCAGGTCGAGCGGATTGATCGGTGCGTCGCCGCAATCGCCGGCCCGGATCCGGTCAAAGGGCGAGACACCGGTGACATGGTGCACCCGCCGCACCAGGCTCGACTGGTTGCGGATTTCCCGGGGGCCATGCCGTGCGCCGGTTCGGTTGGTCGCGCCGCCATCGAAGGGAATGCCGACGAGGGCGATATCGATCTCGTCCGGCCGGGCCATGGGCAGGCGCATGAAGGTCGAGGGGCCGGCAAAGCGCGGCACGAGCCCCGAATCGAGCGGCTGGAAGGGATGGTTGCTGCTCACTTTTGGTTTCCTGTCCGGGAGCCTGAGACGATCAGTCGATGGTGTAATGCGCATCCTGGGGGATGCAGTCGGCGCCGTTCACCGGCACCAGGTCCTGGGGGCAGGCCGAGAAGACGACGATCAGGTCCATCTCGGCCTTGAGGCGGACATGGGAGCCCGGCGTCGACACCGGTGGCTGGAAGGAGACGCTGCCATCGGCGCCGACCGGGATGTTCATGAACAGGTTGAGCGGGCTGGGTGTCTCCGTGCTGGTGACGCCGAGTGAAGCCAGGGCATGCGCCAGATTGTCGGTGCAACTGTCGTGATGGCCGACATGGCCGAGCTGCTCATAGCGATAGCGGTCGCAGGCGGCGATCAGCGTGTCGTGGATGCCACCGGAATTGTCTTCGACCAGGGTGAGCATGGGGCGTCGGCGATTGCTGCGCAGCGTGTCGCCGAGTTGGGGATTGACGCGCAGCATGGCGCCGCGGCTGTGCTCCATCGACATGAACTCGCCGGGATCCTGGGCATTGAAGGCCCAGCTGTCGACGACCTGGCTGCCATGGGTGTTGATGACGGTCACCGTCTGCCCGGCCTTGACCCGATCCGCCACGCCCTTGCGCGCCGGGATGAGGCGCAATTCGCCCTTTGCTCGCCCCTCGATGCCCATTCGTGCTGCCTCCCTTGAATTTGCTTCGGCGCCTGACGCGCTCAACCTTTGGTGCACAGCCTTATCGCAATTTCTTTACGAACTCCGCTACCACCGGTGCCAGCCTGGTGACGATCGCGTCGACGCCGGCAGCGGTCGGATGCATGCCGTCGGCCTGGTTGAGGCCCGGTGTGCCGGCGACCCCATCCAGGAAGAAGGGATAGAATTCTGCCCCATACTGGTTGGCGAGATCGGGATAGATGCCATCGAACGCCTTCTGGTAATCGGCGCCGAGATTGGGCGCGGCGCGCATGCCCATGAGCAGGACCGGGATCTTGCGCTCCTTGAGCCGCTCCAGCATGGCCGCGAGATTGGCCCGGGCGAGCTTGGGATCGAGGCCGCGCAGCATGTCGTTGGCGCCGAGTTCGAGCAGCACAGCCTTGGTGCCGTCGGGGACCGACCAGTCGAGCCGGGCAAGGCCGCCGTCGGTGGTGTCGCCGGAAACGCCGGCATTGTCGATCGTCACTTCGATGCCGAGCTTGGCAAGCGCCGCCTGCAGCTTGGCGGGATAGGCATCCCCAGCTTCCAGGCCGAGCCCGGCGGTGAGGCTGTCGCCCAGGGCCACCAGCCGCAGCGGTTCGGCGGCTGCCGACACGGTCGTGAGCGGGGTCATGACAAGCAATGTGAGAATTGCCACAATCGATGCATAGATACGATACACGATCACGAAAACCTTTCAGGCAGGATGCGAATGAGCGAAGCGATCGATTTGGCTGATGTCCATCTCAGCCTCGGCACCGGCGCGGCACGCGTTCACATTCTCAAGGGCGTTACGCTGAAAATAAGGCAGGGGGAAGCGGTCGGCCTCGTCGGCCCTTCCGGTTCGGGCAAATCCACGCTTTTGATGACGCTGGGCGGCCTGGAGCGGCCTGACAGCGGCAGCATCCGCATCGCCGGGCAGGATCTCGGCGTCCTCGACGAGGACGGCCTCGCCAAGTTCAGAGGGCGCCATATCGGCGTGGTCTTCCAGTCCTTCCATCTCATCCCCACCATGACCGCGCTCGAAAACGTCGCCGTGCCGCTGGAACTGGCCGGCAGGCGCGATGCCTTCGCCCGCGCGGAAGCGGAATTGGAAGCCGTGGGGCTCGGTGCACGCAAAGCCCATTATCCGGCCCAGCTCTCGGGCGGCGAACAGCAGCGCGTGGCGCTGGCCCGCGCCCTGGCGCCCGAGCCGGCCATCCTGATCGCCGACGAGCCGACAGGCAATCTCGACGAGGGTACCGGCGCGGGTATCGTCGAGCTGATGTTCCGCCTGAAGCGCGAGCGCGGCGCCACCCTCGTGCTGGTGACGCATGACCTCGGCCTTGCCGCCCGCTGCGATCGCATGATTCGCATTCATTCCGGCCATATCGAGGCGGACGAGGCCATGAAGGCCGAAGCTGCGGAGTAGGCGCGGTACCGCCGGCGCTGACAGGCGGGTTCCGGGTGCACGGGCATCTTGCCCGTTCTTGGAAACACGGTACTTGCGGGATCGGAAGAACGGGCAAGATGCCCGTGCACCCGGAAAGATCGCACGCCAGGCACTCCAAACTCTGCCGTCACCAATCTGAATTCGGAGCCCTGCATCGACCTTGCCGTGCCACGGCCATGGAATGCGCCAGATTGCCGATTAGGCAGGTCCGTTTCGGGTCTCGCGCCCTGCGCGAAGGGCATTGGGGAAAAGTATGGTTGATTCGCAGCAGGGCAGGCGTGCCCTCTTCATCGTCAATCCCAACGCGCGCAATGGCGGCAAGGGCACCGATGCGATCCGCAAGGTGCTGGAAACGGGCGGCATTCATCTCATCGAGGCGAACCCGGAAGGGGACGAGAAGATTGCCGACGTGATTCTGCGGCGCCGGGAAGAGTGCGACCTCGTCATCGTCGGCGGTGGTGACGGCACCCTCAACGCTGCCGCCCGGGGGCTTATGGAGACTGGCCTGCCGCTCGGCGTGCTGCCGCTCGGCACCGCCAACGACTTCGCCCGCACCGTCGAGATCCCCGCCGATCCGCTGAAAGCGGCCGAACTCATCGTAACCGGACAGCCCAGGCCCATGGATCTCGGCGAGGTCAATGGTCAGCTCTATTTCAACGTGGCGAGCATCGGCTTCAGCGCGGACCTTGCCGCCGAACTCTCCGAGAAGGCCAAGAAGACGTTCGGCAAACTCGGCTACGGCATCGTGGCCGCCCGGCTGCTGGCGCGCTCGCAGCTCTTCACCGCCTATCTCGACCATGACGGCACCACCGAGAAGCTCAAGACCCTGCAGGTCTCGGTCGGCAACGGCAAATATTATGGCGGCGGCATGAGCGTGGAGCAGACCGCCACTGCCGATGACGGCAAGCTCGATTTCTACAGCCTGGAGGTCGACCATTGGTGGCGTCTGCTCAAGCTGCTGCCGAGCCTGCGCAGGGGAACCCATGGCCAGTGGGATGACGTGCGGGCTTTCAGCACCACCGAGCTGGTGATCCGCACCAACCGGCCGCGCCCTGTGAACACCGATGGCGAGCTCACCACCTGGACGCCGGCGCATTTCAAACTCCGGCGCCACGCCATCGAAGTCTATGCGCCGCCAGCGAAATCCGGCTGATCAATGCCCCGACAGGCGCTGCGCCAGGAGTGAGCAGAACAGCGCCCATCCGGCGCCGATCACCCATCCGGCAATCACGTCGGTGGGCCAGTGCACGCCGAGATAGACGCGGCTGACGCCGACCACGAAGGTCAGCAGCGTGCACACCACCATGATGTAGATCGACAGGGCCCGCGTGGGAAAACGGCGGGCCAGCATGATGCCGAGCGTGAAATAGACGGTCGCCGACATGAAGGAGTGGCCGCTGGGAAAGCTCGACGTGTAGACCCTGGAGCCGTGCGCCACCAGGTCAGGCCTCGGCCGGTCGAAGCCATATTTCAAGAGCGAGCTCATCAGGATGCCGCTGCCGATGGCGAGGATGACGAAGACGGCGCTGCGCGGCGATCCTGACAAAGCGAGAAAACCTGCCACGGCCAGCGTCGTCAGGGTCAGCACGCCGACGCCGCCGAGACCAGTGAAGTCTCGCATCATCTCCTCGAGCCAGCCCGGCCCGAGCGGATCGGTGAGATCGGCGGGATCGCGCATCATCAGGAGGATGGCGCGATCGAAGGCTTCCGTGCCGCCTCGCATGACCAGGCCGGCCAGCACGGCGAAGATCAGGGCGGCGCCGGCGACGCACAGGATGGCGACCAGCGCCGAGCGCTCGGGATGTTGCTGGATCATGAGGATTGCTGGGCCTTAGAACTCGATGCCTTGCTGGGCCTTCACGCCGGCGGCGAAATGATGCTTCACCAGCGTCATCTCGGTCACCAGGTCGGCCGCCTCGATCATCTCGGGCTTGGCGTTGCGGCCGGTGACGACGACATGCAGGTCCGGCCGGCGCGCCTTCAAGGTTTCCACCACCTCGGCGAGGTCGAGATAGTCGTAGCGCAGGGCGATGTTGATCTCGTCGAGCACGAGGAGGCGGATGCCGGGATCCGCCAGCATTGCCTTGGCCGTCTCCCAGGCCCGGCCGGCGGCGGCGACGTCGCGCTCGCGGTCCTGGGTCTCCCAGGTGAAGCCCTCGCCCATGCTCTTCCAGGTCACCAGGTCGTCGAAGCGCTCCAGCGCCGTGCGCTCGCCGGTCGACCAGGCGCCCTTGATGAACTGTACCACGCCGATGCGCCAGCCATGGCCGAGCGCGCGCATGATCAGGCCGAAGGCAGCCGTGGACTTGCCCTTGCCGGGGCCGGTATTGACGATCAGCAGGCCCTTTTCGGTGATGGTCTTGGAAGCGACCTCGGCGTCCTGTACGGCCTTGCGCTTTTCCATCTTCGCCTTGTGGCGTGCGGCATCGTCGGTCATTTCAGCATCCACTCACTTCACCACCAGAGGCAGGCCTGCCATCATGAAGATCACCCGGTCGGCGAGGGCGGCGATCCGTTGATTGAGCCGGCCCTGCTCGTCGCGAAAGGCCCGGCCGAGAGCGTTGTCCGGCACGATGGACAGGCCGACCTCGTTGCTAACCATCACCACCGGGCCGGAGACCGCCGCCAGGGCTTCCTGCAGCCGGAGAAAGGCGGATTTGAGGTCATGTCCGCCCAGCATGAGATTGCTGAGCCAGAGCGTCAGGCAGTCGACCAGCACCGGACCCCGTGTAGCGGCAAGCGCTTCCGGCAGGGCGAGCGGCGCATCGACCGTATGCCAGTTGGCGTCGCGCCGGGCCTGGTGCTCGCCGATGCGCTCGCGCATCTCGTCGTCGAAGGCTTGCGCGGTGGCGATATAGGTCCAGGGCGCGGGATGGGTCGAAATCAGGCTCTCCGCATGCCGGCTCTTGCCGGAACGCGCGCCGCCGAGGACGAGGGTGAGTCGAGGAGAGGACATGCCGCCTTCCTGCCGGGTCTTGGGCAGGAAGGCAAGTCACGCGATTTCACCCTTCCCTGGAGGGGAGGGTGAAGACTCACACCGGTCCCCATTTCAGGTCGGTGTTCTTGACCGGCAGGCTGCGGATGCGCTTGCCGGTGGCGGCGAAGATCGCATTGCACACCGCCGGTGCGATCGGCGGCGTACCGGGCTCGCCGATGCCGCCCCATTTCTTGCCGCCGCTGAGCACCAGATGGGTCTCGATCGGAGGCGTATCGGCGAGGCGGGCGACCTGGTAGTCGTCGAAATTGCCTTGCACCACCGCGCCCTTCTCGATGGTGATCTCCCCAAACAGGGCGGCCGACAGGCCATAGACGACCGCGCTCTCGATCTGCATCTCCACGGTGAGCGGATTGACGACATGGCCGCAATCGACGGCCGCCACCACGCGCTGCACCTTCACTTCACCCTGGGGACTGACGGCGAGTTCCACCACCTCGCCGACGATGGTGCCGAAGGATTCGTGGATGGCGATGCCGCGTCCCTGGCCCTTGGGCAGCGGCTTGCCCCAGTCGCTCTTCTCAGCCAGCGTATCGAGCACGGCGAGAAAGTCAGGCTTGCCTTCGAGCAGCTGGCGCCTGAAGCGGTAGGGATCCTGGCCGGCTGCCACCGCCATTTCGTCGATGAAGCTCTCCAGGGCGAAGGCATTCTGTGACGAGCCGACCGAACGCCAGAACATCACCGGCACATGGGTGTTCTTGAGGATGCAGTCGATCTGGGCCGCGCCGGAGCGGTAGGGCATGTTGGCGAGGCCCTCGACGGCGGAGGGCTCGACGCCGTTCTCCACCTTGCCCCAGCCGAGCGAGCGCTGGATGGAGCCGACGGCCGTGCGAACATGGATGGCCGCCGGCAGGCCGTCATCGCCAAGGGAGGCCTGGAAGCGGATGGCCGCCTGGGGGCGATAGCGGTCGTGGCGCATGTCCTCCTCGCGCGTCCACACCAGCTTGACCGGCTTGCCTACCGCTTTCGACACGGTCACGGCCTGCACGAGTTCGTCGTTGACGGCGCGTCGGCCGAAGCCGCCGCCGAGGAAGCAATTGTGGATCTCGACCTGGGAGGGGGCCACGCCGGCTGCCTTAGCGGCAAGCTGGAGCGCCATGTCGGGGTTCTGCGTGCCCATCCAGACCTCGACCTTGCCGTCATGGACATGGGCGGTGCAGTTGAGCGGTTCCATCGGGGCGTGGGCCAGGTGCGGCGCCTGGTAGAGAGCGTCGACACGCTTGCCGCGGGCGAGGGCGGTGTCGACGTCGCCTTCTTTGTGCGCCGTGACAGCGGGGCCGTCGAGCGCGGCGACATAGTCGGCGTCGAAGCGCTTGCTGTCCGTTTCGGCAGCCGGACCCTCCTCCCAGATCACCGGCAAGGCGAGCGCCGCTTCCTTGGCGCGCCAGAACCGGTCGGCCACCACGGCGAGGCCGCCCTCGATCGGCACCACGGCCAGGATGCCGCGGCGGCCCTTGACGGCGCTTTCGTCATGGGATTTCACGCGGCCGCCGAAGACGGGACAGGTCACCACGGCGGCATAGACCATGTCGGGCAGGCGGATATCGATGCCGAACTTCGCCGCGCCCGTCAGCTTGGGCGGCGTATCCAGGCGCGCCAGCGGCTTGCCGATCAGCGTGAACTGCTCGGGCGTCTTGATCGCCGGCTCCTTGGCCAGCGTGACCTTGGCGGCCTCGCCGGCAAGCTCGCCGAAGCGCAGGCTGCGATTGCTGGCCCGGTGCAGCACCTTGCCGGCATCGACGCTGCAGCTTTCGGCCGGCACCTGCCAGCGCGTAGCGGCGGCCTGCACCAGCCTTTCGCGGGCATTGGCGCCGGCCACCTGCAGGAATTCGCGGGAGCGGCGCACGGCGCCGGAACCGCCGGTGCCCATGCGCTTGTAGACGGTGTTCTCGCGCAGGTTCCGGCTGGCCGAGGCGTATTCGGGCCTCACCCTGGCCCAGTCGCAGCCGAGTTCCTCGGCGACGATCATCGGCAGGGCCGTGAAGATGCCTTCGCCCATTTCCGATTGCGCCACACGGATGATCACGGTGTCATCGGGCTCGATCAGGATCCAGGCGTTGATCTCGCCGTCCGTAGCCGTCCCGCCCCAGGGCTGGTCGGCAATGGTCAGAGCGTGGGCGGCATCGGGGATGAACCCGCCGATCATCAGGCCGCCGGCGGCCGAGAGGCCGATGGCGAGAAAGCTGCGCCGGCTCAGCGCGGCGGAGGTGCGGTCGATCGCGTTCATGGCCTCACCCCTTCATCAGTTCGGCGGCGCGGTGGATGGCGGCGCGGATGCGCGGATAGGTGCCGCAGCGACAGATATTGGTGATGCCGTTGTCGATATCCGCGTCGGTGGGCGCTGGCGTGTCCTTCAGGAAGGCGACGGCGGCCATGATCTGGCCCGACTGGCAATAGCCGCATTGCGGCACGTCCTCGGCCAGCCAGGCTTGCTGCACCGGATGCTTGCCGTCCGCCGACAGGCCCTCGATCGTGGTGATGGTGGCGCCGTCGACGTCACCGATCTGGGTCTGGCAGGAACGGATGGCGGCGCCGTTCACATGGACGGTGCAGGCGCCGCATTGGGCGATGCCGCAGCCGAACTTGGTGCCGGTGAGGCCGAGTTCATCGCGCAGGACCCAGAGCAAAGGGGTCTCGGGCTCGATGTCGAGCTGGTGGGTGGTCGAATTGACGGTGATGGCAACCATGGGCAGGCCTTCCAGCGGCTGATGCCGGGCAGAAGAACCGGGCCCATCGGCGTCGGCCTTCTGGTGGGCGATTGCGGGAAGGCCAAATTGTGGCGGCAATCATGGCGCCGGGGTGACGGGTAACGCAGACGTGAGAGTTTGTGCAGGCTGGAAACGATCGAGAAACGTCGCCGCCCGTTCGGAAGGCCCGACTATTGCTTGAACCAGATCCGGCTGTAGCCGAGCGCGTCGCCGGCGATGGCGACAAGAACGCCGACCGAGACGAGGATAAGGCCGATCATGAAGGTGCGCACGATGCGGCGATAGACCGGTCCCTCCAGTGAAGTGGGCGAGAGCATGCCCGCCAGCGCCCAGACCTGGAAGACGATGCCGCCCCCGATGAGAAAGACGGCTGCCAGGTCTTCCGGGATCCAGGTTCCCGGCTGCGAGGCCCAGTTGTTGAGGAAGCCGAGCGAGAAGGCGAGCACGACGCCGATAGCCGTCACCGAACCGCCGCGGAAGATGACGTCGATCTTTTGCGGCTCGGGCGGCGGTGCCGGCGGCTTCTCTTCGGGCATGGCAATCTCGTTGGTGCGGCGACGTTGCTGCCCTTTATGCCGGATTTTGCGCCTCCTTTGGAAGCGGGAACATTGACAAGCCTGTCCGCGCACCCCTTATGTCAGCCACGATCGGTCTCTCGTTAAGAGAGAAGAGGGAATGCGGTGCGGATAAGAGGAGGCCGGTCGACGGCTGCCTTGGATGCCAAAGCCGCGGCTGCCCCCGCAACTGTAAGCGGCGAGCGTCCCGCCTTGAGGCCACTGGGTGACCGGGAAGGCGGCGGGAGGCGATGAGCTGCGAGCCAGGAGACCTGCCGGTCGCACTGCTGTCACCGGTCCGGGCGGGGCGCCTCGGAGGCCGGTTCCGTCTACCCGGACGATCGCCGGCCATGCCGTCGGTCCCGCGCCCTCCATCCGCTCCGGCGGCGATGAACAGGGCCGATGCCAGAAACAACTCTCCCAGTCCGGCTGCTCGTCTGCGTGACCTGCAGGCGCGAGGGCGATGACCCCGAGGCGCCGCGCCAGGGCGCCCGGTTGCGCGATGCGCTCGCCGGCATGCTGCCCGAAAGCGTCGAGCTGCAACCTGTCGAGTGCCTGGGCAATTGCAAGCGCTCCTGCACGGTGGCTTTGTCGGCGCCCGGTAGCTGGACCTATGTCTTCGGCGACCTCACCGCCGAGAGCGGCCCCGACATTCTCACCGGCATCGGGCTGCTGGCCCATTCCACCGACGGCCTGATGCCCTGGCGCGGCCGTCCGGACGTCTTCAAGCGCAGCATGATCGCGCGCATCCCACCCCTATCAACCCTCAAGGACGCCGCCGAATGAACGCGCACACCAAGGTTCCCTGCACCATCGTCACCGGCTTTCTCGGGGCCGGCAAGACGACGCTGATCCGCAACCTGCTCGCCACCGCCAATGGCCGCAGGCTGGCGCTGATCGTCAATGAATTCGGCGATGTCGGCGTCGATGGCGACATTCTGAAGTCCTGCGGCATCGAGAGCTGCCCGGAAGACGCCATCGTCGAACTCGCCAATGGCTGCATCTGCTGCACGGTGGCCGACGATTTCGTGCCGGCTCTGGAGACGCTGCTGGCGCGTCCGAACGCACCCGAGCACATCGTGATCGAGACCTCCGGCCTCGCTCTGCCCAAGCCGCTGGTCAAGGCCTTCAACTGGCCGGCGATCCGCTCGCGCGTCACCGTCGACGGCGTCATCGCCGTGGTCGACGGTGCCGCGGTCGCAGCCGGCCGCTTCGCCGATGATCCGGAGGAATTGAAGCGCCAGGCCGAGGGCGATGCCTCCCTCGACCACGACAATCCGCTCGAGGAGGTCTATGAGGACCAGCTCCTCTGCGCCGACCTCGTCGTGCTCAACAAGGCTGATCTCCTCTCAGCCGGCGAGGCCGACAGCGTGGAGAAGGATATCGAGAAGACCGTGCCGCGTGCCGTCAAGGTGGTGCGCACCTCCGAGGGCCGCATCGATGCCGCCGTGCTGCTCGGGCTCGGGGCAGCGGCCGAGAATGATCTGGAGGCGCGTCCCTCCCACCACGATCACGAGGCCGAACACGACCACGACGATTTCGACACCTTCATCGTCGACCTGCCGGCCGTCCTCGACGCCGACGCCCTGGTGCGTAAGCTGAAGGCGGCGGCCGAGGAACACGATATCCTGCGCATCAAGGGTTTCGTCGCCGTCGACGGCAAGCCGATGCGCATGCTGGTCCAGGGCGTCGGCGCCCGTTTCTCGCAGCATTTCGACCGCGCCTGGGCGCCGGAGGAAACGCGTTCGAGCCGCCTCGTCATCATCGGCGAGAAGGGCATCGACCAGGCCGGCATCCGCAAGACGCTGGAGGGCTGATGCATCTGCTGCCGGCCGATACGCGTTCGCTCGATGCCAGCGAGGCCGCCGTCGATCTGGGTCAGGCACCCGGCGCGATCGTGTTTGCCTCGCTGACCGACAGCGACCTTGCCCTGGCAGCCGCTTCCGGCCTCGACGATTTGCGCCTGGCGCCGCTGCAGAAGCTGCGCCATCCGATGTCCGTCGACCTCTACATCGATCAGACGGCCCGCCATGCCAAGGCGATCGTGGTACGCCTGCTCGGTGGCCTCGATTATTGGCGCTATGGCGTGGAGGAACTGGCGGCGGCGGCGCGCACCTACGGCATCGCGCTCGCCCTCATTCCCGGTGACGACAGGCCCGACGGGCGCCTGTCTCAGCTCTCTACCGTGCCGCAGGAGGCGCTGGATCGGCTCGCCCAATACTGGCGTGAAGGCGGTCCGCAAAACGCCCGGGCGTCCCTGCTCTATGCCGCCAGGCTGGGCGGTCTCGATTTCGGCGAACCGGAAGCACCGGTGACCGTGCCGAAATACGGGGTGTTCCTGGGACCGCAGGCGTCTCGCCTGCTCTTGGAAACACCGCGCTCGCCAGAGGGACGAAGAGCAGGCGAGACGCCTGCGGTCCCGGGGAAGGCCGTCATCCTCTTCTACCGCTCCATCCTGCTCTCCGCTGACACCGCCCCCATCGAAGCCCTGGCGCGTGCGCTCGATGCCGAGGGGCTCGCCGCCACGGCGCTTTATGTCGGTTCGCTCAAGGACGGGGAGACGACGCAGTGGGTGCGCCGACAGCTTAGGGAACTCAAGCCGGCGGTGATCCTCAATGCCACCGCCTTTTCTGCCCTGGACGACGACGGTGCCTCGCCGCTCGACGTGGCCGGTTGTCCGGTCCTGCAGGTGATCACCTCTTCCTCGGCGCAGGAGGCCTGGGAGGCCTCGACCCGCGGGATGTCGGCCAGCGACCTTGCCATGCATGTCGCACTGCCGGAGCTCGACGGCCGCCTTTCGGCCGGCGTGATCTCCTTCAAGGCCGAACGCGAGGAGGGCGCCTTCACCCGCCTCGCCCATGCCCCCCATGACGAGCGCATCGCCGCAGTGGCCGCCAAGGCCGCTGCCTGGGCTCGGCTCGGCGCCAAGGCGCGGGCGGAGCGCAGGCTTGGCCTGATCCTCTCCAACTATCCGGGCGCGGATGGCCGTCTCGCCCACGCCGTCGGCCTCGATGCGCCCGCCTCGGCCCTGGCGATCCTGGAGCGGCTCCGCGACGAGGGCTATGCGGTGGGGGACCTGCCGGAAAGCGGTGCCGATCTGCTGGAGTTGTTGGGCCGGTCATACCCTCCCCTGGAGGGGGAGGGTCGACGCATAGCGTCGGGGTGGGGTGACTGCCTCGACCGTTGTGATTCCCACCCCACCCCGAACCTGCGGTCCGACGCTCCCCCTCCAGGGGAGGGTAAGGCGCTTTCCCTCCCGCTCTCAGCCTATTCCGCCTGGCTCGACACCCTACCTGCCGCCCTCCGCGACAGGCTCGCGGCCCAATGGGGCGATCCCTCGGCCGACCCCCTTTGCAGCGACGGCGCCTTCCGCTTTGCCGGCCATCTCTGCGGCCATGTCGCGGTGGCGGTGCAGCCGGACCGCGGCTCGGCCCTTGACCGCAAGGGCGACCACCACTCGCCCGATCTGCCGCCGCGCCATGCCTATCTCGCCTTCTATCTGTGGCTGCGCCAGGCTTTCGGCATCGATGCGATGATCCATCTCGGCACCCATGGCACGCTCGAATGGCTGCCCGGTAAGGCGGCCGCGCTCTCCGCCCAGTGTTTTCCGGAGCTGGCCGCCGGAGCCGTGCCGGTGCTCTATCCCTTCATCGTCAACAATCCCGGCGAGGCGGCGCAGGCCAAGCGCCGGCTCGGGGCTGTCACCATCGGCCATCTCACCCCACCCCTGCGAGAGGCGGGCCTTTCCGGCGGCGCCATTGAGGTCGAGCGCCTGATCGACGAATATGCCAGCGCCGATGGCCTCGATCAGCGCCGCATGACCTATCTCAGGCGTGAGATCATCGAGCGGGCCATGGAGACCGGCCTCACCGCCGAATGTGGCATCGCACCCGGCCTCGATGAGGACGAGACGCTGGCGCGCCTCGATGCCTTCCTGTGCGACGTCAAGGAATTGCAGATCCGCGATGGCCTGCATGTGTTCGGACGTCGGCCGGAGGAGAGCGACCACCTCCTCGATGTCCTCGCCGCCACCAGCGGCGCGGAGGAGCGCCCGGCTTTGGCCGCGCGTCTCGACAGTTGCGGCGACAGCGAAATGGCCAGCCTTCTTGCCGGCCTCGACGGACGCTTCGTGCGGCCCGGCCCCGCCGGGGCGCCGACGCGCGGGCGTGCCGACGTGCTGCCGACCGGGCGCAACCTCACCACGCTCGATCCAAGGGCGGTTCCGACCCGTGCCGCCTACGCGATTGGATCGCGTGCGGCAGATGCCTTGATCCAGCGTTATCTGCAGGATCACGGCGACTATCCCCGGAACATCGTGCTCGACCTGTGGGGCTCGGCGACCATGCGCACCGGCGGCGACGATCTTGCCCAGGCCCTGGCCCTGCTGGGCGTCAAGCCGGTATGGGACAACGGCTCCAATCGCGTCTCCGGCTTCGAGATCCTGCCGCAGGCCCGGCTCGACCGGCCGCGCGTCGACGTGACGCTGCGCATATCCGGCCTGTTCCGCGACGTATTCGCTCAGCAGATCATGTTGTTCGACGAAGCGGTCAGGGCCGTCGCCGCCCTTGACGAAAGCGCCGAATGGAACCCGCTGGCCGCCGCGGCGAAGACGAGCGGCGAGCGCCCGCTGCGCATTTTCGGCGCTGCGCCCTCGGCCTATGGCGCCGGGATCACCGACCGCATCGCGCGCGGGGCCTGGGATAACAGGGCCGATCTCGGCCGCGACTATCTCGCCGCCAGCAGCCATGCCTACGGCGCCGGCATCGAAGGTGACGCCGTGCCTTCCGTCTTCGCCGAGCGGGTCGCCGCCGCCGATGCCCATGTGCATGGCCAGGACCATCGCGAGATCGACATCCTTGATGACGTCACCTTCGCCGCGCATCAGGGTGGCTTTGCGGCGGCGCTGGAGGCGCTGGGGGCCAAGGCCGCCCTCTATCACGCCGACCTTTCCAATCCTGACAAGCCCCGCCTGCGTAGCCTCGGCGAGGAGGTCGGCCGCCTCGTGCATGGCCGGGCCGCCAGCCGGCGCTGGATCGACGGCATGATGGCCCATGGCTATGCTGGCGCCGCCGAAATGGCCAATGCCATGGATTCGCTGTTTGCCTTCTCGGCGACGGCCGGCATCGTCACCAATGCCGCTTTCGACCGCATGCACGAAGCCTATGTCGAGGACGAGGAGGTCGCGGCCTTCCTCGCTTCAGCCAATCCCGCTGCGGGCCGGGCGATCCGGGCGCGGCTGGCCGAGGCGATCCGCAGGGGGCTGTGGCAGCCGCGCCGTAATTCGGCCAGCCGCCTGCTGGACGAGGCTGGGAGAGCGGCGTGAGCGAACCGTCCAATCAGGTCAAGGGCTGGTGTCCCGGGGCGCTCAGGCCGATGCGCTCGGGGGACGGATTGATCGTGCGCGTGCGCCTGACGGGCGGGGAACTTGCTCCGGAGCGTGCGGCCGCCCTGGCCGAGGCGGCCCGGCGCTTCGGCAATGGCCTGATCGATTTGACCTCCCGTGCCAATCTGCAGATGCGCGGCGTCCGCGACGAGACCCTCCAACCCTTGCTCGACCGGCTCGCCGAACTCGGCCTGCTCGATGCCAGCGCTGCCGCCGAACAGATCCGCAACGTGATTGCGAGCCCGCTCGCCGGGCTCGATCCGAGCGCGCCCGTCGATGTGCAGCCTTTGATCCGGGCGCTGGAGCTGCGCTTGATAGGAAACGATCGTTTCCATTCCCTGCCGGCCAAGTTCGGTTTCCTGCTCGACGGTGGCGGCGTGCTGTCGCTTGACGGTGTCGAGGCCGATATCGCGTTGAGGGCAGAGGATGACGCGCATTTCCGGCTGGAAGCCGGTGGTGAAGCATTGGGACGGGTGAGGGTAGAGGAAGCACTGGAAGCCGCACTCAGCGTCGCCGAACGCTTCCTCGCTCTGCGCCAACCCGACGAACGCCGCATGCGCGATGTGGTGGGGCGGTTGCGAGACGAGAGGGTGCACTTGCCTTCTCCACGAAGTGGGGAAGGTGGCCCGACGAAGTCGGGTCGGATGGGGTGTGGCCCGCTAGAACCGCCTTTTCCAGTTGGAGCGCTGCTAGCGGACCACACCCCATCCGTCGTTGCTTCGCAACGCCACCTTCCCCACTTCGTGGAGAAGGCAAATGCGCCATTGCGTTTCGCCGGCCCCCACGCCGCCGGCTTCTTCACCGCGGCTGCTCCCTTCGGACGGCTCGATGCCCACCAGCTCGAGGGCCTCGCCGGCGTCGCCGCCCGGCATGGCGCGACGTTGCGCTTGACGCCCTGGCGCTCCATCCTGCTGGCGCCGCTTGCCGTCGACGTCACTCCGGAAGTGTCGTCCCTCGGCCTCGTCGTCGATCCCGGCGACCCGCGGCTTGCCATTGCCGCTTGCCCCGGCAGCCCTTCTTGTCTATCCGGCGAAGCGCCGGCGCAGGCCGATGCCGCAAGGCTGGCGCCGGTGCTGGCCGGCTTCGTCGAAAGGGGGGCGAGCGTGCATGTCTCGGGCTGCGCCAAGGGCTGCGCACGGCGCGCACCGGCTTCCATCACGCTGGTGGGGCAGGGAGGGCGCTATGGTATCGCCTTCGACGCCGACAGCAAGGCGCCGAGCGAGACGGAACCGATGTC
The DNA here is from genome assembly GCF_052045555.1 of Labrys sp. 22185. Taxonomy (NCBI): domain Bacteria; kingdom Pseudomonadati; phylum Pseudomonadota; class Alphaproteobacteria; order Hyphomicrobiales; family Xanthobacteraceae; genus Labrys; species Labrys sp. 22185. The sequence continues at coordinate 166,264 of NZ_JBQEPH010000009.1, read as the reverse complement.
CTTGGGCGAATTGACGGCGTTTTTGGCCAAGCGCCTGGCTGAGAAGAGTTTCAAGAGCAGTGAGCAGCGATGAACAGGGCGTTGTCATTCCGCACGTGCTGCATCATGAAATGATGCGGCGCAGATGCGGAACCGCCGTGAAAGTATGCCTTGTTCTGCCAGCGATCCCGGATCTGCATCGCATCACTGCGTGCTGCGCCGCGTCCGGGACGACCAAGTGAGTGACCATGTCTGAACGCGACTATATCCGTGACGGTGCCGAGATCTATCGCCGCTCCTTCGCGATGATCCGTGCCGAAAGTGACCTGTCGCGCTTTTCGGCCCTCGAGGCCCCCGTCGTCGTCCGCATCATCCATGCCTGCGGCATGGTCGAGGTCGCTGCCGATGTCGAGATGTCCGGCGATCTGGTAGCGAGCGCGCGCGCTGCGCTCAGGGCCGGCGCACCCTTGCTGTGCGATTCGAAGATGGTGGCCAATGGGGTGACCCGCGCCCGCCTGCCGGCCGACAATGACGTGATCTGCACGCTCGACGATCCGCGCACGCCCGAGCTTGCCCGGCAGATCGGCAATACCCGCACCGCTGCCGCCATGGAGCTCTGGCGCGACCGCCTTGGCGGCGCCGTGGTTGCCATTGGCAATGCGCCGACCGCGCTCTTTCATCTGATGGACATGATCGATCGTGGCGCGCCCAGGCCCGCCGCCATTCTCGGCATTCCCGTCGGTTTCGTCGGCGCTGCCGAATCCAAGGACGAGCTCAAGGCCTGGGGCAAGATACCCTGGCTGATCGTGCGCGGACGCAAGGGCGGCAGTGCCATGACCGCGGCGGCCATCAACGCGCTGGCGAGCGAAATCGAATGAGTGCCGGTCGTCTCTATGGCGTCGGCGTCGGCCCGGGCGATCCCGAGCTGATGACCCTGAAGGCCGCGCGGCTGATTCGCGCGGCACCGGTCGTCGCCTATTTCTGCAAGCAGGGACAGCGCGGCCATGGTCGCACCATCATCGAGGGCTTCCTGGCCGATGATGTCATCGAGGAGAAGCTGGCCTATCCGATGACGACGGAAGTGCCGGCTGGCGATCCGGTCTATCATTCGGCGCTCGGCGGCTTCTATGACGAATCGGCCCGCCGGCTCGCCGCTCATCTCGATGCCGGCCGCGATGTCGTGGTGGTGTCGGAAGGCGATCCCTTCTTCTACGGCTCCTTCATGCCGATCTTCCATCGCCTGGCCTCCTCCTACGAGACCGAGGTGGTTGCCGGCGTCTCGGGCATGGCGGGCTGCTGGACGCGAGCCCGCACGCCGATCACCTATGGTGACGACATCCTTACCGTGCTGCCGGCAACGCTGGACGCGGCGGCGCTCAAGCGTCATCTCGAACTGGCAGACGCGGCGGTGATCATGAAGCTCGGCCGGCATTTTCGCAAAGTGCGCGCCGTGCTGGAGGAGTTGGACCTTGCCGCCCGCACTGTTTATGTCGAGCGCGGCACCATGGCCGGCGAGAAGATCATGCCTCTGCCGCCGGCCGATTTCACCGGCGCGCCTTATTTCGCCATGCTGCTGGTGCCCGGCCAGGGGCGGCTGCTGTGAGGGCGGGAGACGGATCTCATACCCTCCCCTGGAGGGGGAGGGTCGAGGCGAAGCCTCGGGGTGGGGTGGGTACGCTATATTCAGCCTGGAATGGCGCTCGTCACCCCGCCCCGGACCTGCGGTCCGACCCTCCCCCTCCAGGGGAGGGTAAGGCAATGCGCTTGGGAGAAACCCCATGACCGGCCGCGTCATGATCATCGGCCTCGGGCCGGGGCCGGCGAAATGGATCACGCCGGAGGCCAGCGCGCTGCTGGCCGAGGCGACCGATATCATCGGCTACGGCCCCTATGTCGACCGGGTGCCGCCGAGCCCGGCAAAACGCCATGCCAGCGACAACCGCGTCGAGGTCGATCGCGCCCGTCACGCGCTCGAGCTCGCGATGGCCGGCGCGCGCGTCGCCGTGGTCTCGGGCGGGGATCCCGGTGTCTTTGCCATGGCCGCGGCGGTCTTCGAGGCGGTCGAGGCGGGGGATCCCGCCTGGCGTGACCTCGATATCGTGGTCGTTCCCGGGGTCACCGCCGTGCTCGCCGCTGCCGCGCGGCTCGGCGCGCCGCTCGGGCATGATTTCTGCGTGGTCTCGCTGTCGGACAATCTCAAGCCCTGGTCCGTGATAGAGAAGCGGCTGGTGGCGGCCGTGGAGGGCGATTTCGTGCTCGCCTTCTACAACCCGGCCTCGAAGGCCCGGCCCGACCAGATCGGCAGGGCCTTCGAGGTGCTGCGTCGCCAGGCGGGCGAGCGTATCGTCGTGCTCGCCAAGGCCGTGGGCCGGCCGGACGAGGAGATCATCCTGACCAGCCTGTCCGCGGTGAAGCCGGAAGAGGTCGACATGCGCACGCTCGTGCTGATCGGCTCCTCGCAGACGAGGTTGATCGAGCGCGGGGAGGCCGAGCCTTGGATCTATTCGCCCCGGAGATGGGACGCGTGACGTCCTGGGAGCGCAGGCTTCCAGCCTGCTCTGCCTCTCCGGCGTGTTCGACGTTTCCGAGAATGCAGGCTGGAAGCCTGCTATCCCAGGGGCAAGCAGTTCCGGGGGGCGGGTCTTCAGACCCGGCTTTGTCTTTCCGGCGGGCGCGACGTCTCCGGGCTGGTCTGAAGACCAGCCCCCCGGTGCTCGATCCAGGCCAAAGCCTCCTGCACCGTTGCCACCGTCTCCACTTCGGCCGTCCCAGGCCGGCGCAGCAGGATGACCGGCAGGCCGAGGCGGCGCGCGGCGGCGATCTTGCCATAGGTGGCGCTGCCGCCGGAATTCTTGGTGACCAGGATGTCGACGGCCTCTTCCTGCATCAGCCTGTAATCATCGGCCTCCGCGAAGGGACCGCGGGCAAGGATCAGCCTGGCGCGCGGCGGCAGCTCTTCCGGCGGATCGACCGAACGGACCAGATAGAAATGCTGGGGTGCGGCGAGGAAGGCCGGCAGTTCGAGCCGGCCGGTGGTCAGGAAGACGCGACGTGGCGCGGTGCCGAGCGCCTCAACCGCGGCCTCGGCGTCCGGAACCTCGCTCCAGCGATCGCCGCTCTCAGCCTGCCAGGCCGGACGCCGCAGGGCCAGCAACGGTACGCCGGTGCGCCGGGCCGCCTCGACCGCATTGGCCGACATCCGCTCGGCGAAGGGATGCGTGGCATCGATGAGCGCGGTGACCGCATTTTCCTCGAGGAAGGCGCAAAGTCCTTCGACGCCGCCGAAGCCGCCGATCCGATGGGCGATCGGGGGCGGGGCGGGATTGATCGTCCGCCCGGCAAGGGACACCATGGCCGGAATGTCGGAGCGCGCGGCCAGGAGCCTCGCCAGGGCCGAAGCCTCGCTGGTGCCGCCGAGCAGCAGGACATGGGGACGGGAACGGGTCACTCAAGCGTCATTCAAGTTGGTTCGATCTTTGTCATTGCCGGGCTTGACCGGCAATCCAGCCTATTGCCCGATTGCGTGTGGCTTCTGGATAGCCGGGTCAAGCCCGGCTATGACAAACCGGATCGTTTCTTCTTAAGTGAATTGCGTTGGAACTGAAATGCGCTGTCGTCTCTTGAGGGTCGGATGAGCCCTGTCAACCATTCGGATCGCTGGCTGTCCATCGTCGGCATCGGCGAGGACGGCATGGCCGGCCTGTCGCCGCTGGCCGCCGCCGTGGTCGCCGGGGCCGAACTGCTGGTCGGTGGCGCCAGGCACCTGGCCATGGTGCCGGACAGAGCCGCCGAAAGGCCGGCGGAAAGGCTGGCCTGGCCGAGCCCGCTGACCGACGCCATCGGCCCGATCAGGGCGGCGCGTGGGCGGCGCGTCGTCGTGCTGGCCTCCGGAGATCCGTTCCTGTGGGGTGTGGGTGCCACGCTCGCGCGCTTCATCCCGCCCGAGGAGATCGCCTGCCATCCCGCGCCATCGTCCTTCTCCCTCGCCGCGGCGCGGCTCGGCTGGGCGCAGCAGGATTGTGCCCTGATCTCGCTGCATGGCCGGCCGTTCGAGACGCTGGTGCCGCATGTCCAGCCCGATGCCCGCATTCTGGCCCTGACCTGGGATGGCCGCACGGCCGCCAAGGCTGCCGCCCGCCTCACCGAACTCGGTTTCGGCCTGTCCCGCCTGACCGTGCTGGAGCGCATGGGCGGAAGCGGGGAAAGGATCCGTTCCGCCCGGGCCGATGCCTTCGACCTCGACGAGATCGATCCGCTCAACATCCTGGCCATCGAGGTGGTTGCCGGCCCCGACGCCCGCCCGCTGCCGCTCGCCAGCGGCCTGCCCGACGCGTTCTTCGAGCATGACGGCCAACTGACCAAGCGGGAGATCCGCGCCGTCACGCTGTCGGCGCTGGCCCCGCTCAGGGGCCAACTGCTCTGGGACATCGGCCTGGGGGCGGGGTCGGTCGCCATCGAATGGCTGCTGCGCCATCCGTCCAATCGCGCCATCGGCATCGAGGAGAATGCCGACAGGGCCACTCGCGCCTTGGTCAATGCCGTCAATCTCGGCGTGCCGCATCTGCGCCTCGTCACCGGAGCGGCACCAGCCGCCCTGGCGGGACTGGAGCGCCCTGATGCCGTCTTCATCGGTGGCGGCACGGGTGATGAGGGCGTGTTCGAGGCTGCCTGGGCCGCCCTGCGCCCGGGCGGGCGCCTCGTTGCCAATGCCGTTACGCTGGAGAGCGAGCAGGCCCTGGCCCGGCGTTTCACCCAATATGGCGGCGATCTGATCCGTCTGGGCGTGGAGCGGCTGGTGCCCGTCGGCAGCATGCATGGCTGGCGCCCGGCGATGCCGGTGACGCAATGGAGCGTGGTCAAGCCAGGAAATCCTGGGCAATGAAACCGTTCGTCGCCGCCGGCCTCGGCTGCCGCAAAGGCTGCCCGGCCGAGGAAATCACCGCTCTCGTCCGGCTGGCCCTGCAGGAGGCCGGCTTGGAGCTTGCCGCACTTTCGGGCCTGTTCGCACCCGCCTTCAAGCAGGGCGAGGCGGGACTGGCGGAGGCTGCCACCAGCCTGGGCGTCCCACTCGTGCTGATCCCCCAGGCTGCGCTGGAGGCCGCCGAGCCGCGCGTGCTGACCCGTTCGGAGCGCGTGGTCGCCCTGACGGGGCTGGGCAGCGTGGCCGAAACCGCGGCGCTCGCTGGCGCCGGCCCGCAATCCACCCTCAAGCGGGCGCGCATCGCCAGTGCGAACGCCACCTGCGCCATCGCCGTCAACGAGGCCTGACATGACCGTTCACTTCATCGGCGCCGGCCCCGGCGCGCCCGACCTCATCACCGTCAGGGGCCGCGATCTCGTGGCGCGTTGTCCGGTCTGCCTCTATGCCGGCTCGCTGGTGCCGCCTGAGATCATTGCGCTGGCGCCCCAAGATGCGCGCGTGGTCGATACCGCGCCGCTGACGCTGGACCTCATCATGGCTGAGATCGAACAAGCGCATGAAGCGGGCCTCGATGTCGCGCGGCTGCATTCGGGGGATCTGTCGATCTGGAGCGCGCTGGGCGAGCAGACGCGCCGCCTGCGGGCTCTCGGCATTCCCTACACCATCACGCCGGGCGTGCCGTCCTTCGCCGCCGCCGCGGCGGTGCTCGGCAAGGAGCTCACGCTGCCGGAAGTGGCGCAATCGGTGGTGCTGACGCGTACCTCCGGCCGGGCCTCGGCCATGCCGGAGAGCGAGACGCTGGAGGCTTTCTCCCAGACCGGTGCGACGCTGGCGGTGCATCTTTCCATCCACGCACTGGCGCGCGTGGTAGCCGAGACGACGCCGCATTACGGCAGCGCTTGCCCGGTCGCGGTGGTCTTCCGGGCAAGCTGGCCGGATGAGCGTGTCGTCACCGGTACGCTCGGCGATATCGAAGACAAGATCGCGGCCGAGCCGATGGAGCGCACCGCCTTGATCCTGATCGGGCGCACGCTGGCCAGCGAGGATTTCCGCGAAAGCGCGCTCTACGACACCGACTACAAGCGGCGCTATCGCGGCTTCGAGGGGTGACGAGCCGGTCCTCACGCCCCCCTCCCAGGGTGTTGGCGTTTGAAAGCCCCGAGAGGGTGGCGCAGCCCCTCGTCCGCCTGCCGGCACCTCCAGTCAACGCAAGAGAGTTGACGACACCGCCAAGGGGAGAAAGCTGCCCATCGTTCTCAGCGACGCGCTGGTGCAATCGTCCGTCAATTCCGGCTCGGATCAGCCAGAAATGTCGCGCCTGGACTATTCGATGTTCGCTTTCCCGGCATTGTGGAAGTTCTTCCTCCTGGTCGCGTCCCCGTCATGTCTTCCCGTGGCTCCCACCTCTTTGGTGCGTTCCTCGCCCTCGCGGCGGGAACGGTGTTTTCGTTCGGCAGCATCACCATTCGTGAGTCGCCGCATCTCGACGCCGTGCAATATCTGATCTGGCGCAGCTTCGGCCTGCTGCCGCTGGTTCTCGGTGTGGCGCTGCTACAGGGCAAGTCGCCGCTGCAGCAGTTGATTTCGGGCGGCTGGCTGGGACTTGGTGGCGCGCTGTGCATGACGGTGATGGCTGATTTGTTCATCTTCGCCATGAAGACGACCACCATCGCCAATGCCCTGCTGTTTTCGAGCGCGGCGCCGCTGATCGGCGCCATATTGGCCCGCCTGATCCTGAAGGAGCGCATCTTCGTCTCCACCTGGTGCGGCATCGCCATCGGCATCGCCGGATTGCTGATCATGACCTGGGGGGAACTGGGCAGCGGCAATGCCATCGGCAATCTCGCTGCCTTCGGCGTGGGCTTTGCCTATGGCCTCTATTCCATCATTGCCCGGCTCGGCCGCGACAGGGACATGTCGGGCGTGGTGACGGGCTGGGCGGTGCTGACCATCCTCACCTGCGGCGCTTTCATGGCGCTGAGAGGGATCACCATCGCCACGCCGATGCTGGAAAACACCTATGCCATGATCCATGGCGCCGTTTTCATCGGCGGCGGCATGTATCTGCTCAATGCGGCCGCCCGGTATGTCGGCGCCGGGCAACTGACCTTGCTGGCCCAGACCGAGATGATCCTCGGGCCGGTCTGGGTCTATCTCTTCTTCGACGAGACACCGCGCCTGACCACCGTCCTGGGTGGCGGGGTGCTGCTCGCGGGCGTGCTCGTCGCCGCTCTCGGGCGCAGCTTCGCCCGCGATGAGGAAGCGCAAGTGGCGGCGCGCGCCTCGGTGTGATCCCGGGACTATACGGCCTCAGGACGACTTCAGGCGCCAGCCACCGAGAATGTGCCAGATCACAGCCAGGAGCACGATGGCGCCGCCGATGATCGCGGCCATACCCGGATCCTCGGCGAAGATCAGATAGACCCACAGCGGGGCCAGCACCACGTCGAGCGTGGAGATCAGGCCGGATTCGGCGGCGGGGATCCGGCGTGCACCGGCCAGGAACATGAAGAAGGCCAGGGGGATCGAGGTGAAGGCGAACAGCGCCAGCACCACCCAGTCCTGCGCCGTCGCTGCGGCGGGCGAGGCGAAGGGCAGGCCCACCAGCGCGGTGAACAGGCAGCAGAACAGGTTGACCGGCAGCATTTCCAGCCCCGGACGGGCCCGCGCGACCACCGCCACGATGGCGAAGGAGGCGGCCATGCCGAGCGCCATGGCGTCGCCGAAGAGATGGCCGGATCCGAAGGAGCCTCCCACCATCACGACCACGCCGACGAGCGCGCCGCCGGAAGCGATCAGCGTGCGCCGGGAGACCCTCTCGCGCATGATCAGCCAGGCAAGGCCGGCGGCCAGGAAGGGCGTGGTGGCATAGATCACCGATACGTTGGCGATGGTGGTGTGATAGAGCGCCCCGACGAAGAACAGCATCGACAGCGAGGCGCAGGCCGCGATGATGAGGCCGAACCAGCCGATCGAGCGGATCGCGGCCAGGCTGTCGGCGCGATGCACATAGACGAGACCGACCCCCATATAGATCGCGCCGATCGCCGCGCGCAGCGACACGGTCGTCCAGGCGTCCACCGTGAGCATGCGGGCGAAGATGCCGCTGATGCTCCAGGCGATGGCGGAGGCGACGACGAGAAAGACACCGAGCCGATGAACGGAACGGGCGTCGGGCGAGGCGGTGATGGCGGACATCGGAAAACCGGGGGTGGGAGGACGCAACTCACATGATTTTCAGCGGCACTCCCAACGGGCCGATGAAGCTGTGATCAGCCGCAATCTCCTTGTTTCCGATGCTTCGTTCAAGGGAGGAAAGCTATCTTGAACGACAAGAAAAGCTTGATGACGGAGACGGCGCTTGCGCTGTTCCTCCACTGTCCCTGCGTTCCTCGATCGCTTTCCGCTCAGTCGTGACATTGACAACTTACGCTATCCGATAGAGCGGCCGGGTCCGCCATCGTCACCGGGCAGTGCCGCGTCTGTCGCCAGGGCAGGTCGCCGTCCGGCAGGGGCGCCGGACGGCGATCGTCGTCAGCCTGCGCTCATCTTGCTCTCGTAGTCGGCTTCGAGCCGCGTATGCAGGCCCCAGAAGCTCGGCGGTGCGTGTCCTCCGAGGCGGGCCGCGAGGATGTCGAGATGGGTGTGCCAGCCGGCAGCGACGCTGATCAGTTCGTCGCGGGTGAGCAGGCGGCTATGGGTGATGGTGATATGGGTCCGCCCGAGCTCCGGCTTGAGGTCGATGCGCACCTGGGAGCCGTCCCCCCAGGCATATTCGATCAAGGTGGGCGGCTCGCAGGCGATCACCCGCCCATGCATTTCCACCGTGCCGTTCAGATGCACATATTTGGGCGGCGGCGGGTCGTCGGGCGACGACAGGTCCCCATTGCGGAAGACATGGTTGACCCGTCCGCCCGGCTGCAAATCCATCTCGCCGCCGGCCAGCCATTGCTGGCGCTTCTCGGCTTCGGTCAGGAAGGCCCAGACGCGTTCGATCTGTCCGGAAAGAACGCGTTCGATGCGTACGGTCTCGGTGTCGATGATCACGCCGTAGTCGGACATGGTTCAACTCCCTAGAGTAAAGCGCTTTCATGAGCGCTTGTTTTCTCTGATGCTTTATTTCCCAGCCAATCCGACGGATTGGCCAGGGCACCTTTGCGAGTCCTGCAGATACCGGCAAATCGCGAGACGCTTCAGGCTCAACTCCCTTGAGGGTTGGCAATCGCATCCGCGATCAGCAAGGCGTCAAGCGTGTCGAGCCGCTGATTCCAGAGTTTTTCATAAAAACGCATCCATTCCAGGCCGGCATGCAGAGGCCGCGGATTCAGCCGGCAGGTATGGGTGCGTCCTTCGACACGGCGTTCCACCAGGCCGGCCTTCTCCAGCACCTTGATATGCTTGGAGGCGGCGGCCAGAGAGATGGCGAAGGGGTGGGCGAGTTCGCCCACCTTGCGGGGCTCGGCGGCGAGGCTGCGCAGCATGGCCCGCCTGGTCGGATCGGCCAGGGCATGAAAGACGGCGTCGAGAGGATCTTGATATTCAACCATACGGTTGAATATCTGCCTTTGCCCCTAAACTGTCAACCAAATGGTTGACGACAGCATCGGACCGATCTCGAAATCGGGGCCGATACTGTCGATTTGGTCGTCGCATGGTTTTTCCGAAAACCAGCGCGCACTTTACCGACGATGCTGACTATTTCCGTCGCGTTCGGCACCTGAGATGTCGCGCCATGCAAAGGCGTTTCCGGCAAGGCCCTGTCTAGTCGCCACGAGCAAGAGGGAGAATTCCATGGCCGCAGCAGCCAAGACATTTGCAGCTAAGACATTTGCAATCGTTGGAACCGGGGTCATCGGTGCCGGCTGGGCGGCACGGGCGCTCGCGCACGGTCTGGACGTCGTCGCCTATGATCCGGCTCCGGGCGCCGAGGAAAAGCTGCGCGCGGCCATCGACAATGCCTGGCCGGCCCTGGAAAAGCAGGGGCTCGCCGCCGGTGCCGACCGCAAGCGCCTCAGCTATGCCGGTTCGATCGCCGAGGCGGTCGCCGAGGCGGACTTCATCCAGGAGAACGCACCGGAGCGCGAGGAGCTCAAGCAGGACCTGCTGGCGCAGATCGACGCTGCCGCCAAGCCCGGCGCCATCATCGGCTCCTCCACCTCGGGCCTGTTGCCGAGCCGGCTGCAGGCCAGGATGGCCGATCCGACCCGGCTGGTGGTGGGCCACCCCTTCAACCCCGTCTACCTGCTGCCCCTGGTGGAAGTGCTCGGCGGCGAGAAGACCTCCCCCGAGACGGTCGAGGCCGCCAAGGCGTTCTACACCTCGATCGGCATGCGCCCTCTGCATGTCAAGGTGGAGATCGAAGGCTTCATTGCGGACCGGCTGATGGAAGCGCTCTGGCGCGAGGCTCTCTGGCTGGTCAATGACGGGGTTGCTACCACCGAGGAAGTCGACGCGGCCGTGGTCTATGGCTGCGGCCTGCGCTGGTCGCTGATGGGCACCTTCCTGACTTTCCATCTCGCCGGCGGCGAGGGCGGTATGCGGCACATGCTGCACCAGTTCGGCCCCGCCCTGAAGCTGCCCTGGACCAAGCTGGTGGCTCCGGAACTGACGGATGAACTGATCGATCGCGTCGCCGATGGTTGCGAGCACCAGGCCGCCGGGCGCTCGATCAAGGCGCTGGAACGCCGCCGCGACGACTTCCTCATCGAGGTGATGGCGCTGGCCAAGAAATATTGGCCGGAGGCCGAGGGGCTGGAGGGGCGGATCTAGCTCTCAGGGGACCGCAGGCTTTCAGCCGACTCTTGGAACCGTCACACTTGCACGATGGGTGATGCAGGCGGGACGCCTGCAATCCTGGAGCAAAGCGCGTTCACACGTGAACTTTTGTTTGCTCTATCTCTTTGTTTCGACGCGTCTTTGCGATTCTTGATGATTCCGAGAAATCACAAAACGCTTTGGGGGACTCCCATGCACCTTCTCGACGAAACCGTCCGCCCGGAATGGATCGACTATAACGGCCATCTCTATGACGGCTATTACGCGGTGATCTTCGCCAAGGCCGTGGACGAGTTCCTCGGCCGGGTCTGCCTGACCGAAGCGGTGCGGGAGACGACGCGCCATACCATCTACACGATGGAGACCCATGTCCGCTTCCTGTGGGAGGTCAAGCTCGGCACGCCCGTTTCGGTGACCTGCCAGGTGCTGGACCTCGATGCCAAGCGCGTCCGCATCTTCCTGAGCATGGTTGACAAGGTGCGCAACCTTGTGGTGGCGACCTCCGAGCAACTCTTGATGTCGATCGACCAGACCGATGAGCCGCACGCCGCGCCCTGGCTGCCGCAGAGCGCGGCAGTGCTGGAGGGGCTGCTGAAGGAGCACGCCACCCTGCCGATGCCGAAGGATGCCGGTCGCAGCATCGGCATCAAGCGGTAGTGCTATTCCGGGTGCACGGGCATCCTGCCCGTTCTTGGAAGCAATGTCGCTGGTTGGAACGAAAGAACGGGCAGGATGCCCGTGCACCCGGAAACGCCCCAGCTCGCCAGCCGCCATGTTTGCCGGCTTATATTGAGTCCCGCTGGCATTTCAGCGGGATCGAATACATATAGCCTTATCGACTTGCTGGTGTTCGAGGTTTCATGCGCCGCTTCTTCATGGCAGTGCTGCTGTTGGTGCTATCGATTGGCGGTGCCCGCGGGTCCTGCCAAGACTATTTGGTGCAGGCTTTCGATAGGCTGAAAACTGTGCCTTTCAGAGCCGACATAGTGGAGGAGGGCGAACATGGCTCGAAACTCATGACCACCTACATCCGTCAGTCCGCGGAAGCTATTCGGATCGAGACAAAATACAAAGCCACTCCCACGCAGGAAGATAAGTTTTTAGGTTTTGTTGGTGTTGATAGGGAGCGATGGATAAATGAAGGGGATGGATGGAAAATTTGGGATGGCAACGGTACTAGGTTTTCTAATTTCATAATAAGCTATACGAATCCATATCTTCCATTTTCTGTTAAAAGATTGAAAGATGTAAGTTGTTTGGGGTCGACTGTCAGATATGGTTCGTGGCATTCGATATTTGAATTGCCGGAAGGTGGCGATAATCAACACTATGTGTTGTACGTCGACAATGTCACAGGCCTACCGGAGAGTTGGTCCATCGGTGGACAATTATTCAGCCATAAGTGACCTATCGCTACGAAGCTGTTCCGGCGATTGATCCTCCGCTTGCGAAATAGTGCAAGGTTGGGGGCGGTTCTCCGCCCTCCCGCTACCTTTCAAGCGCAACGCTTCCAAGAGCGGACATCGCGACATGCCTTCATGGCGCTGAGATGCCCGCGCTCCATGATCAATCCGGCCAGCCGCCGGGGCTGGTCTCGGCGCCGTCGTCATATTTCGACAGCCACTCCACCGCGGTGTCGCGGAAGCGGGTGAGGCCCTTGTAGTCGACCAGTTCGGGCGGCAGCGTCTGCAGCACGCGATGCAGGCGCCGGCCCCATTTGGGCACCGTCACCAGCTCCTCCAGCTTGATCAGGTAGCAGCGGATCGGGAAGACGATGGCGTTGGAGCGCGGCAGGCGGAAGAAGCTCTGCAGCTCGACGCGCAGATGCAGCTTGTTGCCGATATTGTCCAGCGTCAGCGTGGTGCGGTCCTTGCCCCATTTGTGATAGTTCTCGGGCGAGGTATCCAGGCGCGGATTGACCGTCATCGTCCAGTTGAGCCGCCGCGTGGGCGAGCCCTGGCGCAGGTTCAGCATGAATTTGAGCGCACGCTCGAACACGCCCAGCTGGTGGGCGAGCGGCACGGGGCCGTGCCATTCCATGAAGTTCATGCCGATGTCGAAATCGAGCGACCAGTCGGCCTGGGTGGTGACGATGCCGGCATCCATCCACAGATTGCCGTCGCGCTGGTCGAGCAGGCAGAAATCGCCCTGGGCCTGGCGGGTGATGTATTCCATCGGCCCATAGGGCAGGGTGGCGACGTCGCCGAAGGTGAAGCGGTCGTCGATGCCGAGCGGCCGGTTGATCCAGTGCCATTGGTTGCCGTCCCGCTCGAGCGTGAAATGCTCGGGATAGGAGGTCGACATGCTCTCCATCAGCAGTTCCAGCAGGTCCCAACCCGCCAGCGTCATGTGCGGCAGGGACTGGCAGCGCAGCGGGTCTTCCTTCAGCACCAGCGCCCGGTCGGCCATCTCCGAGACATAGTGCTCGTCGACGTCGATGGGATGCTCGAAGACAGAGCCCTTCGGGCCTGCCGTATGCGGTTCGATATTGACCGCATACATGTAGTTGTCCTTGTCGAAGGGGAAGGGAAAGCGGCGGATCGCCGTTTCCGAATTGCGGAAAGTGAAGTCGTCGCGGAAGGTTTCCTGGCGGAATTGGATGCCCATGGGGATGTCCTTTCCTGGGACCGCCGGCTTCCAGCCGGCTCTTGAAACGGAAGATTCGGGGGAGAGCCGGTTTCGCGACATGCGAGCATGTCGCCGAGAAAGCCGGCGGCCCCCGAGATTACAAATCCAACACCAGTTCCCGGCCCTCGAAGCGCGAGACGCAGGGCATGACCTTGGTGCCGGAAGCCTTGTCGGCGTCCGACAGGTAGTGGTCGTTGTGCATGAGCGTGCCGTCGCAGGAGAGCACCCGCGTCTCGCACTGGCCGCAGGCGCCGCCCCGGCACAGATAGGGCGCGTCGACCCCGGCTGCCTCGATCGCCTCCAGCATGCTCTGATGCGGCCCGACCTGGGCCTTCTTGCCTGATTGGGCCAGGGTAATCTCGTAGGGCTTGCCGGAAGCCGGCGCGAGGAACTGCTCATTGTGCAGGTTCTGCTCGGGCCAGCCTTCGTTGCGGGCGGTGTTGAGCACCCATTTGATCATGCCGCCGGGCCCGCAGACATAGAGATGCGTGCCGAGGGGCTGGCGGGCGAGCAGGTCGACCAGCGGGATCGCTTCGCTCTTGGCATCGCGATAGATGTGGACCCGGCGGCCATAGCGCTCGGCCAGATGGGCGAGATAGGCGCCGTGCTCGTCCGAACGCACGGCGTAATGCAGCTCGAAGGGGCGGTCCTCGTCGGCAAGCTGCGCCATCATCGCCATGAAGGGCGTGATGCCGATGCCGCCGGCAAAGAGCAGGTGTTTCTTGGCGCGCTGGTCCGGCGGGAACAGGTTGACCGGGTGGCTGATGCGGATGATGTCGCCGGGGCGGACCCTGCCATGCAGGAACAGCGAGCCGCCACGGCCATTGTCGTCGCGCCTGACGCTGATGGTGTAGCAGGCCGTGTCGCCCGGGCGGCTCATCAGTGAATAGGGGTTGCGCCGGAGGGTGGCGCCGTCTTCCATCTCCACCACCACATGGGCGCCGCCCGAGAAATTGGGCAGGGGCGAGCCGTCTACGGGCTTGAAATGGAAGCGCTTGATCTCGGGCGTGACCTGGTGGATCTCGCTGACGCGCACCTCGATCTTGGGTGTCTTGTCACTCATGGAAAGGCCTCCTCGGTCGGCGGAACGACACCAGGCTCTTCGGCGTCGATGCACACGCCCTGGAATGCGGCAATGCGGCGCGAATAATGGTCGCGCACCAGCAGAGTCAGGCCGCAATGGGCACATTTGACCGGCTGCGTGCGCACATGCTCGGTGATGCCCTTGCAATGCACGCATTGCACCCGGCGCTCTTCCGAGCCGCGGTGCTCGGTCTGGATGGAAAGATGGTCGACGCCGGCTTCGATCGCAAGCTTCATGGCCTGGCCGATCAGGCCTTCCGTGCCGGCCAGATAGATCTGGGTGCCCATATGGGCCGTCGCCAATGTCTGGGCCAGGCGCGGCAGGGCGGCGGCGATGCTCGGGCCCTCATAGAACATGTCGGGACCCAGTGCCCTGAGCGCCTCTCCCAGATTCTTGGCAGCGGCTCCGCCGGGCACATAAATGATGTGAGCCCTGTCGAGAAAGGCGGCGTCGGCCGTCTTGGCCGCGTCGAGGATCGCCTGACCGCCCTCGGCATCCGCCACGAACAGGTGGCGCTTGGCGCCGGGGCGGATGGCAAGCGTGCCATAGACAGGACGGCTCTTGATGCCGGATACGAGCATGGTTCTATCGAAACTCCAGCGCGAACGGAAACAGACGCAGCCAGGATCTGGCTATCATGTACAACGGCCCCTCTCCCATGGGAGAGGGGCCAGGCGCCTCACAGCGCCGTACGCTTCTTCTTCTCCGGATCGTCGAAGGTGATGGTATGGGCGATCGCCGAGCACTGCACGTTCTTGCCCTTGACCTCGAGCTTGGTGCCCTGCTTGGCGACGTCGACGGCCATGCGGGCGATCGCCATCGAGCGGTTGGTCAGGCGCGAATACATGCCGCAGGTGACCACGCCCACCTTCTTGCCGCCGGCCCAGAGCTCGTCGCCGGCATCGAGGATCTTGTCGGTGTCAGCGAGGACGCCGAAGATCTTGAAGCGCTCCTTGCCCTTGAGGCGGTAGTGCTCCTCGGCGCCGCGGAAGCCGGTCTTGCCGGGCGAGACGGTGAAGGTGAGGCCGAGTTCCCAGAGCGTGTCGCCCGGACCCTCGTTCTCGAAGGGATACATCTGCGAATTGTCATAGGGATAGAACAGCAGATAGCTCTCCACCCGGAGCCAGTCGAGCGCGGTGAAGGAGGCGGGCACGATGCCCATGCGCTTGCCTTCCTTGAGGATGGTGTCCCAGATCTCCACCGCATCTTCCGACTTGCAGAAGATCTCGTAGCCGCGCTCGCCGGTATAGCCGGTGCGCGAGATCATCACCGGCTTGCCGAACAGCGTGGTCTGCATGTGGTGGAAATATTTGAGGTCCTTGATGCCGGGCACGTGCTTGGCGAGATACTTCACCGCCAGCGGGCCCTGCAGCGACAGGTCCTGCAGATCGTCGTCGAACAGCACGGCGACGTTCTTGCCGGCCGCGTCGCGGGCCATGTCCTCGAAGCCGGTGCCGGAGCCATAGACCGTCATCCAGCTGTTGGGGCCGGTGCGATAGAGGATGCAGTCGTCGGTGAATTTGCCGGCGTCGTTGAGCACGCAGGCATAGGCCGACTTGCCGGGCACGATCTTGCGCACGTCGCGCGTGGTCAGGCGTTGCAGCACCTGGTGCGAATGCGGGCCGACCAGATGGGCCTTGCGCAGGCCGGACACGTCCATCAGCGCCGCTTTGGTGCGGATCGCCTCATGCTCGTCGGCGAGGTCGGACTTGGTATAGGTCCAGGCCGTCTCCATCCCGTTCCAGTCTTCCAGGGTGGAGCCGAGGGCTCGGTGGCGGGCGGCGAGCGGCGAACGCCGCCAGGACATGACACTCATGGATGTTCCCTTCTTTGGTTTGTCATCCCGTGCGCGTCGCAGCATGAAATGATGCGATGCAGACACGGGACCGTTTGATCTTGTGGTGCCTTCTTGTCTTCGCGGTCCCGGATCTTCGTCGCGTCACGTTGTGCCGCTCCTCGTCCGGGATGACCGTTACATCCTCACCCTCGTCTTGTCGGGGTCGTAATGGGCAAAGCGCACGACCTTGGCCTTGAGGCGCTTCTGGTGGCCGTCGAGCTTGCCGATCTCGAGTTCGGTGCCGATCTCGGCCGAGCCGATGTCGACGCGGGCGAGGGCGATGTTCTTGTCGAGGATGGGCGAGCGCATGCCTGAAGTGACCACGCCGATGCGGGCGCGCCCGGCATAGACATGGTCGCCGTGATGGGCGGTCTCGCGTCCCTCGATCTCCAGGCCGACGAGCTTGCGCTGCGGCTCGGCCTTGCGCTTGACCAGCGCCTCCTTGCCGACGAAGTCACCCTTCTTGGAGACCAGCGGCACGGTGAAGGCGATGCCGGCCTCGAACGGGTCGGTCTCGTCGGAGAATTCGTAATGGGCGAAGATCAGCCCGGCCTCGATGCGCAGCATGTCGAGCGCTTCGAGACCCATGGGCACCACGCCGAGCGGCTTGCCGGCCTTGAAGACGGCATCCCAGACGGCCTCGCCGTCGCGGGGATGGCAGAAGATCTCGTAGCCGAGTTCGCCGGTGTAGCCGGTGCGCGAGACCACCACGGCTGGGCCCTGGGCATGGCCGAGGCGGCCGACGGTGGAACGGAACACGCCGATCTCGTTGGCGGCGGGCTGGGCCGGCGGCGTCCAGATGATCTTGGAAATGAGATCGCGGCTCTTGGGCCCCTGCACGGCGAGATTATGCAACTGGTCGGTCGAGGAGCGGATCCAGACCTTGAAGCCCTTTTCCTCGGCGAGCTGGCGCAGATGCACGCCGACATAGGGATCGCCGCAGACGAGGCGGAACTGCTGCGGCCCGAGGCGGAAGACGGTGCCGTCATCCAGCATGCCGCCATGCGGGTAGCAGATGGCGGTGTAGACCACCTGGCCGACCGAAAGCTTGGTGATGTCGCGCGTCACGGCATAGTCGAGCAGCGCCTCGGCATCGGGGCCGAGTACCTCGAACTTGCGCAGGGCGGAAAGGTCGATCACCGCCACCTTTTCGCGGCAGGCCCAATATTCGGCCACCGCGCCGTCGGCGAGGAAGGAATTGGCGAGCCAATAGCCGCGATACTCGACCATGCGGCGCGAAAGGGGAGCGACCTTCGAGTGGAACGCCGTCTCCTTGGTGAAGACCGGAGGGGAATCGGGTGTCATGCGCGTAGCAATCGCCTTGGGGAATTCGTGATCGGCGTCATAGACGCGGACCTGGATGTCGGTGGGGTTCCAGCCATTGGCCGGATCGATGTCGTCGGCACAGGAGGAGGCGGCGCAGGTGAGGTCGATCAGCGCGCGCATCAGCACATAGTCGCCGGGGCGCGACCAGGGCTCGTCGGCACTGATGGTGCCGTCATGGTTGACCTGCGTGTTGAAGAAGAAATTGATCGCCGGCCAGCCGGGACGGGGGGCAATGCCGTCCTGCGCCAACACCCTGTTGAAGTTCTCCGAGCAGGAATCATGGCCCGGATAACCCATGTCGTCGTAATATTTCATGGTGCAGGCGAGGCCGAAGGTGTCGTGCCGCCCGCAGGTGTCCTGCACCACTTCCACCGTGGCGCGCATGCGTTGGTCGAAGAATTTCGAGAACAGGCCCGGCCCCGGATAGGCGCGGCCCATCAGGGTGCGGGTCGCGGTGGCGTCGAGGCCGCATTCGATGCCCTGCTTGAGCAGCTCAGTGTCGAAGGCGAGGAAATCCGAGCATTGGCGCCCGTCGATGTCCATGATCTGGATATATTGGCCGGCCTTGACTTCGAAACGCTCCGCGGTCGCGGCCTTCACCCGGAAGTCCTGGACCGGCGTGGCGAGAGGGGCGGCGGGCTGGCTCTGCGGCGCGCGCTTGTCGGTTTCGTCGCTGCGCGCGATCTCCAGATGGAAGTCGGTGGCCGGAACCACGGCATCCGCCGTCGAATCGCCGGCCGGCACGATCAGCACGCAGGTCATGTCGCGCTCGGCCGCCAGCGAGAGGGCCTCTCCCGCCGGGGCGTCGGGTCCGGAGATCAGGATGCCGCTGGCACTGGCAAGATCGCGGCCGGCGAGTTGGTGATGGGTGGCGGCGGCATTCTCATTGGCGGCGATCAGGCCCGCCAGTGCATCGCGCGGGGCGGCGGGATGGCCCGAAGGCAGGCTCTCCTGCGCCGCAAAGGCATAGAGCAGGGCGTTCTGGCCGCCCTCCAGATCGGTCAGGCGCAGACGATCGCCCTTGCCGAGGGCGAAGACCTGGCTCGATCCGCCGGCGACACGAAGCATTTCGGCTTCAGGCATGGCAAACCACTCCTACAGGCAAGCGAACGGGCAGGACGCGCCCGGATGATTGACGATATGCAGCGCTACTCGGCTTCCTCTCCCAGCACCCGGTAGCGGCCGCCGAAGAAGAGCAGCGGCTCGCCCTCGACATTGTGCTCCATGTCGACCACCCGGCCGACGATGATGCGGTGGTCGCCGCCCTCGTACTGGGCATGGTGCAGGCAGTCGAAGGCCGCCATCGTGTCCGGCAGGATCGGCGCCCCGAAGCGCCCGGCCGTGTAGGCCACATCCGCCCATTTGTCCTGGCTCTGCCGCGCAAAGCGGGCCGAAAGGGCGCGTTGTTCCTTGCGCAAGACGTTCACGCAGAAGCCCGGCGCTTCCAGGAAGGCCGACAGGCTGCGGGCCTTGTTGGCGATGGAGAACAATACCAGCGGCGGATCGAGCGAGACCGAGGAAAAGGAATTGGCGGTGATGCCGATCAGCCCCGCGGTCGGATGGGTGGCGGTCACCACGGTGACGCCGGTGGCAAACAGGCCGAGCGCCCCGCGAAAGCGCAGGGGATCGATGGCTTCTGGAACGGTATCGGCCTTCGCTGGCTTTGTTGCAGAACCCTGGACCATCTTGCCTCATACCCTTACCGACGTCGGCGCTTGCGCTCCGACACCGGTATACCCCGGATTCGCCCGAATCCGGGAGGCAGCCGCAAACCATTGCCGCCTCGTCGGGGCGGAAACCGAAACGGACCGCATTTCCTGCCGGGGATTGCGTTTCCAGCCGCATCTTACGCCGTCTTCCGAATGGCAGGGGGATTGATTTCCGCCAGAAGCCGCTCGGCCAGAGCGCGCTTGGCGTCCACATCCATCTTCTTGATCTCGTTGTTGAGAACCCGCTCGTTGATCGAGGTGTTCCAATAGTCGACCGCCTCGAAACCCAGCAGCGAGGTCTTGCCCACGAACTGGCGCAGCACCTCGTTGGTGGGCCCCATCACCCAGCCGGCCTTGGCGTCGCGCAGATAGCGCTCGATCTGCAGCTCGGGCTTGTAGCCGGTGCCGCCGCAGGCATGCAGCATCTTGTCGGAGACGGCGGCGACGTTCTTGGCGGCAGCGAATTTCAGCTGCCAGAGCCAGTGCAGCAGGCCGGCACGCGGCAGGAAGGAGACATCGTTCTTGTGGATCGACCAGTCATTGTTGCCGGTGGCGTCGTCCAGCGCCTTGGCGATGAGGAAATCCATCGAGCGCACCACATTGGTGTCGATGATCGCTTCGCCTACGTAATCCTGGATGGTGGCGTAGTCGGCCACCCGCATGCCGACATCCTTGTGGGTCTTCTTGGTGGTGTGCGCCTTGGCGATGTCGATCATGCCCATGGCGATGCCGCTCCAGCAGGCGGAGGAGCACAGCAGGAAGAAGGGATCGACGATCTCGTCATTGGAGCGGGCGCCGTCCCCGACCGGGCCGACCAGGCGGTTGCGCGGCACCACCTTGTTGACTTCCAGCGGGCCGGACTGGTTGCCGCGCAGGCCAAGGCCGTTCCAGCTGCCGGGATCGCTGGTGATCTCATCGCCGAGGATGAGGAAGCAGGAGAGGTCGGCATAATTGCCGTTGAAGTTGGGAGAGGTCGTCTGGACGATATACCAGTCGGCAAAGCCGCCGGAGGTGGTCCAGGACGCCTTCTTGCGGACGTGCCAGCCTTCCTTGGTCTCCTCGACGCCCGAGGAGATCGGATACCAGAAATGCGATCCGGTCTCCGGATCGGAATAGGACAGGGTGCCGATCAGGCAGTCCTTGTCGAGACGGCGCAGGATGTCCTTCAGGGCTGCATTGTCGTGATGGCGCAGCAGGGCGG
The DNA here is from genome assembly GCF_052045555.1 of Labrys sp. 22185. Classification (NCBI taxonomy): domain Bacteria; kingdom Pseudomonadati; phylum Pseudomonadota; class Alphaproteobacteria; order Hyphomicrobiales; family Xanthobacteraceae; genus Labrys; species Labrys sp. 22185. The sequence continues at coordinate 145,804 of NZ_JBQEPH010000009.1, read as the reverse complement.
CGGCGACGGCACCGGTATGCATGGTGTAGCACATGGCCGTGGAGGCACAGCCATAGCGGGCGATGGTCTCCACCACCATGGCGACGCAGATGTGATTCTCGCCCTGGCCGCCGAGCTCCTTGGGCACGATCAGGCCCAGGAAGCCATGCTCGGCCAGGATCTGGAAATTCTTGCGCGGATAGGCGCGGTTGCGGTCGCTCTCGACAGCGTTGGCGCGCATCTCCGTCTGGCACAGCTCGATGAGCTTGGCCTGCAAGGCCTTCTGGCGGTCGGTCAGCATCCATTGCGGATCCCACTCGAAACCGAGGCCCCAGAATGGCTCATTCCCCCACATCTTGCGTGACGACATACGGGCATCCTTCGAATGGTTCGTCCCGCGCATTTTGCCTGCCCGGTGACGCCTGAAGTTTCCAGAGAAGAAACAAGTTTGTCCAGCAGGAAATTTTATCAGCCCGAATTCTTTTTGCTCCGTGACGGTTGGAGCCCTCCAATCGGATTGCTGTTGTGCTCAAAAAATAGGCAGAAATTCGGTTATTTCCCAGGGAATCGCAGAAAACTAAGGGTTGACGCTTCCTCAGAGTGTGTCAATCTTCACTCGCAGTAAAAAAGAGAGACGGTGGGTGAAGACGAGAGCCGTCGTGGAACTCTCGCAGCCAGCACCGCCCCAGCATCCAGTGCAGTCGATCAGATCCGGGGAACACAATGACGGCGACAACTGACGCAAATACGAGCGCAGGGGGCGAGAGCCAACTGCTGCGCCATATCGATTGGCGAGGAGCCTTCTGGGTAGCAAGCGGCGTACCGCCGCTCGTGCTGTTCTCGATCGGCGGCATTGCCGGCACCACCGGTACGCCGGCCTTCCTGATCTGGACGGCCTCCATGATCATGGGCTTCATCCAGTCCTTCACCTATGCGGAGATCGCCGGCCTGTTTCCCAACAAATCGGGTGGCTCCTCCGTTTATGGCGCCACGGCTTGGCTGCGGTACTCCAAGTTCATCGCGCCGCTCTCGGTCTGGTGCAACTGGTTCGCCTGGTCACCCGTGCTGTCGCTTGGCTGCTCCATTGCCGCCGGTTACATTCTCAATGCCCTCTTTCCAATCCCCGTCTTCACGGACAGTTCACCCGAAGTCCTGGCCTATATCGCTGCCCATGCCGGCACGGCGCCGGCTGACGCCATCACGGCGGTGACGGCCGCGGCGACCCCGGCGATCAGGACCTGGACGCTGTTCAGCCATACCTTCCCGCTCTTCGGCTTCTCGCTCAATTCGGTCTTCTTCATCGGCGCCGCGCTGATGCTCCTGACCTTCGCGATCCAGCATCGCGGCATTCTCGGCACCGCCAACACCCAGAAGATCATCGGCCTGATCGTCATCATCCCGATGCTGATCGTCGGCATCGTGCCGATCATCACCGGCCAGATCAACTGGGCCAACTATTCGCCGCTGGTCCCCCTCGCTACGGCCTATGCGCCGGCGCCCGGCAGCTGGAACGTCGCGGGCTGGACCCTGGTGCTCGGCGGCATGTTCATCGCGGCCTGGTCGACCTACGGCTTCGAGACCGCGGTCTGCTACACCAGCGAGTTCAAGGATCCGGGCCGCGATACCTTCAAGGCCATCTTCTATTCCGGCCTTCTGTGCATGCTGCTCTTCATTCTGGTGCCCTTCACCTTCCAGGGCGTGCTCGGATTGAACGGCATGCTGGCGACCCCCATCGTGGACGGTTCGGGCGTGGCGGCGGCGATGGCCGACATGGTGCATGGCGGCGCCATTATCAGCCAATTGCTGGTCATGTTGATGATCCTGGCGCTGATCCTGGCCATCATGACCGCGATGGCCGGCTCCTCCCGTACCCTCTATCAGGGCTCGGTGGATGGCTGGCTGCCCAAATATCTGAGCCATGTGAACTCGCATGGCGCCCCGACCCGGGCGATGTGGACCGACCTCATCTTCAATCTGATGCTGCTCGCCATCGCTGCGGCCGATGCCACCAGCTTCTTCTTCATCCTGGCCGTGTCGAATTGCGGCTACATCATTTTCAACTTCCTCAACCTCAATGCCGGCTGGATCCACCGGATGGACAATGGCCACATCAACAGGCCCTGGAAGGCGCCGACCTTCGTCATCGCCATCGGCGCCATCTTCGCCTATGTGAATGCCATGTTCATGGGGGCGGGCGCCAAGGTCTGGAACCCCCTGGCGCTGTGGGCGGGCCTGTGCACCGCCGCCCTCATCATCCCGGTGTTCTGCTACCGGCACTACATCCAGGATGGCGGCAAGTTCCCCGAGCACATGCTCGACGATCTCGGCCTCAGATCCGTCGACCTCCAGCAGAAGAAGGCCGGCATCCTGCCCTACCTCACCCTTGTGGCCGGCCTCGCCGTGGTGCTGCTGGCGAACTGGTATTTCGTCCTCTGACAAGGCCATACGGGCTTGACGATGAACGGGGCGCTTCGGCGCCCCGTTTTGCGTGAATAGGTTGAGACAATCCAGGGACCGGGCTTCGTCCCGCCGGGCCGATCAGGTCCGATAGCGTTCGAGCTGCGCGATGCCGAGCCGCGCGATGCCTGCGAGCTCTTCGCCGCTGGCACCGTCCTGTGCCTGCACGGACATGCCCTGTACCAGGGCGCCGAGGAAGCGGGCGAGAGCAGCCGTATCGGTATCCGGCTTGAGGTTGCCCTCCCTGACGGCGCGCTCCAGGCGTTCGCGAAACATGGCAAGGGCGCCCAGGCGCAATGAAGAGACATGCTCGGCCACCGGCCTGTTCTCGCTGGCGCAGCGCAGCACGGCGGTGGAAATCATGCAGCCGGGCGGATGCTCCTTGCGGGCATATTGGTCGGCCCAGGCGAGCAGGATGCGCTCGAAGGCCCGGACCACATCCGCCTCCTGCGCCAGTATTTGCGGCCCGAAAGCACCCACATGGCCGCGATACCAGATCAGGGCCTCCCTATGCAGTTCGGCCTTGGAGCCGAAGGCGGCATAGAGGCTCTGCGGCGTGATGCCCATCGCCTCGGTGAGATCGGTGATCGACGCGCCCTCATAGCCGAGGGCCCAGAAGGTATGAGCGGCGGCAGCGAGCGCCTCTTCACGATCAAAGCTGCGGGGACGCCCGCGGGGGCGTCTTTCGGCTTCGTTATTTTTCACAGTGTTCACTCTAGAAATATCCGAAGGCCTGCTGTATTCAGGAATGACCATTGTGATAATAGTGGATGCCCGCTCATGAGTCTTCAGCCAAATGTCGCAGCCCTTTCCGCTGATCCGTTCCTCGACCGCCTGGATGGCGTGATCGACCGGGCGCTGGCCGAAAAGCGCATTGTCGGTACGGTCGTTCTCGTCGCCAGAAACGGCGATCGTGTCTATGAGCGCGCGGCCGGCCTGGCGGATCGCGAGGCCAGGCGGGCGATGGCGCCCGATACCATTTTCCTGCTCGCCTCGATCACCAAGCCCTTCGTCACGGTGGCGGCCATGCGCCTGGTCGAGCAGGGCGTGATCGGCCTCGACGATCCCGTGTCACGCTGGCTGCCCGACTTCCGCCCGCGCATGGCCGACGGGACCGAGCCGGTGATTCGCCTGCGGCATCTCATGAGCCACAGTGCCGGCCTCAGCTATGGCTTCCTTGAGCCGCAGGGCACGCCCTATCACCAGCTCGGCGTCTCCGATGGGCTCGACCACCATCCCGGCCTGACGCTGCCCGAGAATCTGCGGCGTCTGGCTTTGGCGCCGCTCGCCTTCGAGCCCGGTGCCGCCTGGCGTTATTCGCTGGGCATGGACGTGATCGGCGCCGTGCTGGAGCAGGCGAGCGGGGAAAGCCTGCCGTCCCTGGTGCGCCGCCTGGTCACCCGGCCGCTTGGGCTCGCCGATACCGGCTTCGCGGTGACGGACAGGTCCCGCCTGGCGACCGCCTATGCCGATGGCAACCCCGAGCCGCGATTGATCGAGGACGGGATGGACGTGCCGCTTTGGGATCAGGCGGTGCGCTTCTCGCCGAGCCGGATCTTCGATCCTGAGGCCTATCCGTCAGGGGGCGCCGGCATGGCTGGGACGGCCGGGGAGGTTCTCGCTCTCCTGGAGGCGATCCGGCGGGACGGCGCTCCGCTGCTTCGGGCCGAGACGGTGCGCATGATGATGACGGACCAGATCGGCAGCGAAGCGCAGGGGCCGGGCTGGCGCTTCGGGCTCGGCTGGGCGGTGCTCGACGATCCCGGCCTGGCGCTGTCGCCCCAGACCAAGGGCACGATCCGCTGGGGTGGTGCCTATGGCCACAACTGGTTCATCGACAAGGAAAGCGGGCTCAGCGTCGTCGTCCTGACCAACACGGCTTTCGAAGGCATGTCCGGCGCGTTCTCGCTGGATGTCCGCGACGCGATCTATGGCGCTGCGCCCTGAACCAGGAGGGCGGCTGCGGTCGCCTTGGCTTCCGCCAGCAGCCAATTGCGGAAGCGGCCCACATCGGGCCGTCCGGCGACAGTGCGGGGGTAGACCAACCAGTAGCTGTAGTCGTTGGGCAGGATCGGATCGACCGGGCGCACCAGGCGGCCTTCCCGCAGGGCGCGTTCGGCCAGGAACAGTTTGCCGAGCGCCATGCCCTGTCCCTCGGAGGCCGCCTGCAGCAGATGGCCGTGGTCGTCGAAGGCATGGCCCGCGGCAAGGGCGGCTTCGGGCAGGCCGGCATGGCGGAACCAGCGCGACCAGGCGTCCCTGGGCGTGTCATGCAGCAGATGGCTGGCGAGCAGGTCTGAAGGCGAGCAAGGCGAGGGCAACCCTGCTGCGACCGCCGGACTGCAGACCGGGCCGAGCATCTCCTGGGCGATCAGGTCGGCCTTGAGCCCGGGCCAGCGGCCGAGGCCCGAGCGGATGGCGAGATCGAAGCGGTCCTCAGTGAAGGCCCAGCTATCGGGTGAACTCGTCAGTTTTAGCTCGATATCGGGATGGCTTTCGCGAAAACGCCCGAGCCGTGGCACCAGCCAGCAACTGGCGAAGGAGGGCAGCACCGTGATGCGCAGGGGACCGTCGTGCCGGCCGCGCACGGTCTCGGTCACCGCCGCCAGGCGATCGAGCACCTCGCCGACTTCGGCAAGATAGGCACCTCCCGCCTCGGTCAACCGCAGGGCATGGCCCGCGCGCTCGAACAGCCGGACACCCAGCCAGGTTTCGAGCTGCCGCACCTGATGGCTGATCGCCGTCTGGGTCACGCATAATTCGTCGGCGGCCCGGGTGAAGCTGAGGTGCCGGGCACCGGCCTCGAAGGCTCGGACGGCCACCAGCGGCGGTAGGCGACGCATGCTCGATGAATCCAGTTCATGGAGGGCGTGAAAATAGATCGTTTTGTCCGGCCCGAATAGTGGTGTTTCCATCCTTCCAGCGTACCGGCCCGTGCCCGGTGCGGCGTGTTGAAATGAGATCGCCATGCTCGTCTGGAATGTCTGGATTCTCTTCGCCGGCTATGCGGTGCCTCTGGTCATCAGTCCGGGACCGGGCAATACCGTGCTCACCGCCATGGGCGCCCAATATGGCGTGCGCGGTTCCGTGCGCTTCTGGGTGGGCTTCGAGATCGGCAATCTGGCGCTTTGCCTGATCTATGGCTTCGGCCTGGGGGAGGTCGTTCGCGCCCATCCCGGTTTCGCCTTCGGGCTGAAACTGGCGGGCATAGCCTACTTGCTCTATCTGGCCTGGAGCTTCTTCCGGTCGGCGGGCCACGACGCCGCTTCTGCGCAAAAGCGCCAGCCGCATCTCGGCCTGGTCGACGGCATCCTCTCCGTCGCCGTCAATCCCAAGATCCATTCGATGGTGCTGGCGATGTTCACGCAGTTCCTCGATCCCGCCGCCGGTGTCACCAGCACCGTCATCCAGCTCACGGCCGGTTTCGTGCTGATCTCGGTGCTCTGCCATTTTCTCTGGATCTATGCCGGAGCCAGTCTGCTTGGGCGTTTCCGCTCCGAGCGTGCCCAGCGGGCCCAGGGCTGGACCTTCGGCACCTGCATGCTGCTGGTCGCCGCCTTTACGGCGATCAATTGAGGATCGGTGCGGCGGCGTGACCTTCCGCCCGCGAGCGGACACCTCGCAACTGGTCCTGGCTTGGCCGGCTCAACCGGTCTATGAGCGCAGCTGGAAGCGTGCCCATGTTCGGCGGGCAGCGGAAAGCGGAGAAATTATGCCCCACCTCATTGTGAAAATGCTGCCCGGCAGGTCCGAGGAGCAGAAGCGCAAGCTCGCCGATGCCCTGACCCAGGCCGTGATCGACAGCCTGAACAGCCAGGACAAGTCGATCTCGGTCTCGATCGAGGACGTGCCGGAAGAAGAGTGGACCCGGAAGGTCTACATTCCCGACATCCAGGACAAGCCGGATCTCGTCTACAAGAAGCCCGGTTACGACCCGTTCGCCTGACGGCGGATAGGCCGGCGCTCAGCGTGCCTCGGCGGCTTCCTCGATCACGCCGGCGATGGCATCGAGCATGGCGGTGTCGTCGCCGGCCATGCCGTCCATGTCGGCCATGCGGCCGATCACGGTGGCCGCGATCTTTTCCTCCACCGTATTCTCGGCATAGGCGTAGTAGATCACGGCGCGCTGGCCGTCACGATGGCAGCGCCCCTCGATCTGCTGGAGCTGGATGGCGCTGTGGCGCATGTCGTGCACCACCAGCGAACGCTCGCGTTCTCCGCCCGGCATTTCGCCACGGTGGAGGGAGATCGCTTCGGTGACGGTGAACACCACGGCATCGAGCTCGCCGCGCTGGAAGGCCTGTCTGACGGCTTCGTTGCGCTCGCCGCTCTGGGTGCCGTTGATGGCGTCGACGCGCCAGCCATGGCCCCGCAATTTCTCGACCAGCAGGGCGCTCGTTTCCAGGAAGGCGACGGAAATCGCCACTTGCTGGCCATTGTCCATCAGGTCGTCGGCAAAATCGGCGGTGCCGGCGACGCGCAGGAGGCTGCCTTTCTGGCGAAAGCGCAGATCGGCGGCCCAACCCGCCGCCCGCCGCGTCGAGCCGCCGACCAGGCCGAGTTCCCGGCGGAATTCGCGCCAGGTCGCCTCATAGAGGCGCCGGTTCTCGGCATCGAGCGCGGTCGGCGTTACCTCGCGCTGCACTTCGGGCCAGCCGGCGATCTCCTCGGGCCGACGACGCAGGCCGATGGCATCGCGCCCCTTGTAGAGTAGAGAGGACATTGTGCGGCGGTCGTCCTCGTTCGGCTCCCAGGACCAGTTTTTCCAGCGCCCCTTGGCGCGCCCGATCCCGAGCCGCTTCATCAGGGCCCGGAAGCCGTCGAGATCGGCAGCCAGGCCCTCGCCCTTCCGCTTGTCGCCTTCCCGCGCGAGCAGGCGGGCGAGATAGGAAAGTTCGTGCGGCGCCTGCCCGGCGGTGGCGCTCATATAGAGGGTGAAGTCGGCGGCCGCCGCCATCTGGCGGCAGACCAGTCCCTGCTGCGAATTGGGATTGCGGATGCGGTGGGCTTCGTCGATCACCACCAGCGGCCAGCTACGCTTGGGCGTGCCGAGCTTGGCGAGCTCGTTGTTCTTGGCCCGGGTCGAACGCTTGGTGCTGGTGGCGGGCGGCGCCATCAGCACCTTCGTGCGCTCGAAATTCATCACGGTGACCGCCTTGGCCGGCAGGCCGGCCTGCGTCATGGTCAGGCGCCATTGCGGAATGGCCCCCTTGGGGCAGATCACCAGGATTTCCTGTTCCGGCATGGCGCTCAGCGCCAGCCAGGCCGACAGCGTCTTGCCGAGGCCGGTCAGGTCGCCCAGCAGGAAGCCCGGCCGCCCGGCGCGGCGGGCGGCGAGGATGGCCTCGCTCGCCTCGACCTGATGCGGGCGGGGGATGAGCTGGGGTGCGGTGCTCACGCCTCGTCGCGGAAATAAGGCTCGACCTTGCCCTTGAGCTTGATGGTCAGGGGATTGCCGCGCCGGTCCTTGGCATTGCCGGCGGCGACCCGGATCCAGCCCTCGCTGACGCAATATTCCTCGACATTGGTCTTCTCGGCGCCGTTGAAGCGGATGCCGACGCCACGCTCCATCAGGGCCTGGTCGAAAAAGGGGCTGTCGGGATTGGCGGCGAGGCGGTCGGGTGGGCTATCGGTCATCACGTCTCTCTCATGAAGATGTCAGACGCCGGATTAGCGCCCCAGGGCCGGAATGCCAACGCCTGATGTGAATTTTATGCCATCGGGCGTGCCTTTCGCCGCAAGGCCGTCTAAGGAAAGCTCTGATGTAACGAACAAGGAGTGGCGCGATGGATGATCGGCCCATGAAGAAGGCCCGTATGCTCGCCGAGATCGCCAGCATCCAGAAGCAGGCCAAGGTCCTGGCGGTGCAGAAGAACCGCGGCGCCCATTACGAGCGGCTGGCCCGCGAGGCGGAAGAGCGCGTTGCCAAGCTGCGGGAATCGATCGCGGCCATCGAGGCGGAGCTCGCTGCCGCCAAGCAGTGAGGCGCAGCGCTATTGGAGTGGCAGGTTGCTGCAAGGTGCGGCACCGCCTGCCTGCGAAGGTGTCAATTGCATTGCGGATTTATGTCAGGAATGCAATATTGCATACGTGTTGAGCGAATTGGTTAAGAACTCGCCATATTCGACCCTTTAGCCATGCGAGCTATGCAATTCGGCATTGCGACGATGTATGTTGCAGCGCAACATGAGAAGGTGGATACTCCTTGGCAACAAAGGAGTAGTCATCATGATCTTCGCAAGCATCATTGCTTATTTTAAGGACCGCATGGCCAAGCAGGCCGAGTTCCTGCGCCTGCTCGATGAGATCAACAGCCTGTCCGACCGCGATCTGCGTGATCTGCGTGCCGACCGCATGGAAATGATCCGTCATGCTCGCCAGCAGGTCTACGGTGCCCAGGCTGTCTGAGCACCGCCTTCCGTCGACGGACGAGTTTCGAACGCGCCGCCTTCTTCCCTGAAGGTGGCGCGTTCTGCTTTTGGGGGCAATGAACCCTCGGCAGCATCAGGCATAGGCAGGCATCTGGCCGTGCAGGGAGTGATCGAGAGCCTTGCGTAAATAGCGCCTGGCCTGTTCGAAGGCTGCGCTGTCGCGATCGCGAGGGCGAGGCAAGTCGACGCTGACCGTCTCTTCGATACGTCCGGGCTTCGGCGCGAGGACGACGACGCGATCGGCGAGCAGCAGCGCCTCCTCGATGTCATGCGTGACGAGAAGAAGGGTCTGCCGGTCCTCCAGCCAGAGCCGGGCGACATGATCCTGCAGGCTCGCGCGGGTCAGCGCATCGAGGGCGGAAAACGGCTCGTCGAGAAGAAGGATGCCCGGCCGCGCCGCCAGGGTGCGGGCGATGGCGACGCGCTGGGCCATGCCGCCGGACAATTCCTTGGGCCATCTTCTACCCTGTCCCTCCAGACCGACGCGTGCGAGGACTTCGGCGACCCGCCTGTCTCGCTCCTGCCGGGGCAGGCTGGCGAGGCCGAAGGCGACATTCCCCGCGACGGTCAGCCAGGGCAGGAGGCGCGGCTCCTGGAAGACGAAGCCGACGGTCTCCGCCGGGCCGCTGATGGGCACGCCATCGATCTCCACCCGCCCACAGGTCGCGGTTTCCAGGCCACCGATCAGGCGCAGCAGCGTGCTCTTGCCGCTTCCCGAGCCGCCGATGATGGCAACGGCCTCGCCGGGCGCGACGGACAGGTCGATGCCGCGCAGCGCCTGCGTGGCATTGGCATAGGTCTTGTCGAGATTACGCAGCGACAGCATCAGCGGTCCCCGCCGGCGAAACTGTCTTCGTGACGCAGGAAGGGGTGGCTGAGCGCGACCAGGATCATGTCGCTCGCCTTGCCGATCAGCGCGAACAGGACGATGGTGGCGACGATCTCGTCGGGTTTGCCCAGTTGCTGGCCATCGACGAGCAGATAGCCGAGCCCTTCGGAGGCTCCCATGATCTCGGCAGCCACCACGAACATCCAGCCGAGGCCGAGGCCGACCCTGAGCGCCGTGACGACCTGTGGCAGGATCGCCGGCAGGAGGATGCGCCGTACCAGCTGCAGCCCTTTCAGCCGGAAGACCTGGCCGACCTCGACGATCTTGCGATCGACCGAGCGGATCGCGCTGGAAACGCCGAGATAGACCGGAAAGAACACGCCGATGGCGATGAGGATGATCTTGGATTGCTCGAAAATGCCGAACCACAGGATGAAGAGCGGTACCCAGGCGAGGGAGGGAATGGCACGCAGCCCCTGCAGCGTCGGGTCGACCAGGGTCCGGAACAGGGACGAATAGCCGGAGGCAGCGCCGAGTGCGATGCCGGCGAGAGCGCCGAAGAAGAAGCCGGCCCCGACCCGGGCCAGCGTTGCGAGGACGTGGGTGGTGAGGTCGCCATTGCGCGCCAACTCCAGCAGCGTCGCGGCGATGCGGCTCGGTGGCGGCAAGAGCCGTCCGTCGCTCCAGCCGGCATGGACGGCATATTCCCATGCCAAGGCGAGGGTGAGGGGCAGAAGCAGCCCGGCATAAGGCCGGACATGGCGAAGAGAAGGCCTGGTCGCCGGACGCCGCTCTTTCAACGCCTCCGGCGCGGCAGGGCTTTCGAGTGCCGTCATCGCCCGGCCTATTGCGTCTGTGCGCCGAAACGCGGGTCGATCAGCCCGTTCACTGCCGCGGGCACGTCGATCTCGGCCTTGATCACGCCGGCGCCCTGCAGGGCTTGCCCGGCGGCCACCAGGGTCTGTCGCTGGGCGTCCCCGATCGTGCCGGTCGACAGGTCGGTGCGGGTGAGCTGGCGTTCGATCACCGCATCGGGCAGCTTGGCGGCCGCGATCAGGCTCTGCTTGAGATCGGCGGGATTGGCGAGGGCGTGCTGGCGGCCCTTTTCATAGACGGCCAGCACGCGGCGCACGAGCTCGGGATGGGCAGCGGCAAAGGCCTCGCGCACATTCAAGACTCCCCAGCTGTTGAGCGCGGCATCGCGGAAGAAGAGTTTGGCGCCATTTTCAACCTCCGCGCCGGCCATGATCGGGTCGAGCCCCGCCCAGGCGTCGACATCGCCGCGGATCAGGGCAGCCTTGCCGTCGCCATGCTGAAGCGGCACGAGCGCAATGTCTTTTTCCTTCAGCCCGGCCGAAGCCAGCGCGCGGATGAGGAAGATGTGAGGATCGGTGCCGCGCGTTGCCGCCACGCGCCGGCCCTTGAGATCGGCGACGGCGGCGATGCCGGTGTCGGGGCGCGTCACCAGCGCAGTCCATTCCGGGCGCGAATAGACATAGACGGCTTTGATCGGATTGCCGTTGACGCGGCCGACCAGGGCGGCCGCTCCCGCCGTCGAGCCGAAATCGATGCTGCCGGCGTTGAGGAATTCGAGGGCCTTGTTGGAGCCGAGGGACTGGACCCAGCGCACCGCGATGCCGTCGGCCTTGAGCTCCTCCTCCAGCCAGCCCTTGTCGCGGATCAGCAGGCCGACGGGATTGTAGGTGGCATAGTCGATCCGCAGTTCGGACGGATTGTCGGCGGCCCTGGCGAGCCGAGGCGCTGCAAGGCCACCGGCGACGAGGGAGGCTAGGCCGGCAATGAAGCGGCGTCGGGTCGGCAGAGCGGGGCGGGACACGGCATATCTCCGAAACAGATCCTCGTTCTATTAATACATAAAGATTGTAGACAAAATAGATAAAAACATCTCGCTCGGCCGCCCGAAGGGGATTGTTCTCGCTGGGCATGGCTGCTAGCATCCGGCCATGCGCATTTCGTCTTTCTCAGCAAGCTGGTGGTGGCCCGTCTAAGCACGGACGGCCACGCATGATCATTGCACATCTGGCCGTCCCGGGAGGGGCGGCTTTTGATTTTTTGAAGATCAGCGCAGGAGCACCCAACCCGAGACGGCCGCAACTCGGAGTTGGCTCCATGACGGACCATATCTACCATTCGGCCGGCGGCATCCGGATCCATCGCACTTGCCGCGACCTCGACTATCCTCATGACCTGTCCGCCCTCGTCGATCGCCTGGACCGGCAGCGGGGCGCGCTGTTCTCCTCGGGCTGCGAAGTGCCGGGGCGCTATCGGCGCGGCGAGATCGGCTTCGTCGATCCGCCGCTGGTCATCACCGGCAAGGGCCGAAGCTTTCGGATCGGGGCCCTCAACCCGCGCGGCACCTGCCTCATCCCGGCTATCGAGGCCCGTCTGCGCCCGCTCGATCTCTTCGAGACCTTCACCAGGGGTGAGGACTATCTCTCAGGTACGGTGCGCGCGGCGGAAGGCGGCTTTGCCGAAGAGGAGCGCAGCCGCCAGCCCAGCCTGTTCTCGCTGCTGCGGGCGGTGGTCGAACTCTTCGCCGCGCCCGACGACCCCCATCTCGGCCTCTACGGTGCCTTCGGCTACGACCTCGTCTTCCAGTTCGAGCCGATGGACCTCAGGCTGCCGCGCGGCGAGGACCAGCGCGATCTCGTGCTCTATCTGCCCGACGAACTGGTGGTGGTCGATCATGCCCGCCGGCGGGCGCAACGGCTGAGCTACGATTTCGGCGTCGAGGGACGCTCGACCCGAAACCTGTCCCGCGCCACCGAACCCCATCCCTATCGCATGCTGGCCGGCCCGGACCTGCCGCCCGAGAGCGACCACGCGCCTGGCGAATATGCTGCCATGGTCGAACGGGCCAGGGCCGCCTTCGCCCGCGGCGATCTGTTCGAGGTGGTGCTGGGGCAATTGCTGTCCAAACCCTGCGCGCAAGCGCCGAGCGCGGTCTTTCGCCGGCTCAACAGCGCCAATCCCTCGCCCTTCGGTGCCCTGATCAATCTCGGAGAGGGCGAGTTCCTGGTGGCGGCCTCGCCGGAAATGTTCGTGCGGGTCGACGGCCAGCGCGTCGAAACCTGCCCGATCGCGGGCACCATCCGTCGCGGCGCCGACGCCCTTGAGGATGCCGAGCGCATCCGCGAGCTCCTGAATTCCGCCAAGGACGAGGCGGAACTGACCATGTGCACCGATGTCGACCGCAACGACAAGTCGCGCATCTGCGAGCCCGGCAGCATCAGGGTGATCGGCCGGCGACAGATCGAGCTCTATTCACGCCTGATTCATACCGTCGACCATGTCGAGGGCCTGTTGCGGCCGGGCTACGACGCCCTCGATGCCTTTCTCAGCCATGCCTGGGCGGTGACGGTGACCGGGGCACCCAAGCGTGGTGCGATCCGCCATATCGAAGCCGAAGAGAAGAGCGCCCGGCGCTGGTATGGCGGGGCCTTCGGCTCGATCGGCTTCGATGGCGCCTTGAATACCGGCCTGACGCTACGCACCATCCGCCTGCAGGATGGGGTGGCGGAAGTCCGTGTCGGCGCCACCCTGCTGCATGACAGCGATCCCCTGGAGGAAGAGGCGGAAACCCGGTTGAAAGCCTCCGCCATGCTGGCCGTGCTCGAGGAGGAAACCCCCACGGTTGGCCGGCTGGTGGTACCGGTCCGCAGGGCTGGCCCCGGGCCGCGCCTGCTGCTCGTCGATCACGAGGATAGTTTCGTGCACACGCTGGCCGGCTATTTCCGCGCCGCCGGTGCCGAGGTCGTGACCCTGCGCCCGGCTTTGGCGCGGCAAAAGCTCGCGGACGGGGAGCCGGCAGATCTCCTGGTGCTCTCGCCGGGGCCGGGGCGGCCGGCGGATTTCGCCATGCAGCGGACCCTGGCGCTTGCCTTGCAGCGCGGGCTGCCGGTCTTCGGCGTCTGCCTCGGCCTGCAGGGCATGGTCGAATATTTCGGTGGCCGGCTCGACCTGCTCGCGAGGCCTATGCATGGCAAGGCCTCGCGGGTGGAGGTCGAGGACGGCAGGCTCTTCGCCGGCCTGCCCGGCAGCTTCCCGGTGGGGCGCTACCACTCCATCCATGCCGATGCGCAGGTTCTGCCGGCGGAGCTGCGGGTCACCGCGCGCGACGGCAACGGCGTCATCATGGCGGTGGAGCATGCCAGCCTGCCGCTGGCCGCCGTGCAGTTCCACCCGGAATCGGTAATGACCAGGCCCGAGATCGGCCGACGGATGATCGAGAACGTGCTGGCGATGATCGGAGGTGAGGCCGTGGCGGTCGCGGCGGAGTAACAGTCGGCAAGGACGACCTTATCGCTGCCGGAAGAGGCGGGTGAATCCCTCCCCGGTTTTGGCTGCCGGATTCACACATCTCAGTATTGGCAGTATTGAGCGCAGGAAATCCTTCCCCGAAGTCGGGGAAGGATTTCTCACGCCTTTTTCTGCCTCGTCGAGATGTGTGGATTCAATGGCCGTCGTCGAGGAAGGATTACTGCGCTTGGTTCTGCGGAAATAAGCGCATGTCTTGACGGTTTCCTGTGAGCTCTAGGTCACCTTGCTTCCTATCTCGCTTTGGTTCTCTGTTCCGAACCCGCGTCCTCAGCTCCCACCATCCATGCGCAGGTTCCAGGTCTCGTAGGGGCGGCGGAAGGTCGGCAGGCGATCCTTCATGGCGGGCAGCGGCGCGAAGGGCTTGTGCGGCTCGGCCTGATACCAGAATGCCACCGAGGAGAGGTCGTCCGAGCGCCGGTTGGCGTGGCCGTGCTCGATGCTGACCCGGATCGATCTATGGAAGATCACCGGGTCCTCGATGTGCCAGCGATAGAGCGTCACCGGTTCGGTCCAGTTCGGGCCGCCGGCGGCGATGATGCCGTGATACGGCGCGCTGTAGTCCTGCGTCGGGCACCAGGCCGTGTTGAAGTAATCCTCCGTGCCGGTGCCGTGCAGGGTCGGCGGCCACGCATCGTTGGCGCCGGGGCTGCTCTCGCTGCGCGGTGCGATCGGCGCGGCCTTGGGCCCGATGCGCGGATCGGGCTTGCGCACCGTGTCGGGCACCGACAGGCCCGGCTCGCCATCGACGAAGATCATGTCGTCGCCCTCGCCATACCAGTCCCATAGGTCCGAGCGCCGCCGCGAATAGACGCTGTAGAGCACGCCGACATAATGGCCGTGCCCCTCCGCCTCCAGGATGGTGTAGTTGTCCTTGCCGTCGACGGTCTCGCCGCCGAACAGGAATTGCTCGTTGGCCAGGCCCGTTTCGTCCACGCCTTTGGGCCGGTCCTGGCGATATTGGGCGTGGAAGCGGCCGAGTCCCGGCTCGAGCTCTTCGTGCAGTTCAAGGTCGACATAATAGTAGAACAGCAGGTCGTCCTCGGCCTCGTTGGTAATAGTCAGCCTCATGTGGCTGGCGAACGGCATCGGGAAATAGCAGTTGAAGGCCTTGCCATCCTCGGGGCTGGCCTGCACCGGCAGGCTGGCGAAGTTGCGCGTGGCGGCATGGCCCATGCCGAAGAAATCGCCGATCGGTGTCTCCACGCTCGGATGCTCCTCGCCGTCCCAATAGGCCCGGAGCACGATCTTGCGCAGGAACAATTCGCTCTTGCAGGCGAGCGTGGCCCAGATATGGGTGACGATGCCGGCGCCGGCATATTCGGCGATGGTGATCGTCTGCCCCGGCTCGATATGCAGCCTGTCGTCATTGCCGCCGGTGCGGTCATAGCTGGAGAAGCGGCGGGAGCGGCCCTCGCGCAATTTGGCGAGGCCGCGCAGGGGCGAAAGTCCGGACTGGGTCATGCTCACTTCCTCGAAAGGCTTTTTTGGAAACAAGGGGGCGGCTCATTTCAGGCCGCTGGTCTTGATGGATTCGGTGATCTGGCGCTGGAACACGGCAAACAGGATCAGCATCGGCAGCGCGACGATGGTCGAGGCCGCCATCACATAGTTCCAGGCCCCGGCATATTGGCTGCGGAAATTGGCGATCGCGACCTGGACCACCCATAGGCTGGAATCGGAGGCGACGGTGAGCGGCCAGAGGAAGGCGTTCCAGTTGGCGAGGAAGAACAGGATGGCCAGCGCCGCCAGGATCGGCCGGCTCAGCGGCAGCACGATGCTCCAATAGATGCGCCAGCGCCCGGCGCCGTCGATCAGGGCGGCTTCCTCCAATTCGCGCGGCAGCGACAGGTAATATTGCCGGAGGAGGAAGATGCCGAAGGCGTTGAAGATCGAAGGCACGATCAGCCCGGCATAGGAATTGAGCATGCCCATCGCCCGCACCAGGATGAAGAGCGGCACGATGATCACCGGCAGCGACACCAGGAAGGTGGAGAACATGGCGAGGAAGATCGCGTCCCGCCCCGGGAAATGCAGCCGGGCCAGCGCATAACCTGCCATGGAATGGAAGAACAGCGCGACGAGGGTGACGATCGCCGAGACCAGGAAAGAATTGAGCAGGTAGCGCAGGAAGGGGATCTCGGTCAGCACATAGAGGAAGTTGCCGATCGTCGGCCGCTGCGGCACCAGATCGGGCAGGAACACCTCGGCCGGCGGCTTGAAGGCGACGACCAGCATCCAGACCAGCGGGAACACCGTCATCAGCGCCAGGACGAGGCTGACCAGCATCCACAGGAAGCGCACGAGCTGGCCCGATGGGGGCAGGGCAGGGGCGTTGCGCTCAGGCATGATGGAAGCGCCCGCCCCGCGTCAGCCTGAACAGGATGAGGGTCACGGCCATCAAGAGCGCCACTAGCAGCGAGGCCATGGCCGAGGCATAGCCGAAGGCGCCGAACTGGAAGGCCTGGCGATAGATGTAGACGATCAGGGCGGAGGTGGCGTTGGCCGGGCCGCCCTTGGTCATGACATAGATGAGATCGAAGACCTGGCCACCGGCCGCCGCCATCACCACCGAGACCAGCACCACGAAGAAGCTGGTGGGACGCAGCAAAGGCAAGGTGATGTAGCGAAAGCGGCCGAGCGCACCGGCCCCGTCGAGCTCGGCCGCCTCGTAATATTCGGTCGGAATGTCCTGCAGGCCGCCGAGGAAGATCAGCATGTAGAACCCCATCATGAACCAGACGCTGACGGCCACCAGGGTGAACAGCGCCAGGTTCGGGTCGCCGAGCAGGGAAAGCCCGGGCAGGCCGAGTGAGGCGGAGAGGCGGGAGAGGATGCCGACCTTCTCCACCAGCAGGATCTGCCAGACCATGGCGACCACCACCAGGCTGACCATCTGCGGGGCGAAGAACATCGAGCGGATCATGGTTTCGAACCGCCCGCCGCGCTGTACCAGCAAGGCGAGGCCAAGCCCGCTGACATAGAGGGCGGGCACCAGCAGGGCGGCATAGATGAGCGTCACCCTCAGCGAGGTCCAGAACAGCGGATCGCGCCACATCCGCCCGTAATTGGCCAGGCCGACGAAACGATAGCCGCCGAAGCCGTCGACCTCATAGAAGCCGATGGCCAGCGCCAGCAGCATCGGCAGGCCGACGAAGAGGGCAAGCCCCACGGCGTCGGGCAGTACGAAGAGATAGCCGGCGAGGACATCGCGGCGGGCGCTGCGAGCGGATGTCATGGCGCGGCTCCCGCAAATCCATCAAGCGAGCAGTACAAGCCGCGACCACCCTTCTCCCCTTGCGGGAGAAGGTGCCCCGTAGGGGCGGATGAGGGGAGAAACGCAACCTTGCAAGGCGTCCGCCAACACCCCTCATCCGGCGCTTCGCGCCACCTTCTCCCGCAAGGGGAGAAGGGTGGTCGCGGCTTTTTCTGAGGCCGCGCGCCTGCATCCCATATCGACGACAACACCACCCTACCCCTCACAGGATCGGTGCGCCGCTATAGCCGGCGAGGAAGGCGTCGAGCTGCTGGCTGGCCGCCGTTGCCGCTTCACGCGGATCGGTGCCGCCGAGCTGGGTCGCCTGGATCGCGTCGGAGATGATCTTGTAGACCTCGGGCGGTACGCGCGGTTCGGCCCGCGTGCCCGGATAGATCTCCTTGGAGAAGACGCCCATCCGGCCGGCCTGGAAGGCGGCGGAACCGGCGGCGAGGGCGCTGGAGCGCGGCGGCATGTCGCTCTTGGCGGTCGTGCACCAGTCGAGCACCCGCTGGATCGAACCCTTGTCCATCGAGGCCAGGGCCCAAGCGCAGAATTTGGCCGCCGCGTCGGGGTTCTGGCCCTTGGCATTGGCGACGAAGGCCCAGCCGCCGCCGACGGTGACATACTTCCCGCCGGCCGGAACCGGCAGCTTGAACACGCCATAGGGCATGTCCTTGGCGTTGTTCTCCATGGCGGCGATGCCCCAGATGCCGACATTCTGCATGGCGGTGAGGCCGGCGCCGAGATTGGAAACGATGTCGAAGCCGCCGCTGACCACCTGCCGGGGCGCCGCGCCGGACTGGATGGCGTCCTGCCAGAGCTTGAGGGCCTGCACGGTGGCGGGGGAGTCGAAGGCGCTCTTGCCGTCCTTGCCCTGGATCTCGCCGCCGCCCTGCCAGAGGAAGGGATACCAGGTAAAGTTCTGATAATAGCCCGGCGTGGTCTCGAACAGCACGCCATAGCGGTTCGAGGTGGTCAGCTTCTTGGCAAGCTCGAGGAGGTCGTCCCAGGTCTTGGGTATGTCGTTCTCGTTGAGTTTGGCTTCCTCGAAGGCCTTGACCGAATAATAGAAGGCCATCGGCTCGACCTCCATGGGCACGCCATAGATCTTGCCGTCGACCTTACGGTTGGCGATCACGCTATCGGGAAAGTCGGTGCGGGCTGCTTCCTCGATATGGGGCGTGAGATCGGCCAGCACGCCGCCATTGTAGTAGCGCAGGAAATCGCCGGGGCTGATCAGGAAAATGTCCGGCCCCTGGCCCGAGGCGAATGCGGTGGCGAGCTTGGAGCCGGAGATGTATTCGCTGTTGACGATATATTCGAGCTCGACCTTGGGGGAGTGGTCGGCATTCCAGGCCGCCACCAGATCCTGGAACCATTTGACCTGCGGCTTCACGTCCCCGCCCGGCGCATAGAACTGCCAGAATTTCAGGGTGGCGTCCTGGGCCTGGGCCCCGGAGCGGCTGAGATAGGGGGCATTGAGGAAGCCGCCCGCCAGGCCGGCGCCGGCGACGATGAGGTTGCGCCGGCTGATACGAGCACCACGGTTCTCGGGACCTATGGCCTTCACAGTCATGATTTCCTCCCTGTTGCCGGTTGTCGTGCCACCGGCTTGTCGTTCTCGACGGATGCGGCGTCTGCCGCCTTCCCGTCAGGCTGAATCGAAGGGGTGCAGGATGGATGGCACGGTTGCCGTGCGCGGCGCGCCGGTGAAGCTGCCGTTCAGGCGTTCGAGCAGCATGGTTGTGGCCTGCCGGGCGAGGGTGGCCGGGCTGTTGCCCACCCGCGTCAGGCGCGGGCGGACATATTCGAGCTGGGGCAGGTCGTCGAAGACGGATACGGCGATCTGCCCGGGCACCGAAATGCCGCTGTCGTAGAATTCGGTCAGGGCGCCGGAGGCCATCAGGTAGTTGGCGAAGAATACGGCCGTCGGCAGGGCGTGGCCGTGCTCGTGCCTGAGCCAGGCTGCGGCCTCGCGGCCCGATGGCGCCAGATAGCTGCCGGTGAAGCGCAAGGCGGGGTCGATCGCGACGCCATTGTCGCTCAACGCCTTCTCGAAACCGTCCGCGCGCGCCATCGCCTCTGAGAAGAAGTCCGGGCCGGTGACATGGGCGATGCGCCGATGGCCCTGGCGGGCCAGATATTCGCCCATCAGATAGCCGCCGCCGAAATCGTCCAGCCGGATGCTGTCGACCGCCTGATTGGGCAGATGACCGATGAAGACGGTGGGAATGTCGATGTCTTCGAGCACGTCATGCATGCCGTGCAGGGCGAAATCGCCGACGATGAGGCCATCGACCCGGCGGTTGCGGATCTGCCTGAGATATTCGCGGCCATGGTCCTGGGAGTGGCCACCGGGCACGTCCGTGTTGAAGATCAGCATGTCCAGGCCGACATTCTCGAGCTCCGACTGCGCCGTCTTCACCAGCTCGGGATAGAAGGGGTTGCGGATGTCGGGGATCAGCATGGCGACCGTATCGGTGCGCCCCGTGCGCAGGCTGCGTGCCTGGGGGTTGGGCTGGTAGCCCAATTCGCGGATCGCCTGTTCGACGCGCTCGCGCAATTCCCTGGACACGCGATCGGCATGATTGATCGCATGCGATACGGTCGTGCGTGAAACGCCAGCTCTCTCGGCGACTTTCGATATCGTGCTCACTTGGGCATGATAGCCAAGATGAATGCATTTGCAAATCGATTTGCACGCGTATTGAGAGTGAGCTTTTCCCGGGCACGTGCACGCTTTGTCCGTTCTTGGAACCGTGACAGCTTGGGAGGCGAGGATGCGGACGTCGCGGCATGCGAGCATGTCGCCGTGACGTCCGCGCACCCGCAGGATCAGGGCGTGGCCTGCACCAGGGTACCGGAATAGAGGATGGGGCCGGTGGGCTGGCCTGAGGGGGAGCCGCCCTCCGGCTCCAAGGTCACCGCCAGGACGGCCTGCTGCACCACCTGCTCGGGCACGCTGGACAGGCGTGCCTTCTCCACCGTGAAGGGCCGGTCGCCGATCACGCCGAGCGATCGCGGGCCGGGGAGCTTGTCGTTCACCAGCCACAACTCATAGGACTTGTTCGGCTGGGGCCGGGCGGCCACCGGCCGGATGGTGAGGGAGCGCGCCTCGACATTCACCGAGACGATGAAGGCGGGGGAGGCGGCGTCCTTCTGCAGCACGGCGACGAAATTGCCCGGTTGCGCCGGATTGCGGAGCGAGGGCGTGAGGGCGAAGAGGGCCAGCCCCGCGGCCAGCGCGCCTGCACCCAGGGCGGCCATGCGCCAGCGCCGCAGGCGCCTTTCGAGCAGGGGAACCAGACTGTCCGTCCCGCCGTCGAGGCGGCCGAGGATGCTCGGGAACAAGGAAGCAGGCGCCTCCACCGGTGCGATGGTTTCGGCCAATGGGGCCAGACGACGCTCCCAGGCCGTGATGGCGGCATCGAGATCGGGCTCGCGCTGGCGCCGGGCCGCAACGGCGGCACGTTCGGCCGTGTCGAGCGTGCCGAGCACATACTCGCCTGCCAGGAGATCGAGGTCATCGCGCTCAGTCATGGCCGAGGCACTCCCTCAGCTGGGCGAGGCCGCGATGCAGCAGGGTCTTGACCGTGGGCACCGGCCGCTCGAAGCGCCGGGACAGGGCCTCGCGTGTGGCACCGCGATAGTAAGCGAGCAGGATCATCTGGCGCCGCTCCTCTTCGAGGCCGGCGAGGCAGGAGAGCAGTCGCCGCAATTCCTCGCTGCGTTGGCGAGCCTCGAGCGGTTCGCTTGCCTCGGCCGGCAAATCCTCGATCTCCTGGGCGTCGGTGCCGGCCGTGGGCCGCGCGCTGCGCAGCAGGTCGATGGCGCGGTTGCGGGCGATCGTCGCCATCCAGGTCAGGGCGGAGGCCTTGCCGGGGTCGAAATCCGCCGCCTTGTCCCAGATTCTCACGTAGATCTCCTGCACTGCATCGTCGGCCGCAGCCCTGTCACGCAGGATACGGAGCACCACCCCGTAAAGTTTCGCCTGTGTCGCATCATAGAGGCGCCGAAACGCAGCCCTGTCGCCGGAGGCGACGGCGTGCAACAGGCCCTCCAGCGACGACCCTTCCTTCTCGTTGACGCCTCTGCTGCTGCTCAAGCCGATTGCCCCGGTTTCCGCCTGGCCTGGACTGGTCGCCCGCCTCAATCAAACAATAATTCGCTGCCCGGCGAAACAGAATTCCATCCTGAAATCCGGCGGGTTGGTGCGTACGTTGCAGCTGCGCAAAGGTTTCATCGAAATATGGAAATAATTTTATTCACAGAAATGAAACCTTATGGCCGTTGTATCGTATCTGTATATTTCATTGTTATTTCGATCTATAAGATGAAATTGAAGAATATTTTTTAAATTCTGAAACTCGTGCGAAATCGAGGCGTAGATCTTCACGAGACGCGGACATCCCCGTGCTCCACCGCTCGGAACGAGCGGTGCAACCTTCCGGAGATCTATCATGACCCGTCGCACCTCCTCTTACGCAGCCGTCATCGGTGTGGTTCTGGCCGCCTCGGTGTTCTACACGGGCGCGGCCTTTGCCGAGACCACCGTCAATGTCGGCGGCGCGCCGATGTATCCCTCCAAGAACATCATCCAAAACGCCGTCAATTCGAAGGACCACACCACGCTGGTCGCCGCGGTCAAGGCGGCCGGCCTGGTCGATACCCTGATGACCCCCGGCCCCTTCACCGTGTTCGCCCCGGTCAACAAGGCCTTCGGCAAGCTGCCCAAGGGCACGGTGGACACGCTGCTCAAGCCCGAGAACAAGGCGACCCTGACCGCTGTGCTCACCTATCACGTCGTGGCCGGCAAGCACTCGGCCGCCGAACTGATGTCCGAAGTGAAGGCCGGGGGCGGCAAGGCCACGCTCAAGACTGTGCAGGGCGGCACGCTCACCGTCGTGCAGGACGGCCGCAAGCTCGACATCATCGACGCCAAGGGTGACCGCTCCACCGTCACCATCCCCGACGTCAACCAGAGCAACGGCGTCATCCACGTCGTCGACACCGTACTGCTGCCGCAATGATGGCTTGCGCCGGACCGCGGACGCCTCCGCGGTCCGGTGCCTCCTAGATCCCTTTCGGGAGTCCGTCGCCATGACGCAATCTCACCCCCTGCCGGTCCCGGTCGCCGCGCCGATCCACCCGGCGATCGTGCGGATCAGCCATTGGACCAATGCGGTCGCGATGCTGCTGATGATCTCTTCCGGCTGGGCCATCCACAATGCCTATCCCACCCTGCCGTTCCCGTTTCCCTCGGCCCTCACGCTCGGCGGCTCCTTGATCGGCGGTCTGCAATGGCATTTCGCCGCCATGTGGCTGGTGATGGCCAATGGCGTGGTCTATCTCGCTTATGGCCTGGTTTCCGGCCGGTTCCGGCGCAAATTGCTGCCGGTCACGCTGGCCGCCGTGCTCGCCGATCTCAAGGCGGCGCTGGCCGGGCGGCTGGGCCATGAGGATCTCAGCCACTACAACGCCGTGCAGCGCCTGCTCTATCTCGGCGTGATTGTCGCCGGCGTGCTGGTGGTGCTGTCGGGCCTGGCGATCTGGAAGCCGGTGCAATTGCGCCCGCTCGTCATGCTGCTCGGCGATTTCGACATGGCCCGCCTGATCCATTTCGGCGCCATGTCGGTGATCGTCGGCTTCCAGGTCGTGCATGTCGCGATGGCCCTGCTGGTGCCGCGCAGCCTCGTCGCCATGATCCGCGGGCATTGAGGGAGGGTGTCATGCTGCGTGAACCCAAAAAGGCCCATCCCGATACTGGCGCGATCCTCAAAGAGGCCGCCCGCCGGCTCGATCGCGCCACGCGGCGCCAGTTCCTGCGCCGGGCGCTCGGCCTGGGAAGCCTGACCCTGCTCGCCGGCTGCGACGTCACTGACGGCTATAGCGCCGAGGCGATGCTGGGGCGGATCTCCGATTTCAACGACCGCGTGCAGGCCTGGCTGTTCTCCCCGGAGCGTTTGGCAAAGGAATATCCCGAAAGCATGATCACCCGGCCCTTCCCGTTCAACTCCTTCTACGAGCCCAACATTCCGGACAAGGCACCGGTGATCGATGCCGGCCTCTATCGCCTGAACGTCACGGGCCTGGTCGAGCAGCGGGCGGACTGGACACTGCCGCAGTTGCACGCCTTGCCGCGCGTCACCCAGATCACTCGCCATATCTGCATCGAGGGCTGGAGCGCCATCGGCAGCTGGTCCGGCGTACCCTTCTCGCATTTCCTGCGCCGGATCGGCGCCGATCTCACGGCGAACTACGTCAATTTCCGCTGCGACGACAATTACGTCACCAGCATCGACATGCCGACCGCCCTGCATCCGCAGACGCAGCTCACCTTCTGGTTAGACGGGCAGGTGCTGCCGCGTGCCTATGGCTTCCCGATGAAACTGCGCGTGCCGACCAAGCTCGGTTTCAAGAACCCCAAATTCATCGGCGAGATCGAGGTGAGCAACGACTATCTCGGCGGCACCTGGGAGAGCCAGAGCTATAATTGGTTCAGCGGGCTGTAGCTGGCTGTTTGCTCGTGGAAAAGAAAATGCGGGCGACGATGCCCGCACTTCCATGGATACTTCGCTTCCAGTGCTTCCGCGACGGGGACAGGCTGGCCTATTCGGCGGCGGCCTTCGTCGTCACGCTCGCCTCGGCGGCTTCCTGGGCCTTGAGGGCTTCGGGATGCGGCATCGAGATGATGTTGTAGCCGGAGTCGACGAAATGTACCTCGCCGGTGACGCCGGTCGACAGGTCCGAGAGCAGATAGAGCGCCGAGCCACCGACTTCCTCGATGCTGACCGTGCGACGCAGCGGCGCATGGGCGCGCTGGTAGTTGAACATCAGGCGGGCATCGGAAATGCCGGCACCGGCCAGGGTGCGGATCGGCCCGGCCGAGATGGCGTTGACGCGCACGGCCTGCGGGCCGAAATCGGAAGCCAGATAACGCACCGAGGCTTCCAGCGCGGCCTTGGCGACACCCATGACATTGTAGTTCGGCATCACCCGGGTGGAGCCGCCATAGGTCAAGGTGAGGATCGAGCCGCCATCATGCATCAGGTCGGCGGCGCGCTTGGCGATCTCCGTGAAGGAGAAGCAGGAGATCACCATGGTCTTGGCGAAATTGTCGCGCGTGGTGTCGGCGTAGCGGCCCTTGAGCTCGCTCTTGTCCGAATAGGCGATGGCGTGGACGAGGAAGTCGATCTTGCCCCATTCCCGCGCCAGCGTGGCGAAGACGCCGTCGACGGAAGCGATATCCTCGACGTCGCACGGCACCAGCAGGCTGGAGCCGACGCTGTTGGCCAGCGGCTCCACGCGCTTGCGCAGGGCATCGCCCTGATAGGTGAATGCCAATTGGGCGCCTTGGGCGGCAAGGCTCTTGGCGATACCCCAGGCGATCGAATGATCATTGGCCACGCCCATGATCAGACCGCGCTTACCTTGCATGAGCCCTGTCATGGCCTGCAACTCCAAATCCTGGTCATCAGTCACCAAAGCAAAGCGCGTTTTCGTGTGAACGTTACTTTGCTTTGACTCCTTGGTTGGACGCGCTTTGCGATTCGACGCGATCCCGTCAAATCGCAAAGCGCTTTGGGGCGCAATCAGACCAGAATCGGCCGATCAGCCCGCATTTCCGCCTCTTTACCACGTTTTGACAAAGCAGCCGGGGATTTGCTGGCTTCCCGGATCACTTTATCTGTCTCTTTGTTACCGGGCATGCTCATCCACGGTCTTCAAACTATGGATGAGCGCCTACCCTGGATAGTCCGGGCGGAACAGGCGGTGACCGATCTCAGGCGTCGAGCCGCTTGAAGACCAGGGCCGCGTTGGTACCGCCGAATCCGAAGGAATTGGACAGGACATGGCTGAGCTTGGCATTGTCGATACGCTTGCGCACGATCGGCATGTCAGCAAAGGCCGGATCCAACTCCTCGATATGCGCGCTCTCGCAGATGAAGCCATTATTCATCATGAGGAGTGAATAAATTGCTTCCTGCACGCCCGTCGCGCCCTGCGAATGGCCGGTCAGCGCCTTGGTCGCGGCGATCGGGGGGCATTTGTCGCCCGAGCCGAACACCTTGCGGATGGCCTCGATCTCAGGCGGATCGCCGGCCGGCGTCGAGGTGGCGTGCGGGTTGATGTAGTCGATCGGTGCCTTGATATTGGCCAGCGCCATGCGCATGCAACGCTCGGCGCCTTCGCCCGAGGGGGCAACCATGTCATGGCCGTCGGAGGTTGCGCCATAGCCGGCGATCTCGCCATAGATGCGGGCGCCGCGGGCCTTGGCGTGCTCCAGTTCTTCCAGCACCAGCACACCGGCACCGGCGGAGATCACGAAGCCGTCGCGATTCTTGTCATAGGGGCGGGAGGCCGTAGACGGGGTGTCGTTATATTTGGACGACATCGCACCCATGCCGTCGAACAACACGGCGAGCGTCCAGTCGAGTTCCTCGCAGCCGCCGGCGAACATCACGTCCTGCTTGCCATATTGGATCTGCTCATAGGCATTGCCGATGCAATGGTTCGAGGTCGCGCAGGCCGAGGAGATCGAGTAGTTCGTGCCCTTGATCTTGAACCAGGTCGAGAGCGTGGCCGAAGCGGTGGACGACATCGCCTTGGGCACGGCGAAGGGGCCGACCTTCTTGGAGCTGCCCGACTCGCGCGCCTTGTCGGCAGCCTCGACGATGGTACGGGTAGAGGGGCCGCCGGACCCCATGATGATACCGGTGCGCTCGTTGGAGACTTCGTTGGCTTCGAGGCCTGAATCTAGAATGGCCTGCTCCATCGCCACATGGTTCCAGGCGGTACCGCCACCGTGGAAGCGCATGGCGCGGCGATCGACCACCGAGGCAGGGTCGAGCGTCGGCGCGCCATAGACTTGAGAGCGGAAGCCGTATTGGACGAACTGCTCGGCGCGCGTGATACCGGATCTGGCCTCGTGCAAGCTGGAGAGAACCTCCTGCGTCGAGTTGCCGATCGAAGACACGATACCCATGCCGGTAACGACGACACGTCTCATGGCGATCCCTTCCAGTTTCGTGACCGCCCCACGATCCTCTCCGAGGAGATCGCCAGGCCGGCACTGCGTTCCCTAGAGAAAAGCGCGTTCAATGTGAACGCTCGCTTGCCCTAGCTCCTTGTTTCCAAGCCAATCCGACGGATTGGCGGGAGCGTCCTTGCGATTTGAGGCAATTGCGTCTCATCGCAAAACGCTTGAGCAGAATTTCGCAAGCGGCCCGGTTTTGGGCAAGCTCGGAAATTATGCTCGCTGCCCGCGGACGGGCAGGACCCGGACACGGACGGCTAACAAAGCATCGACCCCGTCGGCGCGTCGAGCGTCGTCGGGGCCGCACCCTGCATGTTTCAAAGCGCATTGCAACAGGCAGGCCGATGCCAGGCCCGACCGGAAACGCGCTCGATCCGCGCCGCGCTCAGGCCAGAAATCAGGCTTGGAACAAGCCGACGCGCAGATCCTTGGCTTCATAGATGGTGCGGCCATCGGCCTTTAGCCAGCCATCCGCAATGCCGAGAATCAATTTACCCTTGAAAACCCGCTTGAGGTCGACGCCATACTCGACCTGTTTGACGCTGGGCAGCACCTGGTCGGTGAACTTGACTTCGCCGACGCCGAGAGCACGGCCGCGTCCGGACTGGCCGAGCCAGCCCAGGAAGAAGCCGGTCATCTGCCAGAGGGCGTCGAGGCCAAGGCAGCCCGGCATCACCGGATCGCCCTGGAAGTGGCAGGAAAAGAACCACAGGTCCGGTTTGACATCGAGCGTGGCGCGTACGCAGCCCTTGCCATTTGGCCCGCCGGTCTCGGAGATCTCCGGGATGCGATCGAACATCAGCATGGGGGGGAGGGGCAATTGCGCATTGCCGGGGCCGAACATCTCGCCGCGCCCGCAGGCCAGGAGATCTTCATATTCAAAGCTCGAACGGCGTTCCGCCATTGCGTCTCAGTCCTCATCGACCAGTCAAAACCGCGTGGCCGGACAGGCGAGCCTGCCCGCTCCACGGCCTCCCCTTAACATAGCAATCCCGCAGCCGAAAGCGGGGGAAGGGTCGCGGGGGCGATGTTGCCCCCTTAAAAAGGACTCAAGCGGCTTTGTCGGACCACGGACCGGCTGGTCGGCAGGGGTATGCGTGCTATCGCGCCGCCGAATCGTAGCGGAATACCAGCGTGTCGTCGCGCCAGCCGGTTTGCGCACAATCCTTGGCACGTCGGGGAGCCTTGCCACGCAGGGTGATGATCGGCGGCTCTCCGGCCGCCGAGCCCTCGACGCGATAGGAGATCGGCCCGCATTCGCGCGAGAAGACATAGGCCTGGCCGCGATAGATGCCGCCGCTGGCGCTCCCCTTGAACAGCAGTGCCCCCTTGCGGACCCCGACCTCGGCCAGGCCCGGGCGCGGCGCCTCATAATAGAACAGGCGGTTGCCCTCACTCGCCGAAAGCGCCACGCGCGAGCCGTTATGGTTCCAATAGCTCGAGATCGTGTAGGGTGGCGGATCGGGTCGAGCGGGCGCGGACGCAGGTGAGGCGGAGATCGGCGCCGGCCCGGCCGCAGGCTTGGCCAGGGCTTCCAGCCGCCGGCGCACCGAGGCGGCGCAATAGCCCTTCGGAAAATTGTCGAGATAGGCTTCGAGCTTGATCGGGGTGGGTTCGGTACCGAGATCGGTACAGGCCGCCATGTCCGCCTTGTCGGGGACCGGGCTTCCCGGCGCCGGCGATGGCTGCTGCGTGGCGATGGGGACCGAACCGGATATGGCGCTTCCCGACAGATAGAGATCACCGAGCAGGGCTTCATCCACCCACGGCGTCTGGCGCTGGTTCGTGGCGGCATGGACGTCCTGGCGTACCAGCGCCAGCATGCGACGGATCTCGATGCCGGCCTCCGGCAGACGCTTCAGCAAGGCGGCCGCGAAGGGAGAATGGCCGTTGTCCCCATCGTCGGCGACGGCATTGGGGCCGGTGGCGAAGGCCACCAGCGTACCGGTGCTGGCGGCATCGAGCCGGGCGAGGCCGCGTGAGGCGCCGCGGCTTGCGCTTGCCGGCAGGGGATTGTTGCGGCAGGCATCCACCAGCAGGATCTTGGCCTTGGCGCCGGAAGCGCTCAGGATGTCGCTGATGTCGTCGAGTTTGATGGTCTGCGTGGCGAGATCGACGCGACTCTTGATGTCGGCGCCGACGGGAATGAGGAAATTGCGCTGGTCGACCTGCATGCCGTGGCCGGCATAGTACACCAGGGCGATATCGGCATCGGTGGCCTCGTTGCCGAATTCGGACATCGCCCTGAGCATGGCGGCATGATCGGCGTCGGTGGCGCGGATCACCTTGAAGCCGAGTGGGCCACCTGCGAGCAGCGTGGCCATGGCGTCGGCATCGGCGACGGGATTGGCGAGGCGGCCGAGCGTGCGATAGTCGCCGTTGCCGATGACGAGGGCGACACGCTTGTCGGCGAGCGCGACGGTGGCCCCGGCCAGCCAGAACAGACACAACAGCATTACGCAACGCCGGATCATCGCCCCACCCCGGATTCACGGCAGCACCACATCGATTGTGGCACGCGCGCCAGGCGCTGGCCAGTTCGGGGGGAACAGGCCGTAGGGCAGCTTTGCCAGGGCACCAGGACGTCGTCTCTTCGTGATAGATTTGTAAACGCTCGCACACTTTCCTCCGCATGGCTTTCCTTCGAGGATCGTGGAGGCTATCGTCGCGGCCCGAAATCGAAAGGCCACGCAGGGCCAAGGCGTCTTGCGATCTGGCCGTCGGCCGGGAATCGCAAAGAAGCGTTCCGCTTGACTGCGTTCTGCTCCAGGGAGCCCCATTCGTGACCCTTCTTCCCCAGGAAATCATCCGCAAGAAGCGCGATGGCGCCGCTCTATCCGCGGCTGACATCGAGAGTTTCGTGCAAGGGCTTGTCGCCGGCAGCGTCACCCATGCCCAGGTCGCGGCCTTTGCCATGGCGGTGTTCTTCCGCGGCATGGCGATGGAGGAGCACATTGCCCTGACGCGGGCGATGACCCAATCGGGCACCGTGCTCGACTGGCGCGGGCTCGACCTGCCGGGGCCGGTGGTGGACAAGCACTCGACCGGCGGCGTCGGCGACAATGTCAGCCTGATGCTCGGGCCGCTGGTGGCTGCCTGTGGCGGCTTCGTGCCGATGATCTCGGGCCGGGGCCTGGGGCATACCGGCGGCACGCTCGACAAGCTCGATTCGGTGCCCGGCTACGCCACCCAGCCCGATCTCGACCTGTTCCGCCGCGCCGTGCGCGAGGCAGGCACCGCCATCATCGGCCAGACCGCCGATCTCGCCCCGGCCGACAAGACCGTCTATTCGATCCGCGACGTCACGGCCACGGTCGAATCGATCCCGCTGATCACGGCCTCGATCCTGTCGAAAAAGCTCGCAGCCGGACTTCAGGCCCTGGTGATGGACGTGAAGACGGGCTCTGGCGCCTTCATGCCCACCCTGGAGGGCTCGCGCGAACTGGCCGAATCGATTGCGACCGTCGCCACGGGAGCCGGGCTGCCGACCACTGCACTGATCACGGCGATGGACCAGCCCCTTGCCAGCGCCGCCGGCAACGCCCTGGAGGTCCGCAATGCCGTGGACTTCCTCACGGGAGGGCAGCGGGACCTGCGCCTCCTGGAGGTCACCGTCGATCTTTGCGCCGAAATGCTGGTGCTCGGCGGGCTTGCCCGCGATACCGCCGAAGGCCAGGCGCGCATCGAGCAGGCTCTGGCGAGCGGGCGGGCGGCCGAACATTTCGCCCGCATGATCGCGGTGCTCGGTGGGCCGGCGGACTTCGTCGAGCGGCCCGAGCATTATCTGCCCGTTGCACCAGTGATTAAACCCGTCTTCGCCGAGCAGGCAGGGCGGGTCGGCGGTATCGATACGCGGGCCGTCGGTCTCGCGGTGGTGGCGCTGGGCGGCGGGCGCACCCGCCCGCAGGATGCGATCGACCATGCCGTGGGCCTGACCGGCCTCGCCGAACTCGGCGCCGAGGTCGGGCCTGACAGTCCCCTCGGCTTCGTGCATGCGCGCAGCGACGCGGCAGCCGAAGCGGCGGCCGCCAGCCTCCGCACCGCCTACCGCATCGGAGAAGGCGAAGCAGCCTTGCCGCCGGTACTCGAACGCATTGGAGGAAAGTGACATGGGCCGCGCTCTCCTTCTGGTGATGGATTCCTTCGGCATCGGCTCGGCTGACGATGCCGAGCGCTATGGCGATGCGGGAGCGGATACGCTCGGCCATATCGCCGCGGCCTGCGCGGCGGGCCGGGCGGGGGAGAACGAGCATCGCACGGGGCCCCTGCGCCTGCCCGTGCTCACCAGCCTGGGCCTCGGCGCGGCTGCGCAGGCTGCGACAGGCACACTCCCGCCTGGCCTGGAAGGCGGCGTGGCCGAGGGGCTGTGGGGCTATGCGGCGGAGGTTTCCAAAGGCAAGGACACGCCATCCGGCCATTGGGAGATTGCCGGCTATCCCGTGCCGTTCGACTGGGGCTATTTCCCCAGGGAGGTGCCCTGTTTTCCTCCCAAGCTGATCGCCGCCATCGTCAAGGAGGCCGGGCTTGCCGGGGTGCTCGGCCAGCGTCATGCCTCGGGAACGCAGATCATCGCCGAACTCGGTGCCGAGAGCATAGAGACGGGCAAGCCGATCTTCTACACCTCCACCGACAGCGTGCTGCAGATCGCCGCCCATGAGGAGGCGTTCGGGCTGGAAAGGCTGTTGTCCCTGTGCGAGATCGCCCGGCGCCACGTCGACCACCTCAATATCGGCCGGGTGATCGCGCGGCCTTTCGTCGGCGATGCCGTCGGCGGTTTCACACGCACCGCCAACCGGCGCGACTATGCGGTGCCGCCGCCGGCCGACACGCTGCTCGACGTGGCAGAGCGCGCGGGACGGGGCATCGTCACCATCGGCAAGATCGGCGACATCTTCGCCCATCGCGGCACTGGCGAGATCGTCAAGGGCCCGAGCAACGACGCCCTGATCGATCGCACGCTCGAAGCTATGGGGCGCCTGCCCGATGGCGGCCTGCTCTTTGCCAACTATGTCGATTTCGACACGCTCTATGGCCATCGCCGCGATATTCCCGGCTATGCCGGCGCCCTGGAGCAGTTCGACATGCGCCTGCCGCAGATCCTGACGCGGCTGGGTGAGGAAGACCTTCTGATCATCACGGCCGACCATGGCTGCGACCCGTCCTGGACGGGAACGGACCATACGCGCGAATTCGTGCCGGTGCTGGCGCGTCTGGGCAAGCGCACGGGGCCGATCGGCCGGCGCGACAGCTTCGCCGACATGGCCGCCAGCGTGGCGGAGCACCTCAGGCTGGACTGGCAGGGGGCGGGCAAGTCGTTCCTGTAGTTCCGGATGCGCGGGCGCCCGGACGCCCGCTCATCTCTTCTCAACCATGATTCCAGACGGTGCGGCGAATTCGCGCCGCGTTAACGCCCGAGCATCCGCGACGCTTCCATCATGACCCCCGTTTCGAGGTGGGTCGGTTATGATCGAGCGTATGCATATCGTGTTGAAGGGCGGCATTTCCGCCGAGGACAGGGCGCAGTTCTGGGTGGGGCTGACGCTGGCCGTCGCCACCGTCGTGCTGCTGTGCGCCAGCTTCCTCGACCTGGTCTCGATCTGAGGTTCTATCCGAGATTTTCCGGGCCGAAGCTCTCGGGCAGCAGCTCGTCGAGCGTGAAGCTGCGGCGGATGCCCTCGGGCCCTGCGACATGGATGGGTGTCGACGGCCTCGCGAATTCGCGGATGCGCTGGCGGCAGCCGCCGCAGGGCGTGGTGAGGCCGGGCGCATCGGGGTGGGCGTCGGTCCAGCCCAGTACCAGGATTTCGGCGATTCCCGTTTCGCCATCCGCCACCATGGCCGAGATAGCGCCGCCTTCGGCGCAGGCCCCGACCGGATAGGCGGCATTCTCGACATTGCAGCCGGCATAGATCCGGCCCGAACGGCCGCGGATGGCCGCTCCCACCTTGAAGCGCGAATAGGGGGCGTGCGCCTTCTCGCGCACGGCCCTGGCGGCTTCGAACAGATCGGCGAGCGCGTCCATCAGCGTTCCTTGAGATAGGGAATGCCCGCGGCCTTGGGCGGCGTCGCCGCGCCGACGAAGCCGGCCAGCATCAGTACGGTGAGGATGAAAGGCAGCGCCGAGATCAGCTCCGAGGGCACCAGCATGCCCGCGACGACGAAGCCCGACCCCATGCGGATCGAGATGGCGTCGAGCAGGCCGAAGAGCAGGCAGGCGCCGAGCGCGGGCCAGGGCCGCCATTTGGCGAAGATCAGGGCCGCCAGGCCCATATAGCCGCGCCCGCCGGTCATGTTGGAGACGAAGGCGGCCGAATCGGCGGTGGAGAGATAGGCACCGGCGATGCCGGTCAGCAGGCCGCAGATCAGCACGGCCCGGTAGCGCAGCCAGGCGACCGAGATGCCGGCGGTGTCGACCGCCTGCGGGTTCTCGCCGACGGCGCGCAGGCGCAGGCCGAAACGGGTCTTGTAGAGGACCCAGGCCGTTACCGGCACGCAGATGAAGGCGAAATAGACCAGGATCGAATGGCCGGAGAGCACGTCGGCATAGAGCTCACCGATCACCGGCACGCCCTTGATCGCCTCCGCACCCGGCAGCTCGATCGGTTGGAAACGGGCGGCGCCGCTGAGGCTCGGCGTGCGGCCGCCCTCGCCATACCAGGCATTGCCGATGAAGGCGGTACTGCCGAGCGCCAGGATGTTGATGGCGACGCCGGAAACGATCTGGTTGCCGCGATAGCGGATGGAGGCGATGCCGTGCAGCAGCGCAAAGCCGATGGAAACGATGATGGCGGCGATGAGGCCGAGCCAGGCCGAGCCATAGGTCGCGGCGGTGACCGCGGCGGCGAAGGCCCCCACCAGCATCTTGCCTTCGAGGCCGATGTCGACGATGCCCGAACGTTCCGAATAGAGGCCGGCGAGGGCGCAGAGCAGATAGGGCGTGGAGATGCGGATGGCGGCGGCCGCCACGCTGGCCAGCATGATCACGGTATCCATGGCGTCATGCTCCCTTGCCGGCGGGGGTGAACAGTTGGAACAGGGCAGCGAGCTGGGGTCGGAACATGGTCTCCAGGGCGCCGACGAAGAGAATGATGATGCCCTGGATCATCACGATCATGTTCTTGTCGAACACGGGGTTTTCGAAGGACAATTCCTGACCGCCCTGGATGAGCGCTCCGAACAGGATGGAAGCAAGCACGATGCCGGCCGGATGGGAGCGGCCCATCAGGGAAACGGCGATGCCGATGAAGCCGGCGCCGGCCGTGTAGTCGATGATCATGCGGTGCTGCTCGCCCATCAGCACATTGGCGCCCATCAGGCCGGCCAGGCCCCCCGAGATCAGCATGGCGATGATGATGATTTTCGCAGGCGAGATGCCGGCATAGACGGCGGCCGTCTGGTTGTGGCCGACCGTGCGCATCGCATAGCCGAGCCGCGTGCGCCAGATCAGGGCCCAGACCAGTAGGGCTGCGATCAGGGCGATCGGAAAGGCGAGATTGACGAGGGTGAGGTCGAGCTGGATGCCGATGCCGGCCAGGATGTCGCTGAGCAAGGGCATGCCCGTCGAATCCGGAAAAAGCTCGGACTTCGGCTCGCCCGAGCCCGGCTTCATCATCACGTTCACCAGGAGATACTGCACCAGAGCGGTGGCGATGTAGTTGAACATGATGGTGGTGATGACGACATGGCTGCCGCGCTTGGCCTGGAGGTAGCCCGGAATGAAGGCCCAGGCGGCGCCGAAGAGCATGCCGGCGGCCATGCCGAGCGGGATGGCGAGGGGCCAGGGCAGGCCGCCCAGATGCAGGCAGGCCCAGGCGATGCCGATGCCGGCGATCTGGCCCTGGCCGTCCACGCCGATATTGAACAATCCGGCATGAAAGGCGACGGCGACGGCAAGGCCGGCGAAGATGAAGGTGGTGGCATAATAAAGCGTGGTGCCCACGGCGTTGGCATCGCCGAACGCGCCGCCGATCATGGTGACGCCGACGGTCAAGGGGTCGGCGCCGACGATGATCCACACCGCGATGCCGGAGACGATGAAGGCCACCAAGACGTTGAGCAGCGGCAGGATGATGGTGTCGGCCCACCAGGGCAGGGTGATCAGGCTGGCGCCGCTGCGCCCCGAAAAGATCGCCCCGAGAAAGGCCCCGGGCGTGGTGGTCTGCCCGCTCATGCCGCTTCTCCCGAAACGCCGGCCATCAGGAGGCCAAGGCCGTTCTCGGTGGCGTCCTTGGCCAGGCACTCGCCGGTGATGCGCCCGCCGCACATCACCAGGATGCGATCAGAGAGGCCCATGATCTCGTCGAGCTCGACCGAAACCACCAGGATGCCCTTGCCGGCGTCGCGCATGCCGATCAGGCGGCGGTGAATGAACTCGATGGCGCCGATGTCGACGCCGCGCGTCGGCTGCCCCACGATCAGCAAAGCCGGGTCGCGCTCCATCTCGCGGGCCAGCACGATCTTCTGGGCATTGCCGCCCGAGAAATTGGCCGTCTTCAGTTTCGGATCGCGCGGGCGCACATCGAAGCGTTCCATCTTGTCGGTGAGGTCGGCGATGATGCGGCGATAATTGAGGAAGGGGCCGCTGCCGAGCTTGCGATCCTTCTGATAGCCCAGGATCGCGCTTTCATAGGCGGCGAAGGGCTTGACCAGGCCCATCTTCATGCGGTCTTCGGGCACGTGGGCCAGGCCGAGCTTGCGCAGCTCCGCCGGGTCCGCGGCCGCGGCATTGCTGCCCCGCAGCCGGATCTCGCCGGAAAAGACCGGCCGGATACCGGCAATGGCTTCCAGCAGCTCCGATTGGCCGTTGCCGGCGACGCCGGCGACGCCGACGATCTCCCCGGCCCGCACGGTGAAGGAGACATCATCGACGCGGGTGATGCCCTTCTCGTCCTTGACGGTGAGATTCTTGACCTCGAGGATGATGTCGGTCGGCTTGGCCTCCGCCTTGTCGACGCGCAGCAGCACCCGGCGCCCCACCATCAGCTCGGCGAGCTCGGTGGGGTTGGTCTTGGCGGTATCGACGGTGGCCACCATCTCGCCGCGCCGCATCACCGAGACCCTGTCGGTGATCGCCATGATCTCGCGCAGCTTGTGGGTGATCAAGAGGATGGTCTTGCCCTGCTCGCGCAGGACCTTGAGGATTTCAAAGAGCTGGTCGGCTTCGGCCGGGGTCAGCACACCGGTGGGCTCGTCCAGGATGAGGATGTCGGCACCGCGATAGAGGGCCTTGAGGATCTCGACGCGCTGCTGGGCGCCGACGGGCAGTTCGCCCACCACGGCATCCGGATCGACTTCCAGATGATAGCTCGTTTCCAGCCGTGCCAGTTCGGTACGGGCATGTTCGCGCCCCTTCGCCAGCAGGCCGCCGCCTTCGGCGCCGAGCATGACGTTTTCCAGCACCGTAAAGGGATCGACCAGCATGAAGTGCTGATGGACCATGCCGATGCCGGCATCGATGGCATCCTGGGAGGAGCGGATCGCCTTCGCGGTGCCGTTGATGTGGATCTCGCCGCTGTCGGCCTCGTAGAAGCCGTAGATGATCGACATCAGCGTGGATTTGCCGGCGCCGTTCTCGCCGATGATGCCGTGGATGGTGCCTCTCTCGACCACGAGGTCGATCGCCTTGTTGGCGTGGACGGGGCCGAAACGTTTGTCGATTTGCTTCAGTTCGAGGGCAGTTGCCAAAGGGAGCCTCGCGGGAGCAATAGGGGCCGATCCCGGATCGGCGAAGACGGCGGTTCATAGCTGAAAGGCGAGCCCGGGCCCAATGCGGTTCACTTAGGGAGGAAACGCTCCGATTTATCATAGCCTGGCTTGACCCGGCTATCCAGGAACCCCACGCGCAACCGGTCGGGAGGTGGATTGCCGGGTCAAGCCCGGCAATGACAAAGGTCGTGCAGTCTCGAAGACGCTTGAGTGAACGGCACTAAATCCGGGGACCCGCCTTTCAGCTTACGAAAAATGGTCTGTCCGCCCTCTCAGTTCACCGGGCAGACATTGTCCTTCTCGTAATTATGCACCACCACCTTGCCGTCGGCGATGTCCTTGGTCACCGCCTCGATGGCGGCCTTGTTGGCGTCGGTGACCAGGGGCTTGTTGTTGTCGTCCATGGCCAGGGCGACGCCGCTGTCCTTGATGCCGAGCACGTGGGTACCGGCCTTGAACTTGCCTTCCTCGCCGTCCTTGAAGCCTTGATAGATCGCTTCGTCCACCCGCTTGAGCACCGAGGTCAGCACCTTGCCGGGATGCAGGCCGTTCTGGTTGGAATCGACGCCGATGCCGAGCTTGTCACCGTCGGCGGCCGCCTGCAGCACGCCCAGGCCCGTCTGGCCGGCTGCGGCATAGACGATGTCGGCGCCTTGCGAGATCTGCGCCTTGGTGAGTTCGGCGCCGCGACCGGGGTCGTTCCAGGCGGCGGGCGTGGTGCCGGTCATGTTCTGGATGACCTTGATCTGCGGATTGGCGGCCTTGGCGCCCTGGACATAGCCGCAGCCGAAATTACGAATGAGCGGCACGTCCATGCCGCCGATGAAGCCGATCGTGCCGGTCTTGCTGGTCTTGGCGGCGAGATAGCCGGCGAGATAGGAGCCTTCGTCGGCGCGATAGACGTAGGAGGCGACGTTGGGCAGGTCGACGACGCTGTCGACGATGCCGAAATGCACCTTCGGATAAGCCTTGGCCACCTTCGCCAGCACGTCCTCATAGGCAAAGCCCATCACGATGATGGGATCGTTGCCATCCTTGGCGAAGCGGCGCAGTGCCTGTTCGCGCTGGGAAGCATTGGTGATTTCGAAGTCGCGATAGGTCTTGCCGCTTTCCTTCTTCCAGCGCTCGGCGCCGTTATAGGCTCCCTCGTTGAAGGACTTGTCGAATTTGCCGCCGAGGTCATAGATGACCGCCGGGCCCGGCTTGTCGGCTGCCTGTGCCGCGCCAAATCCCGCAGTGCCGGCTGCCAGCAGGGCAGCCAGGCCAAGAAGGGTCGATTTCATCACGCTCTCCCGCGCTCGTTCTCGCTCTTGGATGGGGGCCGCGCGGGAAAGGCTTCCCGTGCAGACCTTATGGTCAACATGGCATGCCGATTGCGCTATTGAGAAGAGGCGTTGTGCGGTTGCCCCTGATTTTCACATGGAATCAGGTGGGAAACGCCGGTTGGAAACGAGGATATGAGATGGCAAAGCTGGTCCGGCGCACTCTGGCGCTCGTCGCGCATGATCTGAAGAAGGACGAAATGGTCGAGTTCGCGCGCACCCACCGGGCCATTCTGGCGCGCTTCAATCTCGTCGCCACCGGTACCACCGGCAGCCGCATATTGGCCGCCTGCCCGGAACTGTCGCTGACACCGCTGAAGAGCGGTCCGCTCGGCGGCGACCAGCAGATCGGCGCCCTGATCGCCGAGGGGCAGGTGCATGGCCTGTTCTTCTTCGTCGATCCGCTTTCGCCCCTGCCGCATGATGTCGACGTCAAGGCGTTGACCCGGCTCGCGCTCGTCTACGATATTCCCATGGCCCTCAATGCCTCGACGGCGCACATGATCGTGGGCCAGCTGGTGGATTGAGGAGGGAGAGGCAAAGGCCCGGTGGGCGAAGAACGCGACACCAGCCGCCCCTTCGCCCCGTTCTTACGGGGAGAAGGTGAGGATGAGGGGCAGCGGGTCGCGCACAAATAATAAGGCATTGCGTAGCCCCTCACCCGTACCCTCTCCCCGCAGGCGGGGCGAGGGGGACGCGAACGTCGGACTTTCATATCGAAGCCTTCATCTCGCCCGACCATGAAGGTCAGTATGGATCCTCACAAAATACCCTCCAGCCGGACATAGCTGGCTTCCATGCCGTGCTCCATGCCGGTCGCCAGCATTTGCTCGCGCACTTCGGCGCTCGGGAGGGTCATGCGCAGGGTCATCAGCGTGCCCGCACCGTCTGCCTCGAAGCGGGTCTCGACATGGTTGTCCGGCGTGGGGTCGGGCAGATGCATGCGCTCGACATGCACGATGCGGCTATGGGGCTCGAGCTCGACATATTCGCCCGTCAGGGAGAAGCCGCCGCTCCCCGAGGCGTCCCGCCATTCGAAGCGGATCTTGCCGCCGGGCCTAGCCTCGCTGATGCAGACGGGCATGGTGTAGCCGTCCGGTCCGAGCATCCATTGCTGGATGAGCCTGGGCTCGGTGTGGGCGCGGTAGACCGCCTCGGGCGGGGCGGCAAAGCGCCTGGTCACCACGACATGGGTTTCGCCTTCGGTTCGGATCGTGAGCTTGGTCATGGGCTTTCCTCTGTTTTCTCGGGCAGTCCAGGTTTCTCGGGCAGTCCTTGGGCCAGGAGCGCGTCCAGCCGGTCGTAATTGCGGGTGAGGGCTTCGCGCAGCAGGCCCAGCCATTGGTCGATGGCGGCGATGCCCTCCGGGGCGAGCCGGCACGGCCGTCTCGTTCCCTCGGCGCGGCGGACGATCAGTCCGGCGCCTTCGAGGACCTTGAGATGGCGCGAGATGGCGGGCTGCGTCATCGCGAAGGGTTCCGCCAGCTGCATCACCGTCGCTTCGCCGCGTGCCAGGCGGCTCAGGATGGCCCGGCGGGTCGGATCGGACAGGGCGGCAAAGGTGTGGTCGAGATCGGGCATGGCGGTTGCGCTTCATTAATAACAATTTTGTTATATAACAAGATTGTTATAGTCAAGGCAAATTTTGCCGGCTCTCGCCGCGAGAGCGGGCCGGCGAAATCGAGTGACCGGGGATGCTGGCTGATGTATCGCTATACGGCCTGTTGGCTTGCCTCGGCCGGAGACGGCCGGCGCTTCGTCCAAGAATTGTGACGAAGACGCAAATTCCTTAGCGGACAGGCAGCTTTCGCGCCTTGCGGCCTGTGAAAGCCCCCCTTATATACCCGCCGAACCCGTGATTAATCCAACGTCAGTCACGGGGTTTCCGATAGGGACCGGCCGGGTTCCTGAGGGCTTTCCCGGCCTAGGCGCTGCTGCTTCGGGGCGCGCCGGTCTGCTGAATAGGAAGGATGAGAACTATGGCTAAAGTTATTGGTATCGACCTCGGCACCACCAATTCGTGCGTGGCCGTCATGGAAGGCACGAGCGCCCGGGTCATCGAAAATTCCGAGGGCATGCGCACCACGCCCTCCATCGTCGCCTTCACCGACGATGGCGAGCGCCTCGTGGGCCAGCCGGCCAAGCGCCAGGCTGTGACCAATCCCGAGCGCACCT
Source organism: Labrys sp. 22185 (assembly GCF_052045555.1). Taxonomy (NCBI): domain Bacteria; kingdom Pseudomonadati; phylum Pseudomonadota; class Alphaproteobacteria; order Hyphomicrobiales; family Xanthobacteraceae; genus Labrys; species Labrys sp. 22185. The sequence goes on along the minus strand of NZ_JBQEPH010000009.1, from coordinate 106,272 downwards.
TCTTCGCGATCAAGCGCCTGATCGGCCGCACCTACGATGACCCCATGACCAAGAAGGACATGGGCCTGGTGCCCTACAAGATCGTCAAGGGCGGCAATGGCGACGCCTGGGTCGAGGCGGACGGCAAGTCCTACTCCCCGTCTCAGATTTCGGCCTTCACCCTGCAGAAGATGAAGGAAACGGCCGAGGCTCATCTGGGTCAGCCGGTGACACAGGCCGTCATCACCGTTCCCGCCTACTTCAACGATGCCCAGCGCCAGGCCACCAAGGATGCCGGCAAGATCGCCGGCCTCGAAGTGCTGCGCATCATCAACGAGCCGACGGCGGCTGCGCTCGCCTACGGCCTCGATAAGAAGAAGGCCGGCACCATCGCGGTCTATGACCTCGGCGGCGGCACTTTCGACGTCTCGATCCTGGAGATCGGCGACGGCGTGTTCGAGGTGAAGTCCACCAACGGCGACACCTTCCTCGGCGGCGAGGACTTCGACATGCGCCTGGTCGAGTATCTGGCGGATGAGTTCAAGCGCGAGCAGGGCATCGACCTCAAGAAGGACAAGCTCGCTCTCCAGCGCCTGAAGGAAGCGGCCGAAAAGGCCAAGATCGAGCTGTCTTCGACGGCCCAGACCGAGATCAACCTGCCCTACATCACGGCCGACGCTTCGGGTCCGAAGCATCTGGCTCTCAAGCTCTCGCGCTCCAAGTTCGAAAGCCTGGTCGACGATCTCGTCCAGCGCACGGTCGAGCCCTGCCGCAAGGCCTTGAAGGATGCCGGCCTGGCTGCTGGCCAGATCGACGAAGTGGTGCTGGTCGGCGGCATGACCCGCATGCCCAAGATCCAGGAAGTCGTGAAGCAGTTCTTCGGCAAGGAGCCCCATAAGGGCGTCAACCCGGACGAAGTCGTGGCCATCGGTGCTGCTGTCCAGGCCGGCGTGCTGCAGGGTGACGTCAAGGACGTGCTGCTGCTCGACGTGACCCCGCTGTCGCTGGGTATCGAGACGCTGGGTGGCATCTTCACCCGTCTGATCGAGCGCAACACCACGATCCCGACCAAGAAGAGCCAGACCTTCTCGACCGCCGAGGACGGCCAGACAGCCGTGACCATCCGGGTCTTCCAGGGTGAGCGCGAAATGGCGGCCGACAACAAGGCCCTCGGCCAGTTCGATCTCGTCGGCATTCCGCCGGCGCCCCGCGGCATGCCGCAGATCGAGGTGACCTTCGACATCGATGCCAACGGCATCGTCAATGTCTCGGCCAAGGACAAGGCGACGAGCAAGGAGCAGCAGATCCGCATCCAGGCTTCCGGCGGTCTTTCCGATGCCGACATCGAGAAGATGGTCAAGGACGCCCAGGCCAACGCCGAGGAGGACAAGAAGCGGCGTGAGCTCGTCGAGGTCCGCAACCATGCGGATGCGGCGGTGCACCAGGCCGAGAAGTCGATCAAGGAGCTTGGCGACAAGATCTCCGAGGCCGACAAGTCGAGCGTCGAGTCCGCGATCACCGCCCTGAAGTCCGCGCTGGAAGGCGAGGATGCCGAGCTGATCAAGACCCGCACCAACGACCTGCAGCAGGCTGCCATGAAGCTGGGCGAGGCCCTGTATCAGCAGCAGCAGGCGGCTGGCGCGACGGAAGGTGAGGCCGGCACGAAGAATGACGATGTTGTTGATGCCGACTTCGAAGAAGTCGACGACGACAAGAAGCGTGCGTAATCTCTGACGATCGTGTGCGAGCCCTCGCCAAACGGCACGGACCTCCGAGGTTCGTGCCGGGTAAGGCGGGGGCTTTCGCGCACCTTCGGGAGCAAGGCGCGTTCTAGCGGAGGCGCCCTTCGCTCGAATTGGTTGTTTCACACGTCTTTGCGAGCGCCGGTGATTTGCCGCCCTTCGCAAAGACGCTTTCGCTGGGATGCTTTGAGCGATTCCTATGGCCAAGCGTGACTATTACGAAGTGCTCGAGGTTACTCGCGAAGTAACCGAGGTTGAACTCAAGGCTGCTTTCCGCAAGCAGGCCATGAAGCATCATCCCGACCGCAATGCCGGCAACAAGGATGCCGAGGCCAAGTTCAAGGAAGTGAACGAGGCCTATGAAGCCCTGAAGGACCCGCAAAAGCGTGCGGCCTACGATCGCTTCGGCCACGCCGCTTTCGAACAGGGCGGCGGTGGAGGCGGCTTCGGCGGAGGCGGGGGCTTCGGTTCCTTCTCCGACATCTTCAACGACATCTTCGAGGATCTGGCCGGGCGCGGCCGCGGGCGCAGCAATTCGGGCGGGCGCGAGCGCGGCGCCGATCTGCGCTACAACATGGAGATCACGCTGGAGGAGGCCTTCAACGGCAAGACCGCCACCATCAAGATCCCGACCTCCGTCACCTGCGATGCCTGTTCCGGTTCCGGTGCCAAGGCCGGTTCCAAGCCGAAGACCTGCGGAACCTGCGCCGGCCATGGCCGCGTGCGCGCCACCCAGGGCTTCTTCTCGATCGAGCGCACCTGCCCGACCTGCCAGGGCCGCGGCGAGGTCATCGACAATCCCTGTCCGTCCTGCGGCGGTGCTGGACGCACCACGCGCGAGCGCACCCTCTCGGTCAACATCCCGGCCGGCGTGGAGGACGGAACGCGCATCCGCCTCGCCAATGAAGGAGAGGCCGGCTCGCGCGGCGGGCCGTCGGGCGACCTCTATATCTTCCTGTCGCTGGCGCCCCACGAATTCTTCCAGCGCGACGGCGCGGACCTGCATTGCCGCGTGCCGATCTCGATGGTGACGGCCGCCATCGGCGGCGAATTCCAGGTGCCGACCGTCGACGGCGGCAAGGCCAAGGTGGCGGTACCCGAGGGTACGCAGACCGGCCGGCAGGTGCGCCTGCGCGGCAAGGGCATGCCGGTGCTGCGCTCGCGCGAGCATGGTGACATGTATGTCCAGCTCTTCGTCGAGACGCCCAAGAACCTCACGCGCCGCCAGCGCGAATTGCTGGCCGAGTTCGACGCACAATCGTCGAAGGAAACCCAGCCCGAAAGCGCGGGCTTCTTCGCCAAGGTCCGTGATTTCTTCGACGGGCTCGGACAGTAATGGGGGGGCGGGTCTTCAGACCCGCCTTTGTCGTGAGGCCGGAAGGGGGACTGGCGAGTCTGACGATCCGCCCCCTGAAACGGCGGGAATGTGTTGCATGAATCTCCTGATCTTCGGCCTCGGCTACACCGCCTCGCATTTCGCGGCCCGCTATGGCGAGCGCTTCGCCGCGGTCACTGGCACTTTCCGCTCGACGGCGCCGCACGAGAAGCTGCCGGACCTGCCTGGCGTGGCGCGCCTGCCCTATGACGGCCTTGCCGGTTCGCCGGCCGCCGAGGCGGCGATTGCCGAAGCGACGCATATCCTCACTTCCATCGCCCCCGACGATGACGGCGATCCTGTCCTGCGGCATTTCGACCGGGCCCTGAGGCAGGCGCCGAAGCTGCAATGGATCGGCTATCTCTCCACCGTCGGGGTCTATGGCGACGCCGGCGGCGCCTGGATCGACGAGACCGCGCCGCTGCGCCCGACCATGGCCCGCAATGCCATGCGGGTCGATGTCGAGAAGGAATGGCTCGAACTTGGCCGCGGCAAGGATGTGCCTGTGCAGCTTTTCCGGCTCGCCGGCATTTACGGCCCGGGGCGCAATGCCGTCGTCAATCTCAAGCGCGGCACCGCCCGTCGTATCGTCAAGCCGAGCCAGGTCTTCAACCGCATCCATGTCGAGGACATCGCCGGCGCCGTCGCCGCCGGCATCGAGAAGCCCGGGGCGGGGCCGGCCTTCAACGTCACCGACAACGAGCCGGCGCCACCTCAGGACGTGGTTACCTATGCGGCCGAATTGCTTGGTGTGACGCCTCCGGCCGAGATCGCCTATGACAAGGCCCAGATGACGCCGATGGCCCGGTCCTTCTATGGCGAGAACAAGCGCGTCTCGAACCGGCGGGTTCGTGAGGATCTCGGCTACATGCTGCGCTATCCGACCTATCGCGAGGGCATCCGCGCCTGTTTCGACGCGGATGCGTAACGGTCTTTTGCGGCCGCGACGATACAAGGCTGCTCAGGCAGTCCTCGATCGGCTCATTGCGGAATGATCGGCCGTCCCGGCCGGCCGGGACGGAAGACAGGCTTCGGACGCGGGCCGCCATGATGGGGAGGCCTCACGCCGGGCGGGCGAATGCCAGGAGGGCGGCCTCCAGGTGGACGGACCACTGGTGGGCGCGTCCCGGGCGGGCCAATGACGGGCGGCCGTGGACGCCAGCCAGGCCCGTGATGCGGCGGCCGTGGCCGGCCATGGCCCCACCAGGTGTTATACCAGGGACGCCGCACATAATAGCGATCCCAATAGGCATAGCTGAACACGATGGCGGGGATCGCCAGCGCGCCGATACCGACATTGCGGTTCGCGGCGGCGGACAGATATTTGTTCGCCGACCAGCCCCGCTCGCCGCGGACGGAAATATCGCACCAGGAGCGGTCGGAGAGGCAGCCATGGATGAGCACGGCTTCGCCCGGCCGCAACGTGGTGACGGCCGGATATTGGGTGCCGGGGCCGGCACGCAGATTGACATTGGCGGTGGCATAGCCGCGGACGGCCGCCTGCGCACCGCCAGCCAACAGGAGAACGCCGCTACTGGCCAGGACGGCGATGAGCAAAGTCCGGACCAGGAGCGGGATCCGGATGAGGAGGCCCGTCTGATCGGGCTGAGGTGAGGGCATCATGCAACCCCATGCAGTGGAAGCCGCTCTGCAGGAGAGCCGGAGCGGCCTGACGCGGCCGACAATGCAACGCGCAGGCCTCTTCGCCAAGCAGGCAAGCCGACTATTTCGGTATTATTCGGTAGATTGGCAGCCGTGATGCTTCAGAGCGAAGCCGATAGATCAGTCAGGAAGCCGGCAATGTCGTCCGTGACATAGTCGACATGCTCGGCCTGCACGCGCTCGATTTCCCAGGCGTCGCGCACGATCTCGGCATCAAGCTTGGGCACGACCAGCACGGTGCGCATGCCCCGGTCATGCGGCACGATCAGATTGCGTGAGAGATCTTCGAACATGGCGGCACGAGCCGGATCGACGTCATGGCGGGCGAAGAAACTGGCATAGGTATCGGCGGCGGGCTTGGGCAGGTAGTCGGCCGAGACGATGTCGAAGACATCGGCGAAATGCTCCTCCACCCCCAGGCGCTTGATGATGTTCAAGGCGTGCCGGGTGGTGCCCGAGGTGAAGATCAGCTTGCGGCCGGGCAGCAGGCTGAGCGCGGTGCCGAGCAGTGGGTTGGGCTCCAGCGGCGAATGGTCGATGTCATGGGCGAATTCGAGGAAATGCGCGGGATCCACGCCTTCGTCGATCATCAGGCCGCGCAGCGAGGTCCCATAGCGCTGATAGTAATATTTCTGCAGCCCGCGCGCGGTGAGGCCGTCGACGCCGTAGTAATTCGCCATCCAGGTGGTGATGCGGTTGTCGACCTGCTCCCACAGATTGGCGTGGTGAGGGTAGAGCGTATTGTCGAGATCGAAGACCCATGTGTCGACATGGGCGAAATCCGCCGACAGCTTCTCCGTGATTGTGGCTACGCTTTGATCCATGCTCGTCTCTATCATCCTTATGCCAGCATCGGGTGGCAAAGTTAAGGATGGATTGCGTGCGAACAGGGCGGCATTTCGCCCTTGTCCTGTCATCGGCTGCCTGCGTGATGCTATCAAATCTGGCGCTCCCCTGATTCCGAGGGGAGCCGAAATGTATGGAAGGGCAGCGATGACGGGGCGCGGTGAAGTCAAACCGATCGACAGCTGGTATGTCGACCTGGAGGCCGAGAACGCCATGGGCGAGGGCCACGCCCCGATCTGGCGCCACCTCATCGGCCTGGTGATGGAGCGCGACCTCAGCGACTGCACCGTCCTGGACTTCGGGTGCAACCAGGGCGGCTTTCTGCGCCACCTCCATGCCATGCTGCCCTTCAAGCGGGGGCTCGGGGTCGATATCGCCGAGAAGTCGATCGAGAAGGCCAACCAGCTCAGGGCCGGCCTGCCCATCCGCTACGAGGTGCGCTCGACGATGCAGGGCGAGGATGCTCGGTTCGACCTCGCCTTCAGCCATGAGGTGATCTATCTCATTCCCGATATTGCCGCCCATGCCGCCGATATCCTCTCGGCCCTCAAGCCGGGCGGCGTCTACTACGCCGTGACGGGCTGCCATACCGACAATCCGCTCTGGCCGCGCTGGCGCAAGCTGGTGGCGGAGCGGACGAACACCGTCGTCCAGGACCGTTCGATCACCGATTACGCCCGCGTCTTCAGCGAGGCCGGCTTCGAAGTCTTCGGGCGCAGGCTGCGCTTCGAGGGCTTCCTGCCCTATTCGGGCGCCAGCGGCTGGATGCCCGATTTCGCCGACGAACTCGATTATTACGGGCAGACCAAGATCCTGTTCCGCCTGGTCAAGCCGCGCTGAGCGGATCCTATCCGCTCACGCTTGGCGGCGGCCGTGCCCCGATCTCGACATCGAAATGCGGAGCGCTGCCGGGGCCAAGGCTGACGAAGCGCCCGCGCACGTTGAACACGCGCTCGATCAGGCCGCTCGCCGCCAGGGCCTCTGCCGTGCCGTCGAACACCAGCCGGCCCTCTTCGAGCAGGGATATGCGGTCGCAGACCGCCATGGCCTGGTTGAGGTCGTGCAGGGCCATCACCACGGTGACGGCGCGCTCGCGGGCGAGACGCGTGAGCAGCTCCAGCACCTCCACCTGATGGCCGATATCGAGGAAGGAGGTCGGCTCGTCGAGCATGATGATGTCGGCCTGCTGGGCGAGGGCCGCCGAGATCCAGGCCCTCTGCCGCTCGCCGCCCGATAATTGGCGCAGGCTGCGCTGGGCCAGGGCGGTCAACCCGGTGCTTTCCAGCGCCCAGTCGATGGCGTCGAAGTCGGCGGGGCCGTAGCTGCGCAACAGGCCGACATGGGCAAAGCGCCCCTGCCGGACCAATTGTTCCACCGTCATCTCGTCCGGAGCCTGGGGCTGCTGGGGCATGAAGGACAGGCGCCGGGCAAGCTCTCGGCGCGACATCGTCGACAGGGTCCGGCCGTCGAGAGTGACCCCTCCCGCGCTGGGCTGGATCAGCCCGGCGGTGGCCTGCAGCGCGGTGCTCTTGCCCGAGCCGTTGGGACCGATCAGGGCGCGGATCTCGCCGCGCTCCAGCCTGAAGTCGAACCCCTGCAGTGCCTTGTGGCTGCCATAGGAGACGGAAAGGGCGGAGCAGGAAAGGATCATGGCGGCACTCATGGCAGGCGGCGCAGCAGGATGACGAGGATGGGGGCGCCGCCGATGGCCGTGACGACACCGATCGGTATCTCATCGGCCTGCCCGATCAGGCGGCCGACGAGATCGGCGGTCGTGACCAGCATGGCGCCGAGGAGGATGGTGAGCGGTATCACGGCGCCGCCATGCCGGCCCGCCAGCATGCGGGCGAGATGCGGCACCACCAGGCCGACGAAGACCAGCGGCCCGACCGCGCCCACTGCACTGGCGGCGAGGCCGCAGGCCAGCATCAGCACCAGGGTGAAGTGGCGCCTGTAGTCGAGGCCGAAGGAACGCGCCACCGGCGCCTCGAACCGCAGCATGCCGATCGAGCGCTGCAGGAAGGGCAGGGCGGCCAGGCCGACGATGGTGAAGGGCAACAGGAACAGCACATGCTCCCAGCTGCGGGCGTAGAGGCTGCCCGTGAGCCATTCCAGCAGGATCTCGATACGGGCGGAGCCCCAGCCGGTGATCAGGCCGATGGCCATGGCATGCAACACGGCCCCGACGGCAATGCCGCAGAGCGTGATGCGCAGGGGTCCGAGATCGTGGCGCAGTGCCAGCAGATAGATGATGCCGCCGGCGACGAGGCCGCCGATCAGGCCGGCGGCGGGAAGCCAGGCGATGGGGAGCTGGTAGAGCATGTTGCTGCCGCCGGCGGAGCCATAGACAGTGGCGAACAGGAAGAGGGTGACGGCGAGTGTGGCGCCCTGCGAGACGCCCATCAGCGTCGGATCGGCGAGGGGATTGCGGGTGATGGTCTGCAGGAGCAGGCCCGCCAGCGCGAAATGAATCCCTGCCAGGATTCCTGTGATCACCCGCGGCACGCGGAAATCGCCGATGATGAGATTCGCCTGCCGGGATCCCTGTCCCGTCAGGGCGGCCAGCACATCGGCAGGTGCGACATGGCTGACGCCGAGAAAGATGGCGGCGATGGCAACCAGCACGGGGGCACCGAAGAGCAGGATGGTGAGCCGGCTTCGCGAGGCAGCGGTTCTCGAGGGCAATGGCCTTGCCATCTCAGCGCTCCCTGCCTGCGCCGAAGTTCGGCCTTTGCGTCAGATAGACGAAATAGGGGCCGCCGATCAGCGCGGTGATGATGCCGACCGGAATCTCGCGCGGAGCGGCGAGGCTGCGGGCCAGCACGTCGGCGGCCACCAGCAGCATGCCGCCGGCCGCCACGTTGAGCATGATGGCTGTCGCCGGGCCGGAAGGGCGCAACAGGCGGACGATATGCGGGACGGCGAGGCCGATGAAGGCGATCGGCCCCGCGACCGGCGTGATGCCGGCCACCGGCAGCGTCGCCAGCACGAGCAGGACCGGCTTCCACAAAGCGAGGTTGAGACCCATGCCGGCGGCGGCCTGGTCGCTGAGGGACAGCAGGGCGACGATGCGGTGGCCAAGCAGCGCCCCGATCAGGCTCGCCTCGATCCAGGGCAGCATGAAGACGATATGGCTCCAGGATCTTCCCTGCAGGCCGCCGGAGAGCCAGAACAGCACGGCCGGCGATTGCGGGCCGCCGAGCAGCAGTATGTAGGTGGTGAGGCCGCCGAGGAAGAGTGCGACGGTCACGCCGCCGAGAGCCAGGTGCAGCGGCGAGGTGCGGCCGCCGCGGGCGATCCAGAAGGTGGTTGCCGCCGCTCCGAGTCCGCCGACAAGGCCGATCGGCGCGTAATAGATCGAGGAGAGCCAGGGCAGGAAGACGAAGCAGCCGACGATCGACGCGACCGCGCCGGCGGTGACGCCGGTGAGATCGGGGGAGGCCAGGGGATTGCGGCTGAACGACTGCAGCAGATAGCCCGACAGGCCGAGGCCGCCGCCCGCCAGGAAGGCGGCGATGCTGCGCGGCAGGCGCAAGGTCCAGACGATGGTGCTGTCGATGTTCGCGGCAGGCGCAAAGATCGCGTTGAGCGCAGTGTCGAGGCGCATGGGCTTGGCACCAACCAGCAGCCCGCCGAAGCCGACCAGGATGGCGATCAGCAGGAACAGGCTGGCCAGGGCGACTGCGGACAGGTGCCCGCCGGGCGTCCCCGCTGCTTGCCTTGCCGCTATTCCTCTCATTTCGAGGCGGCGGGGATCAGTTTGGTTGCCTCCGCCGCGACGTCCGGCTTGGGGAAAACATCCGGATAGAGGTAGTGCGCGGCCTCGCGCAGGACGATCTCGCGCGCGATCGGGCCATGCGCCTCCACCCATTGGTCGCCGACATAGTAGACCCGGCCGTTCTTCACCGCGGACAGGCTGTTCCAGATCGGATTGTTCTCATTGGGACGATCGGGACCATAGTCATAGACGAAGATGACTTCGGGATCCTTCTCCAGCATGGTTTCGAGGCTCATCTCCACCCCGAAATTGTCGACCTTGTAGGTCGCGGGATTGTTGCCGGCGATGTTCTCGCCCCCCAGGGCCGTGAGGATCGCCGCGGTCATGTTCTCGTTGTAGAAGGTCCAGGGCGCATCGCCGGCCCACATCACCTGGAAGCGCGGATGCACGCCCTTGGGTGCCTTGGCGGCGAAGGCGGCCAGGTCCTGCTTGAACTCGGCATTGAGCTGTTCGGCCCGCTCCTTTTTTCCAAGCAGGGTGGCAAGCTGCGTGATGGTGCGGTCGCTGTCGTCGTAGAGTTCGAGATTATAGGCAAGATAGGGGGCGATCTTCTGGTACTGCGCCGCATTGCCCTCGGTGTAGCGGCGCATGGCGACGATCAGGTCGGGCTTGGCCTCGGCAAGCAGCTCCAGATTGGGCTTGGCGCGTTGGCCGATCTGGGGAATGTCCCTGGTCCGTCCGAGCAGGAAGTCGGGCTCCCGGCCCTTGACCATATAGGTGGTGGCTATCGGCTCGAGGCCGAGAGCGAGCATCAGGTCCACGCCGAAATAGGAGATTGCTGCCACGCGCTTCGGCGTGGCCGGCACATCGACCTTGATGCCGCGATCATCGGTGATTGCCGTGGGCTTGGCTTCCTCGGCCAGGATTGCGCTGCCAAAAAGCAGGGACAGGAGACTTGCTTTCAGTAGTGTCGTGATCGCTCTGAACAAGATATGCCCCGATTTTAATTATTCTAATTAAAACTATGTCGTCTCGACGCCTCGTCGGGCCGATTTACAAGGCAATATCTTTGCCTTCAAGAAAATTTACTTGAAGAGCAGTGGGCGAAATCGGGAGGGGCGGATCAAACAAAAGCCCGCACCGGCGAATGCCGGCGCGGGCTGAAAGCGGAACGGGGAAACTGTGGACTGTGCGTTATGGCGCTCAGCGCCGGATCAGCGTACCCGCGCCGTGATTGGTGAGGAGTTCCAGCAGCACGGCATGCGGCACCTTGCCGTCCATGATCACCACGGCCTCGACGCCCTTTTCGAGGGCATAGATGCAGGTTTCCACCTTGGGGATCATGCCGCCGGTGATGGTGCCGTCGGCGATCAGGCGGCGGATGCCTTCCACGTCGATTTCCTCGATCAGGTTCTTGTCCTTGTCGAGGATGCCCGGCACGTCCGTCATCAGCAGGAGACGGGTGGCGCCGAGCGCTCCGGCGATGGCGCCTGCGAAAGTATCGGCATTGACGTTGAAGGTGCCGCCGTCATCCGATGCCGCCACCGGCGCCAGGACCGGGATGATCTGCGAATGGATGATCTGGTCGAGCACGGTGGTGTCGACCTTGTCGGGCTCGCCCACGAAGCCGAGATCGACCACCTTCTCGATGGCGGAATCCGGATCGTAGATCGTCCGCGTCGCTTTCTTGGCGGTGAGCATGCGGCCATCCTTGCCGGAGAGCCCGACCGCGCGGCCGCCGGCGGCGTTGATGAAGCCGACGAGCTGCTTGTTGATCGAGCCGGCCAGCACCATTTCCACCACCTCGACGCTGGCAGCGTCGGTGATACGGTGTCCGGCGGCAAATTCGGACTGGATGCCGAGGCGCTTCAACATTTCCGAGATCTGCGGGCCGCCCCCATGCACCACCACCGGATTGAGGCCGGCCTGTTCGAGCAGCACGATGTCGCGCGCGAAATCGCGGGCGACCTGCTCGCTGCCCATGGCATGGCCGCCATATTTGACGACGATGGTGGCATCGTCATGCTGCTGCATGTAGGGAAGGGCTTCGGAGAGGATTTCAGCCTTGTCGTGGACGCTCAAATTAGGGCTCATGGCTACGGGATCCGAAAGAGACTGGAAGCGCTTTTACAGCATGCTGCGGGCATGAAAAGAGGCGATTGCGCCAAATCGCAAGATGCCCGGGCGGTCACTCCATCGCTACCGAGGCCGGCTCGACCTTGGTCCTGAGCGGCCGCTCTTCCATGCGCAACAGGGCGCAAAGCGTGGCGAGCGATCCGAAGGCAGCGGCCAGGAACACCCAGCGGAACACCGAACCGATATCGCTGCCGGCGGCAGCGATCGATTTCGCCAAGGTCTCGATGGTGACGTTGGCAGCGAGGTCGGCCGGCAGGCCGCCCATCACGATGGCGCCGAACACCGCAACGATCAGGGCGCCGCCGAGCGAGCGAAAGAAATTCATGGCGCCGGTGGCCGTGCCCATCTGGTGCTGCAGGACGGCGTTCTGGATCGCCACCGTAGTGACCGGCAGCATGGTGCCGATGCCCAGGGATGCGGCCGTCAGCAGGACTTCGAGCACCACCAGAGGCAGGGCCTGCGGGTTGATCGAGATCAGGGCGAAGGCGAGGGTCGAGACGGCAAGGCCGATCAGGGGTGGGCGCTTATAATGCGTGATGCGCGCCATCAGGCGGCCCGACAGTGTCGCCCCCGTGACGGTGCCGACCATCATCGGGATCAAGGCGAGGCCCGATTGGCTTGCCGTCAGGCCATAGACGCCTTCCAGCAGGATCGGCATGTAGATCGTCATGCCGATGAAGACGCCCATGCCGAAACAGGCGGCGATGGTGCCCGCCGCCACCACCGGATTGGCCAGGATCTCGGTGGGGATCAGCGGTTCGGGCGCGGTGCGCAGGCGGACGACGAAGCCGATCCAGAACAGGACGGAAAGGCCGAACAGGCCGAGGATCGGTGCCGAGTTCCAGGCATAATGCGGCCCGCCCAGGCTGAGGGCGAGCAGCAGGGCGATGGTGGCCACGGCCATCAGCGCCGAGCCGAGAAAATCGAGCTTGTGCGGCCTTTCGTGGCGCGGCAGCTTCTTGAGCACCGAATTCGTCATCCAGAAGGCGAGCAGGCCGAGCGGCAGGTTGATCCAGAAGATCACCGACCAGTGGAGCTTCTCGGCCATGAAGCCGCCGAGTACCGGGCCGGCGATGCTGGAGGAGACGAAGACGGTGGCGAAATAGGCCTGATAGCGAGCGCGTTCGCGTGGCGGAATGATATCGGCGATGATGGTCTGCGCCAGCGAGATCAACCCGCCGCCGCCGAGGCCCTGCAGGGCCCGCGCCAGGATCAGGGTCAGCATGGTCGGCGCGAGGGCGCACAGAATCGAGCCGGCCACGAAAGTGCCGATCGCCACCAGCAGCGTCACGCGCCGGCCGGCGATATCCGCCATCTTGCCATAGAGCGGCGTCACCGCCGTCGAGGTCAGCAGGTAGATGGTGACGACCCAGGGCAGATTCTCGAAATCGCCAAGCACGCGGCCGATCGTCGGCATTGCCGTGGCAACGATGGTCTGGTCGAGCGCCGCAAGGAACATCGCCACCAGCACGCCGATGATGATCGAGCGTATCTCCTGAGGGCTCAGCGCGGAACTGGCCGGTTCGGACTGGGTCATAACTGCTTTCCGGAAGCTCGGTCGCGGCTTCCTATTCTATGCAAAATATCTTGCACATTCCTCCGGATCGCGGCCTTGGAAACAAAGAGGGATGTGCCTGGAGCGGAAAGAAGAGGCGGGCCCGAAGACCCGCCTCTTCTTGGAAATGGCCGGAATGGCGTCCTTCAATGACCCGCCATCGATAATCGGCAAGCGCTTATTCGGCTGCCTCGCGGTTTGGCGCGGGGACCGGCTGCAGGTCGAGAGGCAGGCGCCGCTCGGCCTCGCCGATATAGTCGCGGGTCAGCGGTACGGCGTTGACCGACTTTGCCACCTGGATCTGGAAGACCATGTGGCCGCCCCAGCGGAAAGTGGCCTCGGAAGCGGCCAGATACATATCCCACATCCGGCAGAAGCGCTCGTCATAGAAGGAACGGATCTGGTCGCGATGATGGTTGAAGCGCTCGCGCCAGTGCTTGAGCGTCTCCGCATAATGGATCCGGAGGATCTCGATGTCGGTGACGACCAACCCGGCCCGTTCGATCGCCGGCAGCACTTCCGAAAGCGCCGGCGAATAGCCACCGGGGAAGATATACTTCTGGATCCACGGATTGGTGGCGCCGGGCCCGTCGGAACGGCCAATGGCATGCACGAGGCCCACGCCGTCCTCGTTCAAAAGGGTGGCGATCTTGCGGAAATAGGCATCGTAGTGGTTGACGCCGACATGTTCGAACATGCCGACGGAGACGATGCGATCGAATTTCCGATCGAGGGCGCGGTAGTCGACCAGCTCGAAGCGCACGCGGTCGGCGATGCCGGCGGCCTGGGCCCGGGCATTGGAAACCCGGTGCTGCTCTTCCGACAGGGTGATGCCGGTGACATCCGCCTTGGTCACGTCGGAAATGTAGAGACCCATGCCGCCCCAGCCCGAGCCGATGTCGAGGACCTTCACGCCCGGCTTCAGCAGCAGCTTGGCGGCGATATGCCGCTTCTTATAGGCCTGCGCTTCTTCCAGCGTGATGTCGAGGCTGGGAAAATAGGCGCAGCTATACTGCCGGTCCGCATCCAGGAAGAGGTCGAACAATTCGTCCTTCAGGTCATAGTGATGGGCGACGTTGTTCTTCGACTTTCCGGCCGGATTGTACTGGGCGATGCGCCGGCTGATCTTGCGAGCCGTGGAAGCGATGTTGCTTAGCGGGCCGATCGAGGTAGACCAGCCGATATTCTGCATGAACACGGCGAGCATGTCGTAGACATCACCCTTTTCGATGACGAGGCGCCCGTCCATGAAGGCTTCGCCCACTTCCAGTTCCGGATTGGTGAGAAGCTTCCAGGCTGTTGCCTTGTCTACAATTCGAATGGTGCTCGAAAAACCCTGGCCGGATCCGTAGGTATGAACGTGGCCCTCGGGATCAATAACCGTAAGTGCACCCTTTTTAATCAGGCGCTTCAACATAGTATCGAGAATAAACATCTGCAAAAACCCCAGCGGTTTCGCATCGCGGGAGCCCTTTCGGTCGCCTGCCGCTCTCATCACGCAGGGAGGACCGCCACTTGCCGGCTGGCAGATTCGACACGAACCGTTCCCAAATTGAACGCAATTTGAGCAGGGATGCAATTGTTTTTCTGCCCACTCTAAACAAAATCAAAAAGCGCGACACGATGCCGCCTTCGAATATTTTCACGGAATCAGAATTCGGCCTGTCGCCGCGGGCCGGCAATTGATGGCGGAGCGCATTTTACCGTTGCGCTCTGTCGAATGCTTTCTATGATGCGCGTCTGCTAATTTGTCTGAGGAATGCGCCGCGTGTCTCCTACTCCCCTCCGCCTAGCCCAATTGCGCCATCAGGGTCGGCGCGCCGTCGTCGCCACCAGCGAGGGCGTCTCGCGCCTCATTCGCGACACCGCGACGGTGCTGGACCTCGCCAATGCCGCGATCGCTTCAGGTCACAGCCTGAGGGCCGAGATTGAGAAGCGGGGCCTGGGTGAGACCGTCGACCTCGCGGCCGCGCTTGCCGCCGGCGAGGTGCTGGCGCCGATCGACCATCCGGACCCAAGCCATGTCATGGTTGCCGGCACCGGGCTGACCCATCTCGGCAGCGCCGAAGGGCGCGACAAGATGCACCAGGACCTTGCCGATCTGTCGAAGGCCACCGATTCCATGAAGATGTTCCGCATGGGGCTCGATGGCGGCCGGCCGGCGCCGGGCCAGGAGGGCGTGCAGCCCGAATGGTTCTACAAGGGCGATGGCTCGACGCTGATTGCTCCGCAGGGCGCCTTGCCGTCGCCATCCTTCGCCCTCGACGCCGGCGAGGAGCCGGAACTGGCCGGCATCTATGTCAACGGGCCCGACGGCACGCCCTGGCGTATTGGTTTTGCGCTCGGCAACGAGTTTTCCGATCACGTCACCGAACGGCAGAACTATCTCTATCTCGCCCATTCCAAGCTGCGCGTCTCAGCCATCGGGCCGGAGCTCCTGGTCGGCGAGGCGCCCGCCGATATCCGCGGCACCTCGCGCATCCTGCGCCAGGGCAAGGTGATCTGGGAAAAGCCCTTCCTCACTGGCGAGGCGAACATGTCGCACACCATCGCCAATCTCGAAGGCCATCACTTCAAGTACCAGCTGTTCCGCCAGCCTGGACAGGTGAACGTGCATTATTACGGCACGGCGACGCTGAGCGTCTCCGACGGCGTGGTGACCGAGCCCGGCGACGTCTTCGAGATCTCGGCCGAGCCTTTCGGGCTGCCGCTCGCCAATCCGATCGGGCGCGTGGACGCGCCGTGGCCGACGGTGAAGGCGCTGTGATCCTGGGACCGCCGGCCTCCTGGCCGGCTCTTAGGAACTTCTGTCGTGCGAAAGACAGGATGCCGGCCAGGAGGCCGGCGGTCCCAGGATCATCCGAAATACTGCCCGAGAATGCGCTGGTAGATCCGGGTCAGGCTTTCCAGGTCGAGGATGTCGACGCGCTCGTCGATCTGGTGCATCGTCTTGCCGACCAGGCCGAACTCCACCACCGGACAGACATTCTTGATGAAGCGGGCGTCCGAGGTGCCGCCCGAAGTCGACAGCACCGGGCGGCGGCCGGTTTCCGCCTCGATCGAGGAGACGATCGCATCGACGAAAGCGCCGGGCGGGGTGAAGAAGGATTCGGAAGCCGAGCGCTCGAAGACGAGGTCGTAGGCGACCTCGTTGCCCGCAGCGCCGTCGAGCTTGCCCCGCACCCACTCCTCCAGGCTTTGCCGGGTCCAGCGGTCGTTGAAGCGGATGTTGAAGGTCGCGCTGATGTCGGCGGGAATGACGTTGAAGGCGGGATTGCCGACATCCACCGATACCACTTCGAGATTGGAGGCGTCGAAATGGTCGCTGCCCTGGTCGAGTTCGCTCTGGGTGAGGGCGGCGAGCAGGCGCACCATCTGCGGCACGGGGTTCATGGCCAGGTGCGGATAGGCGACATGCCCCTGCTTGCCATGCACGGTGATGATGCCTGACAGCGAGCCGCGCCGGCCGATCTTGACCATGTCGCCGAGGGCGTCGGGGTTGGTCGGCTCGCCGAGGATGCAATGGCCGATGCGGTCGCCCTTAGCCACGGCCCAGTCCAGCAGTTTCACGGTGCCGTTGATGGCCGGGCCTTCCTCGTCGCCGGTGATCAGGAAGGCGATCGGCGCCTCGGGATTGGCATCGAGATGGCGCAGGCTCGCCGCGACACTGGCGGCGACGCCGCCCTTCATGTCCACCGCGCCGCGTCCGTAGAGCTGTCCGTTGACGATGTCGCCGGAGAAGGGCTGATGGCGCCAGCGCGCCTCGTCGCCCGGCGGCACAACGTCGGTATGGCCGGCGAACATCAGGGCCGGCTTGTCCGGCGGCCCGATGCGCGCATAGAGATTGACGATATCAGGAGTGTCCTCGTCGCTGAACGGCACCAGATGGGCAGTGAAGCCGTTCGCCTGCAGCACCTCGGCCAGCAGCGTCAGGGCACCGCCTTCGGCCGGCGTGACGGAGGGGCAGCGGATGAGGGCCTGGGTGAGGGCGACGGGATCGCGGGGATCGAAGCTGAGATCAGTCATGGGGCGTTTGGGGGGCGGGTCTTCAGACTCGCCTCTTTCTTGACAAATGATGCAGTTCCAGGCGGGTCTGAAGACCCGCCCCCCGATGCGGCTCAGTGGTTTCCGTCGCGCAGCAATTCGTTGATGCTGGTCTTGGAACGCGTCTGCGCATCGACCGTCTTGACGATCACGGCGCAATAGAGCGAGGGGCCGGGGCGGCCGTCCGGCAGGGGCTTGCCGGGCAGGTTGCCGGAGACCACCACCGAATAGGGCGGCACATAGCCCTTGTAGGTCTGGCCGGTGGCCCGGTCGATGATGGTGGTGGACGCGCCGATATAGACGCCCATCGAGATCACCGAACCTTCGCCGATGATGACGCCCTCGACCACTTCCGAACGAGCGCCGATGAAGCAGTCGTCCTCGATGATGGTCGGATTGGCCTGCAGCGGCTCGAGCACGCCGCCGATGCCGACGCCGCCGGACAGATGCACGTTCTTGCCGATCTGGGCGCAGGAGCCGACGGTCGACCAGGTGTCCACCATGGTGCCGGTGGAGACATAGGCGCCCAGATTGACGAAGGACGGCATCAGCACCACGCCGGGCGCGATATAGGCCGAGTGGCGCACCACGCAATTCGGAACGGCGCGGAAGCCGGCCAGGCGGAATTCCGTCGTGCTCCAGCCCTCGAACTTGGAGGGAACCTTGTCCCACCACAGGGTGCCGCCCGGGCCGCCGGCAATCGTGGTCATGTCATTGAGGCGGAAGGACAGCAGCACCGCCTTCTTCAGCCATTGATGGGTGTGCCAGGATTCACGACCGGTCGCGCCGGGTACCTTTTCGGCGACGCGCAGCTTGCCTTCGTCGAGCAGGCCGAGCGTATGGTTGACGGCTGCCCGGATCTCGCCCTTGGTCTCGAAATTGCACTGGGCCCGGTCTTCCCAGGCGGCGTCGATCACGGTCTGCAGGCGGGCGATTTCCATGGCGTCTCCTCACATAATCCCGCCGCAAATGCCGCGCGAAAGCCGGGCCTGTCAAGTTCCAGACCGTCCTGAACTGGCCTAATCTCCCTCTCTCGGCTGTTGTGCCGACAAAGGGCTTGACGGCGCAGGGCATCGTTGCTGGTCTGCGCGCTCGATTGTTCCCTTTTGAGGTTTGCCATGTCCATTTCCTCCGAGAGCCATTCCAAACGTCTCGACAAGCTCGCCGAGACGGCCGTGAAGGTCGGCCTCGGCCTTGCGCCCGGCCAGGAATTGGTGATGACGGCCTCGATCGAGGCCTTGCCGCTGGTGCGCCGGATCACCGAGCATGCCTACAAGGCCGGAGCCAGCCTGGTCACCACGCTGTTTTCGGACGAGGAATCGACGCTGGCGCGCTATCGCTTCGCGCCGGATGCGGCCTTCGACACTGCTCCGGGCTGGCTGTTCGACGGCATGGCCGCGGCCTTTGATCGCGGTGCCGCCCGCCTCGCCATCGCCGGCGAGGATCCCTCGCTGCTGGCTGGCCAGGACCCGGCCAGGATCGCGCGGGCCAACCAGGCGCGCTCGGCCGCCTACAAGCCGGCGCAGAAGCGCATCGTCGGCTTCGACATCAACTGGAACATCGTGTCCTACGCCTCCGCCGCCTGGGCAAAGGCCGTGTTCCCCAATGAGGCGGAGGAGGTTGCCGTCGCCAAGTTGTGGGATGCCATCTTCGCTGCTTCGCGCATCGATTCGAACGATCCGGTCGCGGCCTGGGCCGAGCATAACCGCAACCTGCATGCCCGTGCCGCCTACCTCAACGACAAGCGCTATGCCGCGCTGCATTACACCGGCCCGGGCACCGATCTCACCATCGGCCTCGCCGACGGGCATGAATGGCTCGGCGGCTCGTCCAAGGCCAAGAACGGCATCACCTGCAATCCCAACATCCCGACCGAGGAAGTCTTCACCACGCCGCATCGCGACCGGGTGAGCGGCTATGTCTCCGCCACCAAGCCCTTGTCCTATCAGGGCACGCTGATCGACAAGATCGCCGTGCGCTTCGAGGAGGGACGTATCGTCGAGGCCGATGCCGCTACCGGCAAGGACGTGCTCGCCAAGGTGCTGGATACCGATGCGGGGGCCCGGCATCTCGGCGAAGTCGCGCTGGTGCCGTTCTCCTCGCCGATTTCCCAGAGCGGCCTGCTGTTCTACAACACGCTGTTCGACGAAAATGCCGCCAGCCACATCGCGCTCGGCCAGTCCTACAGCCAGTGCTTCGTCAATGGCGGCTCGCTGAGCCCGGAAGAACTGGCGACGCGCGGCGCCAACAACAGCCTGATCCATATCGACTGGATGATCGGCTCGGGCGAGATCGACATCGACGGTATCGGCGCCGATGGCAAGGCCGAGCCGCTGATGCGCAAGGGCGAATGGGCGTAGCCGGTCTCGCCCTGGGCGGCTCAGCTCTTGGTGTAGCCGAGGCTCGCCTCGAGGTTCTCGAACGTGTCGTCCATGGCGTAACTGCGCAGGAAGGGCAGCGAGAAATGGCCGAAGCGCAAGGACATCTGGCTTTCCGCCTGCGCTTCGCTCGTCTTGCTGATCGCCGCCAGATAGAGCGCGGCGGCAAGGCCACTGCGGTCCGCGCCGCCTTCGCAATGGATCAGGATGGGTTTTTCCGCATTGCGCAACAATTGTACCAGGGCGTCCGCCTGCAGGCCGCTCAGTTCACGTGACGCGGACATGGCGAAATCGACATGGGTGACGCCGAGCCGGGCCGCTTCGGCGATCTCGGCGTCGTACCAGGCGGCGCCGGTGTTCCTACCGCGCAGATTGATCACCGTGCGGATACCCGCCTCATGGACATAGTGCCTGAGCCGCCCGGGCGTGGGTTGGCCGGAGCGATAGAGTTCGCCGGCAACCACGGTGTGGAAATTGCCACCGAGATATTGCAGGCCCAGATAGGTTGCGCCGGCGGCCAGGACGGCGGCGCAGCCCAGGCCCGCCGCCAGGAGAACGCCCCTCAACCAGGCGGCAGTTCCTGCGCTGCGCCCGGTGGGGAATTTGTACGCTGAACCGCTACTCAACCTTCGCCTCCGACCACCTATCGTCGGCGCGTTCTAGCCCAGCAGAATTAGGGCAGACTTAGAGGGGGCTGCCGAGCATGGCCGCCAGGGCTTGGCGCAGGCCGGTTTCGCCACGCCGGATATTCCCGGTGACCTCCTCCACCTCGATGCGTCCGGCATTGTGGGCGTCGTACATCTCGGCGACGAGCTCGGCATAGCTCGCGCTCAGGCCGCCCTGAACCAAGGCGGGAAGCCACTGGGCGCGCGGCAGCTCCCGTGCCGCGATCTCCCGGCCGGTGAGGCTGGCCAGGGCCGAGGCGACATCCGCCGTGCTGTAGCGTTCCGGGCCTTCCGCGTGAAAGACGCGAAACCCGGCGCCGGAGCCGGTCGTCAGCAACTGGGCGGCAATTTCTCCGACGTCGGCAGCCGAAACCGTGGGAAACAGCTTGGTCACGGGATGATGCAGGCTGGGCAGGACACCGGTTTCGACCGCGCGCGGCAACAGCCGGGCCCAGTTCTGCATGTGCTCGGCCGACCTCAGCACCGTCAGGGGCAGGCCAAGGCCGCGAAGGGCCTCCTCCAGATGGTGAAAGGTCAGGGCGATGCCGGTCTCGCTGGCATGGTGGGCGCCATAGTCCGAAATTGCCAGCACGGAAGCTGGTCGGGTTTCGGCCAAGGCGGTGACGATCGCCTCGATCGAGCTGCGCATTTGCGCGCCGGCGTCGTCGCTGCGCGGGCTGATGGGGCAGATGACCTGAACCGCCTGTGCGTCCCGCAGGGCGGGGCGCAGAGCCTGGCCGTCATGAATGTCGGCCATGGCAATGTCACAGCCAAGGACTTGCAAGGCCGCTGCATGGTCCGCGTTGCGGATGATGGCCCTCACAGGTGCGCCGAGCTGGCGGAGCGTTTGGATCGAATGGCGGCCGACTTTGCCGTTGGCGCCCAGAATGACGAACATCGTGTCTGTCCTCGCTTGCTGTCGAGGCGCGATTGAAGACGTTCCGGCCGGCATCGTCGCACGCAAAAGGATGGCGCAAAGCAGAAAGAGATGAAAAAAACGGGAGCTTTGGCGTCAGGCGGCCTGTTCCCGCCTCAGGCGGGCGAGACCGGCCGGCGTCATGCCCAGGATGCGCTTCATGGCATGGGCGAGATGGCTTTGGTGCGCAAAGCCCGCGCTCAAGGCAACCTGACTGATCGGCAGGTCGCCGTTCGCGAGCAGGCGCCTGGCATGTTCCACCCGGCGCCGGATGACATATTGGTGCACCGGCAGGTCGAACGAGCGCCGGAACAGGACCTTGAGATGCGGCACGCTGATGCCGGCAATCCGTGCCAGCACTGCAAGGGAAAGATCGTGATCGAGATGGCTTTCGATGAATTCGACCAGATCGTCGCGCTGTCTTGCCGAAAGGGTCTGCCTTGCCGAAATGGCGGCCAGCCTCGCATGTCCGTCGACGAGGCGCACAGCCAGGGCCGAACCGAGGCCTTCGGCAACCAGGCGGTCGGTCGGAGTCCGTCCCGCCGGCTCGGCCAGGGCTTTGGCGATATATTCGATCCTGGCGTCGCGGCATTGGAAACGCGGGATCAGCCTGACGCGGTCGGGGTCGATCTCTAGATCTTCGGCGGCCTTGCGCAGAAGGGCCGGGCTTACCCATAGGCGCAGGATGGTGCAATCGGCGTCGTCCTCCCATTCGCCATCCAACCCGGCCGGAACGATGTCGATGTCGCCATCGGACTGGATGCGGATGTAGCGTCGGCCGTCACAGCGGCAGGAGGCGTTGACAGGCCTGCCGACATGAACACCAAGCCGGTGGAAGGGCGAGGCGGGCACATGGGTAAGGCCGGCGGCAATGTCGCGTCGCTCGACCGCAACGCCGATGGTATCAAGCCAGTCTGCGCTCATGACCGCTCCAATCGCCCAACCGGATATAGCGACTATGTGGCCATGAAAATGGCGCGCGGCCAGCCCGGCCACGGCATTTTTCAGGATCCTGCCGGGGCATTCGCGACTTCGCCGTTCAAGCGAGCCGAAACCAGGAGTTCGGCTACCAGTCCGCTGCGATCCGCCCGATTGGCCAGGGTGAGGGCGATGTCGTGGCCGTCGGCGATGGACCTGGCGATCGCCAGCCCCAATCCGGTCCCCTCGACATGCTGCGGTGCGGCCCGGAAGAAGCGTTCGAAGACACGTTCGAGCAGGTCGGGATCGAGCCCCGGACCGCTATCCGTGATGCGGATGCCGTGCCTACCTTCCTCAAGGGTCTCGATCGTGATCTCGCCTCCGGAGGGGGTGTAGTGCAGCGCGTTTTCGATCAGATTGGTGAGCAGCGTCCGCAATTCCCTGGCGTCGCCGACAAGCGGAACCGCGCTGCGCCGCTGCATGCTCAGACGCAGTCCGCGGGCCTCGGCGATCGGTTCGAGTTCGGCAACGCAAGCCTGCGCCAGTACGCCGAGGTCCTGGGGCGTATGTTCCTGGCCACCGGTGCCGGCTTCCAGGCGGGCGAGCTGGAGCATCTGGTTGGTGAGGTGGGTGGCACGCCTGGCACCTGCCTCCAGGTCATCGAGCCTTGCATGCAGTGCTGCACCGCGGGAAAGGGGCCTGAGATTGCCGATCTGCAGGGTGAGCGCGGCGAGCGGGGTGCGCATCTCATGTGCGGCATCGGAGATGAAGCGGCGCTGGCGTTCCAGCGTCTGCTGCAAGCGGGACAACAGATGATTCATCGCAGCGACGAGTGGCAGGACCTCGGATGGCACCCCTGCTACGGGAATGGGCGTGGTGTCGACGGCTGATCGCGCGGACAGGGTGGCGGCGATACGCCCAAGCGGCTTCATCACCAGATAGATGACCAGGCCAAGGAAAAGCCAGGCAACCGGGATGAGGATGATGATCGGCAGCACGGCGCCGAGGGCGGCATGCTCGGCCAGCTCCGTGCGCGCTTCGATCTGCTGGGCGATCTGGACGGTGCGTTCACCCTCGACCAGGGTGTAGACCCGCCAGTCGTGCCGGGCGACGGTCTCGTTCGAGAAGCCGGTACCGCTGCTGCGTGGAATGGCGATGGCGGGATTGGTCGAGCGCATCGGCGCGTCGGCGCTGTCCCAGACCTGAACGAGAAGATCGTCCTCGCGATTGCGCGTGCTTTTGATGGCGGGGCGCAGGCTGCGGGCATCGAGGGCGTAGACGGCGACCTGCTGCAGCTGCTTGTCGAGGAAGCGATGGGCCTCGCGCCGCACCGCGAAGTAGGAGGCGAGGGCCGCGCCGATGCCGACCACCAGCAGCACGGCGGCGATGGCGATCAGGCTCGACCAGCGCAGCGACATCAGGGAGCGTCCTTTGCGACCATCCAGCCGGCTCCACGCGAATTGCGGATGATGTCCTTGCCGAATTTCTTGCGGATGGCGTGGATCAGCACCTCGACGGCGTTGCTTTCGACCTCCTCGCCCCAGCCATAGAGGCGTTCTTCCAGCTGGCTGCGCGAGACGATCGCGCCGGGTCGTTCCATCAGGACCAGCAGCAGCGAAAACACCCGTGCGGTCAGCACATGGCTTTGGCCGCGATAGGTGACGCGGTGGCTTTCGAGATCGAGCTCGAGGTCGCCATGGACCAGCGTCGAGACGGCCTGGCCGCCATGGCGGCGACGCAGCACGGCCCGGATCCGGGCCTGCAACTCGCGCATCTCGAAGGGCTTGACGATGTAGTCGTCGGCGCCGAGATCGAGGCCGTCGACGCGATGGTCGAGGTCGTCCCGGGCGGTGATGATCAGGACCGGCGTGGTGTCGCCGCCCCGCCTCAGATCGCGCAGCAGTTCAAAGCCGGTCTTGCCGGGCAGGCCGTTGTCGAGGAGCACGACGGAATAGCCGTGTTGCCGCAAGGCCGCTTCACCGTCCGGGCCGTCGCGAACCCAGTCCACCGCCATGCCGGCATCGCCAAGCGCCTGCAGCAGCGCCTTTCCGATCATCGGGTCGTCCTCGATCAGAAGAATGCGCATGAGGCCGCCGCGGAAACAATGTGAACTCGGCGAGGATGGCAACCAATTAAGGGCTGATCAAGGAAGCGGCCCGCCTCACTTGGTTCCGTAGATGCGGTCACCGGCATCGCCCAGGCCCGGCACGATATAGCCGTGGTCGTTGAGGTGGCTGTCGATCGCCGCCGTCCAGATCGTCACGTCGGGATGGGCCTCGCGCAGATGCTTGATGCCTTCGGGCGCAGCGAGCAGGCAGACGAAGCGGATATCCTTGACGTCGCGCGCCTTCAGCCGCTCGATGGCGGCGACGGCGGAATTGGCCGTGGCCAGCATCGGGTCGAGTACGATCACCAGGCGCTCCGCCACATCGGGCGGCGCCTTGAAGTAGTACTCAACGGCCTTCAGTGTTTCGGGATCACGATAAAGCCCGATATGAGCGACACGAGCCGAGGGCACGAGGTCGAGCATGCCTTCGAGGAAGCCCTCGCCGGCGCGCAGGATCGGGGCCAGCACCAGCTTTTTGCCGGCCACGCGCGGCGCCTGCATCTTGGTCAGGGGCGTCTCGATCTCGACCATTTCCAGCGGCAGATCGCGGGTGACCTCGTAGCAGAGCAGGCGGCCGATCTCGTTGAGCAACTGCCGGAACCCCTTGGTCGAGCGATTCTTGTCGCGCATCAAAGTGAGCTTGTGCTGCACCAGCGGGTGATCGACGACGATGACGCCTTCCATCGGAGTTTCCCTTCTTCACATTCTCCCTTTACCTAGCCGATTTCTCGGCCGGGGTAAGGCATCATAGCGCGCCTTCCACGCCTTTCGTCGCGGCTTAGGCTTAAGGCTTTCCGTTTTTGCAAGCTTGCGCATCGAAAAATCTGGCGTGAAACTTGCTTCTGGCCGCGGTCCATGCAGGATGCTGCCCGCAACAAGACCAATAATCAGGATCGTGCGCGTTCATGGCGTTGTCGCAAAGGCTTGAGTTCCGCCAGACCCAGTCGCTGGTGATGACGCCGCAGCTGATGCAGGCGATCAAGCTTCTGCAACTATCCAACCTCGATCTCACCGCCTATGTCGAGGCGGAGCTGGAACGCAATCCGGTTCTGGATCGCGCCGAGGGCGAGGTGTCGCGTGAGCCTGAGACGCTCGCCGCGGTGCCTGTCGATCCGGCCGAGGGGGATTGGCTGAGAGACGATATGGCGCCCTCCCGCGAAGCGATGGAGCAGGGGCTCGGCACCGATCTCGACAATGTCTTTCCCGATGAACGGCCAGCCGACAGGCAGGAGGCGCCCGCCGCGATCGAGCAGCTGGCCGGCAGCGATCCCTATGTCTCGTCCTGGTCGAATGTCGGCGCGGGTGGGCATGGCGGCGACGAGGACGTCAATTACGAGGGCATGGCCGCGGCCGATCTCTCGCTTGCCGATCATCTGGAGATGCAGCTTGATCTGGCGACCCGGGATCCCGGGCGCAGGCTGATCGGCCGCTTCATCATCGATATGATCGACGAGAGCGGCTATCTCGTCGGCGATCTCGCGGAACTCGCCGAACGCCTGGGGGCGCCGCTCCAGGAGGTGGAGGCCGTGCTCGCCATCGTGCAGGGCTTCGAACCGAGCGGCATCGGCGCCCGTTCGCTGAAGGAGTGCCTGGCGCTCCAGCTCAAGGAGCGCAACCGGCTCGACCCGGCGATGGCGACGCTGCTCGACAATCTGGAACTGGTGGCCAAGCGCAACATCCCGGCCCTGCGGCGCCTGTGCGGAGTCGACGATGAGGATGTGGCGGAGATGATCGCCGAATTGCGCGGCCTTACGCCCAAGCCGGGCCTGGCCTTCGGCTCCACGCCGGTTCAGCCGGTGGTGCCGGACGTGCTGTTGCGCGCGGCGCCTGACGGGACCTGGATGGTGGAGCTCAACCCCGACACCTTGCCGCGCGTGCTGGTCAATCAGAACTACTATGCCCGGGTGGCGCGCACGGCCCGCAGCGAGGCAGACAAGACCTTCCTGACCGAGGCGCTGCAGACGGCGAACTGGCTGACCCGCAGTCTGGAGCAACGCGCGCGCACCATCCTCAAGGTCGCTACCGAGATCGTGCGCCAGCAGGACGCCTTCTTTGCCCTCGGCGTGCAATATCTACGTCCGCTCAATCTCAAGACCGTGGCCGATGCCATCGGCATGCATGAATCCACGGTGTCGCGTGTTACAGCCAACAAGTTCATCGCCTCGGCCCGCGGGCTGTTCGAGCTGAAATATTTCTTCACCGCCTCGATCTCGAACGCGGAAGGGGGCGAGGCGCATTCGGCCGAGGCCGTGCGCCACCGCATCCGCCAGATGATCGACGCCGAAGCACCCGATGCCATCCTGTCCGATGACACCATCGTCGCGCTGCTGCGCAAGGACGGCATCGACATCGCCCGGCGCACCGTGGCCAAATATCGCGAATCCATGCGGATCGCCTCCTCGGTGGAAAGGCGGCGGGAGAAGGCGGGACGATGACGAGCGGTTTGCCGGTCCTGCCCATTGATGGCCGCCAGTCCGCGATGGCCCTGACGATCCAGCGCGGCGCCAGCCGGCTGCTGCGCCAATACGGCCTGACGCCGGTGCCGGAGGTGACGCTGCCCAATGGCCGCCGTGCCGATCTCCTGGCGGTCGGGCGCAAGGGCGAGATCTGGATCGTGGAAATCAAGTCCTCGGTGACGGATTTCCAGGTCGATCAGAAATGGCCGGAGTATCTCGCCTATTGCGAC
This sequence comes from Labrys sp. 22185, assembly GCF_052045555.1. Classification (NCBI taxonomy): domain Bacteria; kingdom Pseudomonadati; phylum Pseudomonadota; class Alphaproteobacteria; order Hyphomicrobiales; family Xanthobacteraceae; genus Labrys; species Labrys sp. 22185. The sequence continues at coordinate 79,545 of NZ_JBQEPH010000009.1, read as the reverse complement.
CGGCTGTTCTTCGCCGTCGGCCCGGATTTTCCGCTGGCCCTGCTTCCCGAGGCAGCCGGCCACATCGTGGCCGACGCCTATGGCGGCACGCTGCTGACTGAGGCCCCCGAGCAGCGCCTTGCCGCGCCGACGCGCAAGGTCCTCACCCTGCTGCTCGCCCGCCTCGCAGCGGGACGGCTGCACCAGGCCATGGATCCCGAAGGCGCCTTCGGCTTTGGCGAGTGATGCCCCGAAGGCGTTATTGCCCGGCGAATGAGGCGACGAGCGAGACCAGTTCTGCATCCTGGCCGTTGAAGCCGTGATGCGCGCGGGACCGGCAGGGATTGCCGGCTTGCAGGCCGCCCTCCAGCCATTTCACCGTGACCCGCTCTCCGGCCCAGGCCTGGAAGGGCGCGACGCCGGCCGGCCTGGTGAAGCGGCAGTCATCCTGGCGATGATGCACGACGAGCGTGGGCGGCAGCAGCCTGGGGGAACCGAGCATCGCCATGACGCTCCGGGACGGCCCTGAGGCCGGACTGAGGAAAGCGGAGGTCAGCACCAGCCGGTCGGGCCTGGCGCCCTTCAGGAGGCCCTTGGCCGCTCGCGGCGTGCCGGCGGAGGTAGCCACAACAGTGACGGGCCGCTTCAGGCCCGCCATGGTATCGACTGCGGTGGCGAGGCGGGTGTCCTTGTCGACCAGCAGGACGTTATAGCCCTTGGCGGCAAAAGCATCGCGGTTGCGGATGAGGACATTGTCGGCACCGCTGCGAAACTGGCCGTTGGGGCCGACATCGAGCCTGCCGTCACCGCCGGTGAGCAGGATGAGGCTGCCTTTGGCATGGGGATGCCGGATCAGGATGTTATCGATGCCGGCGACGGTTACGGTCTCGCCACCGCTGGCGATCGCAGCTGTCTGGGCGAGGGCTGGCCCGCTTAGGGGGAAAAGGCCGAGGAAACAGAGCGCGAAGGCCCCTCGTCTGCAAGGCGATGTGTTCCAGCTCATGATTCGAACGGCTCCTGTTTCCTCCCTCGATAGGAAGCAAGGGTTACGGCTGGATTACGGGCAGGGCCTAGCGGCAGTGGACGGCATCAAATTTACATCCTTGTCTTGCTCCCCTGCGGCCGGTCATGATCTATGAAGCGAAAGGGCATATGGCCCGGGAGGAGCAGTTCCATGGATATGAGCGGTTCGCAGCGCATCGAGGCTTCGCGCGAGAAGGTCTGGGAAGGCCTGAACAATCCCGAAATCCTCAAGCAATGCATTCCGGGCTGCGAGTCGATCGAGCTGGTTTCGCCGACGGAGATGACCGCCAAGGCCGTGCTGAAGATCGGTCCGGTCAAGGCCTCCTTCAACGGCAAGGTCACGCTGTCGGACCTCGATCCGCCCAATGGCTACACGATTTCCGGCGAGGGGCAGGGTGGTGTCGCCGGCTTTGCCAAGGGCGGAGCGACGGTGCGCCTCGAGGCTGATGGCGAGGATGCCACCATCCTCCACTACGACGCCAAGGCCGATGTCGGCGGCAAGATCGCCCAACTCGGGGCGCGCCTGATCGACGGTACGGCCAAGAAGCTGGCCGGCGATTTCTTCGAAAAATTCGGGCAGGCGATCTCGCCCAAGCCGGAAGGCGAGGAAACCCCGGCAGAGCCGGAAAAGAAGGGCTGGTTCGGCCGCAAGAAGTGAACCGGTCGCCCGTCCTCACGCGGGTATGAAGGGAATGCCGCGCAAGGCCTGGATGAAGACGAAGAGGGTGGCCGCACCATAGGCGAGCGCAACTGCGCTGACGATGAAGATGGCCGTGCGGCCGCTCGCCCAACGTTCCGCAACCAGGCCCAGCACGGGCAGGATCTGCAGGACGTGCAGGCCCAGGAAATGGGCCACCCTGAGGTCACCGCCCGTGCGTGACCAGCCGAAGATAGGCACGCCCGCTGCATCGCTGCGAATGCCGCCGATCCAGTGGCCATTGCCGGCGGAAAGGACGCTGCCCGAGCCTGCGCCCAGCACGAAAGTAAGCGTCAGACCGAGCAGGACCGAGAGCCAGAAGGCGGTCGACCAGGCCTGGGGGCGGTGTCGCAGCAGCAAGACCGCCAAGGCAGGGCTCAGGGCCGTGAGCGTCATCGCGCCGATGCCCATCAATGTGTACATCAGCCGATGGAAGGGATCGGCCACGTTGTAATGCGAAGCAAGACCCCTGGCGGCCTGGAGGCTGATGTAGCCGATCTCGAAGGTGCTCGCGGCAAGGCCGAGGGTGACGAGGATCCTGATTGCCCGCCCGCGGCGCGTCTCGTCGGGCAAGGCGCCGATGAACCAGGCCAGCGTCAGGAGATAGAGGCCGACCGAGAGCTGGAACTTCAGCGGCTTCACCCAGACCGAGATGCCATTGAGCGTCCTGCCGTCGGTCGCCAGGGCCATGAGGGTCGGGACCATCAGCGCCAGGATGATGAAGCCGCCTTGTGCCAGCAGGCGCTCGCGTCGCAGCAACTCATCCACCACTCGCCAGGCAAACGCATGCGGGCGGCAGGCAAGGCGAAGGCTGGGCGTGTTCGTCGTCATGCGGGTTCTCCTTGACGGCGCGAGAGGCCCCGCAGCCAGACGCTGCGCAGGGCCAGGAACGTCAGGAAGCCGATGGGGCCGAACAGGAAGGTGAGCGCGAGACAGGGCAGGACGGCCAGATGCGGCAATCCGGACCGTCTCGCCTCGCGCACCTCCCAGGCTCCGACCAGCAGGTCGAAGGCGAGGTAATGCAGCCAGCCGGCCAGGAGCAGGCCGCGATGGCTGAACAACGCGCCGACGTCGCCGAGAGAGCCGAAGCCGCCGGCAGCCTCACCCCAGAAGCGAAAGAGCAGGGCGGCATAGGCAAGGCCGAGCGCGATCGGAACGAATCTGGCGGCGATCAGCTGGGCAAGGGCCGGACGCAGTGGAGACAGGGCAAGCGCGATCCAGCCGCAGAGAGCGAGCATTCCGGCACCGGAGAAGATCTGGTCGAGCGTGAACGCCTGGTCGAGAGCCATCTCGGTATCCTCAACTTGACAGTGTCAAGATAAGGATGGCAGCTATTTTGACATTGTCAAGATCGTGATGGATAGTGGCGCTCGCGCCGAGCAATGGCGCGGTGGCGCCGGTGGTATGGAGCGGGTAGGAAGTGGAGCAACAGGGATCGACGGCGCATAAGGCCGGCTATCATCACGGTGACCTGCGGGCCGCGCTGCTCGCGGCCGCTGAACTCGTCCTAGCCGAACGCGGTGTCGAGGGTTTCACGCTTCGCGAGTGTGCCCGCCGCGCGGGAGTCTCCCACGCCGCGCCCGCGCATCATTTCGGCGACGTAGCCGGCCTCCTGACCGCGGTGGCGGCGCTGGGATTCGAGACGCTCACGCTCTTCATGCGTCGGGCTCGCGCCGGCATCGACGAGCCGGAGGCCCGATTGCGGGCGATCGGGCGCGGCTACGTCACCTTCGCCCGCCAATATCCGGAGAGATTCCGGCTCACCTTCAACCGGCATCGCCTCAATATTGCGGACCCGGCCCTGAGGGCTGCCGGGCAGGAGGCCTTCGCCGAGCTCGAGACCGCCATTCGCCTGGTGACCAAGGCCGGCGACGGCCCGCTCGAGCGTGACCAGCTCGACGTCTTGCTGCAGACTTGGTCGGTCGTGCACGGCTATGCCCATCTCCTGCTGGCGGGGCAGCTTGACGGGCCCCTCAAGGGCGGAGGCGAGGCTGCGGCGGATGCCGCCCTGGAAGGCGTGCTGGCCCGCCTCACAGCGCGATAGGCAGTCCGCCTGCACGATCCCAGGAGAACCTAGATCCTGCTGAAAGTGAAATAGGCGCCGCGCCGACCTTCCCTCAACGCCTTGGCTTCGTAGCGGGTGGAGCGCCAGCCCTCCCACGGCGTCAGCCAGTCGGCCTGGCGCTCGGCCGTCCATTCGAACTCGGACGAGCGCGCCACGCGCGCCAGGGCATAGGCGGCATAGTCGTCGATGTCGGTGGCAAAGCGCAGCTCTCCGCCCGGCTTGAGAATACGAGCCAGGCGCGTCAGCATCCCCTCGCCCAGGAAGCGGCGCTTGCGGTGACGCCGCTTGGGCCAGGGGTCGGGATAGAGCAGATAGATGCGTGCGATCGAGCCGGCCGGCAGCCAGTCCACCACCGCCTTGGCGTCGTCGTCCCACAGGCGGATATTGGCGAGCCTGTTCTGCTCGATCTGCGCCAGCATCTTGGCGGTGCCGTTGACATAGGCCTCGCAGCCGATGAAGCCGACTTGCGGATTCTCGCCAGCGCGCTGGGTGAGGTGCTCGCCGCCGCCAAAGCCGATTTCGAGCCAGACCTCGCCGACAGGCTCCGGGAAGAGGCCAGCAAGATCGGCGGGAGGCGGCGCGGTCAGGTCGAGACGCAATTGCGGCAGCGAAGCGGACATCAGGTCGGCATGCCCCGGCCGCAGGGTCTTGCCCTTGCGGCGGCCGAAGAAGGCGCCGTGGCCGCGAGGCGGGGTATCCGTGCCCTCGCCGAATTTGTCCTTGTCGTCTTCAGTCACGGCCCACATCCACCAGAGGAAAGCGCGTTTGGACGCAATCTACTCCAACATTTTGGTCGGAAGCGTCATTGCGATTCCGGATGATGCCGTCAAATCGCAAAATGCTATGAAAAAAGCCTCTCCCGGCGGGCGGGAAAGGCTTTGCGTTGACGGCTGGCGGCAGATCAGGCGCGCACGGCCTTCTTGATCGCGTCGGCGAGATCGGTCTTCTCCCAGGAGAAACCGCCGTCGCGGGCCGACTTGCGGCCGAAATGGCCATAGGCGGAGGTGCGGGCGTAGATCGGCTTGTTGAGGTTGAGATGCTCGCGGATGCCGCGGGGCGTCAGGCTCATCACGTCACGCAGGGCCTTCTCGACCTTCTCCTCGGAGACGTTGCCGGTGCCGTGCAGGTCGACATAGATCGCCAGCGGCTCGGAAACGCCGATGGCGTAGGCGAGCTGGATGGTGCAGCGATCGGCCAGCTTGGCCGCCACCACGTTCTTGGCGAGGTAGCGCGCCGCATAGGCAGCCGAGCGGTCGACCTTGGTCGGGTCCTTGCCGGAGAAGGCGCCGCCGCCATGGGGGGCCGCGCCGCCATAGGTGTCGACGATGATCTTGCGGCCGGTCAGGCCGCAATCGCCGTCCGGGCCGCCGACCACGAACTTGCCGGTGGGATTGACGTGCCAGACCGTGTCCTTGGTGACCCAGCCTTCCGGCAGAGTCTTGAGGATATGGGGCTCGACCAGCTTCTTGATGTCGCCGGAGGTGAGCTTCTCGTCGAGATGCTGGGTGGAGAGCACGATCTGCGTCACGCCGACCGGCTTGCCGTTCTCATACTTCACCGTGACCTGGCTCTTGGCGTCGGGGCCGAGCATGCCAAGTTCGCCCGATTTGCGGGCCTTGGTGATGTCCTCGAGGATCTTGTGGGCGTAATAGATCGGAGCCGGCATCAGCTCCGGCGTCTCGCGGCAGGCATAGCCGAACATGATGCCCTGGTCGCCTGCGCCTTCGTCTTTGTTGCCGGAAATATCGACGCCCTGGGCGATGTCGGGGGACTGGCCGTGCAGCAGGACCTCGATCTTGGCCTTCTTCCAATGGAAGCCGTCCTGCTCATAGCCGATCGCCTTGACGGCGCGGCGGGCGGCACTCTTGATCTTGCCCTTGGTGACGGTCTCGGGACCACGATATTCGCCGGCGATCACCAGGCGGTTGGTGGTGGCGAGGGTTTCGCAGGCGACGCGCACCTGGGAGGGGTCCATTCCGGTCTTGGCGGCCTCGCGATAGAACAGGTCGACGATTTCGTCGGAGATGCGATCGCAGACCTTGTCGGGGTGGCCTTCAGCGACCGACTCGCTGGTAAACAAATAGTCGGAACGGGACACGAATGTTTCTCCACGCCAAAATGGAACTCGGTATTGTCCCGTTTTGGCGAGGGGAAGCTTCGTCGTCAAGCGGCAAATCGTACGTTTTGTTCGTTTAAAGGAACGCGGCGCGATTTTCCATCACACTTCCGGGCTTGGCGGCATCGCCAAGCCCGACAAAGGCACGTCGAAGTCACAGGGGCGCTTTATTGGCCCGTTCCGTCGCTCAGGCTGCGTGTTCCTGGCTGAGCGTGGAGACGAGATCGACGACCCGGCGGCGCACCTTCGGATCCTTGATGCGGGCAAAGGCCTTGTTCAGCTGCAGGCCCTCGGTGGTCGACAGGAATTCGATGACGTGCGAGGTATCGCTCTCGTCGGCATGTTCAGCCGTGTGCACGGCGCCGGTTTCGGGCGGCAGGCCCTCGAAGAAGAAGGAAATGGTGACGCCCAGGATCGAGGCGATCTGCTGCAGCCGGCTCGCACCAATGCGATTGGTGCCCTTTTCATATTTCTGCACCTGCTGAAAAGTAAGGCCAAGTGCCTCGCCGAGCTTCTCCTGGCTCATGCCTACCAGGACACGCCGGATACGGACGCGGCTGCCAACGTGCTGATCAATGGGATTGGGTACTTTCTTGATCATAATATTAACTCCAGGTCACTAGCAAATATTTGAAAATACAGCGACGAATTTGAAAATGAATTGCGGCCGCAACGTGGCGGAAGCACGGCATGCCAGAGATACAATTACGGCAGCGCAATCTGAAGTAGTTCAAATGCATCCTGCAACCAGCAGGGTGACTATACCTCCTTATGCGGGAAAATCCAGTCAGTCTCGCGCTTTCCGCTTGGCGCGGTTGTAACAAATATGTGTTATCGCAGCTGTCGGCGATGGTTTCGACAACCAAGGCCGGCGCCGATTAAGGCAATCAGAAACAATCCGGCAATAATGCCGGTGCCAGCCGTGGCAAATAGCGGTGGTGGCAAGGTGGTGGGAAGGCGCGAATCGAGCACGCCGCTGGTGCCGAGCGGCAGGCTGGCGACGATGCGCCCCACCGGGTCGATTACGGCCGAAATGCCGTTGTTGCCGGCGCGGACCACGGGCAGGCCTTCCTCGATCGCGCGCGCCCTTACCTCGGTGAAATGCTGGTAGGGCCCCGGGGTGATGCCGAACCAGGCGTCGTTGGTGACGTTGAGCAGCCAGCCCGGACGGTTGGCCGGATCGATCACCTCGCCCGGAAAGATCGCTTCGTAGCAGATCAGGATGCCGGCGGGCGGCGCGTTGGGAATGTCGAGCGTGCGCAGGCCGGGGCCGGTCGAAAAGCCGCCACGCTGCTTGGTCAATTGCTCGAAGCCGAGGGATTCGAGCACGGATTGATAGGGCAGATATTCGCCGAAGGGGACGAGGTGCACCTTGTCATAATTGCCGATAATGGTGCCGGTGGCGTCGATGACGTGCAGGGAATTGAAGAAGCGCCAGCTGCCGTCGTCGAGATTTTCCTCTGCCCGGCCGGCACCCGTCAGCAGCACGGCCTTGGGCGCCACCAGGTCGCCGAGCACCTTGAGGGCCTCGGGATCCTGCGCCACCAGGAAGGGAAAGGCCGATTCCGGCCAGATCAGATGGGTTGTTTTGGCAAGGCCGTCGCTGCCGTCGGCGGCCGGCTGGCGCGACAGCGCGAGATAGCGCGTCAGCACTTCGTTGCGCAGGGCCGGATTGAACTTGGCATCCTGCGGCAGGTCGGGCTGCATGATGCGCAGTTGCACCCCGTCGACGAAGCTGGTGGGATGTTGGCCGAGGCGCCATACGCCGAAGGCCGCCATCGCGACCAGGACAGCGACGGACAGGGCCGGCCAGCGCCAGCCGCCTCGCCGCACCAAGGCGACAGGCGTGGAGAACAGGACGAGTGCGACGAGAGTGAGCCCATAGGCCCCGATCAGGGACAGGCTCTGCGCCAGATGAAGTTCCTCGGCGAGCGCATAGCCGAACAGGTTCCAGGGAAAGCCGGTCAGGATATGGCCGCGCAGCCATTCGACAGCAGCCATGGCGACGGCAAAGGCGAGGATGCGGGCAATTCCCCGTGACCATAGCAGCCGAGCCAGCGCAAACCCGGCGGCGTGGAAGAAAGCAAGGCCGGCAGGCAGGAGCACCACTGCGAAGGGCAGCAACCAGGCGAATTGGTCGGCATCGACGAGGAAGGCATTGCCGATCCACCACAGCCCGGCCAGGAAATAGCCGAAGCCGTAGCACCAGCCGAGCCGAGCCGCCGAGCCGATGCTGCGCCAGAAACGGGGGGACGGATTCTCCGGCGCAGGGAAGGCGACGCCGTCCAGCAGCCAGATTGCCACCGGAAAGCTGACGGCCAGAACCGGAAAGGCATTGAACGGGGCCATGGCTAGCGCCGCGAGGGCACCTGCCAGGAAGGCGACGGCCATGCGTCGCCAGCCCCTCAGCCCGGCCAGACGGGACGCAAGTGCAGCGATCACGTGGCGCCGTCGCCGCTGGTTTCGTTCGCCGGGGTCCTCTCGCCATCGGCGGCTGCGGCCGCCTCATCGGCAGGGGACACCGTCTTCTTCTCGCGCTTGCGCCCGTCGCGCGGCCGGGTGATGCCGCTGCCGGCTGTGTGGATGCGGACCCGCTTCACCCGGCGCGGATCGGCATCGAGGATCTCGAATTCGAGCTGGCCCGGTCCCTGCACGATCTCGCCGCGCACCGGTACGCGGCCGGCCAGTGTCACCAGCCAGCCTCCGAGCGTATCGACATCGGCCTCGATCTCGTCCTCATGCATCTCCAGGCCGATGGCGGCTGCGACGTCTTCGAGATCGGCGCGGGCATCGGCAGTGAAGATGCCTTCGCCGGAGGCGACGATCATGTCGCCGTCATCCTCGTCATGCTCGTCCTCGATGTCGCCGAGCACGATTTCGACGATGTCCTCCATCGAGACCAGACCGTCCGTGCCGCCATATTCGTCGATCACCAAAGCGAGCTGGGTGCGGGTGGCCTGCATCTTGGCGAGCAGGTCGATCGGCGGCATCGAAGGGGGGACGAACAGCACGTTTCGGGTCAGGGACTTCACCGAACTGAGCGGCGTCGACAGGGTGATGTTGCCCAGGGCGAGGGCCGCTTCCTTGGGCGAGGGCTTGACGGCCTCGCCGTCCCTGGCGGTTTCGCTCTCGCGGACCTTGCGGCTGCGACGGGCGGCAATGGCGGCCCGCGACGCCAGCCAGGCCACGAAATCGCGGATGTGCACCATGCCGCGCGGATCGTCCAGCGTCTCGTTGTAGACGGGCAGGCGCGAATGGCCCGCTGTCTGGAACACCTTGAGCAGGTCACCCAGAGAAATGTCGAGCGGCACGGCCACGATATCCGCCCGGGGCACCATGACGTCATCGACGCGCTTGCCGCGCAGGCCGAGGATGTTCTTGAGCATGGCCCGCTCCTCCGGAGAGAAGCTGGAATCCTCGCCGGCGCGTGTATTCTCGAGCGCGTCGGCCAGGTCCTCGCGGATGGAGGGGGCCGATTTCAGCCCGAGCGCGGACTTGATCCGCCCGAACAGGCCCTCATGCTGGGTGTCCTGGGTGGTGCCGGCTTGGCTGCTACTTCGATCGTTGCTGTCGGACATGGCTCTGGATGTTAGCTCGCTTCGCGCAACAAGGGCGCGTCGGCATAGGGATTGGCGATGCCGAGCTCGGCGAGAATGCGCACTTCCAGCGCTTCCATCACCTCGGCTTCGGCATCGTTCAAATGGTCATGGCCGAACAGATGCAGGAGGCCATGTACGGTGAGGTGGCTGAGATGGTCGGCAAAGCTCACGGAAGTTTCCTCGGCTTCCCGCGCGATCGTCTCATGGGCAAAGATGATGTCGCCCAGCATCGGCGCCGTCGCGATGGCTTCTCCCACCGCCTGCGGGAAGGACAAAACATTGGTGGGCTTGTCCTTGCCACGCCATTCGGCGTTGATTTCGCGGATGGAGGCATCGTCGGTCAGGACGATCGAAAGTTCGGCTCCCGGTGCATGGGCAAGCGCCGCGACATCGATGGCCCTGGCCACGGCGCGCGTGATCAGGGCCTCGATGGCATCGAGGTCCTGCCAGAGCTCGCTCTCCTGAGCGATCTCGATGGTAATGGCATCGCTCATGACTTGGTGTCGCCCGAGGGCTTGCTGGAATCCTTGGCTTCATAGGCCCGCACGATCTTGGCAACCAGTTCATGGCGCACGACATCGGCGGCATTGAATCGGCAGATGGCGATTTCCGGGATGTCTTTCAACAGGTCGATCGCCTCGATCAGGCCCGATTTCTGGCCGGGCGGCAGGTCGATCTGGGTCGGATCGCCGGTGATGATCATGCGCGAGCCTTCGCCCAGGCGCGTCAGGAACATCTTCATCTGCATCGAGGTGCAGTTCTGGGCCTCGTCCAGCAGCACGACCGAATTGGCGAGCGTGCGCCCACGCATGAACGCCAGCGGCGCCACCTCGATCATGCCCGAGGTCAGGCCGCGCTCGACGCGTTCCGGCGGCATCATGTCGTAGAGCGCGTCATAGAGCGGGCGCAGATAGGGGTCGACCTTCTCGCGCATGTCGCCGGGCAGGAAGCCGAGCCTCTCGCCCGCCTCGACGGCGGGGCGGGACAGGATCAGCCGGTCGGCCTCGCCCTTCTCGATCAGCGCCGCGGCATGGGCGACCGCAAGATAGGTCTTGCCGGTACCCGCCGGGCCGGTAGCAAAGACGAGCTCGTGCTTCTGCAACGCCCTGATATAGGCGTCCTGCGCCGGGGTACGGGCGGCAATCGTCTTCTTGCGTGTACCGACGGAGGCTGCACCGCCGGTCGTCGCTACTTTCGGCTTGCCTTCCGGCGTGAACAGCACGCCTTGCGAGGCGGCCATGCGCAACGCGCCGTCGACATCGCCCAGCGCCACCTGCTGGCCGGAGCGCAGGCGCTGATACAGGCTCTCCAGCACGCGCTTGGCCTGTTCCACGCTGTCCTTGGCGCCGCGCAGGGCAACGTGGTTGCCGCGGGCCGTCGCCTCGATGCCGAGCTTGCGCTCGATGAAGGCGAGGTTCTGGTCGTGCTGGCCGAAGAGCAGCGTGGCCAGGCGATTATCCTCGAAGGCCGTGACGATTTCCGCGGGAGCTTCTGTCGTCGGCAGGGGTGGGGTTTGCGTTGTCATGCGTGTCCGTCGTTCCTCGTCCACTTTCAAGCAACGGCCTCCCGGAAATCGGCGCCGGCCAGCACGCCATGCAGCGACCAGGCACCCGTGGCCGTGATCTCGACGGGAGCCACCGTACCGATCAGGCTGTCGTCCGCCTCGATCTGCACGGCCTGGAGATAGGGAGTGCGGCCGGCGATCTGGCCCGGGCGCTTGCCCTTGCGATCGAACAGCACATCCATGGTGCGCCCGATGCTGGCCTGATTGAAGGCCTTCTGCTGGCTTTCGGTCAGGGCCTGCAGCCGTGCCAGGCGCGCGGCCTTCACCGCTTCGTCGACCTGATCCGCCATGCCGGCCCCCGGCGTGCCCGGACGCGGGGAATATTTGAACGAATAGGCCGACACATAAGTGACCTCTTCGATCAGCCGCAGGGTCGCCTCGAAATCGGCGTCGGTCTCGCCGGGGAAACCGACGATGAAGTCGGAAGAAAATGCCATGTCGGGCCGGGCCTGCCGAATCTTCTCGATGAGCTTGAGATAATCGACTGCTGTATGCTTGCGATTCATGACATCCAGAATGCGATCGGAGCCCGACTGCACCGGAAGATGCAGGAAGGGCATCAGGGCCGGCAGATCGCGATGGGCCTCGATAAGGCTGTCATCCATGTCGCGGGGATGGGAGGTGGTGTAGCGCAGGCGCACCACCGGCTCGATGCGGGCGAGGCGATGCACGAGCTGGCCCAGCGTCCAGGCGCGACCGTCCGGGCCTTCGCCATGATAGGCGTTGACGTTCTGGCCGAGCAGGCTGATCTCGCGCACGCCGGCATCGGCCAGGCGCTCGACCTCGGCCACGATAGCGGCAACCGGCCGCGACGTCTCGGCTCCGCGCGTATAGGGCACCACGCAGAAGGTGCAGAACTTGTCGCAGCCTTCCTGCACGGTGACGAAGGCGGAGGGGCCGCGGGCCAGGGTCTTCTCCCGCCGCGGCGCCGGCAGGATGGCGAACTTGTCCTCGACCGGAAAGTCGGTATCAACCGGCTTGGCCGTGCCATCCGCTTTGGCGAGCAGCTCCGGCAGGCGATGATAGGCCTGCGGGCCCACCACGAGATCGACGGCGGGGGCACGCCTGAGGATCTCCTGGCCTTCGGCCTGGGCGACGCAGCCGGCGACGGCGATCTTCATGTCACCGCCTTGGCGGCGGCGCTCGTCGCGCGCCACGCGCAGGCGGCCAATCTCCGAATAGACCTTCTCGGCCGCCTTTTCCCGAATATGGCAGGTGTTGAGGATGACGAGGTCAGCCTCGTCGGGATTGGCCGTTTCCACATAGCCCGTCGGCGCCAGCGTGTCGGCCATGCGCTGGCTGTCATAGACGTTCATCTGACAGCCATAGGACTTGATGAAGACGGTTTTGGCGCGAGTATCCCCGGAGCCGGCATCACCGTGCGGGTTATGCGGGCGTTCGATCTCGGTCTCGTCAGGAATCATGGGTCTCGCTATTGCCACCTTTCAAGGTGCTAGGGATAGCGGTTTTCCGGTCCGATGAGAAGGGTTGAGTTGCCGCGCCCGGGTCCTTCCTGTTGCGAAAGGCTGCGCGAGGGGTGGGGTGAAGCGGCGGGCCTTGCCGACCTTGCCGGTTCCCGGCACTGTGCGCCATCCCATCAAGGCGATTCAAGCTCATGCCCTCTGTCGACCCCGCCGTATTTGCTTCCGATGCCGTGGCCGAGACCACGGCGGCGCTCAATGCCGACATCATCGCCAAGATGAGCGCTTTGCCGGATCTGTGGTCCTTCCCGCCCGAACTGATCCGCGAGACCCGGCGCCAGGGCAAGGGGATCTTCCCGCTGCAAGGCAAGAGTTCCCGGGCTGAAGTGCTGGAGATCGACGGCAAGCAGGGAAGGGTGCCGATCCGCATTATCGCACCGGAAGCACCGACCGGGGTTTACATGCACATCCATGGCGGCGGCTGGATGTTCAACCAGTCCGACTTCCAGGACGAAAGTCTGGAGAAGATTGTCGCGGCCACCGGCATGGCCTGCATTTCGGTGGAATATCGCCTGGCGCCGGAACATCCCTTTCCCGCCGGACCGGACGATTGCGAGGCGGCGGCGCTGTGGTTGGCGTCGGAAGGCAGCAAGCGTTTCCGCACCAAGCGCTTCTTCATCGGCGGCGAGAGCGCCGGCGCCCATCTCTCCGCGCTGACGCTGCAGCGCCTGCGCGACCGGCACGGCCTCACGCCCTTCGCGGGGGCCAATCTCATCGCCGGCTGCTACGATCTCGGCATGACCCCGAGTGCGCGCAGCTTCGATCGCGGCAAGCTGATCCTGACGCCGCGCGACATCGCGCTGTTCGTGCGGGCCTGCGTGCCCGATGGCGTCGATCTGCGCTCGCCCGATGTTTCCCCGCTCTATGGCGATCTCAACGGCATGCCGCCGGCCCTGTTCTCCGTCGGAACCTATGACGCCCTGCTTGACGATAGCGTGTTCATGGCGGGACGCTGGGAGGCGGCTGGCAATGCCACGACGCTCAGGCTGTGGCCGGGCGGCTGCCATGTCTTCCAGGGCTTCGACTTTCCGATGGCGCAGGAGGCCTTCGCCGAGGAGATCGCCTTCTTCAACGCGCATTGAGGGCGCGGCCTATGCCTGACGAGGGCCAGATTTCGGTTTTCGACGATCCCGCTCCTGCAGATCTCCAGCGGCTCGACGATCTGCTCGACCAGGACAATATCGAGCGCACCGGCATCCGCGATGCACGGCTGCTGGCCATCCTGCTGCCCTGCTGCGCTCTGCAGAAGGCGAGCTTTATGCCGGCTTGCACGGGCATAGTTGGGGCGGTTGCTGCGAGATCAAGACGCTCTGGGTCGCCGAAGGCCGTCGTCGGCAAGGCCTTGGCGCGCGCCTCCTGGCAGCGGCCGAGGAAGAGGCGCTCCGTCGGGGCTGCTGCCAGATTGTACTGACGACCCACTCCTTCCAGGCGCCCGCCTTCTACGAGAAGTGCGGGTTCCGGCGGTTGGCATCGATCGAGGATTATCCGCGGGGATATGCCAACATCGTGATGGTGAAACCATTGAAGCGGTGATGCAGCCTGCGTGCCGGCACCTTGTCCGTCTTTCCCGCGCGGTAAAAGGCATGGGGCTGGAACAGGCGAGATGCCGGCAGGTTCGCGGTTCACCTCCGCTTCTTGCGCCAGGGTGCGTCCTGCTCCCAGTCGCCGGCCATGATCGAGCCATAGGGGATGACCTCGTCGATCACCTCGGCGAGGCCGTATTTGTCGATCTGGGCCCGGACCGCGGCAGCATTCTTGTAGGCCTGCGGCAATTCGGACAGGTCCGCCTTGCCACAATAGAAGCGCACGTCGATACCCTCGGGCAGGCCCGGCTTTTCCTGGCGCAGAAAGGCCGAGCGGCTGAGATTGCGGCCCGCCCCGTGCGGGGCGAAGCCGAGGGCCTCCTTGCGGTCGCGATGCGTCGTGATCAGGATCGGTTCGGCCATGTTGAGCGGGATCAACGTGCGGCCGTCGTCATCCGGCGAGAAGCCGGCCCAGGAGGGCGTGGCTCCCTTGCCATGATAATAGAGCCCGTCATCGCGCCGGAACACGAAATTGTGCTCGTTCCAGAACCGGTCGGCCACGGCATTGCCCAGCGATCGGGCTGCAAGGTCGTGAATGGCGAAATGGCTTGCCTTGGTCCAGCTCCGCGCGAATTGCAGAGCCTGCCAATAGGCCTGCCCCTCTTCGCTCGAAGCCTGCAGCCAGGCATTGTGGGCCGGCACCCGCGGCGCCACGATCTGGGTGTGCCTGCGGGCGGCTGCCATGCCGCGCTTGTAGAGCTGGGCACCGAGCCCGCGCGAACCGTGATGGGTCACCAGCGCCGGCTGGCCGCTGGAGCTGAGGTGGCCGACATAGGCAAAGTGATTGCCATCGCCCTGCGAGCCGAAATGGCCTGTTACGATGTTGCCGAGCCCGTGCAGGAAGGGATTGGCCTGTAGCGTGGCATCGATGTCGGGCGCGAAATCCGGGACGATCATCGCCTTGCGTCCGCCGGGGCCGAAATGAGTCACGGCCTGGACCGCATCAAGGATGCGCCTGGGATCATCCTTGCGTGCGAACACGGTGATCGCCACCGAGCAGCAGATGTCGGCGGAATGAAAGCCGGGATGGATGGCGTCCTCGCAGGCGACCGCGCCGCCGACCGGGATCGTCCCGAGAGCGGTGCCGGAAGGGCAGGCGTCCGGCATCACGGCGCCGGCGACGATGGTCGGCACCCGCATGAGAGCGTCCATATGCGCGGTCACGGCCGCGAGGTTGGCCCGTTCGAGTTCGCCTTCGGCGTCGAGGAAGACGCCATAGGGCAGGCCATTGGTGCGCAGCAGGGTCTCGACCGGCTGCAAGGCCTGCAGGGCGATGAAGATGGCATCGTCATCCGCGCCGGCCTGGCGCAGGCGATTGGCCTCGGCCAGGGCCCGCCCGAACCACTTGCCGGGCTGAAAGCCCCAGGCAATCAGCGTCGTGCCATCGATGGTGCCAATGGTTGCGGTCATGTCGGGAGATGCCCCGTCCACATTCCGTGTCATTGCTCTGGTTCCGGTGTGTTGTCTTGCAACGCCGCGCAACAAGAGTTTGGGGCGGCCCGGCGTTTAGGCCGATGCGCCGCTAAAAGCAAGCGGATTTCCTTTTGGGAAAGGTACCAGTACGCCGCAAAGAAAAAGGCAGGGAAATCCCTGCCTTTGAATGGATCGGATGGAAGGCTGCGATCAGGCGCGGGCGGCACGACGCTCCTTGTCGCGCTCACGCCGACGGTCGAGCACCGGCTGGTAGGCGATCGAGGCATGATGGGGGCAGTAGGGGCCAGAGGGGCCGACGCGGCTGCCGCAGAAACGGAAGTCCTCACGCCCGGGATCGCCCAGCGGCCAGCGGCACATATGCTCGCGCAGTTCCATGATGGTGACACGCTCGGACATCGGGATGACGACTTCCTCGACCGGACGCAAGGCGGGTTCGGGGCGTTCTTCAATGGCGACGAGCGGCATGATCTGCGGAGCGAGGGCGGTATTGCCCCGCACCACGGGCGCGGAGGTCTGGGTGCGGAGCGGATGCGAGGGAGCCCGCGTGGGCTTGATGCGACGCTGTGGTGCCGGCGCGGGCGCCTTGGCCCGGCCAGACAAACCGAGTCTATGCACCTTGCCGATCACGGCGTTGCGTGTGACGCCGCCAAGTTCTGTGGCAATGGCGCTAGCAGACAGACCTTCTGACCACAGCTTTTTCAGAAGTTCTACCCGCTCGTCTGTCCAGTGCATCAGCCTCTCCTGCCTTCCGCCTTGTTTTCGCCCGAATTCGCTACGCCGAATCCTTTCCCATCAGCCACGATGTCGACAGAACATCGTTGCGCATGCACGCCATGAGCTGACAGGAGTTACGAGACGCCGCACGAGATGTCGTGCTTAACGAAGCCTTAACTACAATAGGCAGTGACTCTCGCGCAAGAGTCCTGCTGGCGCGGGGTGCGTTTTCCCCAGCTTCGGCGACAAAGTGAGTCTTTTCGGTAACAGCGGAGGGCGTGCAAGTTTCCGTTTACGTCACGGAAGGCCTGCAAAGGGATCGACAGGAAACCAGCGGCGCACGAGATCTGCATAGATGCCCTGTTCCCAGATCTGGAAAAGGGCATAGTCGATGGCCTGCTTGAGATCCCCGTCCTCCCGGCGCATGGCCATGCCGATGCCGTCACCGAAGAAGTGGCCGTCGAGATAGGGCGCGCCCGCAAAGCTGCAGCAATTGCCGGCCTCCGAGCCGTTGAGCCAGAGCGACAGGCCGATGCCATCTGCGAAGACCAGGTCGATTTCTCCGCGCTTGAGCGCCTCGCGCAGCGCCGCGTCATTGGCGAAGGATACCAGGTTGGCGGTCTTGAGATAGGCCTTGGCGTAGGCGGCATGCGCCGTGTCGGCGACGACGCCGATGCGACGGCCGGCCAGTCCCTCCGGCGTCAGGGCCGGTGGCGGGTCCTGGCGCCGCATGGCGAAGCGGGCGGGGCGCATGTAATAGGGGCGGGAGAACTGCAGTCTTTCGCGGGCTTCCTTGCTCGGCACGAGCGAGGCAGCGATCACATCCGCCTGCCCCTCTTCCAGGGCTGCGACGATGGTGTCCCAGCGCCGGGCCTGGATGGTGCAGGGGACCTTCAGCTGCCGGCAGACCGCGCGGGCGAGGTCGACATTGAAGCCTTCCAGGGCGCCGCTGGATCCCTGGAAGTCGAAAGGCGGAAAATCGTCCTCCGTCAGGAAGCGGATCCGGCGTACGGATTTCAGATCCGGCCGCTCCGGGCGCCGGTGCGGATCCCACAGGCCGTAGGGGCCGGTGCCGGTCGGGGCTGCAGTGCCGTTGCCATGGGCGGGGATGGCGAGCATCAATCCGAGGAGGAGCGTCCAGAGGGCACCGAATTTCAACAGGCCATATTCCTATTGCAGCGGGGCCGGGCAGGGTTTCCCGGCGGGGTCCATGGATGTGTCCTGGAGTTGGCTGCTGCCCTGGCAGGGAGTGCCCGATCCTTTCCTGGATGCCGGTTGCAAGGCCAACCCTCGATGTTGCACTTTATCGAGCCTGCATGACAGTTTCCAGAAGAGCAACCACTTCGTCCGAAGAGGCGTGCAGGTCGAAGCTCGATTGTACGCGGCCATTCTTGTCGAGTACAAATACGGTGTCGGTGTGGTCGATATTGTAGTTCTTGCCTGTCCCAGGCAAGATATTTGCTTCTATACCGTAGATGTCGCGTATCGAGGCGAGTTGTGCGGGGTCGCCGGTCAGGCCGCGCAGGTGAGGGTCATAGGCGGCGAGGCTGGTCTTCAATTGCTCGGGCGTGTCCCGGTCGGGATCGACAGTGATGAAGAGGGCGTTGATCCGCGAGGCGTCCGGCCCGAGTTTCTTCAGCGCCTGCGCGAGCAGGAACAAGGTCGTCGGGCAAATGTCGGGGCAGTGGGTGAAGCCGAAATAGACCAGGCTCGGCTTGCCCTGCAATTCCTTGGAGTCAAACACGCGGCCTTCAGCGTCCGTCAACTTGAACGGCCTGTCGATCACGCCGATGGGCTTGTGCAGGAAAAGGAAGAGGGCCCATAGACCAAGGCCGGCAAACACAAGGAACGCTGCGCTGCCGATCAGGTATTTTCGACGCAGGAATACGGCCACTTAACGCGGCAGGGCGTTGGCCAATCCCTCGTAGCTGCGGCGCAATTCGACCAGGGCTTCATCGATCTCGCGGCGCTGACGCTCCAGATGTTCGATCTGCTCGCGGACGGTGCTGGCGCTGATATCGAGACTCGCCGTCTTGCCTTCACCGTGATGGGCGATCATCTCACCGATTTCTACCAGGGTAAAACCCAGCCGCTTACCCTTAAGGATAAGTTGCAGATGCTCACGATCGCGTGCACTATAGAGCCGAGTCAGGTTGTCGCGCGTAGGATTGAGGAGACCCTTGTCCTCGTAGAAGCGCAAGGTTCGCAAAGTAACGCCAAATTCTCGCGCAAGGTCACCTATTGTATAGGTGGTCGTGCTATTCGTAGCGTTTTCTGTCTCTGCTACGAATACCGTCACCGGTTGGCCTTTTGTGTTTGTTGCCGACCTGGCTTCCAACTTTGACATGGTCTCTCTCTCGCGCCCGTTACAGGCTAGCAGCGCCGCTACTCATTCGTTGCAACAGGTACCATAATACGAAATCCGGGGGGCGTCAGCAATTAATATATTACCAAGCGAACGCCCAAATCTCCAGCAGGGAGATCATAACCCTCGCTCTGCTTCCTTTCAAGGGTAACGTATTAAATTAGGGCGCGTTGAGCGTTTCGAACAACACGAGCATCAACAGAATTCTGACCTTGTTGCAAAGTCTAATGTCGGTTCTTGCAAGGTATCCCACTTTCCCGTCTGCTCTGCAGTTCGGGTCGGAAGGTTTTTAGTAAAAAAAGCGCTTTGGATGCTCTGCAATGTTGTTGCCATCGGGAAGAGCGCTAGGGCAGTGAGGGTTAACAGGATATTTACCCTGTTGCGCGAAACCTGCTGTTGCGGGCACTGCGTGCCGCCCTCTCCACGCGTTCCCGGCCCGGTTTTCCGGGGCGGAGGCTGGGAGAGGCGTGAGAATCAGGCCGTTCGTCGGCACGGGAAGCCAAATGAGCCAAGCAGCGTCATGGAGTGTCGAGGGCGTCGATTCCCAGACGCGCGAGGCTGCCGCCGTTCTGGCCCGCCGCTCGGGCATGACGCTTGCACAATGGCTCAAATCCACTGTTGCCGAGCAGAAATTGCATGAACCGTCGCTTTTTGAGACGCAGAGCGACCTGCCGGATTCGCCCTTGGCCGCGATTGCTCGGAAGCTGGCTGCGACCCGGGAGAGGTATGTCGGTAGTGGTTCCGATGACCCGAAACGAAAGATCCAGACGGTAGGAGTCAGTGCGGCAGTGCTCGCGCGCCATATCCGTGCGAGTGAAGCCAGAATGGCGGGGCTGATCGAGCAACTTATCCACAGGCAGGAGCAGAGCGAGGTGCAGATGGCTGCCCTGGTCGATGCCCTCGTCGATGGTTTTGCGTCCCGGCCCGCCCCTGCGGCGCCGGGCGGCGAAGTCGATGCCCTCGACGATCTGGCGCGGGATCTGGAGCAGCGCATCGCCGGCATGGCCGACAAGATCGGTTCGTCCGCATCCATACCTTCGGTCCAGCCTGCGCCTCGCGATGATCTGAGCGAGCAGATTGCGGCGCTGACGCGGGAGGTCGCCGAACTCAGGCGCAGCCATCCCCCGGCCGCATCCGGCCAGGAGGATCTCGCCGGCCTGCGTGCGGAGATGGCGGATCTCAGCCGGCACGTGGCCGACATCCGTTCCCCCGAACAATTTGCGCGCCTCGACAAGAAACTCGATCTGTTGGCACGCCAGGCCCAGGATCCAGCCGTGCTGGCCACACTCCAGCGGGAGACGGCCGATATTCGCGCCCGCATCGGCGATCTCGTCCGCCAGCCCGAGAGCACACACGAGCTTCATGAGAAGATCGATGCCCTGCGCCAGGCCGTCGACGAGGCGCAGTCCTCGACCAATGCCTCGCTTACGGGGTTGATGGCCCGGCTCGAAGGCCTGGATGGGCGTGTCGTCGACGAGGCGGCTCTTTCCGCCTTGGAGCGGCAGATCGCGGCCATGGGCGGCAGCATCGAGGGGCTCGCCAGCGGCGGGCCTGGCGCTGCGCAGCTGCGGGCGGCTTTCGGCGAGACATTGGCCGGATCGGCGCTGGCCGCCTTGCCGGAGGAATTGCAGCGGATCTATCGTGAACTGCGCCAGTACCAGCAGGACGATGTCCGGGACACTCGAAAGGCTCTCGACTCCTTGCAATCGCTGCTGCACCAGCTCGGCAACCGCCTTGCCTCCGTCGAGGAGGTGGTCAGGAGCCGGGGCGGAGCGGTCGTTGCCGGACCGCCGGATCTGGCGGGGGTTCCGCCCTTGTTCGGCCGCGAGCGACCCGACGACATCGCCTGGTCGGATGACCTGCCGCGATCCCTTGCGGGGGACGGCCCCCGCAGTTCTGTCACCGACACACCGCACAATACCGGCCGTCCCAGCCAGGTTTCCGCACTCGGGGCGGGCGGCTCGCCGCCACCGAGCGGAACGCGCAGCGCCTTCATCGCCGCGGCGCGGCGGGCGGCGCGTGCCGCAAACGAGGCCGAGGGTGCTATCACGCGCGAGGAGAACGATCCCGTGACCGGAGGTGAACCTTTCTACAAACGGCACAAGCGCCCGATCCTGCTGGGACTGGCGGCCGTGACCATGATGCTGGGCGCGCTGCAGGGCGGCAAGGCCGGCGCCGCACCCAGCAGCCGGCCCATGACGCGCCTGAGCACGTCGGCAACGCCCCAGATGCGGCCGGAGATCGCCATACCCAAGCCCGAGCAGGCCGGCCAGGCCCTGGTTTGGTTCGAGGAGGCACGCCGGCTCGATCGGCCCGATGCCTCCACCCAGGATCTTGCCAAGGCGGCCGGGCTGTATCGCCAGGCGGCCCAGATGGGCTATACCCCGGCCTTGTTCCTGCTGGGGCTGGCCTATGACAAGGGCAGGGGAGTCGGCCAGGATGCCGTGCTGGCCGGGCTGTGGTATCAGCGCGCGGCCGAGCATGGCTCCGTGAACGCGATGTACAATCTGGCCGTGCTCTATGCCAATGGCGCCGTCATGGGCGCTCCCGATTACGAACAGGCGGCTCGCTGGTTCCATCAGGCCGCCGAGAAGGGCCATGTCGCCAGCCAGTATAATTACGCCCTGCTGGCGGCTCGGGGGCTCGGCACGCCGCGTGATCTCGCCGTTTCCTACCGCTTCCTCGCACTGGCCGCCGCGGCGGGCGATGCCGACGCCCTGATGAAGCTGGCGGAGATCGAGCCGCGCCTGACGCCGTCGCAACGCGCGGCGCTCGATGGCGGCAAGGCTGGGCACCATCCCTGCTGAGGGGAGCGTTGTTCCAGCAAGATGAGGAGTGACCAGCCCGCTCCCACGAGGGGAGAAGGAAGTGGCACTCCCTCACCCGCCCAGGCAGCGTGCGCGCGGGAAGGCAAAGACGCGTTCATCGCCCATCAGATGGGCGGTGAAGCCGTCGGGAAAGAGCGGCGCGAAGGCAGCGTCGCGCACGTTCAGCCCGCCGGCATAGGCGCCGAAGGCCGGCAGGATGGCGCGCCGGCCGTCGCCGGCAAAGCATCGCCGCCTGAGCGACCTGCCGCGCGTCGCCACCCGGGCGACCGGATGCAGGTGGCCGGCGATCTCGCCCGGCTCGGCCCTTGCCGATGGCTCATGACGGAACAGCACCGGCCCGATGGCGAGTTCCGGCGTTGCGGTGCCGCCAATGCCCGTGGGCGGATCCGGATCATGGTTGCCGGCGATCCAGAATATCTCGCGCCCGTGAATGCAGCGTTGCAGCGCTTCGCGATCGCCGGTGGCGAGACGGGTATCGGCGCGGCGGTCGTGGAAACTGTCGCCGAGGAAGACCAGTCGCTTCGCGCCGAAGCGGGACAGGAGCCGCGCCAGGCGCTTCAAGGTCTCGGCGGTATCATAGGGTGGCAGAAGCACGCGGCGTTCGGCGAAGGAGGAGCCCTTTTCCAGATGCAGGTCCGAAACGACGACCAGGCTTTCCTCGAGCCAGACCAGCGCGCCGTCGGCGGTGGCGAGGAATTCGACGCCCGCGACCGCCAGCACGGCTTCATCCCGCCGGATCATCTCAGGCGCTTTCTCTGTCGTCGGGTCGATCCTGCCGTCCAACCATGGCCTCCGCGATCAAATCATCCGCTGCCTCGGCGAGGACGCTGTCCGTCGCCTCGCCATAGACCGGCTCGCGGCCGATCTCCAGCATGATCGGTACCGCCAGAGGCGAGATGCGATCCAGCCTCTTATGGATGATTCGGCCCCTGATGCGCGAGAGCATGCCGGACAGGCGCTGGAGGTCGAGCAGGCCGGTGCGCGCATCCTCCCAGGCGGCGCGCATCAAAATGTGGTGAGGTTCGTGCTGGCGCAGCACGTCATAGACGAGGTCGGTCGATACCGAGATCTGGCGCCCGGTCTTCTCCTTGCCGGGAGCCCGGCGCTCGATCAGGCCCGAGATGATGGCGCAGGTGCGGAACATGCGCTTCATCAGGGCGGACTCTGCCAGCCATTCCTCGAGATCGTCGCCGAGCATGTCCTGGTCGAAGAGCTGGTCCATAGCGGCCCGGTGCATGTCCGAGACGCCCCAGACCGCGAGCGCATAGTCGTTGGCGACGAAACCCATCGGCTTCAGCTTGGCTCGTTCCAGTCGGCGCGTCAGCAGCATGCCCAGCGTCTGATGGGCGAGGCGGCCCTCGAAGGGATAGCAGACCAGGTAATGGCGATTGCCGCGCGGAAAGGTCTCGACCAGGAGGTCGCCGGCCGGCGGCATCCGGGAGATGTCGCGCTGCAGGCGCAGCCAGTCCGCCACCTGGTCCGGCAATCCGCCCCAGCTGTCGGGATCGGCCAGCATCGAGCGCACCCGGCTGGCCAGATGCGTGGAGAGCGGAAACTTGCCGCCGGCGAAGGAGGGGATCTTCGGATCGCGCCCGGGCGGGGCGCGGGTGACCAGCACGTCCTCTTCCTGGATGCCTTCGAAGCGCAGGATCTCCCCGGCGAACAGGAAGGTGTCGCCCACCGAAAGCCCTTCGGCGAAATATTCCTCGACCTCGCCCAGCACCCGGCCGAAGCCGCGCCGGGCCGTGGTCTCGCCCGGTTTGCGTTTGGGCGGGCCGGAGGCCTTTGGGTCCATGAACCAGGGCAGATAGGGCGTCGGCTTGTCGGCGGCCATGCGCGTCGGCTCGCGCGGACCGCGATTGGAAAGGCGGACCTTGAGCAGGGCTTCCTCGACGATGGTGCCGACATTGAGCCGATAGGCCTGCGCCACCATGGGATTGGCGACGCGCCACAGGCCGTCCTTGCCCTGCCGGATCTTGGCGAAGCGGTCATAGGTCTTCAGGGCATAGCCACCGGTGGCCACGAAGGCGAGGACGTCGTCGAACGTCGCATGGTCGAGCCCGGCATAGGCTTCGGTGGAAACGATTTCCCGGTAGAGCGCATCGGCATCGAAGGGCGCCCCGCAGGCGACGCCGAGCACGTGCTGGGCCAGCACGTCGAGGGCGCCTGTGCGGGCGATCGGCGTGTCCTGCTCGCCGGCCTTGGCCGCATCGACGGCCGCCTTGCATTCCAGCACCTCGAAACGGTTGGTCGGCACCAGGATCGCCTGCGAGGGCTCGTCCAGCCGGTGATTGGCACGGCCGATGCGCTGCAGCAGGCGGGAAGCCCCCTTGGGTGCACCGACATTGATGACGAGATCGACGTCGCCCCAGTCGATGCCGAGGTCGAGGGTGGAGGTACAGACCACCGCCTTGAGCCGGCCGGTCGCCATGGCCTCCTCGACCCGGCGGCGCTGGCCGACCTCCAGAGAGCCATGATGGAGCGCTATGGCCAGATTCTCCTCGTTCACCCGCCAGAGTTCCTGGAACACGAACTCGGCCTGCATACGGGTGTTGACGAAGATGAGCGTAGTCTTGTGAGCCTTGATCAGGGCGTAGAGCTCGGCCATGGCGTGGCGCGCCGTATGCCCGGCCCAGGGTAGCCGCTCGGCGGTTTCGAGGATGTCGAGCACCGGCGCCGCGCCGCCCTCGGCGATCACCAGGTCGGCCATGGCAGGGTGACCCGGGGATTGGGGCACGATCCAGCGCCGCAGTTCGTCCGGATCGCGCACCGTGGCCGAGAGGCCGACGACTTCGAGATCCGGCACGAAATGCCGCAGGCGCGCCAGGCCGAGGGCAAGCAGGTCGCCGCGCTTGGAGGTGACGATGGAATGAAGTTCGTCCAGCACCACGCGCTTGAGACCGCCGAAGAGGTCGGCGGCCTCCCGGCTTGCCAGCAGCAAAGCGAGCTGTTCGGGGGTGGTGAGCAGGATATCGGGCGGATCGCGCTTCTGGCGCTGGCGCTTGGCCTGGGGTGTGTCGCCGGTGCGGGTCTCGATGCGGATGGGCAGGCCCATTTCGCCGGCGGGACGCTCCAGATTGCGGGCGACATCGACAGCCAGTGCCTTCAGGGGCGAGATATAGAGCGTGTGGAGCGCGGCGGGAGCGCCGGCGCGGCGAGCTGCGAGATCGATCAGGCTCGGCAGGAAGCCAGCCAGGGTCTTGCCGGCACCGGTGGGGGCGATCAGCAGGGCCGAACGCCCACTGCGCGCCTTCTCGACAAGCTGGAGCTGATGCGGCCGCGGTGTCCAGCCGCGCGCAGCGAACCAGTTTGCGAAGACCGCCGGAAGAGTTGGGAGCGGGGCTGTGGAGATTGGATCTCCGTTCTCCCGCGTCCCGCTTTGTTCGTTCATGCCGCTATCGCCAATTCCTGCGGAGATATTGGCGTGCCGCGGTCAGATGTCCACTGCCGAGCTGAAGTGTCCAAAGCAAAGCGCGTTTTCGCGAAAACGCCTTTTTGCTTTAGCTCCTTGTTTTTGACGCGTCTTTGCGATCGTCGGCAATAGCGCCAAATCGCAAAACACTTTAGCGGCAATCATAGATCGCCATGATGGTGTAGGCCGAGACATAATTGCCCCAGCGCCCCGTGAGACTGTGGCGCATCGGCGGCAGGCCTCCGGCGCAGCCTTCACGGCGGGCGCGTGCATCGAAATCCCGCAGGATGGCCGGAGTGATCGGCTGCGACCGGCGCCAGTAGTAGAAATTGGAGACCATGAGGCCGCCGGCAAAAGGGCCCCCGTCAATGCGCGAGATACGCTTGACCACTTCGCCCCGTGCGGTGTCCTGCGAGGTGCGGGTGATCAGGTTCAGGTCGCTGCGGCCGGCGCAACTGGCAAGACTGAGGCCCGCGGCAGCCACGATGAGAAGTTTCGAGTCCATGGTCTTTCCTCCGGGAAAGGCTGTGTCTTGGTTGAAAGCTGTTCGCGGGGCGTCCTGCGCCGCCGGGGCGTTCAGTCGCAGTCGTAATGGCCGATGATGCGATAGGCCGAGGTGTAGGTACCCCAGCGGGCGCTGACGCTGCTGCGTGTCGGGGCATTGCCGTCGAGGCAGCCGGCGCGGCGGGCCCGGATGTCCATGTCGCGCAAGATTGGCGCCGTTACCGGTTGCGGCCGATTCCAGTAGTAGAAATTCGACACCATCAGATTGCCGGCGAGGATGCCGTTTGTGATGCGGGTGGTGTTCTTGATGACCCGGCCGCGCGGCGTCTGGTCAGCCGTCCGCGTCAGGGTCTGCAATCCGTCGCTGGTGGCGCAGCTCGCGCAGGCAAGACCGGCCAGGACGACCGCGGAAATTCTCGAAAACATGATGCCCCCTTCAAGCGCATGACTCTCCTCTGGCTGGCAAGCAGCCAAGTCCCCCAGGCCATCCTTACGTTTGGGAAGTCATTTTGCCAAGGCGCACGGCGTACCGGGAGCTGCGCCCGGTCTTTCTCTCCGGGGGCGGCTATCGCTCGAGTACGACGACCTGGCCCGGTACCGGCATGCCCCGATCGGTGCGAGCCCAGGCATCGTCGAGATGGCGCAGGTGCAGGCCGGCCCCGGCCACCCAGTTCTCGATGCCGCCCCGTGAATGAGCGTAACGCAGATCGTGGTTCAGGATGAAGGCGGCCGGCTCGCTGTGGCTTTGGATCGTAAAGACGAACAGGCCGCCGGACACCAAGATACGGGCGGCCTGATGGAAGATGTTATCGAGATCGCCGAGATAGATGAAGACGTCGGCTGCCAGGATCAGGTCGGCGCTATCCGCGGCCTGCCGGAGAAGAAAATCGGCGATCTCGGCCTGCTCCAGCTGCCGATAGACCTGCTTGGCCCGCGCCTTGGCGAGCATGGCGGCGGAAAGATCGACCCCGACGATGTCCTGGCAGAGCGGGCGGAAGGCTTCGCCGACAAGGCCGGTGCCGCAGCCCAGATCGAGGGCGCGTTGGAACGGTCCGTTTCGGCCGATCCCCTCCAGGGCCATGCGCAGCAGGGCAGGCCCGCGATAGGAGAGATCGTCGACCAGGGAACGCTCGAAGCGCGGCGCGTATTCGTCGAACAAGGCGGCGATATGGGCCGGCGTCATGGCGCCGTCGGGCGGCATCTCGCCGAGCCGCGCCAGGCGTGCGCCGGCGCCGGCTTCGTCGGCCGGGTCGAGACGAAGGGCCTGGCGATAAGTATCGATGGCTTCGCGCCGGCGGCCGAGCGTCTCGTTGAGATCGCCGAGGGCCAGCCAGCCGGCAGCCCAATCCGGCGCTTCGTCGAGGGCCTGCACCACCAGCTCTGCAGCCGAAGCAAGATCGCCCCCCGCCTTGTAGGCCATGGCATAGGCGAAGCGGCGGTCGGCAACGGCGTTGCCGGAGGAGCGGGCTTTGAGCATGGCACGCCTATAGGCCAGGACCTGCGGCAAGAGAATAGCAAGAGAATAGGCCGCACTCGCAGGGGCGGTTCAATCCGTGGCTCCGATCGCATTGCTGTTGCCACCCGGATCCATTGGCGCTCTATCGCAGGCTGCATTATGCATGCTCTGCCAGGCCCCGAATGGGTCTTCTTCCGCCTGGGGCGACCTGAGATGATGACAGCAATCGGCGAAGCGTTCCGCTCGGATTTTTTCGCCGACGCGGAACAGGCCGATGTCCCGGAGACCACGGTCGTTCAGTGCCTCCAGCGTGCGGGCGTGGCAGATTCGTTCGCGATGGCGAGAGACCGCAGCAGCGCCGAGGCGGGCGAATGTGTGGATCTTGGACGCAAGCCATCTCAGGGCTGCCGGTTGAGCGCCCATGCGAGACCTCCGGTGAGGTTGAGGATGCCTAGAGCAAAGCGCGTTCAGGCGTGAACGCTCATTTGCTCGAACTCCTTGTTCCCAAGCCAACCCGAAGGATTGGCTAAGGCGTCTTTGCGATTCTTGGTGATTCCACCAGATCGCAAAACGCTCTAGGCCCTGTGGCCGGCGACCAATTCGCTGCGGTCGAAATTCATATGGGCGAAGCGTCGTCGATACTCCGCCGGAGTCATGCCGGTGTGGCGCTTGAACAGGCTCCTGAAGAACACGATGTCGGCATAACCCGTCTTGGCGCAGACCGCCTGAATGGACGTCGCCCCGGCTTCCAGCAGTTCCTTTGCCGCCGACATGCGCAGCATCTGGACATAGGCACCGGGCAGGGAACCGGTCGCAGCCTTGAAGCGGCGGATGAAATTGCGCGGACTCATGCCGCTGCGCCCCGCCAGTGCATCGAGCGACACGTCCTTGTCGAAATGCATGCGCAGATACTCCTCCGCCTCGCGAACCCGGCCGTCCGCATGCGGACGCGAGAGGGGAAGCACGGCGTAGCCGGATTGGCGGCCGCGCGGCATGCTGACGAGAAGGGACCTGGCGCATTGCAGGGCGACCTCATGGCCGCAGAACTTCTCCACCAGATAGAGACTGAGGTCGATCGAGGCATAGACGCCACCGCTGCACAGGATATGACCGTCCTCGGTGACGAATTGCTCGGTCTGCCAATGAACCTGCGGGTAGCGCCGGCGCAGGATGTCGGCAACGCCCCAATGCGTCGTTGCGATCCGCCCGTCGAGCAGCCCGGCCTCGGCCAGGAAGATCACGCCCGTACAGATGCCAGCGATGTAGGCACCCCGCTTATGCCATTTGCGCAGCCAGGAGAGGAAGGCCTCATCGCCGATGAAGCGATCCTGGATGTCCCAGCCGGAGGCCGGCACGATGACGATGTCCGCGTGCTCGACGTCGTCGATCGACAATGTCGGCACCAGGCCCAGTGCGCACAGGCTGGTCACGCCCTGGCCGTCGATGGAGACAGTCCGAACCCGGAATGGCGGCCTCGGGGTCTCTCCATGAAGCCAATTCCACAGAGAACCGGCCGAGTGAAAAACCTCGAGCGGGCCAATGGCGGTCGAGGCATAGCCGCCATCCAGCAGCACGATCGTGACCTCGATCGGCTTGGCTCCCAGTTTGGCCGCTGCCGAGTCGCTCGAGGCTTCAGCCTGCGCCAGCATCGGAGCTCTCCGTGAAGCCTGCGCCAGGCAGCTCCCACAATCCGACCAGTGCACCGACCGGATCGAGGATGAGGGCGATCCGTGCCAAACCCGGTGCGTTGGCCAAGTGGACGACCACCTCGCCGCCGAGGGAGATGGCGCGTGCGAGGGCCTCCTCGAGATCGCCCACCTCGAAATAGGGCGTCCAATGCGAAGGTACGCCCTGTGCGCGATGAGCATGGCTGAGCTGGTAGGCAGAGCCGAAATCCATGCCGGACACACTGAATCGGGTAAATTGACCGCCGTTCATCGCTTCATCACTCGATCTCCAACCGAACATGCCGGCATAGAACACCTTGGCGCTCGCAATATTCGTTGCCGCGAGATCGACCCAGCGCAGGAGGCCACGGCACGGACGACCGAGGTCTGGAAATTGCGGATTTCGCATCGGCCTCATCCAACCAGGAACGGACGCCGCCTGGAGGAGGCGGCGTCCCGGCGTCAGGAATTGGCCGTCATCGGCTCGACCACGCTGCGGACTTCGGTGATCTTGGTCGCCGGAAAGCCGCTGAGCTTTGCATGCTCGCGGACAGCGTCCTCGTTCTCGGCCAGGTAGACGCAGAAGGTCTTGTCATCGACCACATAGGACTGCAGCCATTGGGCCCGACCCTCGAGCTTGGCCAAGGCGGCATTCGAGGTGCGGGCGACATCCTTGAGCTGGTCCCGGTTCAGGCCGCCGACCCCGGGAATGTCACGTTCGATCACATAGCGCTTCATCTCTTCGCTCCGTTTGCGGGTGAGGAAGGCGAGGATCGTCCGGTTCCCATCGGCAGGACAGGCGGCAGTTTCGACAATGTCGGATGGTGATCGTGACAATCGGACGAGCTGTCCTCAGCCCTGCGCATCCTAGCCGGCCGGCAGCGGACGCGGGCGACGAAGTCCCCACCAATCGCGCCAATCGGGCGCCGGCCCCAGGCAGGAAGCAGCCGGCGCGCCGAGACGGCCCCAGCCGTTTCGAGCTTTTGCGCTCGGGGATTCAGGCAAAAGCGCAGCAGATCTCGGCGCTCCTGCCCACAGGAGCCGTGCGAGGATGATCCAGCGAAGCGTTTATTGGACGCCGGCCGACCAGTCCGGCCAATCCTTGATGATGGCATCGGCAAAGGCCGAGCCGACGCGATAGGCATTGGCGACGGACGGGCCGAAGCCGCCGGACTTGGCCGAGAGCGATTCCGCCGCGCTCTGGCCGGGTGCCTCGCGATCGAAATTGGAGGCGGTGCGCAGCACGGCGATACGCTCGAAATCGAGCAGGCCGGCATCGGCGCCGCGCTTGAGGGCGGTCAGCGTGGCATTGTCTTCCATCTGGGTGGTGCAGTAGTTCGCCTTGCCGTCGGTGGCATGCTTGGCCCAGCGCTCCATGGCATCGCCGATCTTCGATCCGTGCCAATAGGTGTCGATCGAGACCGTATCGCACAGCTTCACCGCCGGCTTGGCACGGGCGGCCTCGTCCTGGTAGCGAGCGCGATAGTCCTCGGCCTCCTTGCCATCAGCGAGTTCGACGGAACGGGTCAGTTCGAAGGCCTTTTCCGCCAGTTTGGCGTTGAGGGCATAGACCTCGGTACCGGCGCTCCAGCCTGCCTTGTCGCTCGGCTTGGCGGCGCCGAGAGGCAGCATGCCGTCGGGCCAGTCGGGCGGGATCTGGCGTGGATCGATATCGTGGCGAAGCCCGCCATCGATGACATAGCGTGCCCACAGCGCCGATCCCAGCGTGCCATCCTTGGGGTCGATGCCGGCGATGCCGTCGATCAGGAAATAGGTCTGCTTCAGGTCGAATTGGCCGCCGAGCACAAGGGCTGCCGTTGAACTGGCCGCATTGGCATAGCCCATTGCGGTCGTCATCACGCATAGGCCCTCGGAATCGCAGGCGACGTCCGGATAGTCCTTCGACAGGCCGGGAACCTTGATTTTCGTCGTCAGCTTGCGGGCCTCGAGCCAGGGCTTGGTTTCCTCGCCGAACATGGTGATCACCATCACCTTGGGGGCAATCCGCTCGGCAGCACTGGCATGAGCGCTGCCGATGAGGGCGAAAGCCGCCGCAAGGCCGGCGCCAACGAGATGTTTGCCGGTGGATGACACCCGCGATCGGGCATTGGTCAGCGTCGGCGTCCGGGTGAACAGCATCGGGATTGGATCTCCAGGGTGGCTTCTTCCGGTATCGCATGGATGCGGCGCTGTCATCCTGTCCGCGTCACCGATACCCTGCAAAGATCGAGGCTGCCCGAAGCGGGGTTGCGGACGACACCTTGGCCCCATGCCGCTTTCACCCTATGTTCTCGCCATGCGGCCTTCGGACTTGCTGATTCCGACGCCGTCGGGGCTGTACTGCCCACCGGCGGACGTCCATGTCGATCCCATCAAGCCAGTCGAGCGGGCCCTGATCACCCATGCCCATTCCGATCATGCCCGCGCCGGCCATCGCCAGGTGCTGGCCACCGCCGAGACGCTGGCGATCATGGCGGCGCGCTATGGCGAGGATTTTTGCGAGACCCGCCAGACCGCCATCCTCGGCCAGACGATCGATCTTGGCGGTGTGAGCGTGATCTTCCATCCCGCTGGCCATGTGCTGGGGTCGGCACAGATCGCCTTCGAGGCGAAGGGGCTGCGCATCGTCGCCTCGGGCGATTACAAGCGCCAGGCCGATCCGACCTGCCTGCCCTTCGAGCCGGTGCCCTGCGACGTCTTCATCTCGGAAGCCACCTTCGCTTTGCCGGTGTTCCACCATCCCGATCCCAGACATGAGATCGGCAAGCTCATGGATTCGCTGGCCCTGTTTCCGGAGCGGACCCATCTCGTCGGCGCCTATTCCCTCGGCAAGGCGCAGCGCATCATCGCCATGGCCCGCCATGCCGGGCATCAGGCGCCGATCTATCTGCATGGCGCCATGGAGAAGGTGACGCGCCTCTATCAGGGTTTCGGCATCGAACTCGGGGCGCTGCAGCTGGTGCGCGACGTCAAGCCGGCCGAACTGGCCGGTGCCATCGTGCTCTGCCCGCCCAGCGCAGCCCAGGAAGTCTGGTCACGCAAGATGCCGGATCCCCTCAGCGTCTACGCTTCGGGCTGGATGCGCATCCGGGCGCGAGCGCGCCAGAGCGGTGCCGAGCTGCCGCTGGTGATCTCCGACCACGCCGATTGGCCCGATCTGCAGCGCTCGATCCTGGAAACGGGCTGTTCGGAGCTGTGGGTCACCCATGGCCAGGAGGACGCGCTGGTGCATTGGGCCCGCAGCCAGGGGCTGAAGGCCCAGCCCCTGCACATGATCGGCTATGGCGACGAGGAGGCCGAGGAGGCATGAACCGCTTCGCCGAACTGCTCGACCGCCTTGCCTATGAGCCGGGCCGCAACGCCAAGCTGCGCCTGCTGACCAGCTATTTCCGCGAGACCCCCGATCCGGACCGCGGCTATGCGCTGGCGGCGATCACCGGGGCGCTGTCCTTCCGCAACGCCAAGCCGGCTCTGCTGCGCGAGTTGATCGGTGAACGTGCCGATCCCGAGCTCTTCGCGCTGTCCTACGACTATGTCGGCGACCTGTCCGAAACCATCGCACTGATGTGGCCGGTCCGGCCGGGCATGAACCATGCGACCAGCCTGTCGGAGGTGGTGGAGGCCTTGAGCCAGGCCGGCCGTTCGGAGATGCCGGCCCTGATCGCCCGCCATCTCGACGCGCTGGATGAAACCGGGCGCTGGGCCTTCCTCAAGCTGATCACGGGTGCGCTCCGGATCGGTGCTTCCGCCCGTCTCGCCAAGAGCGCCGTGGCCGCGCTGGGCTCTCTGTCTCCTGATGATATCGAGCTCGCCTGGCCTGGCCTGCAGCCGCCCTATGAGAGCCTGTTTGCCTGGGCGGAAGGGCACGGGGAGCGGCCCGAGAGTGGCAATCCGGCACCCTTCCGGCCGGTGATGCTGGCCCATGCCCTGGAAGAGGGCGATCTTGCGGCCATTCTGCCGGAGAGCCATGTGGCGGAATGGAAATGGGACGGCATTCGCGTCCAGGCCGTCGGCGCGCGCACCGCGAACGGGCCGATGCTGCGCCTTTATTCGCGCACCGGCGAGGATATCGCCCCGGCCTTTCCCGATCTCGTCGAGGCCCTCGATTTCGAGGGGGCCATCGACGGCGAATTGCTGGTGCGACGCTTCGACGAGGGGGGCGAAGGCCGCATCGAGAATTTCAACGCCCTTCAGCAGCGGCTCAACCGCAAGAGCGTGACGCCGAGGCTCATCGCCGACTATCCCGCTCATATCAGGGCTTACGACCTGCTGGCCGAAGGGGACGAGGATCTGCGCGACCGACCCTTCATCGAAAGGCGCGCCCGGCTGGAGGCCTTCGTGGTGCGCCTTGCTTCGCCGCGTCTCGACCTTTCGCCATTGGTCGCCTTCGCTGGGCCGGATGCCCTGGCGCTGGCCCGGGAGAATCCGGCTGGCGCCGGGGCCGGTCCTGATGCCGAGGCGGTCGAAGGGCTGATGCTGAAGCGGCGCGACAGCCTCTATGTGCCGGGTCGGCCGAAGGGGTTGTGGTTCAAATGGAAGCGCGAGCCGTTCCGCATCGACGCGGTGCTGATGTATGCCCAGCGCGGGCATGGCAAGCGCTCCTCCTTCTATTCCGACTATACGTTCGGCGTGTGGAAGGGCGAGGAGCTGGTGCCGGTCGGCAAGGCCTATTTCGGCTTCACCGACGAGGAATTGCGCGACATCGACCGTTTCGTCCGCAACAACACGGTGAACCGCTTCGGCCCGGTGCGGGAAGTTGTCCACACCGCAGACAAAGGCCTGGTGGTGGAAGTCGCCTTCGAGGGACTGGCGCGCTCCAGTCGCCACAAATCCGGCGTCGCCATGCGTTTTCCTCGTCTGGCGCGCTTGCGCTGGGACAAGCCGCCGGGCGAAGCCGACAGGCTGGAAAGCCTCACCGCCCTGCTTGACCGCGCGGCCGTCACGCCCGAAATAGGGGCTGGTACGACAGGAGATTAGCTATGGCTGGGCTGGAGAAGTTCATGGGCGGCTCGGTGATGGGCACGATTATCAAGCTGGTGGTGGTTTCCGTTGCCGTGGGCCTCGTGCTGGCCTGGCTCGACCTCACCCCCTGGGAACTCCTTGCCAGGCTTCGGCATTTCCTCGAGCGCCTTTCGGCGCAGGGCTTTGGCATGATCAAGGACCTGTTCGGCTATTTCCTGCTCGGCGCGGTGATCGTGGTTCCGATCTGGCTCGTGCTGCGCCTGCTGAAATCCGCCCCATCCGGCGGGCGCAAGTAGAACGGCAGACGCCTGTCCCGGGTGTCGCTACGCGGCGAATTCCTTGGCAAAGCTACCCAGGCTTTCGGCCGCCGCCCTGCGCATGAAGGCCTGGTCCGAGGCAATGATAAAGGCGGAGGCGCCGATTGTATGGTAGCGCTTCGCTTCGGCGGCGTTGGCCACCATCATGCAGACAGGCTTGCCCGCCCGTTCGGCCGCGGCGCAGATCGTCTCGACGGCTGCCTGTACGGGCGGCGCCTCGGGGCTCTCGGCCTGCAGGGCTACCGTAAGATCGCCCCGCCCGATGAAGACGGCATCGAGGCCCTCGGTTGCCAGGATGGCATCGATCTCCGCCAGCGCTTCAGGATCCTCGATCATCGCGATGAGACTGACATGCGCGTCCTGACGGTCGACATGCGGCCAGATGCCGAGGCCGCCATAGCGCCCGGCGCGCGGCGAATTGGAAAATCCCCGTCGGCCGCCGCGATAGCGGCAGGCCGCGGCGGCTTCGCGGGCCCTGGTCGCGGAGGAGATATGCGGAACCAGGACGCCCGCGGCTCCATCGTCGAGGGCACCGAGGATGCGGGCGATCTCGGGCACGCGGACGATCGCGGCGGTGCCCGCTGCGCGTGCGGCCAGCATTATCAGTTCGGTCTGGCCGCGATCGAAGGGAGCATGTTCCTCGTCCACGACAACGAAGTCGAAACCGAGATCGCCGAGGATTTCGGCCGCGTGGACGGTGGGTGTCTTGATGAACGATCCGAGCAGGGGCTTTCGCGACAGCAGGCGCTGGCGGAAGGCGTCGGCCGGGCGTGCGGGGGCATTGTCGTGCATGGCGATGATTTTCTCTTGTTTCGATAGTCGAAACATTGTTTCTATGATTAGGTTCAACCTAAAGGGCGCCCGTGTCAATGGCCGGGCCTGCCCTGCCTCGTGAGGAACTGAAGAATGCCTCGTGTTAGCGGCCCGGGCGGTGACGGCGTTCAGGCGGTGGTTCTGGCCATGCGCATCCTAGAACTGCTGGCGGAGGAGGGGCGGCCCATGGGCGTGTCGGCGATGGCCGTCGCCCTGGAGACCACCAAGAGCCGGATCTGGCGCTATCTGCAGACGCTGGTGCAGCATGGCTACATCGTCCAACTGCCGGAGACGGAGCGCTATCAGCTCGGCAGTCGCCTGATCAAGCTGGGGCAGGCCGTGGGGGAGGGGCGCGACATCGTCTCGGCCAGTGCCCGGACCCTGCGGGAATTGCGCGACAGCCTCGGCCATTCGGCGGTGATCGCCCAGCTGGAAGCGGACGGGGTGCGCGTGCTCACCACCGTCCCGGGCAAATCCACCGTCGAGATCGGCGTCCGGCCGGGGTCCCTGCTCGAGTTTCACAGTTCAGCCCAGGGCAAGATCGCCCTTGCCTTCGGCAATGACGCCTTGCGGGCCACCGTGTTCGGCATGCGCCTGGAGCGCCGCACCCAGGCGACGATCGTCACGCCCGGCGGCTTACGCAAGGAGATCGAGCGCGTGCGCCAGGCCGGCTGGGCAATCGCGCCGAACGAGATCCTGATCGGCCTCAATGCGCTGGCGGCCCCGGTCTTCGATGCAGCCGGCTCCCTGGTCGGGACGCTGGCGATCGTCGATTCCGTGCAGTTCATCACCGAGACGCCCACCGCCGAGCAGATCGAGCGGACGGTCAGGGCCGCAAAGCAGGTTTCCGAAGCGCTGGGCTACGTGCTCGATTGACGGCCGCTGGCGGCCCTCTTGACAAGGGAGGACTTTGCTTCAAAAATAAATAGAACATCGTTTCGGTTAACGAAACAAAAAGCAAAATGGCTGATTGGGCGTGACCTGCGCCGGGCCGCTGGGAGGTTGCCATGTATGATGCTTCGGATCCGCGTTCGACGCTGGCGTCGGTCCAGGCCAGGCCAATGGCGACCGCCTTCGCCGGCGCCGATTGCGGCAAGTTCTATGAGGCCCCGCCCCAGGAGGACGATGCCAATGGACGCAGCTGGCTCATCCGCAGCCAGCATTGCGTGGTCGCCTATAGCGAAGCGCGGGATGGCGCCTGTTTCTCCCGCGCTGCGCAGCCCGACGAATATGTGTTGCTTTTGCCCGATGCCGCCGTCAGCGCCGAGGTCGAGACAGCCGATGGCAAGACGCGTGTGCCAGGCTATTCGATTGCCTTCGTTCCGCCCGGCCCGAGCACGATCCGGATCGTGGGATCGGGGCCGGTCGTGCGCCTGTTCACCACCAGGGCCGGGGATCTCGTGGCCCGCTGCGCGAACGCGGCATCCTATGACACGCCGCATCCCAATGTGGCGCCCTTCCAGCCCTGGCCGGAAGCGACGGGCGGATCGCGGCTTCTTGTCTATTCGCTCGACGTGCCGGACGAGCCCGGGCGGTTCGGGCGCATCTGGCGCGGCTCGACCATGATGGTGAACGTCCTGCCGGTGCAGCACGGGCCACGCGACGTCACCAAGCTCTCGCCGCATCATCACGACGATTTCGAACAGATCTCCCTCGCGCTGGAGGGAGCCTTCACACACCATCTGCGCTGGCCCTGGACCACGGATCTCAACGCCTGGCGCGACGACCAGCACGAATATTGCGAAGCGCCCTCGGTGATGGTGATCCCGCCGCCGGCGATCCATACCTCCCGCGGCATGCTGGCGGGGGTGAACCAGCTCGTCGACATCTTCTGCCCGCCGCGCCTGGATTTCTCGCTGAAGCCCGGCTGGGTGCTGAACGCCGCCGACTATCCGATGCCGGCCGAGGGTGCCGGGACCCCGTCCTGACGCACCGATCGCGCAGTAGAGCAGGCAGGACAAGGAGGCAGTACCATGGACGCACTGACCATTGATACCGGATCGGCCGGGGATACCAAGCGCATCGACGCGCTGCTCAAGGGGGCGATCGATCCCCATGTCCATAGCGGTCCCTCGATCGCGCCGCGCGGGCTCGACCATCTGGAACTGGCCCGCCAGATGTCGGAGGCGGGCTTTGCGGCGGTGGTCACCAAGGATCATGACTATGCCGGCGTTGCGACGGCGGCCCTGATTTCCCAGCATCATCCGGAACTCACCACCAAGGTCTTTTCCGGCATCGTGCTCAACAATGTGGTGGGAGGCATCAATCCCTACGCCGTCGAGCATACGGCGGCGATGGGCGGCAAGATCGTCTGGATGCCGACACTGGCCGCCGAGAACCATCTCGAATGGGAGAAGACCTCCTCCTGGTCGCATCCGGCATCGACCCAGAAGATGCGGCCGGCCCGGGCGGTCCCGGTCCTCGATGCCAACAGGCAGGTGCTCGACGACGTCAAGGAAGTCCTGGACGTCATCGCCCGCAGCGGCATGGCGCTTGCCAGCGGGCATCTCCATGTCAGCGAGACCTGGATCCTGTTCGAGGAAGCGCAGCGCCGCGGCGTCGAGCGCCTGATCTTCACCCATCCCGAAGATATCGTCGGCGCGAGCCTGGACGATGTGAAGGAGATTGCCGCCATGGGCGCCTATGTGGAGCATTCGCTCTGCATGTTCCTGGAAGGATCGAAGTTCAAGACGCGCTCGGCGGAGGATTTGCGCCAGCAGATCGAAGCGGCCGGCGTCGACCGCACCATCCTGTGTTCGGATCTCGGGCAGGTCGGTGTGTTCAGCCCGCTGGAAGGGTTCCGGCGCGGCGTGCGCCTGTGCCTGGCGCTCGGCTATTCCGACGAGGCGATCCGCCGGATGGTTTCGACCAACACGGCGCATGTGCTCGGGCTGGAGGAGCTCGTTTCCCAGGCGGCCTGAGCCTACGCCTGACGCAAGTTTGAGTTTCGCAATGAGTTTCGGCGGCATTTTCGGGCCGCCGAGTGCAGACGCATATCCGATGCTCACGCAGCGCCGGTTCAAGGCCTATCGACATAACCGGCCCCATTGCTCGCTTCTGCCAGGACGGTCGGACGCGCAGCCTCCAACATAAGGCCGGAAGCAGGGAGGAATGCATGTTCGCCTGGTTCACCAGTCTCGATCGTACCGAGCGCAAGACGCTCTATGCCTGTTTCGGCGGCTGGGCTGTCGATGCGCTCGACACCCAGCTCTACAGTTTTCTCATCCCGACCCTGATCGCGGTATGGGGCATGACGAATGCCGAGGCCGGCTTTCTCGGAACCTCGGCCCTGATCTCCTCCGCCATCGGCGGCTGGGCGGCCGGTATCCTGAGCGACCGCATCGGGCGCGTGCGCGTCATGAAGCTCGCCATCCTCTGGTTTTCGTTTTTCACCGTGCTGAGTGGCTTCTGCAACTCCTTCGAACAGTTGCTTGCCGCCCGCATCCTGTCGGGCATCGGCTTCGGCGGCGAATGGGCTGCCGGCTCGGTGCTGATGGGCGAGATCATCCGTTCCGAATATCGCGGCAAGGCCGTCGGCACCGTGCAGAGCGCCTATGCGATCGGCTACGCCATTGCGGCGATCCTCTCCTCCATCCTGTTCGCGACCCTGCCTGATACCCAGGCCTGGCGCTGGATGTTCTGGCTTGGGGCAGCGCCGGCCATCCTGGTCCTGCTCGCCCTGCGCGGCGTGCCCGAGCCGGCCGTCTTCCTGGCGGCCAGGGAGAAGAGGGTGAAGGCCGGGGAGGCACACGTGAGCCCGTTCATGATCTTCCACCGGCGCTATCTGCGCACCACCTGCCTGACCTCGCTCCTGGCCTTCGGCGTACAGGCGGGCGGCTTTTCCATGGTGATCTGGCTGCCAACCTTCCTGAAGACGGTGCGGGAAATCTCCACGGTAGGCGTGGGCTATCACATGTTCGTCCTCACCGTGGGCTCCTTCGTCGGCTATATCGTCGCCGCCTATCTGTGCGATGCCATCGGCCGCCGCCGCAATTTCCTGCTCTTTGCCTTGCTGAACTGGATCTTCATTCCGGCCTTCCTCTATCTGCCGGGTGGCGGGGTGGTGATGTTCGCGCTCGATTTCGTGCTGGGCTTTGCGGCGCTCGGCATCTACAGCGCCCTCGGGCCGTATTTCACCGAATTGTTCCCGAACGCCATCCGGGGCAACGGCCAGGGCTTTGCCTATAATTTCGGCCGGGCGGCCGGCGCCTTCTTTCCCACGGTCATCGGCCTGATGACCGCAGGCGGGCACCTCCTGTTGCGCGATGCCATGGCCGTCACGGCGGTCAGCGCCTATTTCTTCGTGCTCCTCGCCATCGCCCTGTTGCCGGAAACGCGGGGGCGTGAACTCGCCGAGGAGGTCGAGAAGGAAAATGCCGGGCAAGGTGCGTTGCGCCTGGTGCAACCGGTTCCCGGAAACGGCTCGTAACAGGGGGCGGGCAAATCGGCTCGGGGGTATCTTGGGCGGGGCACCTTGGAATGACTCTTGATTGGGGCTACCAAGGCGCGAGGAAAATCACCGCCCATGCCCGCCGCTTCGATCGACGCCCCCATCCGCCCCGTTCCCGTCAGCCACCGCATCGTCATCGGCATTGCCGCGCCGATGACGCTGGCCCATCTGTCCACGCCGCTGCTCGGGCTGGTCGACACCGCCGTGATCGGCCAGATCGGCAGCGAGGCCCTGCTTGGGGCGGTGGCACTCAACGCCCTCCTGTTCGATTTCCTGTTCTGGGGCTTCGGCTTCCTGCGCATGGGTACCGCCGGCTTGACGGCGCAGGCCGTCGGCGCCGACGACAGGCTGGAGCAACGGGCCGTGTTCCTGCGGGCGCTGGTGATGGCCGCCGTGCTCGGCCTCGCCATGGTGGCACTGCAGCGCGCGATTGCGGCGGTCGCCTTCCCGCTCCTCGGCGCCTCGCCCGAGGTGACCCATGCGGCGGAGATCTATTTCGCCATTCGCATCTGGTCCGCTCCCTTCGCCTTCGCCAATTATGCCGTGCTCGGCTGGCTGATCGGCCTGGGACGGACCACCACCGGCCTGCTGCTGCAGATCGGCATCAATGTCGTCAACATCCTGCTCTGCATCCTGTTCACGCTGGGAATGGGCTGGGGCGTCGCCGGTACCGCCTGGGCCACCACATTGGCGGAAACCACCGGCGTCGTCGCCGGCCTGGCCGTAGTGGTTGCCCATTTCGGCGGGAATCTGGGCGTGCCGCGGTCCCTCGTCTTCGACAGGGCCAAATTCGTGCGCATGATCGCGATCAACCGCGACATCATGCTGCGCACTTTCGCCTTGCTGGCCGCCTTCGTCTTCTTCGGGCGCCAGGGTGCGCTGGCTGGCGACGTGACGCTGGCCGCCAATGCCATCCTCAACAATTTCTTCCTGGTCGGGGGCTATTTCCTTGATGGCATCGCCACGGCGGCCGAGCAGCTCAGCGGGCGCTCGATCGGCGCCAACAATCGGCCGTCCTTCGAAAAGGCGGTGCGCTATTCGGTGATCTGGAGCCTGGGGCTGGCGATCGGCATGTCCGCCGTGCTGTTTGCGGCGGGCGGGGCCTTCATCGATTTCATGACCACCAGCGCCTCGGTCCGCGAGCTGGCCCGGCAGTTCCTGCCCTATGCCGCCGTCACGCCCATCGCAGGCGCGCTCGCCTTCACCTTCGACGGCGTCTATGTCGGCGCCACCTGGAATGCAGCCATGCGCAACCTGATGGCGGTGGCGCTCGCCTGCTATTTCGGGCTGTGGTGGTTGCTGCAGCCTCTCGGCAATCACGGTCTGTGGCTCGCCTTGATCGGCTTCCTGGTGGCGCGTGGCGCCGGGCAGGGACTGGCCTATTTCCGCCTGTTGCCGGGCTCCTTTTCAGGCATCCAGACCAAGGCCGCCTGAGCGGGCTGCTCCGGATTGCGGCATTGCGATACCTTCGTTGCCTGAAATTTTCGCTTGGCCTCGCCGGCAAAATTAGTTGTAATCGTCCACTATATCGAGGGCGGGGTGCTGATGTCCCGCCGGTGATTGGGAAGGACGGTCACGATGCTGGTCTCCGACGCCGAGCCGAAAACCCCGAGCGCCACCATCCTGTCGGTCGACAAGCTCACCGTCAGCCTGCCGCGCAACATGGAACGGCCCTACGCCGTCGAGAACATCTCCTTCGAGCTCAAGGCCGGCGAGATCCTCTGCAT
This sequence comes from Labrys sp. 22185, assembly GCF_052045555.1. Taxonomy (NCBI): domain Bacteria; kingdom Pseudomonadati; phylum Pseudomonadota; class Alphaproteobacteria; order Hyphomicrobiales; family Xanthobacteraceae; genus Labrys; species Labrys sp. 22185. Next base: position 38,789 of record NZ_JBQEPH010000009.1, on the reverse strand, counting down.
CATCGGTGAATCCGGCTCGGGCAAATCCGTCACCGCCAACACGATCATGGGCCTGCTGTCGTCATCGCTGACGGTGACGGGCGGGCGCATCCTGTTCAAGGGCATGGATCTGCTGGCGACCCGGGAAGAACGGCTGCGCGACCTGCGCGGCCGGGCCGTCTCGATCATCTTCCAGGATCCGCTTTCCGCCCTCAATCCGCTGATGACCATCGGTGACCAGATCGCCGAGGCGATGGAGGCGCATGGCGTGGGTACGCCCGCCACGCGGCAGCAAAAGGTGGTCGAGCTGCTCGGCGAGGTCGGGCTACCCAATCCGGCCGCCATCCGCCACCAATATCCTTTCCGCCTCTCCGGCGGCCAGCGCCAGCGCGTGATGATCGCCATCGCGCTCGCCCTCGATCCGGACGTGCTGATCGCCGACGAGCCGACCACGGCGCTCGATGTTACCACCCAGGCCCAGATCCTCGAGCTCATCCGCAAGATCCAGCGCCGCAAGGGCATGAGCGTGATGTTCATCACCCATGATTTCGGCGTGGTGGCCGAGATCGCCGACCGTGTCGTGGTGATGGAAAAGGGCCGGCTGGTGGAGCAGGGCACGGCAGCCCAGGTCCTGCGCGAGCCACAGCATCCCTATACTAGGACGCTGATCGCGGCGGTGCCGCGCATGGCGGCCGGTGATACCGCTCCCGCGGCGCTGCCGCCCGTCATCCTGGAGGCGGAGGGGATCAGCAAGACCTATCAGGGGCAGGGGCGGTTCTTCGCCAAGGGCACGCCGATACGCGCCGTCGACGATGTGAGCTTCTCGATCCGGCAGGGCTGCACGCTGGGGCTCGTCGGGGAATCGGGCTCCGGCAAGTCCTCGCTCGGGCGGGTGCTGATGAAGCTGATGGGCAGCGACGGAGGCCGCATCCTGTTCGAAGGGAAGGATATCGCGCCCTTGCGCGAGGATGAATTCCGGCCGCTGCGCCCGCGCATCCAGATGATCTTCCAGGATCCCTATGCCTCGCTCAATCCCCGCCATACCATCGGCCGCATCCTCACCGTCGGGCCCATCGCGCAGGGCATGGCCGCCGGCAAGTCCAAGGAGAAGGCGGTCGGCCTGCTCGCTCGCGTCGGCCTCGATGCCGGCGCCTATGACCGCTTTCCCCACGAATTCTCCGGCGGCCAGCGCCAGCGTATCGGCATTGCCCGCGCGCTGATGTTCGATCCCGTCCTGCTGATCGCCGATGAGGCGGTCTCTGCGCTCGATGTCTCGATCCAGGCCCAGATCCTGCAATTGCTGGCGCGCATCCAGAAAGAGATGCATCTGGCCATGATCTTCATCACCCATGATCTGCGCGTTGCCAGCCAGATCTGCGACGAGGTCGCGGTGATGTTCAAGGGCCGGATCGTCGAATCCGGGCCGCCGGCGCAGGTCTTCCGCAGACCGCAGAACGACTACACCAAGCGTCTGGTGGCGGCCATTCCGGGCAGCGAGTGGGAGCCGGCCGCATGAAGGTAAAACGGGCCAAACCGCCGACGTTGCCCGCGCATATCGATCTCGATGTGCTCGAGGATACGCTCAGCTTCTACATCCGGGTGATCAGCCTGGCGGTGTCGCGAGACCTCGACGAATGGCTCGATGGCCTCGAAGTGGCCAAGGGCACCGGCAAGGTCACCACGCTGCTGCTGGTCGACAGCCATCCCGGCATCCGCCCCTCGGTGATCGCTCATCTGGTGATGAAGGACCGTTCCGCCATGGGACGGCTGGTCGACCACATGATCGAGCAGGGGCTGCTCACCCGCAAAATCTCGTCCGACGACAGCCGGGCCCACGAACTTTACATCACGCCGGCCGGCGCCGAGCTGGCCGCCAAGGTGCGTGTATTGGCGACGGAGCAGTCGAAACGCTTCTTCGACTTCATCCCCGAGCATGAGCAGAGACAGGTCATGGACATCCTGAAACGGGCCTATTGCCGTTTCGTGGGCATGCCGCCTCAGAACAGTGCCGACAAGGAAGGACAGGTGGCATGAGCGAGCAGAGGGTAGCCCTGATCTCGGGCGCCAATCGAGGCATCGGCCAGGCGGTGGCGGCCGAGCTCGCCAGCCGGGGATGGCGGCTTTCGCTGGGCATGCGGCGGCCGGAGCAGCCCGCCTGGGCGGATCCGGAACGCGTGCATCTGCAGGCCTATGACGCCGCCGATCCCCAGGCGGAGGCGGACTGGACCGAGGCGACCCTGCGGCGTTTCGGGCGCATCGATGCAATCGTCGCCAATGCCGGCATCATGATCCCCAAGAACGTCATCGAGGCCGAGGACGAGGATCTCGATGCCATGCTGGCCGTGAACGTCAAGGCGCCGCGGCGCCTGGCCAAGGCGGCCTGGCAGGCCTTGTCCGAGAGCGGGAGCGGGCGGGTGATCGTCATCGCCTCGCTGTCGGGCAAGCGGGTCAAATCCTCGCGGGCCGGCCTCTATTCCATCTCGAAATATGCGGCCGTCGCCCTGGCGCACGGCATCCGTCACGAAGGCTTCGAGCGCGGCATCCGCGCCACCGCGATCTGTCCCGGCTTCGTCGCCACCGACATGGCTCTCGCCCTGACCGACCGCTCGGCCGAGAAGATGACCTCGCCTCATGATCTCGCCCGCATCATCGCCATGCTGATCGACCTGCCCAACGAAGCCAGCGTCGCCGAATTCACCATCAACTGCCAGCTCGAAGAGTCCTACTGACATGCCCGGCCCCACTGTCATTCCCGTCCAAGGCGACGCGGCGCTGCCCGCCAAGGTCGATGTCGTCGTCATCGGCGGCGGCATCATCGGCACCTCCACGGCGCTCGAACTGGCCGAGCGGGGCCTCAAGGTCGCGCTTTGCGAGAAGGGCGGCATCGGCCAGGAACAGTCGAGCCGCAATTGGGGCTGGGTACGCATCTCGCGGCGCGACCCGCGTGAAGTGCCCCTGATGGCCGAGGCGCTGAGGATCTGGAAGACGCTCGACCAGCGCGTCGAAGGCGACACCGGCTATACCCGTGCCGGCATCATGTTCACCTGTGAGAACGACAAGGAATATGCCGACCACGAGCGCTGGAACCGCAATCTCGACGGCTACCAGCTCGACTCCCGCATGATCTCGGGCACCGAATACAAGCGGATGTTTCCCGGCACCACCATGGACATCAAGGGGGCGCTGTTCACCGCCGAGGACGGCCGCGCCGAGCCGCAGCGCGCCGCTCCCCTGATCGCGGAGGCGGCCCGGCGCAAGGGCGCCGCCATCCTGACCGAATGCGCCGTGCGCGGCGTGGAGACGTCGGGCGGAGCGATCAGCGGCGTCGTCACCGAACGCGGGCCGATCGCCTGCAGTGCCGTCGTCCTGGCCGGCGGGGCCTGGTCGAGCCTGTTCTCTGGCCGCTTCGGCATTCGCCTGCCGCAGTTGAAGGTGAAGAATTCCGTCCTGCGCACCAAGCCGCTGGAAGGCGGGCCGGGACCGGCAATCTGGTCCAACGGCTTTGCCGTGCGCAAGCGCGCGGATGGCGGCTATACCATCGCCTCCGGGCATGAGAACGTCGTTGACATCGTGCCCAACAGCTTCCGCTTCTTCTTCGATTTCCTGCCGGCGCTGCGCAAGGAATGGCGTTCGCTCAATCTGAGGATGGGTGGCCGCTTCTTCGAGGAAGCCCGCGTGCCGAAGCAATGGGCGATGGACGAGGTCAGCCCCTTCGAACGCTGCCGGGTGCTCGATCCCGAGCCGGCGAAGGAATTGACCGATGTCGCCCTGGCCAATCTCACCAAGGCCTTCCCGGTCTTCGCCAAGGCAGAGATTGCGCAGCGCTGGGCCGGCTATATCGACGTCACGCCGGATGCCGTGCCGGTGATCTCGCCGGTCGAAGCCATACCCGGCTTCCACATCGCTACCGGCTTCTCCGGCCACGGCTTCGGCATCGGCCCGGCGGCCGGGAAGCTGATGGCCGATCTCGTCACCGGACGGCCGCCCTTGGTCGACCCGGCCAATTTCCGTTTCTCCCGCTTCTCGGACGGATCGAAGATCGAGCTGATCAGCGGGTTCTAAGCCTGCCGGCCCGGGAGATCTCGGGCCAGCAACCGACTGCAACAACCATAAAAATAAAGCCACTCTCCAGAGGAACTCATCATGTCGAAACAAGAGCGAAACCAGTTTCCCCATCCCAATCGCCGGCAGGCCCTCGGCCTCATGGCGGCGACCGGCGCCTCGGCGCTGCTGATGCCGGCCCTGCTTGGGCGGGAGGAGGCTCTGGCGGCCGGCAAGGACAAGCCGTCGGGCCAGATGGTCATCAGCTTCTCGCAGGAGCCGACGGTCTTCAATCCGCATCTGCTCCATATCGAGGTGGACGAGGGCATCCATTACAGCGTGTTCAATCCGCTGTTCGACGTCGATCCGGACGGCAAGTTCACGCCATCCCTCGCCGTCGAGGTGCCGACCGTGGAGAATGGCGGCATTTCCGCCGACGGCCTCACCTGGAAGGTCAAGCTGCGCGATGGCGTGAAGTGGCATGACGGCAAGCCCTTCACGGCCGAGGACGTCAAGTTCACGCTGGAACTGATGGTCGACCCGAATTTCCGCAGCTGGCGGCGCACCGGCCACGAGCATGTGCGTGACATCAAGGTAGTGTCGCCCACCGAGATCAGCTGGCGCATGGACAAGCCCTTCGCGCCCTATCCCTCGATCCTGGCCTCCACCTTCATCGTGCCCAAGCACATCCTCGGCGAGGCTGCCGATAAGAACACGGCGCCTTTCAACAATGCGCCCGTCGGCACCGGGCCCTTCAAGTGGAGCAAGCGCGTCGCCGGCGACTATATCGAGCTTGCCGCCAACGAGGATTATTTCGGAGAAGGCCCCTATCTGGAGCGCATCGTCTACAAATACATCCCCGACATGACGGTGATGTACACCCAGTTCAAGACCGGGGACGTCGATGTCCTGGGCTTGCAATGGATCACGGCCGACCATTACGAGGAAGCCAAGACGCTCGAGGGCAAGGTCGTGGATGTCGTGCCGAATGCGACCATCGAGTCGGTCGGATTCAATATGGAACGTCCGCAGTTCAAGGACCCGGCCGTCCGCAAGGCGCTCTATCATGCGCTGGATAAGAAGACGATCATCGAGGCGCTCTATTACGGCCTGCCCGCCCCGACCGAATCCTACATGCCACAGCAGTCCTTCTACTACAATCCGGACCTTCCCAAGCAGGACTACGATCCCGAGAAGGCCAAGAAGGTGCTCGACGAGGCTGGCTGGGTGCCCGGCGCCGACGGAATCCGCGCCAAGGACGGTGTGCGCCTGTCCTTCAGCAATTCGACCACGGCCGGCAACCATCTGCGTGAGCAGGTGCAGCAATTCATGCAGCAATCCTTCAAGGACATCGGCGTGGAGATGACGATCTCCAACCTGCCGCCGGCCGTGATGTGGGGCGACTACTGGATGTTGTCGAAGTTCGACAGCGTTGTCGTCGGCATCAACTTCATCACCGGGCCTGATCCCGATACCTCGGACTATTTCATGTCGACTTCGAGCGGGGCGAAGGGCGGTAACGGCCAGAACACCTGGCAATATGCCAATCCCGAAGTGGACAGGCTCCTGAAGGAGGCCGGCAACCTTTTCGTGCCGGAGGAGCGCCGCAAGCTCTACTTCAAGATCCAGGAGATCATGCGGACCGACCTGCCCTTCCTGCCGATCTATCAATACGCCACCGTGCGTGGGCGCAAGAAGGGTGTGGAGGGCTTCCTGCCCAACATCAACAACCGCATCGACAGCTGGAACGTCAACACCTGGCGCTGGGCCAAATAGGCCTGCTGCCCGCGGTAAACGAGCGCCTTTTTACCCTCCCCTGGAAGGGGAGGGTCGAGGCAAAGCCTCGGGGTGGGGTGGTTCTTCGCTTGGTAGCCTGTTCGCATGATCACGGTCAGGCGCTTCACCCCACCCCGGCCTTTCAGGCCGACCCTCCCCCTCCAGGGGAGGGTAGTGGTACCTCCGCGTTAACCCGAAGTGGTCGGCTTGGCCTGCCACCCTGCTGACAGCCGGCCCATAGGGTCGGCCCGAAGCGTTTTGCGATGAGAGGGCTAGCCTGGAATCGCAAAACGCTTCAGCCAATCCTTTTGGATTGGCTTGGAACCAAAGAGATAGAGCAAAAAGCGTTCGATCCTGAACGCGCTTTGCTCTTGTGGAGACGATCCCATGCTGCGCTATCTCGCTGGCCGGTTGTGGCAGAGCCTCATCCTGCTGCTGCTGGTCTCGGTCATCGGTTTTGCTGTGCTCAATCTGGCGCCCGGCGGCCCGCTTTCGCAATACACGCTCACGCCGGGCATGACCAAGGAGGCGCTCGATCGCATCGCCGAGCAGATGGGCCTGAACCGTCCGCTGCCGATCCAGTATCTCGACTGGTTCTGGCGTCTGGTGCAAGGCGATTGGGGCCGGTCCTATCGCGACGGCCAGCCGGTGCTCTCCATCATCGGCGGGCATCTCTTCGCCACGCTGCTGCTGATGGGCTTTTCAACCCTGATTTCCATCGTCATCGGCACCTGGATCGGCGTGATGGGTGCTACGCGTCGCTATTCGCTGTTCGATACGCTGGCGACGGTGGGGGCGATGGTGGCGCTCTCCATTCCCACCTTCTGGTTCGGCCTGGTGGCGATCTACCTCTTCTCGCTGAAGCTGAAATGGCTGCCGGCGGGCAACATGTTCACGGTGGGGGACGGCAGCTTCGCCGACTATGCCATCCATCTCATCATGCCCAGCATCGTGCTGGCGCTGGTGAATGTGGCGGTCTGGAGCCGCTACATGCGCACGGCCACGCTCGACGTGATCAACCAGGATTTCGTGCGCACGGCCAAGGCCAAGGGGCTGAAGCCGCGCCGCGTGCTGGTCAAGCACGTGATCGGCAATGCCCTGCTGCCGATGATCACCCTGGCCGGCCTGCAGATACCCACCATCCTGAGCGGAGCGCTGGTGACGGAAACCGTCTTCACCTGGCCGGGCATGGGCCGGCTGTTCCTCGATAGCCTGGGCTACAGCGACTATCCGGTGATCATGGGGCTTTTGATGTTCTCGGCGATCCTGGTGCTCATCGGCAATCTGATCGCCGACCTGCTGGTCGCCTTCGTCGATCCCCGCATCCGGCTCGGTTAGGGAGAAAAGCAATGGCCTCAGCAACTCTTTCCCCCGCATCGCCTTCGCCGAAGCCGCGCTGGTGGCGCAGTCGCACGGTGCGGCGCTTCTGCCGGCATCGGCTCGCCATGGTCGGCCTGGCAATGATCATCCTCCTGACGCTTGCCTGCATCCTCGGCCCGCGCCTGCTGCCCTATGACGAGCTCTTCATCGATCTGAGGGCCCGCTTCGCGCCGCCCTTCACCGGCTACCACATCTTCGGCACCGATCCGCTCGGCCGCGACCTCGCCGCCCGCCTGTTCATGGCGGGGCGCATCTCGCTGCTGGTGGGCTTCTTCGCCATGTTGCTCAGCACGGCGCTCGGCACGGTGATCGGCGTCACCGCCGGCTATTATGGCGGCTGGGCCGGCTCAGCCCTGATGCGCTTCGTCGACGCCTTCCTGTCCTTCCCCAGCATCTTCCTCCTCCTGACGCTGGCGGCCTTCATCAAGCCGGGCCCGCTGATGATCACGGTGATCATCGCCGTCACCAGCTGGATGGAGGTGGCGCGCATCGTGGAGGCGGAAGTGCGCTCGCTGCGCGAGCGCGATTTCGTGCTGGCGGCGCGCATGGTGGGGCTGTCGAACAGCTGGATCATGTTCCGCGAATTGCTGCCCAACGTCATCGGGCCGATCATCGTGGCGGCGACGCTGACGGTGGCCCGCGCCATCCTGCTGGAGGCCTATGTGAGCTTCCTGGGCTATGGCATCCAGCCGCCGCTGCCGAGCTGGGGCAACATGCTCAACGGGGCCCAGCAATATCTCGCCAATGCCCCCTGGCTCGCCATCGTGCCGGGCGTGGCGATCACGCTCGCCGTCACCAGCTTCAACTTCATCGGCGATGGGCTGCGCGATGCCCTCGACGCCCGAAGCGACCTGAACTGAGAGGGCCTGGCCATGTCGAAATTCTCGCCCTTCGACGCGACGCTCTGGTATGCGACGGCCGCTCCCGCCCCGCACACCGTGCCCCTGACCGGGCGCGTGCAGGCCGATGTCTGCATCGTCGGTGCCGGCTATACCGGCCTCACCACCGCGCTTGAACTGGTGCGCAAGGGCGTCAACGTGGTGCTGCTGGAGGCCGAGCAGGCCGGTTTCGGCGGCTCCGGCCGTAATGCCGGCCATTGTACGCCGACCTTCACCCATTTCAGCCTGCCCGAATTGCGCAGGCTGCTCGGCGAACCCTGGGCCGAAAGGCTGATCGCCCGGCAGACCCAGGCCAATGCCCGCGTCAGCGTCATGATCGAGCGCTACCAGATCCAGTGCGAATGGCAGCAGAACGGCTATGTCCAGGCGGCGGCCCGCCCGGGTGCCATCGATGCCATCAAGCGCAAGGTCGAGGAATACAACGCCGTCGGCGCCCGCACCCGCTTCGTCGACAAGGCGGAGGTGGAAGCGATCACCGGCAGCCCGCGCTTCCATGGCGGCTGGTTCCACAGTGAGGCGGGCCATCTCAATCCGCTCGGCTATGCGCGCGGCCTGGCGCGAGCCGTGCAGCAGGAAGGCGGGATACTGCATACGGGCTCGAAGGTGACCAATGTCACGCGCGAAGGCCTACGCTGGGTGGCCCATACCGCTGATGGCAGCGTGGTGGCCGACAAGGTGATCTTCACCACCGGCGCCTATACGGTGGAGGGCTGGCCCAAGCTCGACCAGAGCTTCAAGATCATGCGGGTCTTCGTGGCGGCGACGCAGCCGCTCAGCGAGGAGGAGCGCTGCTCCGTCCTGCCCGAGAACACCACCATGCATGACGGCCGCGGCGACATCTATGTCTACAAATACAATGCCGAGGGCCGCATCGTCGCCTCGATGTTCCCGATGGGGCGGCGCGGGCGCGACCTTGCCTATACGCATCAGGTCATGAGTGATCGCCTGAAATGGCTGCATCCGCAGATTAGGCGGGAGATCCGCTGGGAGTATTTCTGGTTCGGCGAACTCGACATGCAGGCCAGGACCATCCCCCGTCTCTACGGCCTGGCGCCCGGCATCGTCGCCCTCACGGGACTCTCCGGGCGGGGCGTGCCCACCGGCAGCATGCTCGGCGGCATCCTCTCGGAATGGGCGCTGGATGTGCCGGAGCAGGAGCTCTCGCTCAAGGTCGAGCCGCTGCACAAGGCGCCTTTCTATATGAGCTTCGGCCCCCAGCTCACGCTGCGCTACTACCGGGCGCGCGATTGGCTGAAGACCCGCATGGACGGCGCGCCCCTGCCGCCGCACGCCTGACGCGGGAAACTCCCCGATTTTCCACTGCAGAGAGTTGAAGGGCGCGACCGCTGGATCGCGCCCGCTGTCCGCTCGGGAAGAGAGGAGACTTCGATCTGGGGCGATAACGTGATCACAATTCGCGGATTTTTCTGGATATCTGTTGACAGTATAGCCTTCAATCTGCTGATTGTGATCACAATAGTGCGGGCCATCGTTCGGCGATGAACGGTGCCACAATCCATTCAGCGGAGGTTCCTCGTGTCCAGCACGCCGATCGACAATGCAGCCATCGAGGCGCGGGTGAAGGCCCTGCTGCCGGCGGAACGGCAGCTTTATGCCGAGCGTCGTCCCAAGGCGCGGGCCATGGCGGAGCGCAAGGGCAAGGGCCTCTTCGACAATGTGCCGATGCACTGGATGCTCGATTGGCCGATGCCCTTCCCGATGGTGATCGAGCAGGCGAGCGGCGTGCATCTCACCGACATCGACGGCAATGCGGTGGTCGATCTATGCCTCGGCGATACCGGCGCCATGTTCGGTCACGGGCCCGAGCCGATCCTGGAAGTGCTGCGCAATACCGGCCATCGCGGCCTGACGACGATGCTGCCATCCGCCGATGCCGAGATCGTCGGCGAGCTGCTGGCCGCCCGCTTCGGCCTGCCGCATTGGCAGATCGGCGCCACGGCGAGCGATGCCAACCGCTTCGCCATCCGCGTGGCGCGGGCCGTGACCGGGCGGCGCAAGATCCTGGTGTTCGACGGCTGCTATCACGGCGCCGTCGATGACACGCTGGTCGATCTCGTCAATGGCCGTACTTTCTCGCGGGCGAGCCTGCTCGGTCAGGTGGTCGATCTCGGCGAGACCACCATTGCCATTCCCTTCAACGATGAGGAAGCGCTGCGCGGCGCCTTGGCGTCCGGTGAAGTCGCCTGCGTGCTGGCCGAACCGGTGATGACCAATTGCGGCATGATCCTGCCGGCGCCGGGTTTCCACGACACGTTGCGGCGGCTGACGCGCGAACATGGCACGCTGCTGCTGATCGACGAGACCCATACGATTTCCACCGGCCTCGGCGGCTACACCATGCTGCACGGTCTGGAGCCCGACCTGATGGTGATGGGCAAGCCCATCGGCGGCGGCGTGCCGGTGAGCGTGTGGGGCATGAGCGCCGAGGTGGCCGAGGGGCTCGACCGGGCGCGGCGGGCGCGCGACAGCCATGGCCATTCCGGCATCGGCACCACTTTGTCCGGCAGTGCGCTGCAACTCGCCTGCCTGAGGGCGAGCCTGGAAAAGGTGATGACCTCAGGGACCTATGCCACCATGGCCGCGCGAACCGACATCATCGAGGCAGGCCTTATCAAGGCCATCGGGGCGCAGGGCCTGCCCTGGCATGTCACCCGCGTCGGCGCCCGGCTGGAAGTGGTGTTCAGCTCCGAGCCGGTACGCAACGCGGGGGAAGCCCGTGAAGCCGCCTCCTCGGTCATCGAGGAGGGATTGCACCTGTCCCTGCTCAATCGCGGCTTCCTGCTCACCCCCTTCCACAACATGATCCTGGTCAGTCCGGCCTTGGCTGAGGCGCAAGCCCAGGCGCTGGTTACCGCCTATGGCGAGATCCTCGCCCGCTTCTGCCAGGCCGGGGAGGCGGCGTGATGGCCGGCGCCCTGTCGACGCGGCCGGCCCAGGCCGCCGATATTGCCGAAGCCGAGGCCTTCCTGGCCGATCATCCCGAGATCGGCGCCTTTGATCTCGTCCTTGTCGACATCAACGGTATTGCCCGCGGCAAGATCATCAGGCGGGAGGAACTCCTGCCGCTGTTCCGCGGCGGCCGGCATCTGCCCGGCTCCATTCTCGGCCTCGACGTCACCGGCGAGGATGTCGAGGAAACCGGCTTGGTCTGGTCGGATGGCGATGCCGACCGGCGCGCCTGGCCGATCGCCGGCTCCCTGGTGCCGCTGCCCTGGACCTCGCCGCCGCGCGGCGAGGTGCGCCTGTCGCTGTTCGAGCTCGACGGCTCGCCGATGGCGGCCGATCCCCGCCATGCCCTGGCAGCCCAGCAGGCTTTGCTCCAGGCCGAGGGCAGGCAGCCTGTCGCCGCCTTCGAGCTCGAATTCTACCTGCTCGATCGCGAGGCGACGGCAGATGGCCGCCCGCAGCCGCTCCGCCTACCGTTGACCGGCGAGAGGCTCGGCGGCATCCATGTCTACAGCGTCGATGAGCTCGATCGCCTCGAGCCCTTCGTCGATGCGGTCTATCGCGCCGCCGAAGCGCAAGCCCTTCCGGTGCAGACGCTGATCTCCGAATATGCGCCGGGCCAGTTCGAGCTGACATTGCGCCATCGCGAGGACGCGCTGCGCGCCGCCGACGATCTCGTCATGCTGAAGCGGCTGCTGCGCGCACTTGCCGTGCGCCACGGCATGAAGGCCTGCTTCATGGCCAAGCCTTTCGCCGGTCGCGCCGGCTCGGGCATGCACGCCCATGCCAGCCTGGCAGGCCGGGACGGTGCCAATCTCTTCGCCGACCGCGACGGCGAGCTCGCGCTGGCCCTGCGGCATGCCATTGCCGGCCTGCTGGAGACCATGACGGAGAGCATGCTGGTCTTCGCCCCCCATCTCAATTCGTGGCGGCGTTTCGCGGCCCAGAGCTACGCGCCGACGGCGCCGAGCTGGGGCGTCAACAACCGGGCCGTCGCCGTGCGGGTTCCCGCCGGCTCGCCGGAGGGGCGGCATCTGGAGCAGCGTGCCGCCGGCGTCGACGCCAATCCCTATCTGGTCGGGGCCGTCGTGCTGGCGGGAATCCGCCGGGGCCTCGCCGCCCGGCGCGATCCGGGCCCACCGGCCACCGCCTATGCGAACGCAGCCGACGACGCCCTGCCGGCCGATTGGCGCAGCGCCATCGAGGCGGCGGCCGGCTCGGCCTTCCTGAAGGAGGCCCTGGGCGAGCGCCTCCACCATGTGCTGCTGGCGCTCAAGCGGGCGGAATATCGGCGTTTTGCCGCCGATATCACCGCTTTGGAGCTGCAGCTTTACGGGGAGGTCGTCTGAGATGGCCAGGCGGACCATTCTGATTGCCGGTGGCGCCGGCGGCATGGGGCTGGCGACGGCCCTGCGCTTTGCCCAGGACGGCGCGCGCATGGTCCTGGCGGATCTTGCCGGCCCGCGTCTCGAAGAGGCCCGGGCCAAGGTGGCGGATGCGGGTGCCGAGGTGCTCGCGTTGCCGCTCGACATCCGCTCGGCCCAGGCCTGCCGCGAGGTGGTGGCGAAGGCGAGCGAGGCCGGTGGCCTCGATGTGCTCGTCAACGCTGCCGGTGTCTGGTTGGAAGGTCCCGCCACGGAGGTCGGCGAGGAGGACTGGGACCGTGTGCTCGACGTCAACCTCAAGGGCGCCTTCTTCCTGATCTCGGCGGCCATTCCCCATCTCGCTTCTTCTCGCGGCGTGATCGTCAATATTGCCTCCGATGCCGGGCTGGTGGGCAACAAGGGGGCGGCCGTCTATTGCGCCTCCAAGGGCGGGTTGGTGCTGCTCAGCAAGGCCCTGGCGCTGGAACTCGCGCCACAGGGCATCCGCGTCAATGCCATCTGCCCCGGTGACGTCGTCACACCGATGATCGAATACCAGGCCGCGACCTATGGCGACGGCGATCCCGACGCCTATAAGCGGCGGCTGCTCGGCAACTACCCGCAGGGCGAGAGTGCCCGTTTCATCAAGGCCGAGGAGATCGCCAGTCTCATCCATTATCTCTGCCAGCCTAGCGCCGCACCGATCACCGGCGCGGCCCTCTCCATCGATTTCGGCATCACCGCAGGCTATTGAACCCGAGCTTATGCCATGAAGACCTTCTACACCGCCGACCATCATCTCCATCACAGCGGCATGGAGCTTTCCTTCGGCAAGATCGTCGAGACCTTCGAAAAGCCGGAACGGGCCGAGATCATCCTGGCACGGGTCAAGGACGTGGGCCTCGGGCCGATACTGACCCCGCAGGATTATGAGCTCGCACCGATCAAGCGCGTCCACACGCCTGATTATGTCGACTTCCTCAAGGGCGTGTATGAGGAATGGCAGGCCGCCGGCCGCGATGGCGAGGTCTGGCCCTATAGCTGGCGCCATCGTTCCATGCCGCCCATCGACAAGGCGCCCCGCGGCCTCGACGCCCGTCTTTCCTACTATTCCTTCGACATGGCCGGCTCGATCACCGCTACCACCTGGCAGGCGGCCAAGCGCGCCGCCGACACCGCGTTGGCCGGTGCCGATGCCGTGCTTGCCGGCGAGCGTACGGCCTTCTCGCTATGCCGCCCGCCCGGCCATCATGCGGGCCGCGATTTCTTCGGTGGCTATTGCTACCTCAACAATGCCGCCATCGCCGTGCAGCGTTTTCGTGATGCCGGCCGCTCGCGCGTCGCGGTGCTCGATGTCGACTATCATCACGGCAACGGTACGCAGGAGATCTTCTACGATCGGGGCGACGTGCTGGTCGCCTCCATGCATGGCGACCCCGATTTCGAATTTCCTTTCCATCTCGGCTATGCCCGCGAACGCGGCGAGGGCGCAGGCGAGGGCTTCAACCTCAATTATCCCCTGCCGTCCGGCACGCAATGGCCGGAATGGTCCGCCGCCTTCGAGGATGCCTGCAGCAGGATCGAGGCCTTCGATCCACAGGCCCTGGTGGTCTCGCTCGGGGTCGATACCTACAAGGACGACCCGATCTCGCAGTTCAAGCTCGACAGCCCGCATTTCAGCGAAATCGGGGCACGGATCGCGGCGCTAGGCCTGCCGACCCTGTTCGTGATGGAAGGCGGCTATGCCGTCGGGGCGCTCGGGGTCAATGCCGTCAATGTCCTGACCGGCTTCGAACAGGCGGGAGGGTGAGATGGCTTCGGGATCTTTCGTCCGCTCGCGCTCCGTGCTGGTGACGGGCGCCGGCGCTCCCGACGGCATCGGTTTCGCCATTGCCAAGGCCTTCGGGCGAGCCGGCCTGTCGGTTGCGATCACGGCCTCGACCGACCGAATCTATCGCCGCGCGGCGGAACTGGAGGCCGAGGGCATCGAAGCTTGGGCAGCGGTTGCCGATCTCACGCGGCCCGACGAGGTGCGCCGATTGCGGTCGGCGGCGGGCGATGTCGATATCCTCGTCAACAATGCCGGCATGGGCAGCGTGCTGAAGCCGGCCGTGCAGAAGCGCTTCGTCGATCTCGACGAGGCCGAATGGAATCGCGGCATCGACGTCAGCCTGAACACCGCCTTTCTGGTGACCCGGGCCTTCCTGCCCGCCATGATCGCCGGGCGGCATGGGCGCATCGTCAATGTCGCTTCGGTCACCGGCCCCTACGTTTCCAATCCTGGCGAAGCGGCCTATTCGGCGGCCAAGGCGGGCATGGTCGGGCTGACCCACGCCCTCGCTTTGGAGGTGGCCGGGGATGGCGTCACCGTCAATGCGGTGGCGCCGGGCTGGATCGAGACGGGCTCCTCAACCGAGGAGGAGCGCATCGCTGCCCGCGCTACGCCGCCGGGCCGCGCAGGAACCCCTGACGAGGTCGCCGCTGCGGTGGCTTTCCTGGCCTCCGACGGCGCAAGCTACGTTAACGGCTCCGTGCTGGTGGTGGACGGCGGCAACATCCTGCAGGAGCGCAAGGGCTGACACTCCAATCCCCTTCGAATGAAAACTGCAACTGTGGTGTTAGTTCGCGCCCAGGCCGAGCGTATGCCGCAGCAGGTACATGCCATCGAGAATGTCGGCCTCGATGGCGGTGCGCAGTGAATCCGCATCGTTCCGGCGAATCGCCTCGATCGCCATCTTGTGCTTGTCGATGATCTCGGCGCCTTCGACCACGTCATAGATGGTGCGCATGAAGGGGCCGAACTGCACCCACACGCTTTCGAGCAACGGCACCAGCACGTCCGAATTGCCGGCGCGGTAGAGCTCGAAGTGGAAGTTGTAATTGGCGAGCATGTAGACGTCGGCGTTGCCGGTCTTATAGTTCCGGTTCATCGTCTCATCATGGGCGATCATGCGCTCCAGCCTGTCGCTATCGACAAAAGGCAAAGCGCGCCGGGCGCAGAGCGGCTCGAGGGCGAGCCGCGCGCTCATCAGCTCCTCGAAGCGGGCCACGGTCAGATGCGGCACGCAGACCCGCCTGTTCTGCTGGACCTCCAGGGCGTTCTCGGCGGCCAGGCGGCGGATCGCCTCGCGGCAAGGCATCACGCCCACGCCCAGCATGTCGCTGATGCCGCGCAGGCTCATGCTTTTGCCGGGATGGAAATTGCCGATGATCAGCTGTTCGCGCAGCGTCCTGTAGACCTGCTGATGCAGCGGGTTGGGCGTGGTGTCGGCCGGTTCGACGGCGGCGAGACTGTCGGTGCTCATCGCCGACTGTGATCACATTGGCGACCCGAGGGCAAGCACCGAAGCAGGACGGGGCGTCCTGCTATGCTCCGGCTTCGACCAGCACTGCTGCCGGATTGCGGATCAGGCCGAAACCCGGGGTGTCGGGAACGTCGAGGCGTCCGTTTCGAGGCACCGGTTCATTGGTGAAGAGGGGGCCGAAAACCGGCAGGACGTCCTGGCCGTCGGCGCTGTTGGCGACATATTCGCAATAGGGCGAATGGGGCTGCGACATCACGAAGTGATAGCTGAAGGGGCCGCTGCCATGCGGTACCACGGGAATGTCATAGGCGCTGGCATGGGCGGAGATCCGCAGCAATTCGGTCAGGCCGCCGACCCACATCACGTCGGGCTGCAGGATGTCGATATGGCGCCCCTCGATCAGCTTGCGGAAGCCGTAGCGCGAATATTCATGCTCGCCCGTCGTCCATTTTGTTGCCGGCAAAGCTCTCTTGAGCAGCGCATAGCCGTCGACATCATCGGGATGCAGCACCTCTTCCCACCAATAGATGTCGAGGTCCCTGCAGGCGGTGGCGAGCTCGATCGCATAGGGCACGTCGAGTGCCATGTAGCAATCCACCATCAGCGGATAATCGGGGCCGACGGTTTCGCGATGCGCCGCGAGGAAGGACACATTGGCGCGCAGGCCGTCGATGCCGTCGGCCGGGCCATGGGGCAGGGGCACCTTGCCGCCCCAGAAGCCGAGCCGGCGGGCCGCTTCCGGCCGCGGGCCGGTGCAATAGAAGCGGATCTCATCCTTGGTGCGGCCGCCGATCAGCTTGTAGACCGGTTCCTCCCTCATCTTGCCGATCAGGTCCCACAGCGCCAGGTCCACCACGGAGATGGTCGCGAGCGGCAGGCCCTTGCGGCCGTAATACATCGATGCCCGGAACATCTGGTCCCAGAGGCGATTGAGGTCGCGCGGGTCGGCGCCGTCGAGGAAGCGGCGGAAATGGTGCTGGATCAGCCAGCAGGCAGGCTCGCCGCCGAAACCGGTGGCGAGGCCGACATGGCCGCTTTCGCTCTCGATCTCCACCACGATCGAGCCCATGACGTTGACGCCCCAACTGGTGCGCGAAGCCTTGTAGTCGGCATAGCCGGACATCGGATTGGCGATCAGCGTGTCGATCAGCCAATGGCCCTGCTTCTGGCTGAAATAATCGCCGCCGCCTTCGCTGCGGACCAGATAGGTCCTGACCTGCTTGATGCGGGGAGATGCCATGCCTCGTCCTTCCTGCGTTGGGTTGCGCCGAATAGTGACGCAAGAAACTTGTCAGTCAAGTTTACAAATTCTTGAAAGCGCACTCTCTTGTTGTCTGACAAATAATCCGATATCACCCGATTGCCCCGGAAAACACGGCGGCGCCGGCAGCACGGCCGGCATTTGGAAGGCAGGGAAGGACCGGCATGACCACGATCATTCGCTATGAGGGCCGCGGCGCCATCATCACCGGCGGAGCCTCCGGCATCGGCCTCAAGACGGCTGAGCGCATCGTGGCCGAGGGCGGTTCGGTCTCGATCTGGGACGTGGATGCCGCCCGCATCGAGACGGTGCGCCAGGCGCTGGGCCCGAAGGCCCATGGCATCGCCATCGACATCACCGACCCTATCGCCGTCGAGAAGGCGGCCCAGACTGCGGAAAGCCAGCTCGGCCGCATCGACGTGCTGGTCTGTTCCGCCGGCGTGGCCGGCAAGAACGAATTGCTGGTCAATTATCCGATCGAGGAGTGGAAGCGGGTCTACGACATCAACGTCAACGGCCTGTTCTACTGCAACCGCTTCGTTGCGCCGCTGATGCAGAAGCATGGCTATGGCCGCATCGTGAACGTCGCCTCCATCGCCGGCAAAGAAGGCAATCCCACGGCGTCGGCCTATTCCTCGTCGAAGGCAGCGGTGATCGGGCTCACCAAGTCGCTGGGCAAGGAATTGTCGAAGGAAGGCATCACCGTCAACGCCATTACGCCGGCAACGGTCGATACGCCGATCCTCCAGCAGGTCAGCCAGGCCCATATCGACTACATGCTGTCGAAGATCCCGATGGGGCGCTTCGGCACCGTGGAGGAACTGGCCGCCATCATCACCTGGCTCGCCAGCGAAGAATGCTCCTTCACCACCGGTGCCGTGTTCGACATTTCGGGCGGCCGGGCCACCTACTGATCGTGCATCAGCAACGGCGAGCCATCAGCGCCCGCACCAGCACCACGGCGAGCGCCGCCAGCCCGATGGCGGCGGCGGCGACGATGACGGTGAGGCTCGTCGTCACATAGCAAGGCGCGGAATTGGCGGGGTTCTGCTGGCAGGGCAGCCGGCTGTCGATCAACCGTGCCAGGTAATGTCCCTGCGTCTCAAGAAAGACCAGTATGGCGCAGCCGAGGGCCAGCAGCGCAAGGAAAGCGGTACTCGGACGCATGAAACGATCCTTCGGGAAGCAGTACCGGTTTCTCGCATCGACTGAGCAGTCCGGCAGTTTCGCGGGTCACAGCCAGCGGCGATTTGACAGCCACGGTTCCGGCCAAATCGGCTAAACAGGGGCGGATCGAGTCACAGCCGACGGAGGAATATCGGACATGAAGGTCGTATTCAGCGAAACACAGAGGCGCCACGATCCGACCTTCTTCCTGTCGAGCGGCACGCAGAGGCCCAATCCGGAAGTGCCGCGCCGCTGTGACATCCTGTTGCAAGCAGCACTTGGCGCCGGCCTGACGCAGGTCGCGCCCGACGATGCCGGCCTGGTGCCCGTCGCCGCGGTGCACAAGCCCGACTACATCCACTTCCTCCGCCATATTCACGCGCGCTGGTGCGAGATCGATGGGGCCTCTGCCGAGGTGATCCCCAACATCCATCCCGATCGTCGCAACGGGGCTTATCCAGCCTCCGCCGTCGGACAGGCGGGTTATCATATGGCCGATACGGCCTGCCCGATCTCGGCCGGGACCTATGAGGCGGCCTTGGCCAGCGCCCATACGGCCTATCATGCCGCCGGCCTGGTGCTCGGCGGCGAACGCGCCGCCTATGCGCTTTGCCGTCCGCCGGGCCATCACGCCTTTGCCGATCTGGCCGGGGGCTTCTGCTTCTTCAACAACAGTGGCATCGCCGCCCAGGCCCTGCGCAGCCGTTATGACCGAATTGCCATTCTCGATGTCGACCTGCACCACGGCAACGGCACCCAGGGCATGTTCTATGGCCGCTCAGACATCTTCACGGTTTCGGTTCATGCCGATCCCATCCGCTTCTATCCCTTCTTCTGGGGGCATCCGGACGAACGCGGCGAAGGCGAGGGGCTCGGCTACAACCTCAATCTGCCCCTGCCGCGCAAGACGGGTGACGAAGGCTTCCTCGCGGCCCTCGACATCGCCCTGGACCGCATTGCCGCCTTCGCGCCGGGCGCGCTGGTGGTGGCACTTGGCCTCGACGCCTTCGAGGGCGATCCCTTCCAGGAATTGACGGTGACCACCAAGGGCTTTGCCCGCATCGCCTCCCGTATCGCCAGCCTCGGACTGCCGATGGCGATCGTGCAGGAGGGCGGCTATGTCTGTGACGCGCTCGGCGACAATCTCGCCAGCTTCCTCGGCGGGCTGTGAGGTATTTTTCCAACCCTTGTGGTTGACGACATCAAAATGCCGGGGTCGGGGCGTAGGTTCAGTGCTGGTTTGGGACGATTGAGGGAGTTGTTCCGATGACCAGCCTTGCCGTCGATGCCAGTACCTTGCTGGCAGCCCTCTGGATGCCGGCTCTGTTCAAGGTTCTCGCCGCCGATATTGCCATCGGCGCGGTTATCCTGTCGGGCTATCTCTGGCACAGGAAACAGGAACGCTGCAACGCCGAGCTGTCCGAGCGCAAATGGGGCAGGCGCCATCTGCATGGCTGAAGCAGTCTTCGCCGCTATGGACGGTTTGCCTGAACTTCTCGCTTCAATGTTTTCTCTTAAGCGAAAGTCTGCCGGCTTTTCGGCATGACGCTCAATGCACGATCGCACCAGCCGCATTGCCCTTCGACATCCACACCACCAAGGCGTCGTTGAAGGAGGCCACGGCATCGCTAGCGATGGGGATGCGGATGATCGCCCCATCCGCGAATTCGAATTCGGCCACGGCAAATTGCCGATGTCCCGGTGAAGTGAGGCCGCGAAATTTCGTAAGAAGCGGCGTGACGACCGAGCCGTCTCCACTTCCGAGCGGGTCCGAAGGATCGCTCATTCAACCATCCAATGCCCAAGTCTAACAATTGCCTTCCCTATGACGAAAGGCTGTGACATGGGCGTGATATGAAATATATCACCTGAGAATTTTTTTAAGCCAATGACAAGCAGAGATATCATGCTGACGCAAAGGCATAAAAAATATACGAGTCGGTTGTCGCGATAGAGTCCGGCCATAATATAGAAATGGAAACGCTTCCTGGCCAATTCTTTCCAGGAAGCGTATCAGTATGCATCTATTTTTTATTGTATCAACGTGGCGTTCCCGAGCGGAAAACTACCGATCCGCCGATCCGGACCGAAGCGATCGCCAGATCATCCGTCAGCACGACCATGTCGGACCGGCTGCCCCGATCGAGGCGGCCATAATGTCGGTCCATGCCAACGGCCATGGCCGGATAAAGCGAGGCCATGCGCAGGGCTTCGCCGAGATCGAGGCCGATCCGCTCATGCATGAAACGCACGGCCGAAATCATGTCGAGATCGGCGCCTGCGAGAGTGCCGTCGTCGAGGGTCAGGCGACCGTTTTCGCGTTTGATCACGCGGCCATTGAGCGTGAACTGCCGCATATCCGTGCCGATGGTGGCCATGGCGTCGGTGACCAGGAAGATCCGGCCGGGTTGCTTCTTGGCCCGTAGCGCGATGTCGATGGTGATGGGGTCGACATGGATACCGTCGGCCACCAGCCCGGCGGAGAGGCCGCCGAGTGCGATCGCCGTGCCGGCAAGTCCCGGCTCGCGATTCTTGATCTGGCTCATGGCGTTGAACAGATGCGTGGCCATGGAGGCACCGGCTTCCGCGGCTACGACCACGTCGCCATATTCGGCGTCGCTATGGCCGATGCTGACGACCAGACCGGCCTCCGCGAGGCGGCGAATCTGGGCCGGCGTTACCGATTCCGTCGCGACCGTCGTGAGCAGGACGGGAACCTGGCCTCTGGCGGCAATCAGCCTGGCGAGATCGGTCTCCTCCATCGGGCGGATCAATTGCGGATCATGCGCGCCTTTGCGTGAAACGGCTAGGTGCGGCCCCTCGATATGCAGGCCGAGGAAACCCGGCACCTTCCGTCGTTCGGCCTCCGCGCCAGCCTCGAGGGCCTCGGCGGTGATGGCGGGCGTGTCGGTGATCAGGGTCGCCAGCAGGGCCGTGGTGCCGAACTGGGCGTGGGCCGCGCAGATGGTGGCGATGGTTTCGGCGTCGCGGCTGTCATTCAGCATCACACCGCCGCCGCCATTGACCTGGAGGTCGATGAAGCCGGGGGCGATGAAACCCGTCTCGATCGTCTCGACCGCCATGCCTGCCGGCACGGCGCTACGCGGCACGATCGCCTCGATGTGCTCGCCATCGACGATCACGGCGGCATCCTGGTGCCAGGCCTCGCCATCGAAGATGCGCGGGGCGAGCAGGGCCGATTGCATGCTCATACCGTCTCCGTGACCTTGCGCAGATTGCGGGGCTCGTCGGGATTGAGGCCGCGACGACGGGCGAAGGCCTCGACGAAGGCGTAGAAGGAAGCGATCAGCACCAGCGGGTCGGTCAGCGGGTGGCCGGTGGCTGCGAAGGGCAGGCGGGCGGCTTGCCTGGCGCCGTCGGCGGTGATGAAGGCAGCGGCCCCCTTGGCCGCTAGCGCGTCGGCGGCACCGATGATCGAGCTTTCCGCCTTGTCGCGAGCCGCCAGGGCCAGCACCGGGAAACCGGGCCCGACCAGCGCCATCGGCCCATGCATGACCTCGGCGCCGCTATAGGCTTCCGCGTGCACCGAGCAGGTCTCCTTGAATTTCAGGGCCACCTCGTTGGCGATCGCCAGGGCCGGGCCGCGGCCGAGCACGAAGACCGAAGAAGTGCCGTCAAGGGCATCGGCGAAGGTGGTCCAATCGCAAGCGACAGCCTGCTCAAGATGACGGGGCAGGTCCTGAAGGGCTGACAGCAGCTCCTTGTCGCCGGCCCAGTGGGCGAGGACGCCGAGGCCGGCCACGGCGGAGTTCACGAAGGTCTTGGTCGCGGCAACGCTCTTCTCGGTGCCGGCGGCGATATCGATGGCGTGATCGGCCGCGAGCGCCAGGGGCGAGCCTGCCGTGTTGGTGAGGGCAATGGCGACGGCGCCGCTGCGGCGCACCGCTTCCGCCATGGCGACGATGTCGGGGCTCTTGCCGGACTGCGAGATGGAAAGGCTGGCGGCGCCGGCGAGCTTGAGTGGCGCCTGGTAGATCGAAGCGATCGAGGGGCCGAGCGAGGCGACCGGCACGCCGGTGGTCAATTCGACCGCATATTTGATAAAAGAGGCGGCATGGTCGGAGGAACCGCGGGCCACGGTGACGAGGACGCGCGGATCGACGGCCTTCAGCGCGGTGCCCGCCCGCTCCATCTCGGTGGTGGATTGTTCGAACAGGCGCGCGACGGCCTGGGGAATTTCCAGCACCTCGCGGCGCATGTGGGTCTCTGTTGTCACAGTGCTTCTCCTTCGCTGGGCTCGGCCAGACGCAATTCCGCTACGAAATCATAGGTATCGCCCCGGTAGATCGACCGGGTGAATTCAACCACCTTGCCGCTCGGCAGATAGGAGACGCGCTCGATGTTGAGGCTGGCGGCTCCGGGAGGTACGCGCAGAAGCTGGGCATCCTCCGGCCCGAGATTGGCGGCGGAGATGCGCTGGACGGCGCGGACCGGCTTGTTGCCATGCTCGGCAAGGGCGGCGTAGAGCGAAGAGCCGACTGCTTCCGGGTTCGGCAGCAGCGAGGCCCCGATCGAGGCACGTTCGATCGCGACGGCGGCTTCATTGGCAAAGCGCAGACGGTTCACACGCGCCACCATCTCGTTGGCGGTCAGACCGAGGATCATCGTCTCCTGCGGCGAGGGCACATAGAGGCCGCGCTCGAGCCAGACCGAGTGTACCAGCTTGCCGCGCCGCGCCATGTCCTCGGTGAAGGATGTCAGGCGCGACAGGGATTGCTCGACGCGCTCGACCCGGGGCGCGACGAAGGTGCCGGAACCGTGACGCTGGATCAGCACGCCCTGTTCGACCAGGTTCTGCAGCGCCTTGCGCACGGTGACGCGTGAAATATCGGCCTTCATGGCGATGTCGCGCTCGGAAGGGAGCGCGTCGCCTGCGGCCAGGACACCGTCCCGCACGGCTTCCTCGATCGATTTGCGCAATTGCAGATAGAGCGGCGCGTTGCTGCCCTTGGCATCGGCGAGGGAGCGGAAGATGAGGTCGACGGCGTCACTCATGGCTTGCCTTTCCAAGCCGAATTCCCGGGCCTGCTCCCTGTAGGAGGGCAAGAGTTCGGCGTGACTCAACTGCCTGGCGATCATGGCTGCATCAGTCCCTGTTTGCCATCCGACAATGACCGCTCGAGGCCGAATAATCGGGCAGCCATGGATACTGCGCCGCCCAACGCGTCCTGCAGAGGAGGCACGAGCCGCTCCCGGTGTTTCGGGGGCAGGCGAGGTCCGACCAGCGTTGCCAGGCCGCCCAATAAGCAACGGGGCGTCGCGTTGGCAAGCGCAAGGGCGTCCAGGGAAGCCTCGACCGCCGAGACGGCCCGCTCGACGATCCTGTCCGCCGCTGGATCTCCGCGCTCGAGATAGTCGAAGACCATCGGCGCGAAAGTTCCGAAATCATGGGGCTGAGCGGATTTGGTGAACTCCACGATCGCCTGCGGATCGTTGCCATGCGCTGCCAGAATGGCATCCAGGAGGGAGGTATGGGGGGCTATGCCGTCATGGGCGAGCAGTGCCTCCTCGAGCAGGTCTCGTCCGATCCTGGCGCCGCTGCCCTGGTCACCGAGCAGGAAACCCCAGCCGCCCAGGCGGCGGATCTCACCCGACTGACGCGCCAGATAGTGGCTGCCCGTGCCCAGGATGCCGATGGCGCCGTCTCCCGCGCCGATCGCGCCTTCCAGGGCGATGAGCACGTCGGACTCGATCAAGCAGCGGCGAAAGGGCAGGCGAGCCCGCAGTTCGGCAGCATAGGTTCCGATATTGGCGCCCGCCAGGCCGAGCACGACGGGTGTGTCGGGAATATGGGCCGGATCCTGGCCGGCGGCGGCGAAGGCCTGACCGACGGCTACCATGATGCTCTCGCAGGCCCCGTTCAAATCCGTGCGGATATTGGCCGACCCGGCCTTGGCGCGGCCGATGATCTGGCTTTGGGCTGTCGCGAGCGCCGCCCTGCAGCTCGTGCCTCCACCATCGACGCCGAGGATCATCATTGCTGTGTTCTCCCTATGCGAAGACAATACCAATAAGCTACCACTCGTCAAGAGGTGTTCTGGGCAAAAAATTTAAACCAAGTTAAAACAGATACTTATACGAAATGTGATGCTTCATCGAGAAAAGTTATGTGAGACCACTAGACAAGTGGTATTTATTTGGTATTGTCCGGCCCATCGGGGAGGTGGGGTCGGACCTAGGCCGGCGCTGCCGAGCGGAGGCCTGCGGGCATGCAGGTTCTTCGGGTCTCCGGGCAGCAGACCAGTTGCCGGCCGGAAAGGCTGCATGAGCGGCGCATCCCGGCGGGGGCTGGGTACCGCAAGGTCGACCAGAGCCGGCCCAGGCAGTGGCCGGTACAGGGAGGAAGACGGATGAAGAAGCGACTTTTGACGGCCCTATTCCTGGGCACTACTTTTCTCGGCGCGACGGCCGCCTGGGCCGAGGATGCGACCCTCACCATCGAGAGCTGGCGCAATGACGATCTTGCCATCTGGCAGGAAAAGCTGATCCCGGCTTTCGAGAAGGCCAATCCCGGCATCAAGGTGAACTTCACCCCGTCGGCGCCGCCTGAATACAATGCCGCGCTCAACGCCAAGCTCGATGCCGGCACCGCCGGCGATGTGATCGCCTGCCGTCCTTTCGATGCCTCGCTGGAGCTCTACAAGAAGGGGCAGCTGACGGATCTGTCGACCCTGCCGGGCATGGACAATTTCACCGACACGTCCAAGTCTGCCTGGCAGACCGACGATGGCAAGACCACCTTCTGCGTGCCAGTGGCCTCGGTGATCCACGGCTTCATCTACAACAAGGACGCCTTCGACAAGCTCGGCCTCAAGCCGCCGCAGACCGAGGAAGAGTTCTTCGCCGCCCTCGACAAGATCAAGGCAGACGGCACCTATGTTCCGATGGCGATGGGCACCAAGGATCTGTGGGAAGCCGCGACCATGGGCTACCAGAACATCGGCCCGAATTATTGGAAGGGCGAGGAGGGGCGCCTGGCTCTGATCAAGGGCAGCCAGAAGCTGACCGATGCCGATTGGATCGAGCCCTTCGTCACGCTCGCCAAGTGGAAGTCCTATCTGGGCGACGGCTTCGAAGCGCAGACCTATCCCGACAGCCAGAACCTGTTCACGCTCGGCCGTGCCGCCATCTATCCGGCCGGCTCCTGGGAAATCTCTCCCTTCGGTGCCCAGGCGCAGTTCAAGATGGGCGCTTTCCCCCCACCGGTGCGCAAGGCCGGCGATACCTGCTACATCTCCGACCACAACGACATCGGCTTCGGCCTGAACGCCAAGAGCAAGAACCCGGAAGCGGCCAAGAAACTGCTGGCCTGGATCGCCTCGCCGGAATTCGCCACGCTCTACGCCAATGCTTTGCCGGGCTTCTTCAGCCTCGCCAAGAGCGAGGTGAAACTCGACAATCCGCTGGCGCAGGAATTCGTGTCCTGGCGTAACAAGTGCAAGTCGACGATCCGCTCGACCTACAAGATCCTGTCGCGCGGCACGCCCAATCTCGAAAACGAGACCTGGGTGGAATCCGCCAATGTGATCAACGGCGTAGACACGCCGCAAGCAGCTGCCGAGAAGCTCCAGAGGGGGCTCGACAGTTGGTATAAGCCGGCTAAGTAAGTTCGGCTCGGCCGCGCCTCGATGACGGCGCGGCCATCCTCCCCCTCATCGCCATCTCCGACAACAGCAACGCACATGCGAGGATTGCTGCAATGTCTCTCGAAGATTCACCAAGTAGAAAAGCGTTCCGCTGGCACATTCCGGTTTTCCTGGCGCCGGCCGTCATCATCTACACGCTCGTGATGATCCTGCCGCTGATCGGTACCCTGCAGCTTTCGCTGTTCCGGACTGTCGATGGTGTGTCGAATTTCGCGGGACTCGACAATTTCCGCACGCTGTTCGGCGACCCGCGCTGGGCCTCCAGCTTCTGGAACGCCCTGCGCAACAATTGCTGGTTCTTCCTCATCCACATGGTGGTACAGAACCCGATCGGCATCGTGCTGGCGGCCCTGCTCTCCCATCCCAAGCTGCGCTTTGCCGCCTTCTACCGTACGGCGATCTTCATCCCGACCGTGCTGTCCTTCGTGATCGTCGGCTTCGTGTGGAAGCTGATCCTTTCCCCGCTCTGGGGCGTGGCGCCCTCGATGCTGGACCTGATCGGCCTCAAGAGCTGGTTCACGCCGCTGCTCGGCAAGGAAGCCTATGCGCTCACCACGCTCGGCCTCGTTTCGGTGTGGCAGTTCGTCGGCATCCCCATGATGCTGATCTATGCCGCGCTCTTGTCGATCCCCGACGAGGTGATCGAAGCGGCCGAGATGGACGGCATTACCGGCATCGCCCAGTTCTGGAAGATCAAGCTGCCGCTGATCCTGCCCTCGATCGGCATCATCTCGATCCTCACCTTCGTCGGCAATTTCAATGCCTTCGACCTGATCTATTCGGCGCAGGGTGCGCTGGCCGGGCCGAACTACGCCACGGACATTCTCGGCACCTTCCTCTACCGCACCTTCTTCGGCTTCCAGCTGCAGCTCGGCGATCCGAACATGGGCGCCACCATCGCCTCCATGATGTTCTTCATCATCCTGGCCGGCGTGTGCGTCTATCTCTTCGCCATCCAGACACGGCTGCGGCGCTATCAGTTCTGAGGAGATCGACATGAGCAAAGCCACGCACTCTCCGGCCCGGTCGATCGCCGCCCATACGGTGCTGATCGCCTACACCGTGATCGCCCTGTTTCCGGTGATCCTGATCCTGATCAACTCCTTCAAGTCGAGGGATGCGATCTTCCGCTCCCCCCTGACGCCGCCGGGGCCTGCGACCTTCGATGCCATCGGCTACAAGACCGTGCTCGCCCAGGGCGACTTCTTCCTCTACTTCCAGAACAGCATGATCGTCACGGTGGTCTCCCTGTTCTTCGTGCTGCTGCTCGGCGGCATGGCGGCCTTCGCGCTGGCCGAGTACCGCTTCAGGGGCAACACGCTGATGGGGCTTTACCTGGCATTGGGCATCATGATCCCGATCAGGCTCGGCACCGTCGCCATCCTGCAGCTCATGGTCGCCACGGGCCTGGTCAACACGCTGACGGCGCTCATCCTGGTCTATACGGCGCAGGGCCTGCCGCTGGCGGTCTTCATCCTGTCCGAGTTCATGAAGCAGGTCTCGGACGATCTCAAGAATGCCGGGCGCATCGACGGATTGTCGGAATACCGCATCTTCTTCCGCCTCGTCTTGCCGCTGGTGCGGCCGGCCATGGCGACCGTTGCGGTCTTCACCATGATCCCGATCTGGAACGATCTGTGGTTCCCGCTGATCCTGGCGCCAGGCGAGAAGACCAAGACCATCACGCTGGGTACCCAGGTCTTCATCGGGCAGTTCGTCACCAACTGGAATGCCGTGCTGGCGGCGCTGTCGCTCGCCATCCTGCCGGTGCTGGTGCTCTATGTGATCTTCTCGCGGCAACTCATCCGCGGCATCACCTCGGGCGCCGTCAAGTAGAGCCTGGCGTCACGCCATGCCGCCCGCTTTGCGCGAGACGACCTGGTGATGAGCCGGCTCAAGGTATCCTGTCGCCCAATCTGCGATGAAATTTTTTCGTGGTCCGCATCGAGCGGATGAAGAAGCGCGCATGCGCCCCACAGGCAAACTTCAGGGGAAGTATCATGGGTTCGCTGAATATCGAGAATGTGAAGAAATCGTTCGGCTCGGTTGATATCCTCAAGGGGATAAACCTGGATGTGAAAGACGGCGAATTCGTCGTCTTCGTTGGACCGTCGGGCTGCGGCAAGTCCACGCTGCTGCGCATCATCGCGGGGCTGGAGGACACGACCTCCGGGGGCGTGAAGATCGATGGCCAGCGCGTCAATGAGGTGCCGCCGGCCAAGCGCGGCATCGCCATGGTGTTCCAGAGCTATGCGCTCTATCCCCATCTCACCGTGCGCAACAATATGGGCCTTGGCCTCAAGCAGGCCGGCGAGGCGGCCGCCGAGATCGACAAGCGCATCAAGGCTTCCTCGGCCATGCTCGCTCTCGAGCCCTATCTCGACCGCCGGCCGTCCGAACTCTCTGGCGGCCAGCGCCAGCGCGTCGCCATCGGCCGCGCCGTGGTGCGCGAGCCCAAGCTCTTCCTGTTCGACGAGCCCCTGTCCAATCTTGATGCGGCGCTGCGCGTCAATACCCGCATCGAGATTGCCCAGCTCCACCAGCGCCTCAAGGCGACGATGATCTACGTCACCCACGACCAGGTCGAGGCCATGACCCTGGCCGACAAGATCGTGGTGCTGAATGCCGGCCATATCGAGCAGGTCGGCGCTCCCATGCATCTCTACAACGACCCCGACAACACCTTCGTCGCCGGCTTCATCGGCTCGCCCAAGATGAATTTCGTCGATGGTGCGCGCCTGGGCGAGAGCGTCAAGACGATCGGCGTGAGGCCCGAGCATGTCTCCGTCAGCCGCGAGGCCGGCGACTGGAAGGGCACGGTCGTTTATGCCGAGCATCTGGGTGCCGACACCTATCTCTACCTCGATACCGAGAAGGCAGGCTCGATCACCGTGCGGCTCTCCGGCGAGTATCAGGTCGAGCCGGGCGCCACCATCTACGCCACGCCCGATGCGACGAGGACCTTGCGCTTCGACGAGAACGGCAAGCGCCTGCGCGGCTGAGTGGCACGGTTCGGGGTGCCGGTCCCGCTCCGTCGGCATGCCGACGGAGCTGAGAAAACCGGCATACGGCCTCGCCGTCGTCTCTCGTGCATGTAGACAAAACATTCATTGTGGACTAGTTCGTCTATGCTTGCCATTTGACGGATGAATCCTGCAATGACCGACATCGTCGAAGATGCCCTGCCTCGCCTGGTTGCAATGCGGCATGACCTGCATCGCCATCCGGAGATCTCCCGCGAGGAAGCCTGGACCTCGGCCTTCGTTGCCGAACGCCTGACCGAAATGGGAATTCCCGTCCATACCGGCGTCGGCGGCTATGGCGTGGTCGGCGTCGTCCAGGGGAGCGGGGAAGGGCCCGGCGTGGCCCTGCGAGCCGACATGGATGCCCTCGCCATGGATGAGCACAACAGCTTCGACCATCGTTCGCAGATCTCCGGCGCCATGCACGCCTGTGGCCATGACGGCCACATGACCATGCTTCTGGGGGCGGCGTCCTATCTCTCGCTTACTCGCCGTTTTCGCGGCACGGTCTATCTGGTGTTCCAGCCGGCGGAGGAGCGCTATGGCGGCGCCCAGCTCATGCTGGATGCCGGCCTGCTCGAGCGCTTCCCCGCCCGCAATATTTTCGGCCTGCACAATTGGCCGGATGTGCCGGCCGGCGAGGTGATCGTCCATGATGGCCCGGTGATGGCCGGGGCGGGGGAATTCACCCTGAAGTTCAAGGCGCCCGGCGGTCACGCCGCCATGCCGCACATGACCGGCGATCCCGTCCTGGCCGGCAGCCATTTCGTCACCGGCATCCAGCAGGCGGTGGGCCGGGCCGTCAATCCGCTCGAGGCGGCCGTCGTCACCGTCGGCTCGTTCCAGGGCGGCTTTGCCCAGAACGTGATTTCGCGTGAGGCCACTTTGGCCGGCACTTTCCGCGGCCTGCGCCCCGACATTCTGGCCCTGCTGAAGGCGCGGGTGGAGGAGATCGCCCAATCCGCCGCCAGGATCGCCTCGACAGAGGTCGAGATCGGCTTCGACGACCTGCCGAGCCCGCCCGTGGTCAACACGCCGGCCGAGGCCGAGATCATGCGCCGGGCTGCCCGCACATTGCCCGGCAGCCCCGCCTTGCATATCGGCGTGCCGACCATGGCGGGTGACGATTTCGGCGCCTTTCTCGAGCATCTGCCCGGCGCCTATGCCTGGATCGGCAATGGCCCATCGGACCGAAATGGCCGGCTTCACCAGCCCGACTACGATTTCAACGATGCCATCATCGGCACTGGCGTCCGCCTTCTTTCGGCCACGGCCGAACAGGCATTGTTGTAGACATAAAATCTCTTGTAGACTTTTTTGTTCTTGAGACCTAAACGTTGCGGCCAGGATGGCGATGGCATGGCGAGCTTTATCGAGAAGCCGCGCCAACCGCCGCGACAGGGAATGACGCTTGGATCGGATGCCTATGGACAGCCTTCACCGCTATCGCCCGATCTGCGACGCCATCGCGGCGCTATTCCAGCCCTATGTCGAGGTGGTCCTGCATGAGCTTGCCACCGACAAGGCCGTCTACATCGCCGGCAATTTCTCCAAGCGCGTGCTGGGCGAGCCCTCGCTGCTGCACGAGGTCGATTTCGACAGCCAGAACCCGGTGATCGGTCCCTATGAGAAGGTCAACTGGGATGGCCGGGCCCTCAAGTCGATCACCGTCGTGCTGCGCGACGAGGCAGGCGCTCCGCTGGGCGTGATGTGCATCAACGTCAACGTCTCCGACTTCCACGCCGTGATGCAGACCTTGTCGGCGCTGGTGCGCGTGCCCGAGCCGCATTACCGGCCGGATGCCCTGTTCAAGGAAGACTGGCACGAAAGGATCAACGAGTTCATCCGGCAATGGACGCAGGGGCGCAACGTCACGATTTCCTCGATGACCCATGCCGACCGCAAGGATCTGGTCACTGCCCTTGCCGACAGCGGCGCCTTCAGCGGCAAGAACGCCGCCGCCTATATCTCGCGCGTGCTCGGCATGGGGCGCGCGACGGTCTACAAATATTTGAGAAACGAGAAATGATTAGCCTTTCGCTGGCCCAGCTCCAGGAGCTGGTTTCGATCGATGCCGCCGCCATCTCAGCCATCACCGATGCCTATGTCGCCGTCGCGGACGGCCGGGCCAATGTGCCGCCGGTCGGCTATCTCGGGCTGCCCGCGCAGAATGCCGATTGCCACATCAAATATGGCTATATCGCCGGCGACCCGATCTTCGTGGTCAAGATCGCTTCCGGTTTCTACGACAATCCCAAGCGCGGCCTGCCGTCGAGCAGCGGCATGATGATCGCGATTTCGGCCGTCACCGGCGCCACCGTCGCCATCCTCAACGATGAAGGCTGGCTCACCAATCTGCGCACCGGCATCGGCGGCGCCGTTGCCACCTTCGCCCTCTGCCGCCCCGACAGCGAAGTCTTCGCCGTGCTTGGTACGGGTACGCAGGCGCGCTTCCAGATCCGCGCCGCCGCGGCGCTGGCCAAGCGTCCCGTGCAGTTCCTGGTCTGGGGCCGTTCGGTGCAGAAGGCGCGCGAACTCGCCGACGAATTCGCCGGGTCGCCCATCGACGTCTCGGTTGCGGCCGATCTGGAAGAGGCCTGTCGCTCGGCCGACGTGATCATCGCTACCACGCCCTCGACCACACCCTATGTCGCGAGCGAATGGGTCACGCCTGGCACCCACATCACCGCCGTCGGAGCTGACGCCCCCGGCAAGCAGGAACTGGACCTGGCCCTGGTGGCACGGGCGGATCTGCTGGTCGCCGATCTCGCCAGCCAGAGCCTCGACCATGGCGAATTCGCCGCCGCCTTCCAGGCCGGCCTGTTCCGGCAGGAGGACTGCCTCGAACTCGGCGCCATCCTGAACGGATCGAAGCCGGGGCGCGGTTCCAGCGACGCGATCACCATTGCCGACCTCACCGGTCTGGCCACCCAGGACATCGCCATCACCAGGACAGCCCTGCAGCGGGTGCCCGATCTGGTGATGTGAGTCCGTTTTTCGTCGTCTGAGCGGGCAGCCCGCCATGCCCGCGCCGTTCATGTTTCTTGAGAGGGGACTGCCGTGAAGAGAGTATTGTTGGTTTCGCTCGCCGCGCTGCTGGGCGTTTCGGCTGCCAGGGCCGAAAGCCTGCGCATCGCCTCCAGTGCGGATTTTCCGCCCTGGGAGTCCGTCGATGCCGCCAATGAGATCGTCGGCTTCGATCGTGACATCGGCAACGAGGTCTGCAAGCGCATCGGTGCCGATTGCAGCTGGACCAACCAGGCTTTCGACGGCCTGCTGCCCGGCCTGCAGGTCGGCAAATACGATCTGATCATGTCGGGCCTGTCGATCAACGACGAGCGCGAGAAGCAGGTCGATTTCTCGGCACCCTATGCCGATGCGCCCAACAACATCGTCGTCGCCGCCGGGAGTCCCGTCGCCCAGGCGAAAGACACCAAGGCTCTCGAAGAGGGGCTGGCCGGCAAGGTGATCGGTGCGCAGACGGGTTCGACCCATGAGGCGGTGATCCGGGCCCATTTCAAGGATGCCGACGTCCGTCTCTATGACCGGGCCGAGCAGGTCGCCGACGATATCGTCGCCGGCCGCCTCGATGCCGGCCTGATGGAACGTTCCGCTTGGGAAGGCATGATGGCATCCCGAAAGGACAGCGGCATCACCATCGCCGGCCCGCTGATCACCAGTGCCGACTATGCCGAGTTCGGCCGGGGCCAGGCCATCGCCCTGAAGAAGGGCAAGGATGATTTGAAGAAGCGGATCGACGAGGCCGTCAACGCCATGCTCGCCGACGGCACGGTCGCCAAGCTTTCGGAGAAGTGGTTCAAATACGACGTCTCCTTCAAGAAGAAATGAGTGTAAGCGCCGGCGCCGCCGCGTAGCGCCTTGAGCCGATGGGATGCTTGCTCCCTCTCCCTAAAGGGGAGGGGGAGCGCTACTCCAGCGGGCTCCCGAAGCGAGATCCCTCCGATGTCCGTGGTTTCAACCTATCTTCCGCAACTCCTTCAGGGGCTTCTCGTCACCCTGCAGGTGGCCGTCGGCAGCTTCGTGGTCGGGTTCGTTCTTGCCGTGGCCGCCGTCTTCGCCTGGAGCTCCGGTCCCAAGCCCCTGCGCTGGCTGGTGGCCTCCTATGTAGCCGTCATTCGCGGCCTGCCGGAACTGCTGGTGATCTTCCTGGTGTTCTATGGCGGGACGGTGCTGCTCACCGGCCTGATGGGCGCCTATGTCGAGGTCAGCGCGCTGGCGGCAGGCATCGCGGCGCTGTCCTTCGTGTCGGGCGCCTATCTGACCGAGATCCTGCGCGGCGCCTTGCAGACCATTCCTCCGGGGCAATGGGAGGCGGCGCGCAGCCTCGGCCTCAAGCAGGGCCAATTGTTCCGCAAGATCATCCTGCCGCAGATGTTCTCCCACGCGCTTCCCGGCCTCGGCAATCAATGGCTGGTGATCCTGAAGGAAAGCGCGCTGGTCTCCATCGTCGGGCTGGAGGAATTGATGCGCAAGGGCGTGGTGGCGGCCGGCGCCACCCACCAGCCGATGACCTTCTATCTCGTCGTCGCGGCCCTTTTCGTCTTGATCACCACCGTCTCGACCGCCGTGCTGAGCTTCGGCAACAGCCGCCTGACCTGGATGCGATAGGAGGCGACATGTCCTTGGAAATGCTGCTTCGCGCCATTCCCGTCGTCCTGACCGGGCTCAAGCTGACGCTGCTGATCACCTTGGCTGCCTTTGCGGTCGGGCAGATCGTGGCGCTGCCGGTCGCCCTGGGCCGGGTCTCGAAGTTCCGGCTGCTGCGCGGGGCGACCTGGCTCTACACCTTCCTGCTGCGCGGCAGCCCGCTCCTGGTGCAGCTCTTCATCCTCTATTACGGCCTCGCGCAGTTCCCTGCCGTGCGCAGCAGCGTGTTCTGGCCGATCCTGCGCGATCCGGTCTATTGCGCCATCCTGGCGATCGGCATTAATTCTTCGGCCTATGTCGCCGAGGTGATCGCCGGCGGCATTCGCAAGATACCGGCCGGGCAGTTCGAGGCCTGCATCTCGCTCGGCCTGTCGCGCCGGCGTACCTTCATCGATGTCGTATTGCCGCAGACCTATCGGGCGATCTTTCCCTCGATCGGCAACGAGATCATCCTCGTGCTGAAGGCGAGCTCGCTGGCGAGCGCGGTGACCGTGATGGAGATGACGGGCGCGGCGCGGGCCTTTACCGCCAAGACCTATGCGCCCTTCGAAGTGTTCATCGTCGCCGGCCTCGTCTATCTCCTGGTGGGCTTCGTCTTCAGCCTCATCTTCCGGGTGAGCGAGAGTGCGTTGTTCCGCTCGACCGGCCTCGGTTCGAGCAAGGCAGCGGCGGCTGGCCGCCGGCCTGCGGAGGTGGCGTCGTGATCCAGGCCGACAATCTCACCAAATCCTATGGCCCCCATGCCGTCCTCAAGGGCGTCAGCCTGTCGATGAAGGCGGGCGAGCGGGTGGTGCTGTGCGGCCCGTCGGGCTCCGGCAAATCCACCTTCATTCGCTGCCTCAACGGCCTGGAGACGCGCAGCGGCGGCGATATCCGCATCGCCGGCCGTGCCTTGGCGCGGGACTGCTCCAACGTGCTCGACCTCGCCGGCGAGGTCGGCATGGTGTTCCAGCAGTTCAACCTGTTCCCGCACAAGACGGCGCTCGAGAATTTGATGCTGGCACCCCGCCGTGTGCGCAGGCTCGGCCGCAGGGAGGCGGCGGAACTCGCCATGGCGATGCTGGAGCGCATGCGGCTCGCCGACAAGGCCGCTTCCTATCCCGGCCAGCTCTCCGGCGGCCAGCAGCAGCGCGTGGCCATCGCTCGGGCGCTGTGCATGTCGCCGAAAGTGATGCTGTTCGATGAGCCGACCTCCGCCCTCGATCCCGAAATGGTGAAGGAAGTGCTCGATGTGATGATCGACCTTTCGCGCCAGGGGCTGACCATGGTCATTGTCACCCATGAGATGAGCTTTGCCAGGAATGTGGCCGACCGCGTGGTCTTCCTCGATGGCGGCCGGATCGTGGAAAGTGCAGGGCCTCAGGCCTTCTTTGAAAATCCGCAACACGCCCGCACCCGGGATTTCCTGCGCCAGATCGCGCGGCATTGACCCGGCCTGGCGACGCTCGGCCAAGGAGAATAGTGTCATGAATCCAGACGTTCTGGCCTCGGCCGCCCGCTCGGTGCAGGCGCGCCAGCGCATCAAGGCCCATATCTACGAGACGCCGCTGCTGCCGTCCCGGCAGATCGGCGCCGAAGCAGGCAGCCGGCTCTTCTTCAAGGCCGAGAACTTCCAGCTGACCGGCTCCTTCAAGATCCGGGGTGCCAGCGCCAAGATCTCGGCGTTGGCGCCGGGCCGGCATCTCGTCACCGCCTCGTCCGGCAATCACGGCATCGGTTCTTCCCAGGCCGCCCGTTCCTTCGAGCGGGACCTGACCGTGGTATTGCCTGAGACGGTAGCCGCCGCCAAGCTCGCCCGCATCCGCTCCTATGGCGTGGAGACGCGGCTGCATGGTGCGGAGACCTGGTATGCGGAGCAGCACGCGCTCGAGCTCGCCCGCGACAAGGGGTATGAATATATCTCGGCCTATGACGATCCCGACGTCGTTGCCGGGCAGGGCACCATCGGACTGGAACTCCTGGAACAGCACCCGGACATCGACAATGTCTTCATCGCCATGGGGGGCGGGGGCCTGATCAGCGGTATCGGCAGTGTGCTGAAGAGCTTCCTGCCCCGTGCGCGCGTCTATGGCGTCGCGGCCCGCAACTCCTGCGCGCTTGCCCTGTCGATGGCAGCGGGCAAGGTGGTCGAGACCGAGCATCTGGAGACACTGGCGGATGGCGTCGCCGGCGGGCTTGCCGAGGAGACGATCACGCTCGAGCTGGCGAGGGCCGTGGTGGACGAGACGATCATCTGCTCGGAAGAAGAGATTGCCGCCGCGCTCCGCGACCTCGCCTTCAAGGAGAACATGCTGGTGGAAGGATCTGCCGGCCTGGCCCTGGCAGGGTTCGCCAAGGTCGCGGACGCTTGCCGCGACCAGGTCAATGTGGTGCTGCTGTGCGGGGCCAATTACGACCGGGACAATTTGGTCAAGGCCGTATTCAGCTGAAGAAACGGCCCAATCCGTGGATCGAACCGGGCCGTTGATCGATTAGACGAAGGAACCCGCGCTGTGCGCGGCTGCGTGGGCCTGATTCTGCGTGACGGCCGTGCTGTCGCCCGCAGGCTCAGCCGATACCGACGTGAGCGTGATGGCGGTGACGGCGCTAAGAAATAGAAAAATAGACGTAAGGATGATCTTCATTTCTGGAATCTCTTGAAAATATAGAGAGGCAATGCTTCCGAGGAGGAAGCCCCATGCTCCACGAGCGCGATGAAATTTCACGCAAGCTAAAAATTAAATATGATTTCGTTATTGAATAAGAAGTGCACCGATCTCAACGCTGATCAGCGCATGCTCAAAACATGCGCAATGCGGACAGAAAGATCCGTGTTTCGCTGGCTATTGGAGCCCTTGAAATCGGCGAGAACCCCCTTCCCCCGAAAGCCTCCTGATTCTCCATCGATGTTACTTACCGGTAACACCCGGGGGTGAAATAGTCAAGGCCGCAGGGACATGATGCGGATATTTCAAAGCCGAATGGAGGATAGGCCAGCGCAGACGGACGCCTTCATTGCGAGCAAAATCCTCAATGGCTCTCGACTTCTCCGAAGTGAAGATAGCCGATGGCCAAGCCGAAATGCCTCGGCATTTTCGAGGATCACCCAGGACTTCGGTCGTTCGAATGCCGACAGACTGCAGATCTGGCGCAAGCCAGGCGGTGCCAAGGCGTTTCCTCCGTCATATTTCCGCGAAAGCCAGACGGGGTGGCGTTCACCCCATCTGGCCTCGAGCGTCAGACGCGAGAACCGCTTAGCATTCGCGCGAGCGCAATGAGGATGCAGGCGCCGATAAAGCCCGCGATGAGGTAGCCCAGCCACCCGCCGAAGCCCACGCCTATCAACCCCAGCAGAAAGCTGGCGAGGGCCGCACCGACGATGCCAAGAATGATGTTCATGAGAACGCCGGTGTTGCTCTTCATGAACATCTCAGCCAGCCAACCGGCCAAGCCGCCGATAATGATCGCAGCGATCCAGCCAACTTCAGGACGATCCATTCCTTCACCTCCGCTTCTATTGGATTGTCTGGGATTTACGCCTTGTCGATGACCGACTTGACCGCGTCCTTGACCTTGCCTTTGGCCTCCTGAATCTCTCCCTTGGCTTTTTGAATCGCGCCTTCGGCTTCCATCTCCTGATTACCCACGGCCTTGCCGACGCCTTCCTTCACCGAACCCGCCACTTTGTTGGCGATACCCTTCACCTTGTCCGTTGTGCTGTTCACTCGGTTACTCCCTTGAATGCAGACCCCCAGCTCACAAACGCTGGTGTCCTTTCGAGGTTCCGTAGTGATTTTGGCTTATGGATTAATCCGCCGCAGTACGTGAGCGGTGGTAGCGAAATTGCCGCAATCGAGAGATAACAAAATCGAAACCATTCGATTCCTACCGTAATTAATCGTCAATTACAGAAGGAATTGACTGGATGGGTATGCGCCTCATAAGCGGAATTTTCGCCTTTTCCATGATAATCATCTTCATGGCTATGGTTTCTGGACATGCAGAAACCCTGGGTACAGCATCCTTTTACGGTAGGGAGCTGAAAGGGCGCCGTACCGCCAACGGCGAACGCTTCAATCCAGCCGGGCTGACGGCTGCCCATCGGACCCTGCCTTTCGGAACGACGCTGCGCGTTACCAACCTTAGGAACCACAAGAGCGTTGTCGTCCGCGTCACCGATCGAGGCCCCCATAAGCGTGGCCGCATGATCGACCTCTCCTATGGAGCGGCCAAGGCCGTCGGCATGCTCGGCATGGGCACGACGAGAGTTTCAGTCGCTAGGATTGCGGCGTCTTCCCAGGCCTCGGACAAGGGCAACTCGCCGCCAAGGCTCCCGCCTCGTCGACGATAGCCAACGGCTGCATGGACAGCTGCATCTTCACCCCCTTGGCCTGGAGGGGTACCTTTGCGTCCGGGACTTTGTGCGACCGGCTTGCCCCAAGCGCGCAATGGCTACTTGACCATTGTTGCCAGGAGGATTTTGGAGCGGGCGATGGGAATCGAACCCACGACATTCAGCTTGGGAAGCTGACGTTCTACCTCTGAACTACACCCGCGCAGCGATTGCTGCGATCTTGTAGCCTGTTTCTCAGGGATGGATCAAGGCCGCCCCTGCGCTTTTCATTGAATGTGACAAGGCCCGGCTCAAGGCCGGGCCTGACGATCTCGCAACTATCGGCTCACTGCGCCGGCTCGCGGCGCCGGCGGCCCTCAGCTGTAGACCTTGAAGCGATCATTGTCGTTCATGAAGCTCTTCTCGGGGAAGGGCTGCTCGTTGGAGCCGAAGGGCATCTGGGCGCGCAGCTTCCAGGACTTGGGCACATGCCATTCCTTCTGCACGGCCTCGTCGACCAGCGGGGCATAGTGCTGCAGGCTGGCGCCGATGCCGTGCTCGGCCAGGGCCGTCCACACGGCGAACTGCGCCATGCCGCCGGACTGCTCGGAGAAGGCCGGGAAGGCGTCGGCATAGAGCGGGAACTGCTCCTGCAGGCTCTTCACCACGTCCTGATCCTCGAAGAACAGCACGGTGCCGGCGCCGGCGGCGAAGGAATCCATCTTGGCCTCGGTCGAGGCGAAGCTGTCGGCGGGCACGATCTTGCGCAGGATTTCCTTGGTCAGATGCCAGAATTTGTCGCTCTGTTTGCCGAACAGGATCACGGCGCGCGAACTCTGCGAATTGAAGGAGGACGGGACATGCTTGATCACGTCCTGGATCAATCTGCTGATCTCTTCCTCGCTCTTGGGCAGCGTCTTGCCCAGGGCATATTGCGTGCGGCGGGTCTTGATATGATCGATAAAGGTCTTGGACATGAG
>NZ_JBQEPH010000008.1:240182-308022 GCF_052045555.1 Labrys sp. 22185 | reverse complement strand
AAGCCGCACTGCAACATCGGCACGATTGGTCACGTTGACCATGGCAAGACGTCGCTGACTGCGGCGATCACGAAGGTTCTTGCCGAGACGGGCGGTGCGACGTTCACGGCGTATGACCAGATCGACAAGGCTCCGGAAGAGAAGGCTCGCGGCATCACGATCTCGACGGCGCACGTCGAGTACGAGACCAAGAACCGCCACTATGCTCATGTCGACTGCCCCGGCCACGCCGACTACGTGAAGAACATGATCACGGGTGCGGCGCAGATGGACGGCGCGATCCTGGTCGTGTCGGCTGCCGACGGCCCGATGCCGCAGACCCGCGAGCACATCCTCCTGGCCCGCCAGGTCGGCGTTCCCGCGCTGGTGGTGTTCCTGAACAAGGTCGACATGGTCGATGATCCGGAGCTTCTGGAGCTGGTCGAGCTCGAAGTTCGCGAGCTTCTGTCGAAGTACGAGTTCCCCGGCGACGACATTCCGATCACCAAGGGTTCGGCGCTGATGGCGCTGGAGAACAAGTCTCCGGAGATCGGCCATGACGCCATCCTGGCCCTGATGCAGACGGTTGACGACTACATCCCGCAGCCCGAGCGCCCGATCGACCAGCCCTTCCTGATGCCGGTCGAAGACGTGTTCTCGATCTCGGGCCGTGGCACCGTGGTGACCGGCCGTGTCGAGCGCGGCATCGTCAAGGTCGGCGAGGAAGTCGAGATCGTCGGCATCCGCGCCACCCAGAAGACGACCGTCACCGGCGTCGAGATGTTCCGCAAGCTGCTGGACCAGGGCCAGGCCGGCGACAACATCGGCGCGCTGCTGCGCGGCACCAAGCGTGAGGACGTGGAGCGCGGCCAGGTGCTGTGCAAGCCCGGCTCCGTGAAGCCGCACACCAAGTTCAAGGCCGAAGCCTACATCCTGACCAAGGAAGAGGGCGGCCGTCACACGCCGTTCTTCGGCAACTACCGTCCGCAGTTCTACTTCCGCACGACGGACGTGACGGGCGTGGTGACGCTGCCGGAAGGCACGGAGATGGTGATGCCGGGCGACAACATCGCCATGGAAGTCAACCTGATCGTGCCGATCGCCATGGAAGAGAAGCTGCGCTTCGCCATCCGTGAAGGCGGTCGTACCGTCGGCGCCGGCGTCGTCGCCGCCATCATCGAATAAGAGCTTTCAAAGCGCGTCTTACGGCGCGCCGCCACTCGGCGCGCCATTTAATTTTCGGAGTCAGGGCAATGAACGGCCAGAACATCCGCATCCGTCTCAAGGCGTTCGACCATCGTATCCTCGATACGTCGACCCGCGAGATCGTATCGACGGCCAAGCGCACTGGCGCCGCCGTCCGCGGACCGATCCCGCTGCCAACGCGGATCGAAAAGTACACGGTGAACCGCTCGCCACACGTGGACAAGAAATCGCGTGAGCAGTTCGAGATGCGCACCCATAAGCGCCTGCTCGACATCGTAGACCCCACCCCGCAGACCGTGGACGCGCTCATGAAGCTCGACCTCGCCGCAGGCGTGGACGTCGAGATCAAGCTCTGATCAGGCTCCTCTAGGCTTAGGAACGAACGCCATGCGTTCTGGTGTCATTGCACAGAAGATCGGCATGAGCCGCGTCTATAACGACGCTGGCGAGCATGTCCCGGTCACGGTTCTCCGTCTCGACGATTGCCAGGTCGTCGCTCACAGGACCAACGATAAGAACGGCTATACCGCGCTTCAGCTCGGCGCCGGCCTCGCCAAGGTCAAGAACACGACCAAGGCGCAGCGCGGCCACTTCGCTGTTGCCAACGTGGAGCCCAAGCGTAAGGTCGTCGAATTCCGCGTGCCGGAAGCCGATCTGATTCCCGTCGGCGCGACGATCACCGCGGACCACTTCGTCCCCGGCCAGTTCGTCGATGTCACGGGTACGTCGATCGGCAAGGGTTTTGCCGGTTCGATGAAGCGCTGGAACTTCGCCGGCCACCGCGCCAGCCATGGTAACTCGATCACGCATCGTGCCCATGGTTCGACCGGTCAGCGCCAGGATCCGGGCAAGACTTTCGCCGGCAAGAAGATGGCGGGTCACATGGGTGATGAGCGCATCACCACCTTGAACCTCAAGGTCGTGCGCACCGACGTCGAGCGTGGCCTGATCCTAGTCGAGGGTGCCGTTCCCGGCGCCAAGGGCGGCTGGATCCTGGTGCGCGACGCCGTGAAGAAGCAGCTGCCGGAAGCAGCGCCGAAGCCCGGCGCATTCCGCTTGCCCGAAGCTGCTGCGGCAGCGGCCGGCGAGTGAGGAGGAGCCGATGAAACTCGCAATTACCACTCTCGAAGGCTCCGAAGCCGGTTCGGTCACGCTGTCTGACGAGATCTTCGGTCTCGAGCCGCGCGCCGACATCCTGCAGCGCGTCGTGCGCTGGCAGCTGGCCAAGCGCCAGGCTGGTACGCACAAGACGCTGGGCCGGTCCGAAATCAACCGGACCAAGAAGAAGCTGTACAAGCAGAAGGGCACCGGTGGTGCTCGTCACGGTGCAGCCTCGGCTCCGCAGTTCCGTGGCGGTGGCCGCGCCTTCGGTCCGGTCGTGCGCTCCCATGCCCACGACCTGCCCAAGAAGGTCCGCGCCCTTGGTCTCAAGCATGCGCTTTCGTCCAAGGCGAAGACGCAGCAGCTTATCATCGTCGACAAGGCCGTCGCCGAAGTGATCAAGACCAAGGCGCTGAAGGAAACCTTCGGCAAGCGTGGTCTGGCCAATGTGCTGATCATCGACGGCGCCGAGCTCGACCAGAACTTCGCACTGGCTGCCCGCAACATTCCCAACGTGGATGTGCTGCCGGTCCAGGGCATCAACGTCTACGACATTCTCCGCCGTGACAGCCTCGTGCTGACCAAGGCGGCCGTCGATGCGCTGGAGGCGCGCTTCAAATGAGCACCGATGTCAGGCATTACGACGTGATCGTGTCGCCGGTGATCACCGAGAAGGCGACCGCTCAGTCGGAACATAACCAGGTGGTGTTCCGGGTTTCCCCGGATGCGACCAAGCCGCAGATCAAAGCCGCCGTTGAAAAGCTGTTCAATGTCAAGGTGACGGGTGTCAACACGCTCGTCCGCAAAGGCAAGACCAAGCGTTTCAAGGGCATTCTGGGCACTCAGAGCGATGTCAAGCGCGCGATCGTGACTCTGGCCGAAGGCCACACGATCGACGTGACGACGGGCCTCTGAGGCGCGGGCCGGAAAGGGAGAGAGACCAATGGCTCTCAGGAAATACAAGCCGGTTACGCCGGGCCTGCGCCAGCTCGTGCTGGTCGACCGTTCCGCCCTCTACAAGGGCGCGCCGGTCAAGACCTTGACCGAGGGCCTGACCAAGTCGGGTGGCCGCAACAATACGGGCCGCATCACCT
Organism: Labrys sp. 22185; assembly: GCF_052045555.1. Classification (NCBI taxonomy): domain Bacteria; kingdom Pseudomonadati; phylum Pseudomonadota; class Alphaproteobacteria; order Hyphomicrobiales; family Xanthobacteraceae; genus Labrys; species Labrys sp. 22185. Next base: position 304,642 of record NZ_JBQEPH010000008.1, on the reverse strand, counting down.
CGTTCCGCAAGTCGGGCGGGCACAAGCGCGCCTACCGCATCATCGACTTCAAGCGTCGCAAGCTCGATGTCGAGGGCACGGTCGAGCGGATCGAGTACGATCCCAACCGCACCGCGTTCATTGCGCTGATCGACTACACCGATGGCGACAAGGCCTACATCCTGGCTCCGCAGCGTCTGGCTGTCGGCGACAAGGTGATTGCCGCCGCTTCGGCCGACGTGAAGCCGGGCAATGCCATGCCGATGTCGGCGATGCCGGTGGGTACCATCGTCCACAATGTCGAGCTCAAGCTCGGCCGTGGCGGTTCGGTTGCGCGTTCCGCGGGCAGCTATGCCCAGATCGCCGGCCGTGATGGCGCCTATGTCATCCTGCGCCTCAATTCGGGCGAGCAGCGTCTGGTTCTGTCGAGCTGCTTCGCCACGGTTGGCGCGGTGTCGAACCCGGACCACATGAACATCTCGCTGGGTAAGGCGGGTCGTTCGCGCTGGCTCGGCGTGAAGCCGTCCGTCCGCGGTGTCGCCATGAACCCGATCGACCATCCCCATGGTGGCGGCGAAGGCCGTACCTCGGGTGGCCGTCACCCTGTCACGCCCTGGGGCAAGCCGACCAAGGGCAAGAAGACGCGTTCGAACAAGGCGACGAACAAGTTCATCGTCTCGTCCCGTCACGCTAAGAAGAAGTAAGGAGACCACCCGTGTCCCGCTCAGTCTGGAAAGGCCCGTTTGTCGACGGGTACCTCCTGAAAAAGGCGGATGCCGCGCGCGGCTCCGGCCGCAGCGAGGTCATCAAGACCTGGAGCCGTCGCTCCACCATCCTGCCGCACTTCATCGGCGTGACTTTTGGCGTCTACAACGGCCAGAAGCATGTCCCGGTGCAGGTGACCGAAGACATGGTTGGCATGAAGCTCGGCGAGTTTGCTCCGACCCGGACCTTCTATGGTCACGCGGCGGACAAGAAGTCGAAGAGGAAGTAAGTCATGGGCAAGCCGAAGTCCGAACGGGCCCTGCCTGACAATGAAGCGAAGGCGGTTGCGCGCATGCTGCGCGTTTCGCCGCAGAAGCTCAATCTCGTCGCGTCCCTGATCCGCGGCAAGAAGGTGGACTCGGCTCTGGCCGACCTGACCTTCTCGCGCAAGCGCATCGCCACCGACGTGAAGAAGACGCTGCAGAGCGCCATTGCCAATGCCGAGAACAATCATGGCCTCGACGTGGACGATCTGATCGTCTCCGAAGCCTATGTCGGCAAGGCTTTTGTCATCAAGCGTTTCCATGCCCGCGCCCGCGGCCGGGCAGGGCGCATCGAGAAGCCCTTCTCCAACCTGACGGTCGTCGTCCGCCAGGTCGAAGCCAAGGCGTAAGGAGCAAGCGATGGGACAGAAAGTTAATCCGATCGGCCTGCGTCTGGGCATCAACCGGACCTGGGATTCCCGCTGGTTCGCCAACAAGGGCGAATATGGCAAGCTGCTGCACGAGGACATTGCGATCCGCCAGGCGCTGATGAAGCTCCTGAAGCAGGCAGCCGTGTCGCGCATCGTCATCGAGCGTCCGCACAAGAAGTGCCGCGTCACGATCTACTCGGCTCGTCCGGGTATCGTGATCGGCAAGAAGGGCGCCGACATCGACAAGCTGAAGAAGGCCGTGTCGAAGCTCACCTCTTCGGAAGTGCACATCAACATCGTTGAAGTGCGTAAGCCGGAAGTGGATGCGACCCTGGTTGCCGACTCCATCGCCCAGCAGCTCGAGCGCCGCGTGGCGTTCCGCCGCGCCATGAAGCGGGCCGTGCAGTCTGCCATGCGTCTGGGTGCGGAAGGCATTCGTATCAATTGCTCGGGCCGTCTGGGTGGCGCCGAAATCGCTCGTCTGGAGTGGTATCGCGAAGGTCGCGTGCCGCTGCATACGCTGCGCGCCGATGTCGATTACGGTACGGCTACGGCTTTCACCACCTTCGGTACGTGCGGCATCAAGGTCTGGATCTTCAAGGGTGAAATCCTCGAGCACGATCCGATGGCCCAGGACAAGCGCCTGGCGGAGGCCGACACCGGCCGTTCGTCTTCGCGCCCCCGTAACGAAGCTGCGTGAGCGGCTCGCGGGAGTTGAGAGAATAGAACCATGTTGCAACCCAAGCGCACCAAATTCCGTAAGCAGTTCAAGGGCCGCATTCACGGTGTGGCCTCCTCGGGCGCGCTCCTGAACTTCGGCCAGTTCGGCCTCAAGGCTCTGGAGCCCGAACGTATCACCGCGCGGCAGATCGAGGCCGCTCGTCGTGCCATCACCCGCGAAATGAAGCGCCAGGGCCGGGTGTGGATCCGCATGTTCCCGGACGTGCCGGTTTCGGCAAAGCCGGCTGAAGTGCGCATGGGTAAAGGCAAGGGCGCGCCCGACCATTGGGTCGCGCGTGTCAAGCCGGGCCGCATCATGTTCGAACTCGACGGTGTGAGCGAGGATATCGCTCGTTCCGCCCTGACGCTCGGTGCCGCCAAGCTGCCGATCAGGACCCGTATCGTGCAGCGCATCGCTGAGTGAGGAAAACACCATGAAGATCCAAGACATCAAGGTGCTGTCCGACGACCAGCTTGCCGATGAACTCGCCAAGCAAAAGAAGTCGCAGTTCAACATGCGCTTCCAGAAGGCCACGGGTCAGCTCGAAAACACGGCCGAGGTGCGCAAGGTTCGCCGCACCATCGCCAAGATCAAGACGGTTCAGAGCCAGAAGGCCGCGACCAAAGCCAAGGCTTGAGGAGATAATTCATGCCCAAGCGCGTCCTGCAAGGCGTCGTCGTCTCTGACAAGAACGACAAGACGATTGTGGTGAAGGTGGAGCGTCGCTTCACCCATCCGCTGCTGAAGAAGACGGTGCGTCGCACCAAGAACTACCATGCTCATGACGAGAGCAACGGCCACAAGGTCGGTGATGTCGTGTGGATCGAAGAAGGCCGCCCGATGTCGAAGCTGAAGCGCTGGGTCGTCGTCGACCAGGCGGCGGAAGCAGCCAAGGCCTGATCGTCTGGCAGGGCAGGGAGGCGTTCCAGCGCCTTCGAGCCGACACGGTAAAAATAAAAGCCGGCGGAAGCCGGCTTTGTGCTTGTGATTGGCCGAAGGAATCGCTAGAAGACCGGCTTTCCTGGAGCGTTGGCGAAAGGGGTGGAGCTCTCCACCGCCTTGGCCGCGCTTTCGTGCTTGTTAATGATTTGCCGGCCGCGAGGCTGGCGAAGTGGGCTCAAAGCCGAGCAGGCAGCGAGCTTCACGGCGGTTGGGTTTCGACCCTGCTGCCAAACCCGAGGTTGGGCCGGGTCCGCTGCGTGCGGATACCAGCCTGCGAAGAATAAGAGGGTACGTCATGATTCAGATGCAATCGAATCTCGACGTCGCGGACAATTCTGGTGCCCGACGCGTGATGTGCATCAAGGTTTTGGGCGGCTCGAAGCGGAAATATGCTTCCGTCGGCGACGTCATTGTCGTTTCGATCAAGGAAGCCATTCCGCGCGGGCGCGTCAAGAAGGGCGATGTGATGAAGGCCGTGGTCGTGCGTACGGCCAAGGACATCCGTCGTGCCGACGGTTCGGTGATCCGCTTCGACCGCAACGCGGCCGTGCTGATCAACAATCAGAAAGAGCCGATCGGCACCCGCATCTTCGGGCCGGTTCCGCGCGAGCTGCGCGCCAAGAACCACATGAAGATCATCTCTCTGGCTCCGGAGGTGTTGTAACATGGCCGCCAAGATCAAGAAGGGCGACAAGGTCGTCGTCATGACCGGCCGGTCCAAGGGCCGTGTCGGTGAAGTGATCCAGGTTTTCCCGGAAGAGAACCGCGCGATCATCCGCGGCGTGAACGTCGTGCGTCGCCATCAGCGCCAGACGGCGAGCCAGGAAGGCGGCGTGATCTCGAAGGAAGCGCCGATCCACCTGTCGAACGTCGCCATTGCCGATCCCAAGGATGGCAAGCCGACCCGCGTCGGTTTCAAGGTTCTCGATGGCGGCAAGAAGGTTCGCGTCGCCAAGCGTTCGGGAGAGCAGATCGATGGCTAAGTCCCCAGCCACCGCCGAGACCGCGAATGGCGATGCCTATTCGCCGCGTCTGAAGGCCTATTACAATGACGTGGTTCGTCCCGAGCTGATCAAGCAGTTCGGTTACAAGAACCCGATGGAAGTCCCCACGATCACCAAGATCGTGCTGAACATGGGCGTGGGCGAAGCCACCGCCGACACCAAGAAGGTCACCGTTGCGGCTGCCGATCTCGCTTTGATCGCGGGTCAGAAGCCGGTGATCACGCGGGCTCGCAAGGCGATCTCGCAGTTCAAGGTGCGTGAGAACATGCCGATCGGCGCGAAGGTCACCCTTCGCAAGACCCGCATGTATGAGTTCTTCGATCGCCTGGTGACGATCGCGCTGCCGCGCGTGCGTGACTTCCGTGGCCTCAACCCGAAGAGCTTCGATGGCCGTGGCAACTATGCCATGGGCTTCAAGGAGCACATCGTGTTCCCCGAGATCAACTACGACAAGGTCGATCAGGTTTGGGGTATGGACATCGTCGTCTGCACCACGGCCAAGACCGATGAAGAAGCGCGTGCGCTTCTGAAGTTGATGAACTTCCCCTTCCGGCAGTGAGGCGGTTGATCCGCCCTCAAACGCGGAACGTTGGAGACCTACATGGCTAAGAAAAGTTCGATTGAGAAGAACAAGCGTCGCGAGAAGCTCGCCAAGCAGTATGCTGGCCGGCGCTCCCGCTTGAAGGCCATCGCGAACGACGAGTCGTTGTCGATGGAAGAGCGCTTCACCGCTCGTCTGAAGCTCTCGGAACTGCCGCGCAACTCCGCCAAGGAGCGCGTGCGCAACCGTTGCGAAGTGACCGGCCGTCCGCGCGCCGTTTACCGCAAGCTGAAGATGTCGCGTATTGCTTTGCGCGAACTCGGTTCCAGGGGGCTGGTTCCCGGCCTCGTGAAGTCGAGCTGGTGAGGAGGTATCGTCATGGCGATCAATGATCCTGTCGGCGATATGCTGACCCGTATCCGTAACGCGCAGATGCGCCGCAAGACCAGCGTGACCACGCCTGGTTCCGGCCAGCGCGCTCGCGTTCTCGATGTGCTGCAGGCGGAAGGCTATATCCGCACCTACACCGTTACCGATTTCGGCAACGGCCGCAGCGAGTTCGAGATCCAGTTGAAATATTATGATGGCGCACCGGTGATCCGCGAGATCGCCCGCGTCTCTAAGCCCGGCCGCCGCGTCTATGTGTCCGTCAAGGACATTCCGCGCGTCGCCAACGGACTGGGCGTGTCCATCGTTTCGACCCCGCGTGGTGTCATGGCCGATCATCAGGCTCGTGAATCCAACGTCGGTGGCGAAGTGATCTGCACCGTGTTCTGAGCCGGGGGAGAGTTAGAATGTCTCGTATCGGTAAGAAGCCGGTTGCTGTTCCTGCTGGCGTCACCGCCAGCCTGGACGGTCAGACCGTCAAGGCCAAGGGCCCCAAGGGCGAACTTTTCTTCACCATCCCCGACCTCATCTCGGTCGAGTTCAAGGACGGTGCGTTCAAGGTCGACCCGAAGGACGATTCCAAGGCCGCTCGCTCCCAGTGGGGCATGTCGCGCACCATGGTGTCCAACATCCTGGTCGGCGTGACGCAGGGCTTCGAGAAGCGTCTCGAAATCAACGGCGTCGGCTACAAGGCCGCCGTTGCCGGCAAGGTCGTCAAGCTGTCGCTCGGCTATTCGCACGACGTCGATTATCCGATCCCGGAAGGCATCACCGTGGTGACGCCCAAGCCGACGGAAATCGTCGTGTCGGGTATCGACAAGCAGAAGGTCGGCCAGGTCGCGGCTGAGATCCGCGAATATCGTGGTCCCGAACCCTACAAGGGCAAGGGCGTCAAGTATGCTGGCGAATTCATCTTCCGTAAGGAAGGCAAGAAGAAGTAACGGAGCCAATCCATGGCAAATGCAAGGCAAGCTCTTGAGCGCCGCAAGGCGCGTGTCCGCCGGCAGCTGCGCTCGGTGGCGAACGGACGGCCGCGCCTCTCGGTTTTCCGCTCTTCCAAGCACATCTACGCTCAGGTCATCGACGATGCGAACGGCAATACGCTGGTTTCCGCATCGACCCTCGAAAAGGACCTGCGCGGCAGCTTGAAGACGGGCGCCGACATCGAGGCCGCGAAGGTAATCGGCAAGCTCCTTGGCGAGCGTGCGGTTGCCAAGGGCGTCAAGGACGTCTTTTTCGATCGCGGCGGCTACATCTTCCACGGGCGCGTCAAGGCGCTCGCTGATGCGGCCCGCGAAAGCGGCCTCAACTTCTAAGGAACGGATTCTATGGCTCGTGAACGTGAACGTGATCGTCAGCGCGAAGAGCGCGACAGCGAGTTCGTGGACCGCCTTGTCCACATCAACCGCGTTGCCAAGGTGGTGAAGGGCGGCAAGCGCTTCGGTTTTGCGGCGCTCGTCGTCGTCGGTGACCAGAAGGGCCGTGTCGGCTACGGCCATGGCAAGGCTCGCGAAGTGCCGGAAGCCATCCGCAAGGCTACCGATCAGGCCAAGCGTGGCCTGGTGCGTGTGTCGCTGCGCGAGGGCCGCACCCTGCATCATGACGTCAATGGTCGTCATGGCGCCGGCAAGGTCATCCTGCGCGCCGCTCCGGCCGGTACCGGCATCATCGCCGGTGGCCCGATGCGCGCCGTGTTCGAATCGCTCGGCATGCATGACGTCGTCGCCAAGTCGCTGGGGTCGTCCAACCCCTACAACCTGGTGCGCGCCACTTTCGACGCCCTGAAGCATGAGGACAGCCCGCGTTCGGTCGCGGCGCGCCGCAGCCTCAAGGTGTCGCAGATCCAGAGCCGCCGTCAGGGCATCGACGCCGAGTCGACGGACTGATCGGAGGGGATGAGCAATGGCTAAGACCAAGACCGTTACGGTCGAGCAGATCGGTAGCCCGATCCGCCGTACCTCGGACCAGCGCGCGACCCTCGTCGGCCTGGGCCTCAACAAGATCCGCCGCAGGAGCACGCTGGAAGATACGCCGGCCGTGCGTGGCATGATCGCCAAGCTCGGCCACCTCGTCCGCGTGGTCGAGGCCGAGTAAGGAGACGCGACGATGAAACTCAACGATCTTCGCGACAATGAAGGCGCTACCAAGGCTCGTATCCGCGTCGGACGCGGTATCGGCTCTGGCAAGGGCAAGACCGGCGGCCGTGGCGTCAAGGGTCAAACCTCGCGCACCGGCGTCGCCATCAAGGGCTTCGAAGGTGGTCAGATGCCGCTGCATCGCCGCCTGCCCAAGCGTGGCTTCAACAACATCTTCGCCTTGGACTTCGCCGAGGTGAACCTCGACCGTATCCAGGTCGCCGTCGACGCCGGCAAGCTCGACGCCAAGGCTCCGGTCACCGCCGAAGCCCTGGTGCAGGCTGGCGTGATCCGTCGCGTCCTGGATGGCGTTCGCCTGCTCGGCCGCGGCGAGATCAAGGCCAAGCTCGCCTTCGAGGTCGCCGGTGCGACCAAGAGCGCCGTGGCCGCGGTCGAAAAGGCCGGCGGTTCCGTCAAGGTGCTGAAGGCTGTGGCAAAGGCGGAAGCCTGATCCTATATGAGAGCGGCTCGCCTCGTCTGGCGGGCCGCACCTTTTTTGGCGCGCTTTCGACACGGCGGAGCACCACATGGCATCGGCGGCGGAGCAGCTTGCTGCGAGCATCAATTGGAGTTCGTTCTCCAAGGCTGACGAACTCAAGAAGCGTATCTGGTTTACGCTTGGTGCGTTGGTCATCTATCGGCTGGGAACCTATATCCCGCTGCCCGGAATCAATCCCGAAGCCTATAAGTCTGCCTTCGATGGCCAGGCCGGCGGTATTCTCGGCCTCTTCAACATGTTCTCGGGCGGCGCCGTTTCACGCATGGCGATCTTTGCGCTCGCCATCATGCCCTATATCTCCGCCTCGATCATCATCCAGCTTTTGACGACGGTGGTGCCCCAGCTCGAAGCCCTCAAGAAAGAGGGGGAGCAGGGCCGTAAGATCATGAACCAGTACACGCGCTACCTCACGGTGGTGCTGGCGACTGCGCAGGCCTGGGGCATTGCCATCGGGCTCGAGGGCGGGCAGGGGGGCATCGTGCTCGCGCCCGGACTGTTCTTCAAGATTTCGACCACCATCACGCTGGTCGGCGGCACCATGTTCCTGCTGTGGCTGGGCGAGCAGATCACCTCGCGCGGCATTGGCAACGGTACCTCTCTGATCATCCAGGCAGGTATCGTCGCCGAGTTCCCGGCGCATCTGGGTCAGATGCTCGACCTAGCGCGGACCGGCGGCATGTCGCCGGTGACGCTGCTGGTTTCGGTCGCTGTCGCCGTTGCCGTCGTGCTGGCCATCGTCTTCTTCGAGCGCGCACAGCGTCGTCTGCTGATTCAGTATCCCAAGCGCCAGGTCGGCAACCGGCTCTATGAGGGCCAGTCCTCGCATCTGCCGCTGAAGCTGAACACCTCGGGCGTGATTCCGCCGATCTTCGCTTCGTCGCTGCTGTTGCTGCCGACCACGGCTGCTGCCTTCGTGGCGCAGGGCAACCCCAATTCCTGGCTGGCGAATGTCTCGATCTACCTGAACCACGGCAAGCCGCTGTTCATGGTGCTCTACGCTCTGTTGATCGTGTTCTTCTGCTTCTTCTATACGGCCATCGTGTTCAATCCGACCGAGACGGCTGATAATCTCAAGAAGCATGGCGGCTTCATTCCGGGCATCCGTCCGGGCGAGAACACCGCCAAGTTCATCGACTATGTGCTCACGCGCATCACCGTGGTCGGTGCGATTTATATCGCCCTGGTTTGCATGGTCCCGGAAATTCAGAATTATATGGTTCCCTCGATTCCCTTCGTGCTGGGCGGTACGTCGCTGCTCATTACGGTGAGCGTCTCGATGGACACGTTGGCCCAGGTTCATGGCCATCTGCTTGCCCATCAGTATGAAGGGCTGGTACGCAAGACCAAGCTGAGGGGGAGCCGTCGCTGATGAAGCTCATTCTGCTGGGACCGCCGGGGGCGGGCAAGGGGACCCAGGCTGTCAGGCTGGCGGAGAAGCACGGTATTCCGCAGCTCTCGACGGGTGACATGCTGCGTGCGGCCGTGCAGGCCGGCACGCCGGTTGGGTTGAAGGCCAAGGCCGTCATGGATTCCGGTGGGCTGGTTTCGGACGACATCGTCGTCGGTATCGTCGCCGATCGCATCGAGGAAAAGGATGCGGCCAATGGCTTCATCCTCGACGGTTTCCCGCGCACCGTGGCACAGGCCTCGGCCCTCGACCGGATGCTGGCGGAGAAGGGCCTGCGCCTTGACGCCGTGATCGAGTTCGTCGTCGACGAATCCGTGCTGCTGTCGCGCATCGAGAAGCGCGCCGCCGATACGGTTGCCCGCGGCGAGAAGGTGCGGCCGGACGACAATGCGGAAGCCTTCAAGACCCGTCTTGAAGCCTACCGCGCCCAGACGGCACCGCTGTCTGACTATTATCGCAAGAGCGGCGATCTTCGCCCCATCGACGCGATGAAGTCGATCGACGAGGTCACTCGCGAGATCGACACCACACTGGCGGCGGTCTCGGTCTGATTCGCCACCCGCATACGCCGTGAGGCGATATGCATGAAGTTTGTCTTTACGAGTTGACGTCTTCGCAGAGAATCTCTAGAAGACGGCTCTCACGTCAAAGACGCGCGGGTCGATCGCTCGGTCAGAGCGAACGGCTCGTTTTTGCGCTGCCGGTTCGCCGGCGATGATTGAACTGATATTCGGCCCTACGCCGGATCAAAGATTTGGAGACCGGAACGTGGCCCGCATCGCTGGTGTCAACATTCCCACTGCCAAGCGTGTCGAAATCGCGCTGCAATATATCCACGGCATTGGCCCTGCCAAAGCCAAGGAGATCGTTGCCAAGGTCGGCATTGCGCCTGAGCGCCGTGTCCACCAGCTGTCGGACCAGGAAGTCCTGCAGATCCGCGAAACTATCGACCGCGATTACATCGTGGAAGGTGATCTTCGTCGCGACGTCGCGATGAACATCAAGCGTCTGATGGATCTGGGCTGCTATCGCGGTCTGCGCCATCGTCGCAGCTTGCCCGTTCGTGGCCAGCGCACGCATACCAATGCCCGTACCCGCAAGGGCAAGGCAAAGCCGATCGCCGGCAAGAAGAAGTAATTCGTTTTCATTCAATCCCGAGCGCCTGGTACCACGGGCGCGCTTGAAGGATCCATACTATGGCAAAAGAAGCCACTGGTCGCGTTCGCCGTCGCGAGCGCAAGAATATCGTTTCTGGCGTTGCTCACGTCAATTCGAGCTTCAACAACACCATGATCACCATCACCGACGCCCAGGGCAACACCATTGCCTGGTCCTCGTCGGGCACGATGGGTTTCAAGGGTTCGCGTAAGTCGACCCCCTATGCCGCGCAGATGGCCGCTGAAGACGCCGGCCGCAAGGCCAGCGAGCATGGCATGCGTACGCTGGAAGTTGAAGTTTCTGGTCCGGGTTCGGGTCGTGAATCGGCTCTGCGCGCCTTGCAGGCGTCGGGCTTCACGATCACGTCGATCCGCGACGTGACGCCAATTCCGCATAATGGTTGCCGCCCGCGCAAGCGTCGTCGCGTCTAATTCCGCGATTTGAGATGGCCCGGCCGCTATTGGAGCGTGCCGGGCTTGTTGGCCGCACCGAGACCGATTGAAGGGTGTCGTCGTGATTCAGAAGAACTGGCAGGAACTTATCAAGCCCCAAAAGCTCGAAGTGACTCCGGGAGAAGATCCGAAGAGCCAGGCAACCGCCGTTGCCGAGCCGCTGGAGCGTGGCTTTGGCGTGACTTTGGGCAATGCGCTGCGCCGCGTTTTGCTGTCGTCCCTGCAGGGCGCGGCCGTGACGTCGGTGCATATCGATGGCGTGTTGCACGAGTTCTCGTCGATCCCCGGCGTGCGTGAGGACGTGACCGATATCGTCCTCAACATCAAGGAAATTGCCGTCAAGATGGCGGCCGAGGGACCCAAGCGGATCGTGCTGAAGAAGCAGGGTCCGGGACAGGTCTTCGCTGGCGACATCCAGACCACCGGCGACATCCAGATCCTCAATCCCGAGCACGTGCTGTGCACGCTGGACGAGGGTGCCGAGATCCGCATGGAGTTCACGGTCAACACCGGCAAGGGCTATGTGGCGGCTGACCGCAACCGGCCCGAGGATGCTCCGATCGGTCTCATTCCGGTCGACAGCCTCTATTCGCCGGTCAAGAAGGTGGCTTTCAAGGTGGAGAACACCCGTGAAGGCCAGATCCTCGACTATGACAAGTTGACGCTGACGGTCGAGACCAATGGCTCGATCACCCCGGAAGACGCGTTGGCCTTCGCGGCCCGCATCATCCAGGACCAGCTCGAAGTCTTCGTCAACTTCGAGGAGCCGAAGAAGGAATCCGAGGCCCCGGCCATTCCGGAGCTCGCCTTCAACCCGGCGCTGCTCAAGAAGGTGGACGAACTGGAACTGTCGGTCCGTTCGGCAAACTGCCTGAAGAACGACAACATCGTTTATATCGGCGATCTGATCCAGAAGACGGAAGCGGAAATGCTCCGTACGCCGAACTTTGGCCGCAAGTCCTTGAACGAGATCAAGGAAGTGCTGGCTCAGATGGGTCTTCATCTGGGCATGGAAGTGCCCGGCTGGCCGCCGGAAAACATCGAAGAGCTCGCCAAGCGCTTCGAAGAACATTATTGATCTGGCGCATCGCGCTGCCAAACTTGAAGGAACAGGGCAATGCGTCACGGCAAGGCTCACCGCAAATTCAATCGTACCGCCGAACATCGCAAGGCGATGTTCGAGAACATGGCGGCTTCGCTCATCAAGCATGAGCAGATCGTCACCACGCTTCCCAAGGCCAAGGACCTGCGTCCGATCGTCGAGAAGCTGGTTACCCTCGGCAAGCGTGGCGACCTGCATGCCCGCCGCCAGGCCATTGCGACGCTTCAGGACGAGACCATCGTCCGGAAGCTCTTCGACGTGCTGGCGACCCGCTACAAGGACCGCCAGGGTGGCTACACCCGCGTGCTGAAGGCCGGCTTCCGCCATGGCGATTCCGCGCCGATCGGCGTGATTGAGTTCGTCGATCGCGACGTGTCGGCCAAGGGCCAGGACTCCGGTCCGGTCGCCGAGGACCAGGCCGAAGCGGCCTGATCGTTCGATCGCGGATCCGGAATTTGAAGGGGCGGTGCGCAAGCGCCGCCCCTTTTTCGTTTTTGCAAGGCAGACTGGAAATCCGCGCTTCAGACGACCACATTTGTACCATTGGCTTTGCGCATGATCTGGTCCAGAAGGGTCTGCGAAACCGATCAAGCCGTACCACTCGGAGTTCATCCATGCGTCGACTGTCCTATGCCGCTTTCGTGCTTCTGGCGGGCCTCGTGCCGGCGCAAGCCCAGGATAGCGTCGTTCCCGAAAGCGCGGCACAGGTGAAGCTGTCCTTCGCCCCGGTCGTGAAGAGCGTCACGGCGGCGGTGGTCAACGTCTATGCCCAGCATGTCGAGAAGGCGCAGGCCAATCCGATGTTCAACGATCCCTTCTTCCGCCAGTTCTTCGGCGGCGGAGCGGCGCCGCGCGAGCGGGTGGAGCGCTCGCTCGGCTCGGGCGTGATCGTCGCCAAGGACGGTATGATCGTCACCAATTATCACGTGATCGCCAATGCCACGCAGGTCCGTGTCGCCCTGTCCGACAAGCGGGAGTTCGATGCGGACATCATCCTCAAGGACCAGCGCGCCGACCTTGCCGTGCTCCGCCTCAAGGGAGTGAAGGGTGATCTCGCCACCCTCGATTTCGCCGATTCCGACAAGGTGCAGGTGGGAGATCTGGTGCTCGCCGTCGGCGACCCCTTCGGCGTCGGCCAGACGGTGACTTCAGGCATCGTGTCGGCGCTGGCGCGTAGCCAGGTCGGCCAGTCGGACTTCCAGTCCTTCATCCAGACCGATGCCGCCATCAATCCGGGTAATTCCGGTGGCGCGCTGGTCGATCTTAACGGCAAGCTGGTGGGCATCAACACGGCGATCGTCTCGCGTTCGGGCGGCAATATCGGCATCGGCTTTGCAATCCCCGCCGCCATGGTCAAGGTGGTGGTGGCCTCTGCGCAAGCCGGTTCCGACCGGGTCTTGCGCCCCTGGATCGGCGCCAGCATGCAGAGCGTTTCGTCCGAGATCGCCGAGTCGCTATCGATGGAGCGGCCGAGCGGCGCCCTGGTGACCGAGGTCGCCAAGAACGGGCCGGCAGCCGAGGGGGGCCTGCAGACCGGCGATGTCGTGCTGGCCGTCGACGGCGCTGCCGTTTCCGATCCCGACGAGTTCGGCTATCGCTTCGCGACCAAGCCCCTGGGGGGCGAGGCGCAGCTCGATGTGTTGCGCAAGGGCGCGCGGCTGAAGGTTTCGGTCAAGCTTGCGGCTGCGCCCGAGACCACGCCGCGGGACGAGACCGTGCTACAGGGCCGCTCGCCGCTCAGCGGCGCCACGGTCGCCAATCTCTCGCCGGCCATGGCTGAGACCTTGGGCATGCCGCTCGACACCAACGGCGTGGTGGTCACCAATGTCGAGGACGATAGCGCCGCGGCCAATTTCGGCTTTCAGAAGAAGGACGTGATTCAGGTCATCAACGGCCAGAAGGTCGATGATGCCAAGGCGTTGGACGCCTTGGTGCAGGAACCGCGACGGTTGTGGCGCATCACCATCGTCAGGGATGGCCAGCAAATCTCGACGATCCTGGGGGGATGATGTCGGACCTGTTTGCGGCAGCGGGACTGGAGAAGGGCGCGCCACGGCCGCTGGCCGACAGGATGCGCCCCAAGCACCTCTCCGAGGTGGCGGGGCAGGATCATCTCGTCGGTGCCGAGGGCGCGCTTACGCGTCTGCTGGCATCGGGCTCGGTCGGCAGCCTGATCTTCTGGGGCCCGCCCGGCACCGGCAAGACCACGGTGGCACGCCTGCTGGCCGGCGAGACGGATCTCGCCTTCGAACAGATCTCGGCGATCTTCACCGGCGTCGCCGACCTGAAGAAGGTTTTCGAGGCGGCGCGCTCGCGGCGCATGATGGGGCGCGGCACGCTGCTTTTCGTCGACGAGATCCATCGCTTCAATCGGGCCCAGCAGGATGGCTTCCTGCCGGTGATGGAAGACGGCACCGTGACGCTGGTGGGCGCCACCACCGAAAACCCATCCTTCGAGCTCAACGCGGCCTTGCTGTCGCGGGCCCGGGTGATGGTGTTCAATGCCCTGGATGAGGCGGCGATCTTGAGTCTCCTCGCCCATGCCGAGGAAGTCGAGGGCAGGAAGCTGCCTCTCGACGAGGAGGCGAGGGCAGTGCTGGTGCGCATGGCCGACGGCGACGGCAGGGCCAGCTTGACCCTGGCCGAGGAAGCCTGGCGCGCGGCCAAGCCCGGCGAGGTCTTCACAGCGGCCAAGCTACAGCAGGTGCTGCAGCGCCGGGCCCCGATCTATGACAAGTCGGCCGATGGCCACTACAATCTGATCTCGGCCCTGCACAAATCGGTGCGCGGTTCCGATCCCGACGCGGCGCTCTATTATCTCGCGCGCATGTTCGATGCTGGCGAGGATCCGCTGTTCATTGCGCGGCGGGTGGTGCGCATGGCGGTGGAGGATATCGGCCTCGCCGATCCGCAGGCGCTGGTGGTCGCCAATGCCGCGAAGGATGCCTATGATTTCCTCGGCAGCCCGGAGGGCGAACTCGCCATCGCCCAAGCCGTGATCTATGTGGCGACGGCCCCGAAGTCGAATGCCGCCTACAATGCCTACAAGGCGGCAACGCGCCTTGCCAAGGAGGGGGGCTCGCTGATGCCGCCCAAGATTATCCTCAACGCGCCGACCAAGCTGATGCAGGCCGAGAGCTACGGCCAGGGCTATCGCTACGACCATGACGAGCCCGAAGCCTTCTCCGGCCAGAACTACTTTCCCGACGCTTTGGGGCGCCGTCAGTTCTACGAGCCAGTCGAGCGCGGCTTCGAGCGCGAGATCCGCAAACGCCTGGAGTATTGGGACAAGATCCGGCGGGAGCGGGGGGAAGGCTAGCCTTCCTGGGCCGCAGGCGCCCCGCCGGCACCTTCCTCTCCTCAACACGCGACGTTTCCAAGGGCAGGCGAGACACCTGCGATCCCAGATTGGGCGCTCAGTCTGCCAATTCGGCTACTTCCTTATCACTCTCATAGAGCTCCTGGGCCTCGAGCAAGGCTTCGTCGAGACGTCGCCCGGCGCGATAGCCAACCAGGCCTGCCGTCTTTCCCATGCCCGGCAGCAGGCGCGGGCAGGGCTCGGCCGTGCCGATCATCGTCTGGACCGGGATGACGCCGGCCCAGACCGGATGGCCGTAATCCTCCTCGTCGTCACCGACGCCGGCGGCGCGCACCTTGGCCGAGGCCTCCTCGATGCGCATGCCGATCACCGTGGTTGCCTTCGATTCCTGCGCATGGGTCTGGCGCAGCTCCGCGGCTCGGCCGGGAAAAAAGCGATTGACCACACCGAGCAGCGCCTTCGCCTTCTCACCCGGGTCGTCGATCATGCGGGCGGTGCCGAAGCAGATCGCCGAGCGGTAATTGGCCGAATGATTGAAGCCGCTGCGCGCCAGCACCAAGCCGTCGAGATGCGAGACCGTCAGGCAGACCGGCGTACCGCCCTTGAGATTGCGCAGCATGCGGCTGGCCGAGGAGCCGTGCCAATACAGCCAATCGCCCGCGCGCCAGTGAATGGTGGGTGTGCAATAGGGCTGCCCATCGATGACATAGGCGACATGGCACAGGAGACCGGCATCGAGTACGGCATAGACGGCCTCATGATCATAGCGGCCACGATCGTGCCGCCGCTTCAATCGGTTGCGCCCGGTGACGGCGAAACGCTCCTTTGTTGCTTCCTGTTCTTTCATGGTGCCTTGCTTTCAACGATGAACATGCGCAGGGTGCGTCATCATATTGGTTCAGGAAAGATCCAATTTGGCTAAAAAAATTCGAACCAATTTGCCGGATTGGTCGACCCTGATGCCCGTCTTGCCGAGGCGGGGTCCGCGCAGGCGCGAGCTCTATATTGCCATGCGTAGACTAATCGAGACCGGACTGGCACGACCGGGCGCCAAGCTGCCGACGACGCGTGACCTCGCCAAGCGCCTCGGCCTGTCGCGAGCCGCTGCCGTTGCCGCCTTCGAGATGCTCGTTGCCGACGGCTTCGTCGAGGCACGCATCGGAGCGGGTACCTTCGTGGCGGCACAGGTACCGAAAGTCTCGGAGCGAGCTGCCAGCCAGCCTGGGCAGGTTTCGGCCTCGCCGGCCCTGCCTTGCGAACTGGGCGTGGCCAGCATCGACGGCAAGACCATGCGTGTCTTTCGCGGCTTGCTCTCGCGAAATCTCGCCCAGCCGGGACCGGAACATTTTCGCTATGGCGATCCGCGCGGCGGGAACAAGTTGCGGGAAGCCATTGCGGCCTATCTGCGGGCGGCGCGGGGCGTGCGTTGCGATGCCGAGCAGATCGTCGTCACCACCGGCACCATGCATGGGCTCGATCTCGTCGTGCGCACCGTTCTCAAGCCGGGTGACGTCGCCTGGATCGAGGATCCGTGCTATCCGCTGGCCAGGGCCACGCTGGAAGCCGCGGGCGCCAAGCTGATTGGCGTGCCCGTCGACGGGGAGGGGATCGACGCCGCCGGAGGCGAGAATCTCGGGGGCGGCGGGCGGCTCGTCTACGTCACGCCCTCGCATCAGTTTCCGCTCGGCGTCACCATGACCATGCGCCGCCGCCTGGCTCTGATCGACTGGGCTGATCGCAACGATGCCTGGATCATCGAAGACGACTATGACAGCGAATTCCGCTTCTCGGGCCCGCCGCTCACCGCCTTGCAGGGTATGGATGGCGCCGGTCGGGTCGTCTATCTCGGCACGTTCTCCAAGGTCCTGTTCCCGGGTATCCGTATCGGCTATGCGGTGCTGCCGGAGGCCTTGCTCGACAGGGTGCTGCGTCTAAGGACCCTGTCCGACAGGCAGCCACCTAGCCTCGTGCAGGGGGCCGCGGCCGATTTCCTCAACGATGGCCATTTCGCAGCCCATCTGCGCCGGGCCCGGCGGCGCGTGCAGGCCGCGCGGGACGAGTTCGTTACGGCACTCCGCGATCACTGCGACGGTATGCTCGACTTTGCCGTGCCGGAGCATGGGCTTCATCTGGTGGCGGCTTTGGCTGCTTCGGCCGGTGATCGCGATCTGGTCCGCAGCCTGCTTGCCGAAGGCGTCGGGGCGCGGGCCTTGTCGCCGATGTATGTGGATGCGCCGGCTCGTCAGGGCCTCGTGCTCGGCTTCTCGGGATTTGAGCCGGACGTCCTGACGAGTGCCGCGAGGCGCATTGGCGATGTGCTGGGCGACGCCCTCAAGGCCGGTGCGCCGATCCGTTCATAGACGATCGGGCTCTTGCCCCGCCTGCGGCAAGCCATCAGCAATCTCGTAATAGTCGCCCTTCTGATTCACGCAGATATGCTTGATCAGTTTGAGGCCGGTCGGTTCGTTGAGCGTTCCTGCCGCAATGGAGATGTGGTCGCTGCCCTTGCCGTCCCAGAAGATCTGGGCGCCGCATTTGGAGCAGAAACCGCGACGCGCCGTCGGCGACGATCGATACCAGCGCAGCTTGTTGGTCGGCGCGATTTCGAGATCGGCAGGGTCACAGGCCGCATAGGCCCCGAAATGGCTGTGCAGCCGCCGGCACAGGATGCAGTGGCAAGCCCAGACGTCACGCACGGCGCCACGGATGGTATAGCGCACCGATCCGCACAGGCAGCCGCCTGTCGCTCGTATGGGACGTTCCTGGCTCGTCGGCATCGTCAACTTTCCTTTGGTGTCGCTCGTCGTCAGACCTGAGGCGGCAGGGTTGCGCTATTCTCAACACCTGCTTTGCGGATCTCGCCCGCCCTCTTGGGGCAAGCCATCGGCAAGTTCGTAATAATCGCCCTTCTGGTTCACGCAGACATGCTTGACCAGCCTGAGCCTTGTGGGTTCGTCAATGCTCGAAGCCATGATGGAAACATGACTGCGTCCGCTGCCGAACGAAAAAAGCTGCGCTCCACATTTGGAGCAGAAGCCACGCCGGGCCATTGGCGACGCGCGATGCCAGCGCAGCCGCGTGGAAGGCAGGATCTCGAGATCGGCGGCATCGCAGGCCGTATAGGCGCAGCAATGGCCGTGTAGACGCCGGCATATCAGACAGGCCTTCACGTCCGCCAGCGCGCCGCGCACGACATACCGTATCGACCCGCACAGGCAGCCGCCGCTGGCGCGTATCGCCCTGTCGTCGCTTTGCTTCATTGCAGCCTCCTTGAAAATTCAAAAAATAGGACTACATTTCTGGAACTATGGTTCTATTCAGGAGGCGACCATGTTTGGCTGGATCAAGGACATTCTCGGAGATTTGCTTGCGGAGCGCCAGCGCCGTGCCAATATCGAGTACTTCGATGGGCTGAGTGACCGGGTATTGCGGGATATCGGTATCGAGAGAAGCGATATTGAAAAAATTTTCGACCGGGCCGATCCTTTCTGGCAAAGGCGGCGGCGTTCTCTCGCCGATTCCTGGACGGTCCTGAAGCATTTTGGAGGCGCACGAAAACACAATGGCGCTGGCGGATATGGCGTTTGACGATGCGGCGCGGTGCTTGGCTGAGCTCGGCCACCCGCACAGGCTTCAGATTTTCCAGCTGCTGATCAAGGCTGGGGATGATGGCCTTGCCGTCGGCGACATCCAGAGGGAACTCGGTATTCCCAAATCGACCCTGGCCCATCATATCGCGCAATTATTGGCCGTGGGCCTGATGACGCAAGAGCGGCAGGGCCGGGTACAGCGCTGCCGCATCGCCGCCGGTAAGGCCAGCGCCTTCGTGAATTTCTTCGTGGCCGATTGCTGTGAAGGATTGCCGGGCATCGAGGGCCTGGAAGCCGGAGCCTAGCTGCACTGCGGCTCACCCGGGTATCGTTCAGCTTTGCTGGCTTGGCACGGCAATCCAGCGCTTGGCCGGTTGCACAGGGGCTCCTGGATCGCCGGATCGAGTTCGGTCACGGCAGGTCGGAACCTTTCTCCCGCGGGTGCCGGACGCAATGGGACGATGTCCTAATCCGGCGCCAACTGGCAATTGGGGCCAACCCACTTGTTGATCGACGTGTCGAGTTCGGCGTCCATGTTGGCGGCGCTGCAGACGGGATAACGCTCATCGCCCTGTCGGCGCATACTTAGGTCTCTGTAGCGCTGAACGACGGTATCGTGATCCGGGGGCTGGTCGCGCTGTTGCCGCAGCGACAGTTGCATCATGCAATTGGCGAAAGCATCCGTACCTTCTTGAAAGCCAAACCCTGCGCATTGGGCCCTGTGTTTTGATGCCTGACCAGCATTTCCTTGGTTAGTCGTGCTGCCGAGCGCGAATGCAGCAAGCGCCAACAGCGGAAGACATGTCACAATGCGCATTCGGTACATTCTTTCATCAGATCAGCTTTTGAAAAGGGATTGTGCCAATGCGCGCCATATTTAGCAACGACATGCGCGGCGCCATTCCGGTCCGCTGCCCATGCAAGTCGGCCCGGCCGCACGTTCGGCTGGCAAGCAACGCACCTTTGGGCGATTTCCGGCAGACAGCGGCGCTGCGCTGCTTTATAGGGACGCGATCCCTTAATCGCGTGTCGGAACCTTGATGTCCTTTCTGGTCGAAACCCGTATCGTCACCGCCGATGAGGACGGCATGCGTCTCGACCGCTGGTTCAAGACGCATTTCCCGGACCTCGCTTTCGGTCATTTGCAGAAATTGCTGCGCTCCGGCCAGATCCGGGTCGATGGCGCGCGCGCCAAGACCAATGACCGCCTCGCCAAGGATCAGTCGATCCGGGTACCGCCGCTGCCGCGTTCCGATCCGGCGATCACCGGCGTCAAGCGCTCGGCGCAGAGCCAGAAGGACGCCGATTTCATCCGCTCCCTGATCCTGCACGAGGACAGGGACGTGCTGGTGATCAACAAGCCGCATGGCCTGTCCGTGCAGGGCGGCTCCGGCACCGAGCGTCATGTCGACGGCATGCTGGCCGCCCTGGCCGGGCCGGATGGCGAAAAGCCTCGCCTGGTTCATCGCCTCGATCGCGACACCTCCGGCGTGCTTGTGCTGGCCAAGACGCGCAAGGCGGCCTCCGATCTCGGCGCCATCTTCCGCACCCGCTCGGCCCGCAAGATCTATTGGGCGCTGGTCAAGGGCGTGCCCTCACCCAAGCAGGGCCGCATCTCCTTGTTCCTGTCCAAGCAGCTCGGCATGGACGGGGAGAAGGTGCGCGTGATGAAGCATGGCGACGAGGAGGCCGTGCATTCGATCACCTATTATTCGCTGGTCGACCGGGCCGCCAATTCGGTGTCCTGGCTCTCGCTAAAGCCGGTGACGGGACGTACCCATCAGCTGCGCGCCCACACCGCCCATATCGGCCATCCCATCATCGGCGACCCGAAATATGGGGAAGCCATGGAGAACGTGCCGGAGGAACTGCCGAAGAAGCTGCACCTCCATGCGCGCCGCATCACCCTGCCGCATCCGCGTGGCGGCACGCTCGACGTCACCGCACCCCTGCCGCCGCATATGAAGCAGAGCTTCGAGATTCTGGGCTTCGATACGTCGGCCTATGATCCCATCGTCGATGCTCCGGAGGATTGAGACGTGAAACTTGTCCTGTTCGACGTCGACGGCACGCTGCTCGACAGCCAGCACCTGATCCATGCCTGCCTGGTCGAGACCTTCAAGGGCATGGGGCGCCCGCCGCTGCCGCGCGCCGAGATGCTCAGCATTGTCGGGCTCTCGCTGGTGCCGGCAATCCAGCGCCTGTTCGGCGACGACACCAGCACCGGCGACATCGAGAAGGCTGCCGGCTTCTATCGTGAAGCCTTCCTCGCCCGCGTCAACGATCCTGCCTTTGCGCCGCCGCTGTTTCCGGGCGCGGCGGAGGCGGTGGCCGAGCTGCGCCGGCGCGATGATGTGATCCTGGGCCTGGCCACCGGCAAGTCACGCCGCGGCGTCGACCGCATCCTTGAGAGTTTCGGCTGGGAAGGGCTGTTCGCCACCATCCAGACCGCCGACACCGCTCCCTCCAAGCCCGATCCCGGCATGGTCGTGCAGGGAGCCGGCGAAGTGGGCCTGCGTCCCGAGGACGCCATCATGATCGGCGATACCAGCTTCGACATCCTGATGGGGCGTAGCGCCGGTGCACGCACCATCGGCGTTTCCTGGGGCAATCACCCGGTCTCCGACCTCACCGAGGCGGGGGCGGACCACATCATCGACGACTTCGGGCAATTGCTGCCGCTGGTCGAAGCTTTCAAGGTGGCCGAGCCGCAATGAGCGATCGTGATTTTTACGGCGACTGGTTCCGCGATGGCGCCACGCCCGATCCCATGCATGCCGCCCAGAAGGGCATGAAGCCCGAACTGCCCAAGCGCTTCTACAGCGAGGCGAACGTGGTCGAGCAGGACGGGCAGCATGCCGTGGCGCTCGATGGGCGCGTCGCCCGCACGCCCGCCAAGTCCCTGTTGGCCTTTTCCAAGCCTGAAATGGCCGCGGCGGCCGCAGCGGAGTGGAACGGGCAGGGGAGCCATATCGATCCCTTCTCCATGCCGATCACCCGCATCGCCAATTCCGCCATCGACGGTGTGCGCACCTCGCGGCAGGCCGTGATCGACGAGATCTCCAAATATGGCGGCTCGGATCTCCTATGTTATCGGGTGGACCAACCAGAGGAATTGGTTCGTCGCCAGAACGAGGCCTGGGATCCCGTGCTGGCCTGGGCGGCCGACCGTCTGGGCGCGAGGCTCATCGTCACGCATGGCATCCAGCACAAGCAGCAGCCTCCGGAAGCGTTGGCAGCCATTGCCAAGGCTGTTGCCTGCTATGATGAATTCGGGTTGGCCAGTCTCCATGCCATAACCACGCTGACCGGTTCTGTCATTCTGGCGCTGGCAGTGGCCGAAGGCTATCTGGAGCCCGAGGCCGCCTGGGCCGCGGCCCATGTCGACGAAGACTATCAGGCCCAGCTCTGGGGCCAGGACGAAGAGGCGCAACAGCGTCGAGCCTGGCGCTGGCGCGAAATGGAAGCCGCCTCGCGCCTGCTGGCATTGGGACGGTAATCCTGGGACCGCCGGCATCCTGCCGGCTCTTCCTTTCCTGCAAGCGCAGCGGTTCCAAGAGGCCGGCAGGATGCCGGCGGTCCCAGGAAGTCCTAGCTCGCCATGCGCTTTTCACACGCTGCCAGCAGGGCGCAGAGCGCCACGGCGTCGGCGGCCAGCTTCACCTCGGCGAGGCTCGGATAGGTCGGCGCGATACGCAAGGTCCGGTCCTCGGGGTCCTTGCCATAGGGGTGCGTGGAACCAGCCGGGGTAAGCGCCAGGCCGGCCGCCTTGGCGAGGGCGACCACGCGGGAGCCCGTGCCCTCCATCACGTCCAGGATGATGAAATAGCCGCCGGCAGGCCTGGTCCAGCGTGCGAAGTCGTGGCTGGCGAGCCGACGCTCGAAAGCCTCCTCCACCGCCGCGAATTTCGGGGCTATCAAGGCGCGGTGCTTTTCCATATGGGCATGAATGCCGTCGAGGTCGCGCAGGAAGCGGACATGGCGCAGCTGGTTGAGCTTGTCGGGCCCGATCGTACGCTTGCTCGCATTGTCGAGATACCAGCGCACATTGGCGGGCGAAGCGGCGATGAAGGCGAGGCCCGCACCGGCTATGGTGACCTTCGAGGTCGAGGCGAATACGATCGGCCTGTCGGGATGGCCCGCCGCTGCACAGGCCTCCAGGATGTTGGCAAGATGCGGCCTGGTCTCGCCGAGATGGTGCAGGGCATAGGCATTGTCCCACAGGATGCGGAAGTCGGCGGCACCCGTCTTCATGCGCGCCAGGCGTTCGACCACGGCATCCGAATAGGTTTCGCCGCTCGGATTGGAATATTGCGGCACGCACCAGATCGCCTTGACCTTCGGGTCGGCAGCCAGGCGCTCGACTTCGTCCATGTCGGGGCCTTCGCCGGTGAGCGGCACCGGGATGAGCTTGATGCCGAAGGATTCGCTCAGGGCGAAATGCCGATCATAACCCGGCACCGGGCAGAGGATGGCGATCTCCTCTTCCTTGCTCCAGGGCTTCGTTCCCCCGGGGACGCCGCGCAGCAGCGCATAGACATGGACGTCATGCATCAGCGCCAGGCTGGAATTATTGCCGACGATGACCTGGGCGGCGGGTGCGCCGAGCACCGGGGCAAACAGGTTGCGCACCTCGGCCAGGCCCTGTAGGCCGCCATAGTTGCGGGTATCTTCGCCGGCCTCGCTGAGGTGGTCGCGATTGCCGGGCAAAGCGAGCATGCCTTCGGCGAGGTCGAGCTGCTCGGGCGCCGGCTTGCCGCGCGTCATGTCGAGGGAGAGCTTGCGGTCTTTCAAGGCCTCATATTCGCGCGTCAGTTCGCCATGGAGGGCAGCGAGGGCATCGGGGCGCAGTTCGGCCAGGCTCGACATGGCAATTTCCTGTTGAGGACGATGATGAACGTCGCACTACAGCGCAATGGCACCCGAGTCGAGCCTTTGCATCGATGGTCGGCACCAAATCACCGGCCATAGAGATATTGCGGCAGCCAGAGCGTCAGGCCGGGCCACAGATACATCAGCACCATGCAGACAATGACGATCAGCATGTAAGGCATCATGCCGGCGAAGATCTGGTTGATCGTCACATGCGACGGCGCCACGCCCTTGAGATAGAAGGCCGACATCGCGACAGGGGGCGACAGGAAGGCGGCCTGCAGGTTCACGAAGACGACGACGCCCCACAGGATCGGATCGATCTCGAAATGCTTCAGCAACGGTAGGAAGATCGGCACGAAGATGATGATGATCTCGGTCCACTCCAGGGGCCAGCCGAGCAGGAAGATGATGGCCTGCGACAGGATCATGAACTGCAGGGGCGTCAGGTTGAGCGACAGCACCCATTGCTCGATCAAGGCCTGGCCGCCGAGAATGGCGAAGACGGCAGAGAAGACGGCCGAGCCGATGAAGAGCCAGCACACCATCGCCGTGGTCTTGGCGGTGAGGAACACGGCCTCCTTGGTGCGTTTCCAGTTGAGCGTGCGGGCGCTGAAAGCGAGCAGGAAGGCACCGGCCGCCCCCACGGCCGCCGATTCGGTAGCGGTGGTGATGCCGAACAGAATCACCGCCAGCACCAGCACGGTCAGGATGGCGAGGGGCATCACCGATGAGGTGAGCAACTTGATGACCTCGAGCCGTTCCGGCCCCATGGCACGGTAATAGCGTGCCAGGATCACCGCAGCCATGGCGGCGATGATGCCGAAGGTCACGAAGAAGGCGGTCGCGGGTCCGCCCTGGACCGGGGCGGCCTGGCCACTGGAGTCCGGTGTGCCGAGCGGCTCTGGGCCTCCCAGCGGCTCTGGGCCTCCCAGCGGCTCTGGGCCTCCCAGCGGCTCTGGGCCTCCCAGCGGCTCTGGGCCTCCCAGCGGTTCGGGCCCGCCGAACTGTTCGGGCGCCGAGCCCAATTGCTCGAGGCCGGCTGCGGCACTGGCTTCGGTGCCGGCCTGGCCGTGGATGACCACATACCACCACACCAGGGCAAGCGTGCCGGCGACCAAAGCGAGGGGTACCAGCGTGGCCGCGAAATTCTTGAGGATCTGCCAATAGGTCAGCCGGCCGGTTTCGGTGTCCAGGGCCAAGGCGCGCCGGGGCGAGAACAGGGCTCGCAGCAGGCCCGCCGGCATGTTCCGCGTGTAGAGGGCCTGGAAACGCGGCATCCAGGCCGGGACCGGCACCTTGGTCTGGTCAGCCGGCAAGGTCGGAGCGATGCGCGGATTGAGGAGCGCCCAGCCGACGATGTAGATCAGATAGAGGAAGGCGAGGAAGAAGCCCGGAAACATCGCGGCGGCATAGAGCTTGACCACCGACTGGCCGGCGACCGCAGCATAGACGATGATCATCACCGAGGGCGGGATGAGGATGCCGAGCGTGCCGCCGGCGGTGATCACGCCGGAAGCGAGCCTGACGTCGTAGCCAGCGCGCAGCATCGGATTGAGGGCGATCACCCCCATCAGCACCACCACCGCTCCGACCAGGCCGCTGGCAATGCCCCAGAAGGTGCAGACGATCAGCGTCGTCACCGCCAGCGCCGCCGGCAGGCGCCGGAAGGAGAGCTGGATGGAATAGAACATCTTGTCGACCAGCGCGCCGCGCTCCATCACATAGCCCATCAGCACGAAGAGCGGGATGGAGATCAGGACGTCATTGGTCATGGCGCCGTAGCTGCGCTGGACCATCAGGTCGAAGACACGGTTGTCCATCCAGTGCTGGGCGGGGTCGTAATAGGCGTAGAAGCCGAAGAAGATGCCAAGGCCCATCAGGGTGAAGGCTGTCGGAAAGCCCATCATGATCACCACCACGATGAGGCCGAGCATGAGAAGGCCGAGTGCGGGATCGCTCATCAGGGTTGCTCTCCGCCCGGTTTCTCTCCGCCCGGTTTCTCTCCGCCCATGCCGCGCTGGCGCGCCGCCTCATCGATGCGCTGCATGGCGGCGATGGCCGCCTCGCGCTCCTTGGCATCGACATATTGGCTGTTCTCGAGCTGTTCGCCGACGACGTCGATCTCGTTGACGTCCTTGAGCCGCTCCGGCCATTGCCCGTTCCTGAGGCACAGAACGCAGCGCGTGATCTCGGCCAGGCCCTGCAGCATGACCAGGGCACCGGCGATCGGGATCACCGTCTTGAAGTGATAGATCGGCGGCCCGTCGGCGGTGACGCTCGAATGCTCGCCGATGCGCCAGGACGCGGCGGCATAGTCATAGCCGGCGTAGACCAGGGCCGCGATGCCGGGCAGGAAGAAGACGAGATAGAGCACGAGGTCGAAGCTCGCCTGGGTGCGCGGGCGCATGGAGCTGTAGAGGAAGTCACCGCGGACATGGGCGTTCTGCGCCAGGGCATAAGCGCCGGCCAGCATGAACAACGAGCCGTAAAGCATATTGCTGGCGTCATAAATCCAGGCGGTCGGCTGGTTCAGGATGTACCGCTTGAAGACCTCGGCGCACACCAGCAGCATCAGGGCGATGATCAGCCAGGCCGCTGCCTTGCCGACCCAGGTGCTGATTGCGTCGATCCCGTGAAGTAAACGCTGAGTATGCATGCGACTGTCCGGCCGGAGGGGAAGCGGAGGAGCCGATGCGGCTTGGCTGCCGCGTCGATGAACGGGGACCGGTCGACGGTACAGGTGCTTGGCGTAATGGCGAAAGCAATTGCGCGACCTTTCGACCGCCATTACGAAAAGCCTGGATGCCCGGATCAAGCCCGGGCATGACTAAGGCAGGCGCCTCGATCCCTGAGAGCCGCGCCAGGCATGTGCCCGCTGAAGCGTCAGATCTTCTTCGCGGCGCCATTGGCCCCGAAATAGTGATCGAAGGCCATGCGCCGATTGACCACCGTATCCTGCTCCCAGCGCGCAGCGCGTTTGGCGAAGGCGATCTGCGAATCCAGGATCTCCTTGAACAGGGGATTGTCGGCCGCCTTCTTCTTCACCACCTCGTCATAGACTTCGAGCTGCTTCTTCAGAAGCGCTTCGGGCGTCTTGTAGAACTTGACGCCGTTCTTGGACTGCAACTCGGCATAATCCTGGGAATAGCGGTCGATCGCTTTCCACTGCATGTCCTGGGAGGCGGCCTCCGTGGCATTGGCGATAATGGCCTTCAGCTTGTCGGGCAGGGCGTCATATTTGGTCTTGTTGAAAAGGATTTCGAACTGCTCGGCATTCTGGTGATAGCTCTGCAGCATGCACACCTTCGAGACGTCGGCGAAGCCCAGGGCACGATCGGAGGAGGCATTGTTGAATTCGGCGGCGTCGAGCAGGCCGCGGTCCATCGCCGAGACGATCTCGCCGCCGGGCAAGGCATTCACGGCCGCGCCCATGCCGGAGAACACGTCGATGGAGATGCCGACGGTGCGGAATTTCAGGCCGCTGAGATCCTCCGGCTTGCCGACAGGCTTCTTGAACCAGCCGAGCGGCTGCGTCGGCATGGCGCCATAGGGCAGGGAGACGACATTGGCGCCGATCGAGGCATAGAGTTTTTCGAGCAGCTCCTTGCCACCACCATATTTATGCCATGCCATCAGCATGTTGGCGTCCATGCCGAAAGCAGGACCTGAGCCCCACAGGGCCAAGGCGGTCTGCTTGCCGTAGTGATAGACCATCACGCCATGGCCGCCGTCGAGCGTTCCCTTCGACACGGCGTCCAGCAGGCCGAAAGCCGGAACCACGGCGCCAGCCGGCAAGACCTCGATCTTGAGTTCGCCGCCAGTCATGTCATTGACCTTCTTGGCGTAGTCCTGGGCGAATTCGTGAAAGATATCCTTGGCCGGCCACGTGCTCTGCCAGCGCATGCTGGTATGGGTCTGCGCCCGCGCGATGGATGGGGCCGCAATGGCGACGGCCGCGACGGCAGCGGCCTCGCCGAGGAATTTACGGCGGGACGATTGTCCTTCGCCGGTCGTCCGAATCTTGGTCATACGATCCTCCCTGGATGCAGGCCTTCGAAAGATCCGGATAGTCGGATGCGTTCATTGTTGTCGTTTTGAACGGCTCTCCATTCCGAATACGCGCCGACGGATGGGAAGCCGGCGCCAAAGGCTTGCTCAGACTATTGCACGACGATTTGTCGTCGCCAACTGGAGCTCACGTCTCGACAGGGCGATGATTTCATGTGGGCGAATGCAACTGAGCTCCGTAGACCGCCAATTCCGGGAGGTTGGACATCACCGCTACCAGCAAAGGCGCTTCGATGTGGCTGATTACAAATTGTTAATCTTCTCATATGGCGTCGGACGTTGCGGAAGCAGGTGGTGAGCCGGATAGTTCGCGCAGGGCTCCCAGGATTTCCTTGAGCCCGCGATGCAGGGGTTTGTCGCGCCGGACGATGATGGCGAGCACGCGCGACAGGGGCGGGGAGAGCGGCTGTACGGTCAAGGCGCCGGAGGCCGCGTCGCCGCGAACGGCGATGCCGGGCAGGATCGAGCAGCCGAGGCCCGCCCTTACCAGTTCCTTGATCGCTTCGACGCTGCCGAGCGACATCACGGGACGCGGTGACAGGCCGGCTTGCGCGAACCATTCATCGGTGAGGCGCCGCGTATTGCCGCCGGGTTCGAACAGCAGTAGCGGCAATTCGGCGAGGGTGACAGGAGAAGCTGGCACAGGCAGTTGGGTCTGCGGCGGCGCGATGACCATGAAAGGGTCCTCCAGGACCGGCTCGAGCTCGAGCGAGCGGCTCGAGACGGGCATGGTAACCAAGGCAAGGTCGAGCCTGTTGTCCTCGACTGCGCGGGCGATCTCGCCGGTATTGCCGGTGGTGATGACGATCTCCAGTCGGGGATGACGTCGCCGCAGGCGCTGGAGCAGGGCCGGCAGCAGGAAGATGCAGGCTGTCGCGCCGGTGCCGATGCGCACCGTCCCCATCACCCCTTCGCTCTGGCGAGCCACCGCTTCGAGCGCGGCCTGCACGGCGGCATCGATGCGGGTGGCATGCAGCAGCAATTCCGTGCCAGCTGCTGTCGGCCTCGCCTTGCGGCCGACGCGTTCGATCAGCATCGTACCGAGGCGCCGCTCCAGCTGGCGGACCTGCAGGCTGACGGCGGGTTGCGTCAGGCTCAGCCGATCGGCTGCCGCCGAGAAACTGCCGAGTTCGACGACATCGGCGAAGGTTTTGAGGTGATCGAGGTTGAGCCGGTCCATATCGAAGTCGTTCTCATGCCAAAGATTTCCTTATACTTAGCATGATTTTCCAAAGCTTCCTTTATTCGAGACGGAGGAAGACAATACGGCGGGTTTCACGAGCCGGAGAGAAGATAGGATGGCAAGACGCCTGTCGCTTCAGGCAGCGTGCGTAGCAGCCGTCCGGGAAGGCGGGCGCTATCTCGCTTTGTCTCCCCGGTCACGCCTGCATCAGCGGGCCGCTCTGCGCGAACTCGACGATCGACTGCTTGCGGATATCGGCCTTACCAGACTGGAAGCGCTGGTTGGGCTGCCGGTGGCGGGGACGGGCGATCCTGCTATGAAGAAATGCAATCAGGCGACGGCAATGACAGCGAATCGAATGGATCCAACCGCCAATGCAGCGGCCGTTCTCGTGCGGGACGCCCGTGAGAAGGACATGACAGCGGTGCAGCCCATCTATGCCCATCACGTATTGGGAGGGCTGGCGAGCTTTGAGGAGGTGCCGCCCGGCCTGGAAGAGCTGATTTCGCGCCGCCATGGCGTCCTGGCCCAGGGACTGCCTTATCTCGTGGCCGAGATAGAGGGGCGCGTGGTCGGCTATAGCTACGCCACGGCCTACAGGCCGCGGCCGGCTTATCGCTACACTGTCGAGGATTCCGTCTATGTCGCCCCGGACATGGGCGGGCGGGGCATTGGCCGCCTCCTGCTCGAGGAACTGATCGCCCGCTGTGAGGCTGGCCCCTGGCGCCAGATGCTGGCCGTGATCGGCAATAGCGGCAATGCCGGATCGATTGCCTTGCACCGGCGCCTGGGGTTTTCGGAGGTGGGAGTCTTGACGTCGGTCGGCTTCAAGTTCGGGCGCTGGGTCGATACCGTGCTGATGCAACGTCCGCTCGGAATCGGGAATGGCGGGTTACCCTTCGACGGCGAGGCCAGGCGGTGATTCCCCGCCACACCGTGCTCTGCCTCGGCCTGTTCCAGTTCGTGGCCTGGGGCGCGACCTATTATCTGGTCGGCGGCTTTGGTGAGCGGATGGCAGCTGACCTTGGCTGGTCGCGCGACATCGTCTATGGCGGCTTCGCCCTCGCTTTGTTGGTGATGGGGCTGGTTTCGCCGCTGTGCGGACGGCTGATCGATCGGCATGGCGGTCGCGGCATGATGGCGACCGGATCGGTGCTCGCATCCTTGGCCTGTGTCGGGCTCGCCTTCAGCCATTCTCTGCCGGCCTACTTCGCCGCCTGGCTCGTCCTGGGCGTTGCCATGCGCTTGACGCTCTATGATGCCGCCTTTGCCGCTCTGGCGCGGGCCGGTGGAGCCGAGGCGCGCCGGGCGATGGCGCAGATCACGCTGCCAGGCGGGTTGTCTTCCACTGCCTTCTGGCCATTGGGGACGGCGCTGGCCGACAGCCTAGGCTGGCGAGGAGCCGTGCTCGTCTATGCCGGCCTGATGCTGGCGACGGTGCCGCTTGCCTTGACACTGCCTGCCATCCGGCGCCCTGTTGGGCCGGTGCCCGATGTCGACACGTCCCGGCAGAGGGCTGACCGGCCTGGTTCGGAGCTCCTGCCCGCCGGTGTGCTCTACGCGCTGATCACCACGATCATGAATTTTCTGAACGCCGGCATGTCCTCCCACATGATCGCCATCCTGGCGGGGCTCGGCCTCGCTCAGGCCTCGGCGGTCTGGGTCGCCACCCTGCGGGGCATCGGCCAGTCCTGCGCCAGGCTGGCCGAGATCCTGTTTGGCACGCGCCTGCATCCGCTCGCGCTCAATCTGCTTGCATGCTCCCTGCTGCCGCTTTCCTTCGCCGCCGGATTTGCCGGTGGCTATTCACTCACGGCGGCCATGCTGTTCGCACTCGGCTATGGCGCCGGCAACGGCCTCGCAACGATCACACGCGGCACGGTCCCGCTCGTCCTGTTCGACCATCGCGCCTATGGGGCCGTCACCGGACGCCTTCTCGCCCCCAGCTTCGTCGTCTCGGCCGGGGCGCCGGTCATCTATGCCCGCGCGATCGACTGGTGGGGTCCCGAGGGAGCGCTTGCTTTCTCGCTGGCGCTGGCCGCCGTCACTCTGGCTGCGGCTCTCCTGCTCAAGTTGCGTTTTGCGCCAGCGAGCGCCGGTTCCTGTGGAATTTCCCCGGGGAATGGCCGAGCACGGTGAAATCCGGGCGATATCGCTGTATGGAACAAGGCGCGGCAGGTTCCAACAAGAGCCGCGGGAAGCGCCCTTCATGAAGCATATCCTGGCCGAACTCGACACACGCCGCACCCAGGCCCTGCTGGGCGGCGGCGAAAAGCGCATTGCCGCGCAGCACGCCAAGGGCAAACTCACCGCACGCGAACGCCTGGAACTGTTGCTCGATGCTGGCTCCTTCGAGGAATTCGATGCCTTCGTCGAGCACCGCGCCGTCGATTTCGGCATGGATCGCACCCACATCGCCGGCGATGGCGTCGTCACCGGCTGGGGCACGGTGAATGGCCGCAAAGTCTTCGTCTTCGCCAAGGATTTCACGGTGTTCGGCGGCTCGCTGTCGGAGACCCACGCCAACAAGATCAACAAGATCCAGGACATGGCGCTGAAGAATCGGGCGCCGATCATCGGCCTGTTCGATGCTGGCGGTGCCCGCATCCAGGAAGGCGTGGCAGCGCTGGGAGGCTATGGCGAGGTCTTCCGGCGGAACGTGCTGGCCTCCGGCGTGATCCCGCAGATTTCGCTGATCATGGGGCCTTGCGCGGGCGGGGACGTCTATTCGCCGGCCATGACCGACTTCATCTTCATGGTGAAGGACACCAGCTACATGTTCGTCACTGGCCCTGACGTCACCAAGACGGTCACCAACGAGACGGTGACGGCCGAGGAACTCGGCGGCGCATCCGTGCATGCCGTACGCTCCTCCGTAGCGGATGGCGCCTATGAGAACGATGTCGAGGCTCTGCTGCAGATGCGCCGGCTCATCGATTTCCTGCCGGCCAACAATTGCGAGGGACCGCCGGAGATCCCGTCCTTCGACGATATCGAACGGCTCGAGCCTTCGCTCGACACGCTGGTGCCGGACAATCCCAACAAGCCCTATGACATGAAGGAACTCGTCACCAAGCTGGCGGACGAGGGGGACTTCTTCGAGATCCAGTCGACGTTCGCACGCAACATCATCACGGGCTTTGCGCGCATTGCGGGGCGCACCATCGGCATCGTCGCCAACCAGCCGATGGTGCTGGCCGGCGTGCTCGATTCCGATGCCAGCCGCAAGGGCGCGCGCTTCGTGCGCTTCTGCAACGCCTTCGAGATCCCGATTGTCACCCTTGTCGATGTTCCCGGCTTCCTGCCCGGCACAGCGCAGGAATATGGCGGCCTGATCAAGCATGGCGCCAAGCTGCTGTTCGCCTATTCGCAGGCTACGGTACCGCTGGTGACGGTGATCACCCGCAAGGCCTATGGCGGTGCCTATGACGTCATGGCCTCCAAACATGTCGGGGCCGACGTCAACTATGCCTGGCCGACGGCCCAGATCGCGGTAATGGGGGCCAAGGGCGCCGTGGAGATCATCTTCCGCCAGGACATGGATGACCCGGAAAAGATCGCCAAGCACGTCAAGGGCTACGAAGACCGATTTCTTTCGCCCTTCGTCGCCGCGGAGCGCGGCTATATCGACGAAGTGGTCCAGCCGTCCCAGACACGCAAGCGCGTGGCACGGGCCCTTGCCATGCTGCGTAACAAGCATGTCGAGGCTCCCCGCAAGAAGCACGACAACATCCCGCTATAGTGAGGCGGCCCTATCGGTTATTCTGCCTGCCGTAGGGGAAAATGACAAAACATGGTGAATCCCGCGCGCAGCGTTTCCTGCAGGCCTGCCCTGCGAAGCGCGCCTCGCAGGGCAGGCCTGCGGCAGCGGCATGGCTGAACCCTGAAAAGGGTTTGATATCAGATAGATATCGGGTGTAACGGATCGGCTTCTTTACATCGGCTCTATCGTCGACCCCTTGGTGGCCGCCAAGCCAGAAGCTGTGAATGATCGGATTTCGGCCCGACATTGCCACAGGATTGTGGCGAACCGCACATTCTTTGGCCATGTGCGGCCCTTAGGGTGAGACTCATTAACGCCACTTTGAGTGGTCCAGGCTCAAATTGGCATCATGAGGCGCCGCGAGTTTGGCGCAAACCAAGGCAAGGCACGACACTATGGTGACGTCACCTATCGCAACTCTGATTCAACCCGCCCTGGAGCGCGGTTCGATCGAGGATTCCGAAGTCCAGCAAATGCGTCAGCGTTGGCAGGACGGCGTGCAGCTCCAGGCCGCCGATGCCGACGCACTCTTTGCGCTTCAGGGCGTACTGGCCGGGCGCAACAAGGGTTTCAACGCCCTCTTCGAGGAAATGCTGACGGCTTTCGTCCTGGATCGCAACGAGCCAAAGGGCAGTATTTCCAAGGAGCAGGGAGCCTGGGTGCTTTCGATGCTCGATGGCGGCGAGGGACTGGTGGCCAATGCCGCCGAGCTCGGCTTGCTGATCAACCTGGTCGAACAGGCCGACAGCGTACCGGATGATCTCGCCAGCTTCGCATTGCACCAGATCCAGCATGCCGCGATGACGGGCGAGGGACCGGCCGCCAAGGGCCGCATCCATTTCTCCCGCGTGATCGATACGCAGGACATCGCCAACATGGCCCGCCTCTTCCAGGTCGAGAAGGGCGCCAAGCGTCGTATCGTCTCGCGCCAGGAAGCCGAGATGCTGTTCGACATGGCCGAAGGCTGCAACAGCGAGGACCCGGCCTGGGACGGGCTATTTGCCGAGACCATTCAGGCCCATCTGCTGGCGACCAACCAGCCGAGCAATACGGGCGGCCGTTCGCTGGCTACGCCCGTGGTTCTGGCCGATCGCGATAGTGCCTGGCTGAACCGACGCATCCAGCACGATGGTCGGGTGAGCCGCGCCGAGCGGGCCCTGCTGGCCCTGGTCGATCCGCGCCAGATGGCAGCGACCAACAATTGGGAGCAGTCGATCAGCCAGATGATCTGATTGGCTCGATCCACTCGAATCCATCTCATCGAATGCCGGCCCTTGGGCCGGCATTCTGCTTTTTCGGCAAGGTGTTGGCTGCCAGGGATGAATCTCGGCATCAGCCCGTTCATCCCAAATCTTATCGCCTCGTCTTATCTGCCCGCCAATTTGCGCAGGGCGGCGCGCGCCTGCTCGTTGAAGCTTGAAGTGATCGGGCCGTCATAATAGCCCCGGGCCTTGAGCTTGAGCAGCATCTCGGAATGGAAGCGTGGCGACCAAGCCTTGGCGTTGGTCAGCAGCTCGTTGAGCTCGAACTCGGAACCGCGCTCCAGGGCCTTGAAGGCATAGTCGGCGGCTTCCATCGGATTCTTCGCCGTGCCCCGGCCGTTGTTGTAGTAGGAGGCGAGGCTGGCCAGGCTGTTGGTGTCGCCGAGATCGGCAGCCTTCTGGTACCAGCGCAGGGCCTCGGCATAGTCCCGCTTCACGCCCTTGCCGCCTTCGTAGAGCAGGGCGATGTTGGCATGGCTTTCCACGTCGCCGCGGTCGGCGCCCTGGCGATACCAGCGCATGGCCTCGGTATAGTCCCGGGATACACCGAGCCCGAGTTCGTAGAGATAGCCGATACTCACATAAGAATTGGCATAGCCGCCATCGGCGGCCTTGCGGAACCAGCGCAAGGCTTCGGCATAATCGCGCGGTACGCCGCTGCCCTCGCGATAGAGGAAGGCGAGATTGTGTGCCGCGGCAAGGCTGCCGGCGGCGAAGGCCTGCTGATAGGTGGCGAAGGCCTCGGCGTGGCGCTTGGCGGCATCGAGGGCGCGCCCATACTGGAAGAGCAGCCGCTTGGTGCCGGGATATTGATGCAGGGCATCGTTGCAGGCCGCGACGGCCCGGGCGACATCGATCTGCCCGAACAGCACGCCTGCACCGACCCGGTCCGGATCCAGCGGGCCGGCGGCCAGCCTGTTGCATTCGGTTTCAGGCGGCGGGATCCGACGCCGTCTGCGGGACGACAGGAGGCGCCGTCTTTGTCGTCGCCGGCACCGACAGCTCCTTGATGCGTTTGTCAGCCAGTTCGCCGAAGAAGGTGTTGGCGTAGCGCTTGCGGAAAGTCTCGAGTTCACCGACATCCGTGCTGCCCCGTAGCGCTGGCCAGACCTGTGCAGCCTCCCCGAAGAGCGGATCCGTCGCGGGAGAAGCACCGGCCGAGGCCGGTGCTTCCATCAGGGACAGGACGCCACCGCCGAGCGATCCGTTGACGAAAGGCTGCTGCTGGTTCCCGGTATCGGACATGACATCGTCGCGCACATTACCGAGCATGATGCGGACATCGATGCCGGGTTCGACGATGCGCTTGATCAGCGAGGCAGTGAAGGGACTGTTCAGACCGTCGCCGTCGGCGGCCACAGTGCCGGCGGCGGCTGAATAGGCAATCAGGGTGTTCGTGCCGGCTGGCTCGACGCGGGCCAGACCGCGAGAGACTGCCCGATTGGCGTTGCTGCGGCTCATGCGTGGCAGAAAGGGATTGTTGCGGCAGGCATCCAGGATCACCAGCTTAAGGCGAGAGGTTCCTTCGATCGAGCGCAGAACCCTGTCGAGGGTCACGGCTTCGTCCTCGACGTCCCGGTCGGTCGCGAGGCGGGCGTCCACCGGCAGGAGATAATTGACGCCGTTGAGTTCCATGCCGTGGCCTGAATAATAGATCACCGCCACGTCCGCCGTGGTGGCCTGCGTTTCGAAGGCTCGCAATGCCTGCACCATGCCCTGGCGGGTCAGATCGTTTTCAGGCTGGATGATGGTGAAGCCGGCCTGGCTCAATGCTGCCTTCATGCCGCTGACGTCATTGGGCGGATTGATCAGCATCACGGCATTCTGATAGCGGGCATTGCCGATCAGCAGGGCAACGCGCTTGTCGGCATGGGCCACGCCGGCTGAGCCCCACAGGCCGACGAATATCGCGACCGACAGCACGGCCCTGATATGGACGATCCTCATGCGCATGTGGTCCCCACCACCCCTGAAGCCAGTCCGGATCTTAGCAAAGGGGCAGGGGGCGTAAAGCGAGGAGGGAACAGCGTTGTGGCGGGAATCCCCAGAGGTCCTGCGATCAGCGGTGCACGCCGCCTGAATCTCCCCGCGGGCTTATTGCGTGCGGCCGCAATCTATGAGACGCCCTAGAGAAGGGCAGCGGGCCCTAAAAAGGCATTCTGGGTGATTGCTGGCATGTTTTCCAAAGTTCTGATCGCCAATCGCGGGGAAATCGCCTGCCGCATCATCAAGACGGCACGGCGGATGGGCATCGCAACGGTTGCCGTCTATTCCGATGCCGATCGCGACGCCCTGCATGTCGAGATGGCCGATGAAGCCGTCCATATCGGCCCGCCACCCGCCGCCCAATCCTATCTCCAGATCGAGAAGATCATCGAGGCCTGCCGCAAGACCGGCGCCGACGCGGTGCATCCCGGCTATGGCTTCCTGTCGGAGCGGGAGGCCTTCGCCACGGCACTCAAGCAAGCCGGCATCATCTTCGTCGGTCCCAATCCGCATGCCATCGCTGCGATGGGGGACAAGATCGAATCCAAGAAGGCGGCTGCAGCAGCGGGCGTTTCCACCGTGCCGGGGCATCTCGGCATCATCGAGGATGGCCGGGCCGCCATCCGCATCGCCGAGGAGATCGGGTATCCGGTGATGATCAAGGCCTCTGCCGGTGGTGGCGGCAAGGGCATGCGCATCGCCTACTCGTCGGCCGAAGTCGAAGAAGGTTTCCGCCTGGCGCGTTCGGAGGCCAAGGCGAGCTTCGGCGACGACCGCGTCTTCATCGAAAAATTCATCGTCGAGCCGCGTCATATCGAGATCCAGGTGCTCGGCGACAAGCATGGCAACGTCATCCATCTTGGCGAGCGCGAATGCTCGATCCAGCGCCGCAACCAGAAGGTGATCGAGGAAGCACCCTCGCCATTGCTGGACGCCGAGACGCGGTCCTTGATGGGGGCCCAGGCCGTCGCGCTCGCCAAGGCGGTCAATTATGATTCCGCCGGCACCGTGGAATTCGTGGCCGGGCAGGACAAGAGCTTCTACTTCCTGGAGATGAACACCCGCCTTCAGGTCGAGCATCCCGTGACCGAACTGGTGACCGGCATCGATCTCGTCGAGCAGATGTTTCGGGTTGCCGCCGGTGAAAAACTGGCCTTGAAGCAGTCCGATATCAAGCTGTCGGGCTGGGCGGTGGAATCGCGCGTCTATGCCGAGGATCCCCTGCGCAATTTCCTGCCCTCGATCGGCCGGCTGACCCAGTATCGCCCGCCGGCCGAGCGGCGCGAGAAGGGCGTTACGGTGCGCAACGACACCGGCGTGTTCGAGGGGGGCGAGATCTCGCTCCACTACGACCCGATGATCGCCAAGCTTTGCACCCATGCTCCGACGCGCGCCGGTGCGATCGCCGCCATGTCGGACGCGCTCGACAGCTTTGCCATCGAAGGTATCCGCCACAATATTCCTTTCCTTGCGGCTCTCATGCAGCATGAGCGTTGGCAGGAGGGGCGGTTGTCGACCGCCTTCATCGCCGAGGAATTTCCGGGCGGCTTTTCGGTCAGCCCGCCCCAGGGTGCAGTCGCCGACCGGTTGGCGGCGGTCGCCACCGCGATCGACCATATCCAGAACCAGCGCAAGCGCGGCATCAGCGGGCAGATGGTCGGCAAGCCGGTGGTGTTCGAGCGCCGTCGCGTGGCTGTTCTCGGCGATACCTCCTTCACCGTCGAGGTCGACGAAGCGCGCGGAGAGATGCAGGTGACCTTCCTCTCGCCGGAGGGAGCGCCGGAACGCCTGGTGACGCTGACCTCCGATTGGAAGCCCGGACAGCCGGTATGGTCGGGCCGCATCCATGGCGAGCCGGTATCCATGCTGGTGCACGCCATTGCCAATGGCGTGGTGCTGGCCCATCGCGGCGCCGCCGCCGACATTCGCATCTACACCCAGCGCGAAGCCGAGCTCGCCCGCCTGATGCCGGTCAAGAGCAGCGCGGCACTCACGACTGCCTTGCTGTGTCCGATGCCCGGGCTGGTCCGGGCCATCGAGGTCACGGAGGGGCAGGAGGTCAAGGCCGGGGAGGCGCTCTGCGTCGTCGAGGCGATGAAGATGGAGAACGTCCTGCGTGCCGAGCGTGACGCGACCGTCAAGAAGATCCGCGTCAAGCCAGGCGATACGCTGGCCGTCGATGCGGTGATCATGGATTTCGCCTGAGAGCCAGGTCGTCGAATTGCAAGGGGAGTGGGTTTGAGCGTCTGGGACCAGTTCTTCAGCTGGGGCGCGCTCCCCGGCCATATCGCCTATGCCATCATCGCCATATCCTACCTCCTGACCAACATCTTCTGGCTGAGGCTTGCTGCGGTAGTCGGCATCGCCCTGGAGGTTGTCTATTTCCTGTTCAGCGGCTCGGCCGTCTGGCCCTCGATCGCCTGGGACAGCGCCTTCATCCTGATCAATCTGGTACAGCTCGGCATTCTCCTGCGCGACCGTCTCAGCCTGAAGCTCTCGGCCGACGAACAGGCCTTCATCAAGCCCATCGTCGGAGACCTCGACAAGGCGCAGATCGCCCAGCTTCTGCGGACAGCGGAATGGCGCACTCTGGAGCCTGGCTCGATCGTGACCACCGAGGCCGATCCGGTGCATGAGCTCACTTTCATCTGTGAAGGGCAGACGGAAGTGCGCGTACGCGACCAGCTCGTTGCCCATGTCGGCGCCGGGGCCTTCGTTGGGGACGTGTCCTTTGCCACCGGCGTGCCGGCGACCGCCACGGTGGTCACGGAAAATGCCGTGCGGGTGCTGGCTTTCGACCAGGACAAGCTCAAGGCACTGTGCAAACGGGATGAGCAGATCGCACATGCCCTCTACCGGCGGATAGGCGGCGGCCTGGCCGACAAGATGCGGGTGGCAACCGGTCGGCTCTGAAGCTCTTTGCGATCCGGCCGAATCAAAACTTCGAAACGCGACGTTAACCCGCGGATGTTACAAGCATATCCAGCTTGGGTTCATTGCGTTGTCAGGACAATGCTGTCAGTCGTCATCCTGCGTTTGCTGCTTTCACCGTCCGGCGCGATCGATCGCGTTGCCTTCACCACCGGTGTGGTGCTGCTGGCGGCGCTCGCCGTCGGGGGGCATCATGCCCTGCAGGGCTGGAGCGGTCCTTATGGCCTGGGCTCCTTTGCGTTTGTGGCTGCCATCGCCTGGTCCGCCATCTGTCTCTCACGCAAGCGCCTCCATGATTTCGGCTGGTCCGGCCTGGTGATTCCAGCCTTTCTGGGTCTCTATCTGCTGGCGGTCGCCATTGCGATCTTCGTTCTCGACCGGGGGGCCTTGGCGTCCTGGCAGCAGGCCCTGGCGACATTCAGCTTGTTCAGCGGTCCCATGGTCGGCTGGCTGATCGCATTGGCGATCATTCCCGGAAGCGGGCTCGCCTCCAGCACGAGAACGAGCTGGTAGCCGCAAGGTCAGCTCCGGCCTGGAGCAAAGCCCGCACAAGCGTGAACGCTTATTTGCTTCCAATTCCTTGTTCCCAAGCCAATCCAAAGGATTGGCTAAGGCGTCTTTGCGATTCTTGGTGATTCACCAAACCGCAAAATATTTTAAGCGCATGATCCCAGTGCCTTGGCGGCATTTCCCGAATCGGTTTCTGCACGCGGCAGGTGCGTCTGCCCGAAGATCGGCTCGAAGGTCTGGCGCAAGGCAAGATCGACATCCTCCAGCGTCACCGGCAGGCCGAGGTCGACCAGGCTGGTCACGCCATGGTCGCGGACGCCGCAGGGAACGATGCCGGAGAAATGCTCGAGATCGGGTTCCACATTGATGGCGATGCCGTGGAAGGAGACCCAGCGCTTGAGGCGGATGCCGATAGCCGCGATCTTGTCTTCGGCGCCTTCGCCGCGCTCCGGGCGTCTCACCCAGACGCCGACCCGGTCCTCGCGGCGCTCGCCTCGCACGTGAAAGGACCAGAGCGTTTCGATCAGCCAGGCCTCCAGTGCCGTCACCAACCGCCTCACGTCCTGCCGGCGGCGCTTGAGATCGAGCATGACATAGGCCACGCGCTGGCCGGGACCGTGATAGGTATATTGCCCGCCTCGCCCGGTCTGGTGCACCGGGAAACGATCGGGAGCAACCAGATCCTCTCGCCGGGCCGAGGTGCCGGCGGTGTAGAGGGGCGGGTGTTCGAGCAGCCAGACGCATTCGTCGGCCGTCCCGTCCGCGATCGCTGTTGCCCTGGCCTCCATGGCCGCAATGGTTTGCTCATAGGGACTGAGGCCCGCAATCACCTGCCACTCCACCGGCGGAGAATCGCGTCCGGGCAGGAAACTGTGGTCGAGGGCATTGCGGCTGGTCACTGGATCGGTTCCAATCGGGGAAACAAGCCCTTCATATCGGCGGATTTCGGGGCTTCGACAAGGGCTTGCATGCTAAGTGAAGGAAAAGCGTGAATTGCCCTTGCTGCCCTGTGATCGATCTGTTAGACGATGCGCCGCTTCACATGGCAGCGCGTTCTTCGAGCCGGCCCTGTGCAGCAACCGCGGTCATGGCGGAATTGGTAGACGCGCTACCTTGAGGTGGTAGTTGGGAGACCAGTGGAGGTTCGAGTCCTCTTGACCGCACCAAATTCGAGCTTGGCTCCAAAGGCGATCCGGAAACGGATCGCCTTTTTGGTTTGTCGATAGCTATTGCGACAATGGGCGCCGGACCTTGCCGACCGGTCTGCCCTGGCCCGCGAGGATGCGCTCGGTCTGGGAGAACCAGCCAGCGGGAGCCGGTGTCGTTTCGAGCGCGCCGGAGCCGGGCACCATATGCACGATCCGGAATCCGCGCATCTTCAACTCCTGCAGAAATTGCGGCAGCATGGCCACGGTGCGGGGTTGGATGTCGTGCAGAAGCACAATGCCGCCCTTGTTCTTCTCGAGCCGCCCCAGAACCAGCTTGAGCTCCTCCTGAGGCGTCTCAGGTTCCCAATCGCTGGCCCACAGATCGGCCCCGAACACCACCATGTCCAGCGAGGCGAGCCATTGGTCGAGGGCAGGGCTGTCGGCGAAGCCCGGAAAGCGGAAGAAGGGTTGGTGCGGGCGCTCGCTGGCTGCGCCCCATACCGCCTTGTCGACGGCACGATAGCCGTTCTCGATATCGGCGCGAGCCCGCTCGAATGGCAGGCGCCGCAGCACTGGGTGAGTCATCGAATGATAGGCGACCGTATGTCCCTCCTTTGCGACCCTGGCGGCCAGGGCGGGAGCGGCAGCGGCGTTGCGGCCGATCATGAAGAAGGTGGCCTTCACGCATTGGCTTGAAAGAGCATCCAGGATCTTTTCCGTGCGCCCTGGCATCGGCCCGTCGTCGAAGGTCAGTACCACCTCTCCAGGGGCCAGCCGCAGGGTCTGGGGATAGGTCTTGAAACCCACTGCGCCGCCGCCGACGGTGCCGACGGGCAGCGTACGGGACACGCCCAGGGCCTCGGGCGGGCAGCCGGCGAGGGTGGGTGCAGTCAGGGCGCAGGCGAGGGCGGCAGCTAGGGCCAGGACTTTCATGATAGGATTTGACCGGTAATGGGGGATGATTCGCCTGATAGGCGTGTTTTCGGGCCGAGTCTTCAAAGATTTTTGTCGACAGTGAGGAGCGGTTAAGCTTCTCTCTCTACCCTGTGTTCCAGTCGTTGAAGTGCCGGATGTAACGGCCATTCATAATGGGTTTCACAATGCGATCGCTGTCGTGCTTCATGCGCCATGGGCTCATCGCAGCAGGTGTACTGGTTCTCAGTGCCTGCTCGACCGTTCAGCAAGCCTATCCCGAGGCGAACAGGTTTCCGGTGCACGGCATTGATGTCTCGAAATATCAGGGTGTCATCGACTGGAATGCTGCCGCTCGCGGAGGCGTACGCTTCGCCTATCTGAAGGCGACGGAAGGCGGCGATCGCGTCGACGACAAGTTCAAGGCCAATTGGGAAGGAGCCCGCGCCGCGGGCATACCGACCGGTGCCTATCATTTCTATTATTTCTGCCGGCCGGTGGAGGACCAGGTCGCCTGGTTCAAGACCCATGTGCCGCCGGCAAGCGATGCCCTGCCGCCGGTTCTCGACATGGAGTGGAACCACCTCTCGCCGACCTGCAAGCTGCGTCCGCCTGCCCAGAAGATCCATGCCGACATGGCGGTGTTCCTGCGCGAGATGGAGCGCTTCTATGGCAAGAAGCCGATCATCTACACCACTGTGGACTTCCACCGCGAAATCCTGACCGGCGAACTGGAGAGCTATCCCTTCTGGGTGCGCTCGGTGAAGGGCCATCCTTCCGGGCGCTACGGCAAGCGTTCCTGGGCCTTCTGGCAATATACCGCCACCGGTTCGGTGCCCGGCGTCCAGGGGCAGGTCGACCGCAACGCCTTTGCCGGTTCCGAGCAGCAATGGCAGGACTTCCTGGCCCAGAACGTCGCCACCGGCAGTATCGCCGCCAATTGAGCTTCAATACCGTTGAAAGCGCCGGTGACGCCTCGCCTCAGTCGATCCGCACCGGTCCGAGCCGGTAGACGCCCTTGAAATCGTCGGGATCGGCTGGCGCACCCTTGCGATAGATCACCAGCCGGCCTTCCTTGGCCAGGCGCACGACGATGCGGCGAAGCGGCTGCATCAACGGTCCCCACTGATCGGCGGCCTTGCCCGCGATTTCTTGCGCGATGTCGGCGGGCGCCATCGTCTTGCCGGCCGGCAGGGCTGCGATCAGACGCAGTGCCGTCTGTTCCAGGAGGTCCTTGTCTACCATTGAACTCGCGATCTGGATGGGGAGAGCGCCTAGTGCCCGCCATGAAAATGTAGAGCGGTTTCCATTCCTTGAAACGAAAACCGCTCTCTGCATTCGAAACATAGACCCCGTTTCACTTGGAGGTCGTTTCTTGCTTAGGGCGACCTTGTTCAGCAGCTGGTTGTACCCGGCGGGCAATCATGGACCGGGCCGGCGCCTGCTGGCGCACTGGGGGCCGGCGATGGGCTTTCGACCCGAGGCGCACTGGGCGTTGGCGAGGGGCTCCCGATTCGAGGGGCCGGGGCTGACCAGCCAGGACGAGACAAGCCGGGAGAGCCACCGACGTTGGAGGTGACCGGTGGCCTTGAACCGGGAGGGGCATTCCGCCAGCTGAAATCGCCACCCGCAGTCGGGCCAGGCCCGGGGCCTGTATCCGCACCTGGCTCTCCTGGATTTGGCCGGCCGGGGCGCGCTCTGCCAGGATAGCGATCGCGGCGGTCGCGACGGTGATCGCCATAATAATTGCCGCCATAGTAGCCGGGATCGCTGTAATAGGGCCGATCGGAACCACCGCCTCCCGGTACGGCGCAACTGGCCAGGGGAAGGGTGAGCAGGCCGGCAAGCAAGACCATCTTCTTCATAGGCACGACTCTCAGATGCGTTGCAGTTCGTGGATGGGACAATGAAGGTGCTGCCGCCGGCTTGCAACCGGATGTTTGGCACCCGGGTCGTCATACTGCAGGCCCCTACGGCATGTTGACGGAGGCAAATCTCCGTTTGCGCGCCCGCGCAGGAGGCGGCATGGTGCGGCCCGTGTTGGAGTGCACCCCTTGAAACTGATCATCGGCAACAAGAATTATTCCTCCTGGTCCATGCGTCCGTGGCTGGCGGCAAAGTCGGCCGGCATGCACTTCGAGGAGCAGATCATCTGGCTGCGCCATCCCGAAACCTCGGCGATGATCAAGGCGACCTCGGCGGCCGGCAAGGTGCCGATCCTGATCCATGGCGACATCATGGTGCACGAATCCATCGCCATCCTCGAATATCTGGCCGAGATCGCGCCACAGCTCTGGCCTGAGGATCGCGAGAGCCGGGCTCACGCCCGTGCCATCAGCGCCGAGATCCATGCCGGTTTCCTGCCTCTGCGCCGCAATTGTCCGATGAACATCAAGCGCCGGCCCAAGGCCATCGCTCTCGACGACGAGACCCTGGCGAGTGTGGAAAGGGTGGTCGATCTCATCATCGATTGCCGCACGCGTTTCGGCGGTGGTGGCGATTTCCTGTTCGGTGCGCATTTCAACAATGCCGATGCGATGTGGGCACCGGTGGTGAACCGCTTGCACGCCTACGACATCAAGGTGCCAGCCGCTGTACGCCGCTACATGGACGCGGTGATGGCGACGCCGATGTGGCGGGAGTGGGAAGCG
Organism: Labrys sp. 22185; assembly: GCF_052045555.1. NCBI lineage: Bacteria > Pseudomonadati > Pseudomonadota > Alphaproteobacteria > Hyphomicrobiales > Xanthobacteraceae > Labrys > Labrys sp. 22185. The sequence continues at coordinate 260,717 of NZ_JBQEPH010000008.1, read as the reverse complement.
GCAGCCCTCGAGGAAACCGAAACGATCGTCGATATTGATTCAGTGTGATGAGCCTCAACCTGATCAAGCTATGTGTCGGCGCCGAATCGATCGCCGACCTCGAGGAATGGATCGCCCTGCGCCTGCGCCTGGCGGGTGAACAGATCCACACCACGCGCATGATGCCGAAGAACCGCGAGGCGATTCTCGACGGCGGCTCGCTCTATTGGGTGATCAAGGGCATTGTCTCGTGCCGCCAGCGCATCACGGATTTGCGCGCGCGCCGTGACGAGCACGGCATCTCGCGTTGCGACATCGTGCTCGATCCGGCGGTCGTCGCCGTCGATCCCCGCCCGCGCGGTCCGTTCCAGGGCTGGCGCTATCTCAGCGCGGCCGATGCGCCGCCCGATCTCGCCATGGCCGGCTCGGCTGATGCCGATCTACCCATCGAGCTCCAGCGCGAGTTGCGCACCATCGGCCTCGTGTAGCTCTCGGGCCGTCCAGGACGGCTGCGAGAATGCTGCAAGGCGCGTTCACGCTATAGTCACACTCCATGCGTCATTATGGCACGCAATCGCCGGGTACCTGAACATTGTTGGTTATCAAGCGTTAACCATGACGTGTGCAGGATGGCACTTCGAAGTTTCACCGCTCTGGCATCATGGCCGTAAGTTGAGTGGATGGAGGACGCCATGTTGATCGCAAGTACAGAAGGGCAGGGCTGGTGCTACGAAGTCATCGCGCAGTCTGACGGCTTTCTCGTTCAGGCTCGCGATCTCGATACCGGCGAAGTTTCACTGAACGAAACCACGTTGTTCCGGACCTCGCCGGTGGCGCTGGCCTATGCCGATATGGCGGCTGCTGCGGACCGCTTCGCCGCCTCGAGGCTCGAAGAGGTCGAGGACTGGCAGGTTCTCGCCGATGATTATCATCACGAACTGGATCGTTTCACCACCATTCGTGATCGCTTGTCCGATGACGGCGTGGGTGGCGACTTGCTTCGTTGCAGCCGGGCGGGCTCGCTGCGAGATCAGGCTTATCGGCTGCACTAAGGCATTTTCCAGAAAAACCGATAGGCTTTTCGATTGAGAAAATGCCTCTGAATAGAAAACGTACGCCCGGTCAGGCGCTGGCCTTGCCGCCTTCGACCAGGGTGAGATGGCCATAACGCCGGGTACCTGTAGGCAGGGCCGTACGTCGCTGAACGCGCGCGGTTGCCGGGATCTCTTCCACCGAGACGATATCGAAACGCGAAATGGGATGCAGGCCGATCCAATAGGGGGCCTCGCCTGGCGTCAGGCTGCCGAGGATACGCGAATTGGCCTTGCCGCGATGGTGGAGTGGCAGGAGCAGCAATTCCAGATCGAGATGATGGCCTTGCAGCGTGCTGCCGCTCAGCGCAATCACCCGTGCCGTCAGGTCCGACGATACCGCCATTACCAGTTCCGCCAGGCCAGTTCGATCGGTCCAGCGATCGAGCAGGGAGGCACCGCGCAGTTCCTGGCCGAGCAGGGCGCACATCCGGGTTCCGGCCAGGCGGAACGGAAAGCTGCGGTTCTTGTCGATCTCCACGATGAAGGTATCGCCCAGCACGCGGCGGATGGCGCCCGGATCGATGTCGACACGTTCGGGAGCCGGCCGTTGACCACGCAACTGGTCCCAGTAGCCGTAGAGATCGCGTGTCGCCGTATTCTTCATTGGTCAGCCGCCCCCAGAGCAGCGTTCGGCTGAACGCCTTTTGCTCTAACTCTCTGTTTCCAAGCCAACCCGACGGATTGGCTAGAGCGTCCCGTGGTTCACGGCGTATCTGCCGGATCACAAGGCGCCAGTGGCATGTTCCGATTGAGGTCGGCCCGTGCCCGTGCTTCAGCGATGCGAGCGACCTTCGTTCGAACGCCGCTCCTGCCCGTCATAGGCGGGCGAGGAGGTGACGATAGCACCGGCATGGGCGCGGACGGCAGGGGGGAGGATGGTTACCGCCTGGAAACGAATTATTAATGTTAACAAAAGGTTAATGAAGCCGAATCGATGTTAAGAATGACCGGGCGGATGACCACAGTTTGCTTCCTGCTTCAGGAGATATGTCTTTGTCATTGAAATCGCGCGGCAATATCGATCCGCCGGCGGCCTTCAACGTGCCGGCGGTCGTGCTGCTGCTCACGGGCCTCATTGTCCTCGTTCACATTGCCCGGGCGGTGATACCCGGAAGTTGGAGCGCTTGGCTGGTCGGGGTCTTCGCCTTCACGCCCCTGCGCTACGATCCCTCGATCGGGGAGAGCATTGCCTGGCCCGGCGGACATCTTGCCGATATTGCCGGCTTCCTGACCTGTTTCTTTCTTCAGTCCGATCCAGGCACGTTGATGATCAATGGTGCGGCCTTGCTGATCCTGGGTGCTGCGGTAGCCTGGCGTTTCGGTACCTGGCGCTTTCTGGCCTTCACCGCCCTGTGTACCGTTGCAGGCTCGTTCGCCTGCCTGCTGTTCTATTGGGGCAGTGCTGCCGCCATGGTGGGCGCAGGTGGCGGCCTGTCGGGCCTGTTCGCGGCTTCGATCCATTTTCTCTTCAAGGGCGGATCGGCGATGGCGGCGTTTCGGGTCGCCGGCGGTGCGGCCTTTCGCAAGCCGGCCTGGACCTTAAGGGACGCTCTGGCAGACCAGAACGTACGCATCTGGCTCGCCGTCTTCGCCTTCATCACGGCCTGGAATGCCGTCAGCCCGTTGATCCTCACCACGTCGCAGGTGATGCCCGGCTGGCCGGGTAACATAGGCGGCTTCCTGGCTGGCCTGCTCCTGTTTCGCTTCTTCGACCGTCAGCCACGATTGCGCCGGGTCGTCTGAAACTTAGAGCAAAACGACTTTTCTCCGATCGTTGTTTTGCTCTAATCCCTTGTTTCGACGCGTTTTCTTAATCGGAAGGTCTATCAACGTTTCTGGAAAACACTTTAAATCAGCTCATCGCCTGCCCTTCGACCGCGCTCCAGACGGCCAGGGCTTGCCGCGTCTGCGCGACATCGTGGACGCGCACCGCATCGGCGCCGCGCTGCGCGGCGGAGAGAGCGGCGGAAACCGATCCGGCTACGCGCTCCGAGGCCGGCCCATGGCGGTCGACGCCGCGGATGAAGATCTTGCGGGAAGCCCCGATCAGCACGGGAAAGCCGAGGGCACGCAATTGCGGGGTGGCGTCGAGCAGGGCCAAATTGTGTTCCATCGTCTTGCCGAAGCCGATGCCGGGGTCGAGCCACAGGCGTGAGGCGGCGATGCCATCCTTGATGGCGCGCTCGCATTTGAAGCTCAGCTCGGCGCAGACATCCTTCACCACGTCTGCATAAACAGGATTGATCTGCATGCTCTGTGGATCGCCCTGCATATGCATGAGCACCACGGGGGCATCATGATCGGCGACGGCCCGGCGGCTGGCTGGATCGTCCAGGGCCGTGACGTCGTTGATCATGGTGGCGCCCGCGGCGAGTGCGCGGGCCATGATCTCGGCGTGGCGAGTATCGATGGAGATCAGGCGGTAGCGTCGTTTGGCCTCCTCGGCGAGGGCCTCGATCACGGGGCCGACGCGCTGCCATTCGGTTTCGATGTCGACGGGGGAGGCCCCCGGACGCGTCGACTCGCCACCGATGTCGAGAATGTCGGCGCCTTCCTCCATCAACTGGCGGGCATGGGCGATGGCCGTCTCGGCATTGTCATAGCGTCCGCCGTCGGAGAAGGAATCGGGCGTGACGTTGACGATGCCCATCAGCAGCGGCACCGTCCTGAGCGCTCGCACATGGGCTCGATCACTGCGCGCCAGCATCAGGCTGACGGTTTCCCCATTGACGGGATGACGCCAGCTCGGGGCGATGTCGGCAAGCGGTGCGAGGACGAAGGCCCGCTCATGCATGCGCGGATGCGGCACCACGAGGTCCGGCGTGTCGATGATATCGCTGCCATAGCCGATCAGGTCGAGATCCAGCGTGCGGGCGGCATTGCGTTCGCTGCGTTCGCGCCCGAACTGCAATTCGACGTCGAGCAGGACGGAGAGAATCTGATGGGGCGTGAGGGTGCTCTCGATGGCGATGACCTGGTTGGCATACCAGGGTTGGTCCGAGCGCGGCACTGGTTCGGTCAGGAACAGGCGCGAACGCGCGGAAATCGTCAATCCACGGGCCGCCAGGGCGGATACCGCCCGGCGCAGGGTTTCCCGGGGAGCTCCTTCGGAGGATGGAAGATTGGCACCGAGGGCGACGTAGATCATGGAAACACTGCTCACTGGATGGGAAGGGCTATGTCCAGGCGCGCGCCGGTGTCGTGGTCGATGCGCGCCAGGAGGGCATTGAAGAGACGGTTGATGGACAAGGCTGCCTCGGGAGGCGGGACCAGGCTCTGATTGCCCAGCGCCGTGACCGGACGGATCAAACGAACGGAATTGGTGAGGAACAGAGCTTCGCTGCGCTCGAACAAGGCCGGTGTGAGGCTGGCCTCGCCGACCTCCAGGCCAAGGGTCTTCGCTTCCTCCAGCACCAGTTCGCGCATGATGCCGTCAAGGCAGCCATCGGCGCAGGGAGGAGTGACGAACCGGCCATCGATGAGGGCGAAGAGATTGGCGATTGTGGATGAAACGGCATTGCCGTCGAGATTGCGGATCAGGGCATCGTCGGCGCCGGCCTCGGCGGCCCGGCGCGCGGCCAGGATATTTTCCAGGTAGTTGAGGGATTTCAGGCGGGCGAGCGGCGAGAGCTGGTTGCGCGGCAGGCCGGCTTCGACGAGACGCGCAGGCTGGCCGACAAGGCCGGGGCTCCAGGGTTGGGCCGTCACCAGTATGGTAGGGGAATTGCTTGGCGCTTGATCGCTCGGCGGCGGCCATAGGCCCCTGGCAGCCTGTCCGCGCGTCACCGTCGTGCGCACGATGGCATGGCGTTCGCCCAACTCTGTCAGCAGGCCGTCAAGCGCTTCTTTCAGCCGGTTGGGGTCGACATCGATGCCGATGGCCGCAGCATGCCGGATGAGTCGGGCGCGGTGGCGCTCTTCTGCAAGAGGGCGTCCCTTGAAGCAGCTCATGGTGTCGAATACGCCATCCCCGAGCTGGAAGCCGCGATCGAGGGCATTGACCAGCGGGGCGCCGGCATTGCCGTCCGCCAGGAGACGATGAAGAAAGAAGCTCACTGCACGCGATCCAGGAACGCGCGGATGATCTGATGTCCCTGTGGCGTCAGGATCGACTCCGGATGGAACTGCACGCCGAAAGTGGGATGCTGGCGATGGGTAAGTGCCATGATCTCGCCCTCGTCGCTGCGCGCCGTGACCTCCAGCGGGCCATCCTCGTCGATCTCGACGATCAGCGAATGGTAGCGTGCCGCCTCGAAGGGCTGCGGCAGCCCGGCGAACAGGCCGCCGCCCCGATGTTCGATGCGCGAGGCGCGGCCATGCATGGGCGTACGGGCATGGGCTGTGCGCCCACCGAAGACTTCGCCGATGCACTGGTGGCCGAGGCAGATGCCGAGGATGGGCAGTTTGCCGGAAAAGAGCCTGATCAGGTCGAGCGAAGCGCCGGCGTCGCGCGGCGCCTTCGGACCAGGCGAAAACACCAGGGCCTTGGCGCCGAGACGGATGACGTCATCGGCGCTCACGGCATCATTGCGGACGACATGGGTCTTTGCATCGGCCTCCTCGAAATAACGAGAGACGTTGAAGACGAAGGAATCGTAATTGTCGACGATCAGGATCATGCCGCTTCCTCCGCGCGGGCTGGATCCTCGAAGGCCGCAATGAGCCGCTCGGCCTTGGCCAGGGTCTCGTCATATTCGGCAAAGGGATCGGAGAGCAGCGTGATGCCGCCGCCGGCCCGGACCGAGAGGTCCTTGCCGTCATAGCTGAGCGTACGGATGGCGATGTTCAGGTCGGCCGCGCCGTCGAAGCCGATCCAGCCGATGGCGCCGCAATAGGCGCCGCGCGGCTCACGTTCGAGTTCTCCGATGATTTCCATGGCGCGGATCTTCGGTGCCCCGGTGATCGAGCCACCGGGGAAGGTGGCGGCGATCAGGTCGGTGACATCGAGCCCCTGCTTGAGGAGGCCCGTCACCGCCGAGGTCAGATGGTGCACCGAGGCATAGGTTTCGATGCCGCACAACAGGGGAACCTCGACGCTGCCCGCATCGCAGACGCGCGACAGGTCGTTGCGCAGGAGGTCGACGATCATGATGTTCTCGGCCCGGTCCTTTTCGCTGCGGGCGAGCGACTGGGCGATGGCGATATCCATGGCAGGGTGGGTGCAGCGGCGCTTGGTGCCCTTGATCGGCCGGGCCTCGACCCTGCCGGCGTCCAGGCGCAGAAAACGCTCGGGCGAGGTAGAGGCGATAAAGCCGGTGCCGTCGACCAGCAGGGCGGCGAAAGGTGCCGGATTGGACCGCCGCAGGGCGAGATAGGTTGCCAGCGGATCGGCGCCGTCCTGGGGCGTGGCGCTGAAGCGATGGGAGAGATTGGCCTGGAAGATGTCGCCGTCGCGGATATAGCCAACCACGCGTGCGACCTCGGCTTCGTATTCGCTCCGGCTGCGGCTGTCGCGCCAGGTCAATGCACGTGGCGCCGATGCCCGGTGGGGCTGGGCCTCGAGCCCCTCGACGAGCCGCTCGATGCCCGCCTGGTTCGGCGCGATGGCGAAGGCCCGCTTCTCGATGGTATCGAAGGCAAGGAGGTGGTCGTAGAACGGCAGATCGATCTGGGGAACGCCTGGCGCGGCTGGTGGAACCGATGGTCCGAAACGCTCGAACAGATGGCCCGCTTCATAGGTGAAACTGCCGATGGCGCCGCCGCTGAAGGGGGGCGCTCCCGGCAGGAGGGGCCGGGCGTATTGCCGCAGCAGGTGACGCAAGGCCTCCATGGGGCTGCCGTCGATGGCGGTATCGTTCCAGCGCGCAACACCGTCGACGACCTGGAACCGGCCGAAAGGGGAGGCGGCCAGATAGGACCACCGCCCCAGCGTTTCATGAGGCATGGCGCTGTCGAGCAGGGCCAGTCGCGGCTGGCTGGCCATGGCGGCCGCGGCTTCTAGGGGATCGAACCAGGGTATCTCAACAATGATCATGGCAGCTCAAGCACAATCCTGGTCCGGCAGAAACATACCGGCCAGCTCGTGTGATGCGGACAGACCGCTTCCGTAGCGTTTTGCGATCTTACGGAGTCACCCAGAATCGCAAAGACGCGTCTAACCAAGGAGTTAGAGCAAACAAGCGTTCAGTCATGAACGCGCTTTGCTCTAGGTTCGGCGATTGGAGCGTCGGGCGGCTTCCCTGTCAGCCGGCCGGAACTCATCACGCAGGGGCTTGCATCCAGGATGGGCCCAAGCGTCCCGCACCTCTCAGCCCTGTGGAGATACGTGGAACATCGCATATCTATGTAGCGCTTTTTTTTGCCTTTGTCGTGCCTCTGTTTGCGCCGGAATAGAGCATATGCACGACAAGCCCCGCGCAAAGGCCCCAGAAGGCGGCGCCGATGCCGTAGAGACTGAAGCCTGAGGCCGTGACCAGGAACGTTGCAAGCGCCGGCAGACGCTGGCTTTCTTCCTGGACGGCACCGAGCAGGGAGGCTCCGAAAGCGCTCACCAGCGCCAGTCCCGCCGCCGCTTCGATCAGGATCGGGGAGGAGGCCGTGACCAGGCCGGCGGCGATCGCCGACAGCAACGAGAAGATCGCTGCATAGAACAATCCGGCGACTACCGCCGCAATGTAGCGCCGCTCGGGTCGGATATGGGCGTCCGGACCGGCACAGAGGGCGGCGGTGATGGCGGCGAGGTTGATGGTGGGAGCGCCCAGCAGCGAGGAGAGGGCCGACACGCCTCCGGTCACGAGGAAGGCGGGCCGTGTGGATACCTGATAGCCATAGGCGGCCAGCACGGTCAGGCCTGGAATGTTCTGCGAGGCCATGGTGACGATGAAGAGCGGCAGCCCGATCGAAATCAGTGTTTGCCAATCGAAGCTTGGAGTTACGAACTCAAGCGACGGGAGAGCCAGCGGCAGTGAACTTGCCTGGCCGTCGAAGGCCATAGCGCCCAAGGCGACAGCGAGCGCTGCGGGCGCGGCCCACAGGCGGTAGAAGCGCCCGACCACCAGCCAGGTCAGTACCACGGGGATGGCGAATTTCGGAACTTGGCCGATCGCGATGACCGGGGCAAGGCAAAGCTTGAACAGGATGCCGGCCAGCATCGCTCCCGCGATAGGACGGGGAATACGGGTAATCAGCTTGCCGAGGGGGGACCACAAGCCAGCCACCATGATCAGCACGCCGGTGAACAGAAAGGCGCCCACGGCGGCAGGATAGCCCCCGGCCGGCGCTGCAAGGCCTGCCAGGAGGGCCATGCCGGGCGTCGACCAGGCCGTTGAGACCGGCATGCGGGTCGCGAGGCTGAGGCCGGCGCCGCACAGGCCCATGGTCACGCACAAAGCGGCAAGGCCCGAAGCGATCTGCCCCGGCGAGGCGCCCACGGCGCTCATGCCGTTGATGACGACCGCCACCGAACTGGTATAGCCGACCACAGCGGTGAGGACGCCCATGCCGACCGACTGGCCGCTGAGATCTGCAAGGAAGGAACGCATGGCAGGGAAACCGGAATTCTCTGAGAGGCGGAGCGGCAGGGCGCGAGATGGCCTTATTCGGCCGTTGCCAAGAAATGCGCAAGCCACATCTCGGATCAACAGCGGCGTCCAGCCCAGCCGGCCTGGATATCGTGTTGGTCCTGGCCGGAAACGCAGATATCCCAGCTCCTATCGTGTTTCCCGGATCTGCCGGCGTGTCGGGCTGCACCTACGGCACCAAAAGAAAACGGGCGGAAGATCCGCCCGTTGATCGTTTGCCCATTCAGGACTTCTTGCTGTCGTCCCTGCTTCGTCCCAGCAGGCTCGCCATTTCCTCCTCGAGGCTGGCGAAGGGATCTTCGACCTCGACAGGGGCCGGCGTGGTCGTCGGCGCCGGGGGGGGCGTCGGAGCGGGGGCTGCTGTCGGTGCCGGCGTCGGCGCTGCCGTGGCGGCCGGCGCGGCTGTCGTGCTCCCCACAGGCGCCGGCGGCGTGGTGGCCGGGCGTGTCGGCGTCGTCAGCCTTTCACCAACCCGGAAGGGTTCCGTACGCGTCGGTTCGGCCTGGGGACGTGGCGCCGGTGTGCCCAGCGAGGGCTCGATGCGACCGCCGGGAGTCGGTGAAGTCTCGCCGGCCGGGCGCGGATCGGCGGAAAAGCGAGGCTCGACCCGAAGGTCCGGCGCCTGGCGCGGGGCCGGCGTCGGAGCCGGTGTCGCCTCGGGGCGGCGCCATTCCGGCAAGCGCAGATCCGGCAGGCGAATCTCGGGCAGCGTCAGGCGCGTGGTAGTGGTTGGTGCCGGCGGTTCGCGCGTTTCGGGCGCGGGCTCGAGATCGAGCCCTTCCGCAACTTCGAAATCGAGATCAGCCTTGGGCTTGGGAGCGGCCGTCGTCTGTGCAGCAGGGGCGGCAGAGACGGTCGGTTTTGGCGCCGGCGTGGTTGCAGGCTGATCGCCGGCCAGAAGCTCTTCGAAATGCGCGGTATCGATGGTGGCGCGGGGCTCCTCGGCCGCAGGCACCGCCGGTGCGACGGGAACTGGCGTCGCCGTGGCCGCTGGCCGGCCGAAATTCGGCAAACGCGACGTGGCACGCTGGAAGAAGCCCGGTTCACGCGGGGGCACCACGCTCGGACGCGTAGCGGAGGTCGTCGAAGGCATCGGGGCCGTGGTCGCGGCGGCAGGAGAGGTCCTGCTCATCGGTGTTGTGGCCGGTGTTGGAACTGGCGTATCGATCTTGGCGACAGGCGGGGGCTCGACGGGAGCCGGACGGACGAAATCTTCCTCGACCTGCCGCGGCGGGACGGCGACGGCGGCCGTACGCTCCTGGACGGGAGGCGGTGTTGCACCGGGCGAAGCAGGGCGTGCAGCCTGGCCGGCCGGGCGGGCGCGTAGGATGCTGGATTCGACGACGACGTCGTTCGGGCCGCCGATCATGATCAGGTGTTCGACATTGTCGCGCCGCACCAGCACGAGCTGGCGGGTGCCGACGCCATAGGAATCAACCACGCCGAGCCGCGACTGCCGTCCGCCTTTGGCGCCGCCGACCTGAGGACGGTTGATGGCGCGCCAGATGAACATCAAGACGACGCCCACCACCAACAGCAGGCCAGCCAAGGTGAACAACTGCGCGGGCAGCCAAGAGTTCAACGAATCCATCGATATAATTCCTTAGATCTGGTCCGGTGCCGATAGGGGATGGCAGCCTGATGCGACCAGTACTCTTTCCGGGCTGGTTTCTTAGAAGACGGTTAACGTGCAAGAATCAACAGCAAAGTCGCTGAACTGAGGCTTGTCCCTTGGATTTGGCTAAAAAACCGGAGAAATGCCGCAAAAGAGGCGGATTTTTCTTCCCTCTCGGCTGTTTCGTCTGGGATGCACCATGGCCCGGCACACCTTTGGATGGTGCTAAATCGCCGCAAAGGGCCAGGATATTTTTGGTCAACGAGGTTAACACATTTTGAAATGTGAACTGCTAAGCCAAACTGACCATTATGCGGTTCGCCGGAGCGAATCGCCCTTTGACGATGCGCGGTGGGGTTGAACATGGCTGAAGGCGAGGAGGCGGCGGCACGCGGCGCCGCGGTCGATCGCAGCGAACGGCCCAGCGGCATCTTCTGGGTGCTGGTGCTTGCCGGAATGCTGATCCTCGTCGCCATAGGGGTGGCATTGCTGCCTTACGACTGGGGCAAGATCGCGAGCCCGGTCATTCTTGCTGTCTTCGCGGTGGCCGGTGTGATCGCCATGTTCGCCTGGGCGATGGGGATCGCGCATTTCGGCCAATCTTCGATCGCGCGCAACGATCTCACCAAACTGATTGCCGACGATTCGCCGGAAGGCATCCTCGTCACCAACAAGGACGGCCGCATCATCTATGCCAACGAGGCCTATCTGGCCCTGACAGGCGCGATGGGCGAACAGGATATCCGCACGGTGGAGCGGGCTTTCACCGGGGACCCCGACGTCTCGGAGGCAACCTACCGCCTGGCCCAGGCCGCTCGGGCCGGGCAGCGTCTCGCCGAGGAGTTTCGCATTGCCTCTGCGCCACCCGCCGGAACGGCTTCCTGGTATCGGGTGCGGGTGCGCCCGATCGAACGCCCGTCTGGAGCAGGGGAAACGGTTTGGACCGTCGCTGACATCACGCGCGAGCGCGAGCGCCAGGAAAACGTCTTCCAGGAACTGCAGCACGCCATCGACTATCTCGACCACGCGCCGGCCGGTTTCTTCTCCGCCGATCCCTCGGGCGAGATCGTCTATCTCAACGCCACGCTCGCCGGCTGGCTCGACTATGACCTTGCCCAGTTCGGCACGGGTGGTTTGACGCTGGCCGACATCGCCCCCGGCAATGCCGGCGCCTTGGTGGTGACGCAGGCCAGCGAACCGGGCAGCGTGCGCACCGAGATCTTCGACATCGACTTGCGGCGCCGCAACGGCACCATCATGCCCGTGCGCCTGTTCCACAAGATCGCCTTCGCCGCCGACGGCCAGCCCGGCCCATCGCGCACGCTGGTGATCTATCGCGGCCCGGGCGGCGACGTCTCCGAAGGTCTGCGGGCGGCGGAAGTGCGGTTTGCCCGCTTCTTCAACAATTCGCCCCTGGCCATTGCCACCATTGACGAAAATGCCCGGATTGTGCGCACCAATGCAGCGTTCATGCGGCTGTTCAAGGAGTCTCTCAACGGCGATGCGCCGGGCCATTCCCTGCTTGAGGCCGTCATCGAACGAGACCGCGAGGGGCTGAGCAAACTGACCCGCCTCGCCATGGCCGGCCGGGGCGACATCGAACCGGCAGAGGCTTCCCTGGTCGGCCAGGGCAGCCGCTCCGCCCGCTTCTGGTTCGCGCCCGTCGACCGCGGCGAGAACGAGAAGGAAGCGGCGATCGTCTACATGATCGACACCACCGAGCAGCGCACGCTGCAGGAGCAGTTCACCCAGAGCCAGAAGATGAACGCTGTCGGCCAGCTTGCCGGCGGCGTGGCGCACGATTTCAATAACGTGCTCGGCGTGATCATGCTGGCCGCCGATTCCCTGCTCGGCAGCCACAAGCCCGGTGATCCCGCCTTCCAGGACATCATGGCGATCAAGAGCAACGCCAACCGCGCCGCCAATCTGGTGCGCCAGTTGCTTGCCTTCTCGCGCCGCCAGACCCTGCGCCCGCAGGTGCTGAACCTCAACGACGCCATGTCGGACCTGTCGATGCTGCTGCGGCGTCTGCTGGGTGAGAAGGTCGCGCTCGAGGTCGTGCATGGCCGCGATCTGTGGCCGGTGAAGGTGGACGTCAACCAGTTCGAACAGGTGGTGATGAACCTCACCGTCAATGCGCGCGATGCCATGGCCGATGGCGGCAAGGTGATCATCCGCACGCGCAACGTGCCGATCTCGGAAGCGAGCGCCCTCGACCGCAGCGAGCTGCCGCCGGCCGACTATGTCACCGTCGAGGTCGAGGACAATGGCAGCGGCATTCCGCCGGCCGTTCTGGACAAGATCTTCGAGCCCTTCTTCACCACCAAGGATGTCGGCAAGGGCACCGGCCTCGGGCTTTCGACCGTATACGGCATCGTCAAGCAGACAGGCGGCTCCATTCTCGTCCATTCGGTGGAGGGCAAGGGCACGATCTTCCAGATCTTCTTGCCGCGGCTGGTCGAGCCGGCGAAGGCCGCAATCGTCGAGGCCGAGAGTGCTCCGGACCAGGCGGGTTCGGCGCCGGCCAAGGCCAAGGAGATGACCGATCTCACCGGGCGCGGCCGCATCCTGCTGGTCGAGGACGAGGAAGCTCTGCGCGCGCTCTCCGCCCGCACCTTGGCGGCGCGCGGCTTCGAGGTGATCGAGGCTGGCTCCGGCATCGAGGCCCTGCAGATCATCGACGAGGGCGAGAGTGAGATCGATCTCGTCGTCTCCGACGTGGTGATGCCGGAAATGGACGGGCCGACCCTGCTCAAGGAGATGCGCAAGCGCCAGTCGAAGACGCGGATCATCTTCGTCTCCGGCTATGCCGAGGAAGCCTTCGCCAAGAACATGCCGGAGGGCGAGGAGTTCGCCTTCCTGCCCAAGCCCTTCTCGATGAAGCAATTGGTCGAGGCCGTGAAGTCCAACATGAAGCCGTAGAGCCGCGGTCGCAGTGACGGCTCCATGGCTGGCGGTGCATGCGGTGTCGGCAGTGCCCCGCTTCCTGGCTTGCACTGTCGGGCTCACCGTGCCAGCGTGAAGCATTGGTCCAGCTGTCGTTTTCGGTGTTATTTCATTGTTTTTCCAGATAAAAATTTGGACCGTCGCCGGCGTGGCGCTGCTTGGCGCGATGACGGTGCCGGTGGAGGCCAGGGACAAGGCTCCGGTGAACTGCGACCTGGGGGGCACTCGGATCCGCTCCTTGCCCGATCCGGCGACAGGGCGATCCTACGACATCGAAGTCACCCTGCCTGAGGATTATGAGGCCAAGCCCGCCAGGCGCTATCCGGTGCTCTATTATGCCGATGGCGGGCATCTTTCCAACGGCTCCACTTGCCTGACGAAGGAGCCGCGGCGACAGGAAGCGCTTAGACTGGTGAGAGCGCTCCATCGCGAAGGCAAGCTGAGCGAGGAGCCGATTCTGGTCGGTCTTTCCTACGCCAAGGGCGAAGGCTTTGCCGCCAGTCGGGCGCGCGACTACACGCCGGTGGCCGACAAACCCGGCTATGGCGGGGCCGAGGCCTATCAACTTTATCTCAAGCAGACCGTCATTGCCTTCATCGAGAAGACCTATCGCGCCGACGAGCAGCGCCGCCTCTATTGGGGACACTCCTATGGCGGGCTCCTCGGCGCCCGCGTCCTGCTGACCGAGCCCGGCCTCTTCCAGTCCTACATTCTCGGCAGCCCTTCCTTCTGGTTTGCCGATCATGCCATCCTGGCGATGGCAGCCAAATATGCCAAGGCGAATCGCGATCTGAAGGCCAACGTCCTGATCTATGTCGGTGGTGACGAAATTCGCCGCTACGACCCGGGCCGGCGCGGCGACACCCAGGACATGGTCGGCGACGTCAGGAGGTTCGAAAAACAGCTCAAATCGCACGGTTTTCCAGGCCTTACCATTCGCTCGCTGGTGGTGCCCGGCCGGAACCATCGTACCACCATTCCGCCGGGCTTTTCCTGGGCCGTTACTTCGGCTCTCGGCGGCGGGGCGGTGCGGTAAAGCGTTTTCCGGAAAAGTCGATAGACTTTTCGATCAAGAAAACGCGTCAAACAAACCGCCAGAGAAAGATTCAGGGAGCCTTTGCGTGTCGACTTCGTATCAGGCAATGACAGGGGCCTGCCGGTCGGTTCGACGGGACGTTGCAGGAGCACTGCTCGCTTGGGTACTGATCGCGCTCTTCATCCCATGCGGTCCGGCGGCTGTGGCCCAAACCAAGCCTGCCACCTGGCGCGACTGCGATCCCGGCGGGATCCAGACCCTATCGGTGCCGGATCCGGTTTCCGGGCGATCCTATGACGTCGAAATCAGCCTGCCGGCCGATTACGACACCGATACCGCAAAGCGTCACCCGGTTCTCTATCTGGCCGATGGCGGCCGCGCGATACGGCCGCTGACCTGCCTGGTCAAAGCCCTCTACGGCAAGGGGGAACTGATGGAGGAGCCCATCATCGTCGGGCTCTCCTATGCCAGGGGTGAGACTCTAGAGGTGAGCCGCAAGCGCGACTATACCCCCGTTCCCCTCAAGCCCGGCGACACAGCCTATGGCGGCGGGCAGGCCTATCAGCTTTATCTGCGGGCCACCGTGATCCCCCATGTCGAGAGCCTTTATCGCGTCGACCCAGGCCAACGCCTCTACTGGGGGCATTCCTATGGCGGTCTGCTCGGAACCCGCATCCTGCTGACGGAGCCGGACCTGTTCAAAACCTACATCCTCGGAAGCCCGTCACTTTGGTTCGCCGATCATGCCATCCTGGTGCTCGAGGCTGATTACGCCAAGGCTAACAGCGACCTGAAGGCCGATGTCCTGATGTATGTCGGCGGCGAGGAAGTCAGCCGCTACGACCCAAGCCGGCGCGGCCATACCAGGGACATGGTCGGCGACATGAAGGCGTTCGAGGCGCAGTTGAAGCAGCGCAGCTTCCCGAGCCTGACCATCCGTTCCCTGGTCGTACCGGGCAAGAACCACCGCAACACCATTCCATCCGGCTTCACCTGGGCCATTACCTCGGTGCTCGGCGGCAGCAAGACTGTGCAGTCGCGCTGAGGCGTCTTACGATCCGCGGGAAGCGAAGGGCCACGAAGACGCGTCGGCACAACGAATTTTCCGTGCATTTTTCCTTGAAGATCACGGGATCGCCGGGAGAGACGACAATTGTTCTTAAATCATTCTATCTATGGTTGTAGGTAGAGATATTGCGTGAAGGTCGATACCCCAGTCTTTCCCGATAGCGGCATGCATTCCGAGATTTGCCTCTCCCGCCTCGACCGTGCTGAAGCCGCTTGCGAGGCTGCGTCCGGCTATTTCAACGCGGCTCCGACAAGGGCGTTTCCCTCGCTAAACGATCTGCGAAAGGCGATGACCCAAGCCAACCCCTCGGGCGACCTGTTTCTAGACTATCTATTGGAGGGAGACTATTTCGCGGGCAAGGCGACGTGGGTCAATCCGTCCGCCCGGGTGCGCCAGGCCTATGAAGCCATGGTGGCGGCCAACCCCTTCTTGATCTCCGAAAGTCCCTACCAGCCCGCTTTTGCCCGCAAGGACGTCCGGGTGAGGGGAGAGAACAAGGTTTTTGTCGCACGGCTCGACACAGCCTGTGAAGAGGTGCGCCTGCTTGCCGAAAGACACCGCAAGGCACGGGAGTCTGGTGCCTGCCGGCCGAAGGCGATATTTGCCGGAGGTCCCGCCGCCAAGATCGGCGCCCTTCTGAGTGGCTTGCAGAAAACCCCCGCCGATGCCTCGGATGTGGTGTTTGTTCTGGATGGCGCCGAGCAGTCCAACGAAAGCGGTTCGGCGAGCTACGAGCATGTCAATCATGCCAATGCGCTCAATGCCGAGCTCGACAATACCGGGCTCGGCATTCTAGGGACCGCCCTCAGGCGCGCCATCTTCGGCGAAGCGGATGCTTCGGTTGCCCTCGGCGTCGACTACAGGAAGGTCGACCTTTGGCCCCGCGGGGTTCGGTTGCGGGATGTGCCTGTCTATCTCCACAACGAATGGCACGGCTTGGCGCAGCGTGTTCGCAAGCGCCTGGGACGACCGACGGATCACCTGAAGAGCCGCCTGGCCAGCAAGGTTTCGACGCAGATCCTCACTGAGATCGAGCGGCAAATGGCGATCCCGCTGCGTCTCGGCCAGGATAGTCCCCGTGCCGTTTTCCTCTATCTCTCGCGCAAGAACCACGAGGCCTCGCTGATCGACAACAGGGAGCTCGCGGAGGATGTTGACCTCGCAATCCAAAAGCTCGATGCGGCCAGCCTGGAGGCCTTCTATGGTCCTGCCATCCTGGATCGCGTGGTGTCGGGCGATCTCTTCCTGGATAATGGCTGCATTCGCCATGGTTTCGATCGCCTCTGCATGGACGCGATGGAGCGGAACGGCATCGAATGCCGGCATCGGCAGCGCATGACCCAGGTCTATTTCGAGAAAGATGGGCACGGCATGGCGCGGGCAGCTGCGGTTACACTGGAGGACATGAATACGGGTGCGTTTTCGCATCTGGCGTTGGACCATCTGTGCCTTTCGCTCGGCCCGACCGCAACATTCCACTATGAGCCGGCCAGCCACATGCTGTCGGCCTTGTCGGATCGCCTTGGGTTCGACCGATCCGTTCCCCATCAGACCATCGCGACCGGGCTTTCGGCCCAGCTCCTGTTCAGGATCACCGATCCCGACAGGGTACGGAACCTGCCGTTCACCGGGATGAAGCAGACGCATTTCGTCGAGGTCGGCCGGACATCAAGCCATCTCGTCATGAAATTGACCTGCGGCGGCGTGATCGGCCTGCCGGTCTACAGCCGGAGCTATGCCATCAATGCGCTGGCGAGCATCCTCAGCATATTGACGCCGGAATGCGGCCTGAGCTTCGAGGACGTGATCTGCGCATGGCCGTGCACGCGAGGCATCAATGGTCCCAATAACGGCCAGATCGTTCAACTCGGCGACAATGCGGTAGCGCGGTTCGGCGAAGGGGGCACGGGTATGTCGAAAATGGGCAGCAACGCCCAGACCATGCTCGACCTGGCGGGTATGAAATGGCCGATTTCGCCGGAGCTGCGGCTGGAGCCCTCCCTCTATCGGCACACGGTCATCGACCGGCGCAGAAACGTTGCCAGGCGGCTGGATCTGCTTTGAGACATCCCGGCAACCGGTGGTTTCTCATGCACTTTCGAGGCCCCGGCCCATGGCGCTGACCACCAGCGCGATCTGCTCGCGTAGATAGGGCAGGGGCAACTGCACCAGCTTGCCCTCCAGACCGAGCAGTACCATGCCATGGGCGGCCGAGAACAGGGAGCGGGCGAGCAGGGCCCGTTCGTCTCTAGCGAGGCCGGGCTGGAGCACGGCGAGCGGGGTTTCCAGATGCTGGAACAGCGCATCCTGCTGGCGCAAATGGTCTTCCGGCAGGTCTTGGCCGTCCGGCAAGCGGAAGTCGAACAGGGCATGCCAGCGCCCGCCATGCTCGGCGGCAAAGTCGAGATAACCGTTGGCGAGCGCGATCAAGGTGCGATTGGCGATGGCGCGAGGGTTGCCTCCTTCGGCGGCGGCAGCTTCTGCTTCTCGGCCGAGCATGGCGCTGAGCAGAGCGAAGCTGCGGGCATTCACGGCCAGGACGAGGGCGGCGAGATCGGGGAAGACCGTATAGATGGCGCCGAGGGCGCAGCCCACTTCTTCGGCGAGGGCCCGAGCCTTCAAGGCCGTATGGCCCTGCGCGACAATGGTTTTCTCCGCCGCCTCGATCAGCTTCCCGCGTAATTCTTCCCGCCTTGCACTTGCCTTGGCCATGCCTGGCAACTCCTCTCTGAACATTGTTCAAAATTTATCTTGAACGCCGTTCATGGTCAGGTTAACGTCCGGATCGTGAACATTGTTCATAACACGGAGAGCGTGATGTTCAAGACCATCGTGACCTTGTTCCGCGGCGCGGCCGCAGAAGCGGAGGACAATCTCGTCGACCGCAATGCCGTGCGGATCCTGGACCAGCAGATTCGGGATGCTCGGGCCGGCCTCGAACAGGGAAGGCGTGCCTTGGCGGTGGCCATCGCCCAGGACAAGGCCGAGGCGCGGCGGCTCGGCGAGGTGCGCCGGCGCATCGCCGATCTCGACGATCGCGCGATCGAGGCCCTGCGCGGCGGCCGTGACGACCTAGCGGGCGAGGCCGCTGGTGAGATCGCCAATCTTGAGAACGATGCCGAGGCGATCGCCGCCGCCCGGGCGGCATTCGCCGAAGAGGCGGGACGGCTGCGCGCAAAATTGGCGGCAGCCGAGCGCCGCTTTCTCGAAATCGAACGAGGCAGGCGCATCACTGCAGCCGCTGAGACGGTGAACAAGCTCAAGTCCGGCTTCGCCACCGCCGCGCCCGGTACGGCTCTCGCCGATGCCGAAAAGACGCTGGCCCGCCTCAGACACCGGCAGGCCCATCAGGACGATGTGGAGGTTGAACTCGAGGCCCTCGACGCCGAGGCGCGCTCGGCGGCAACGGCCGAGAAGCTCGAAGCGGCAGGGTTCGGTCCCTCGACGCGGACGACGGCCAAGGACGTGCTGGCGCGGCTGCAAGCGCGAGCGGCTGAGGCCGCTTGAGCAAGCATCCTTTCAACTCCTGCCTTTCAATTCTTGAAAAATCGAGACACTGCCATGGAACAGTCAAACCTGATCAAGCACTCCAATGCCTGGATGACCTTCACTTATGCCGCCTTCGCGGGCGCTGCCGGCATGGTCGGCCTCGGCATCCTGTTCATCCCGGTCGACATCTGGATCAAGGCCTACTTGGCCATGGGCACGGTGATGCTGATCCAGACCTGTGTGACGCTGACCAAGACCCTGCGCGACCAGCAGGAGGCCGGCCGGCTGCACAACCGCATCGAGGACGCCAAGACCGAGCAGTTGCTGATGCGCATGGATCGCGCCAAGGATTGAGGGAATTCCGGGGGCGCGGGCGTCTCGGGCGCTCTTTGAATGCGATGCGAGAAGGAGGAGGGAACGGGCAAAATGCTCATAGGGGCGAACCCAAGGCGAGAGCTGCGACGCCAAACGCTTCTTCGCCCCGTTCTCACGGGGAGAAGGTAAGGATGAGGGGCAGCGCAAACCTTGAAAAACCGGGCATTGCGGAGCCCCTCACCTCTATCCTCTCCCCGTAAGAACGGAGCGAGGGGACTCGGACGTGGAGCTCAACCTCCAGCTCGGTCATCTCGCCCGACCCTCAAGTTGGCGTCTATGGGCAGGGTGCCTCCTGTGCCCGGAAGGCCTCAGCGTCCCTTGCCGACCTCGCTCAGATCGTAGGACGTCGTCTGGTAGATCTCGTTGATCCAGTTGCCGAACAGGAGATGGGCGTGGCTGCGCCAGAAATTGCGCGGCGGGAAGGACGGGTCGTCATAGGGGAAGTAGTTCTTCGGCAGCTTGATCGGCACGCCTGCGTCGACATCGCGAAAATATTCATCGGCCAGCGAAGTCGATTCATATTCGACATGGTTGAACAGATAGAGCCGGTTGCCTTGTTGCTCGTGAATGAGACAAACGCCGGTTTCGTCCGAATCCATCAGGATCTCCAGCTCGGCGTTCTTGCGCACGTCCTCGCCGCGCACCTCCGTCCAGCGCGAGACGGGGATGTGGAAGTCGTCCGAAAAGCCGTTGAGATAGATCGAGGAAGGCTTGCGGTTGTGGTGCTGGTAGACGCCGAAGGCCTTCTCCGTGAGCTCATATTTGGGAATGCGATGGAAATGCCAGATGGCCGCCATCGCCCCCCAGCACACGTTCAGCGTGGAATGCACGTTGGTCGTGGTCCAGTCGAGGATCTGCTCGAGCTCCTTCCAATAGGTCACCTCCTCGAAGGGGAGGGTCTCCACCGGTGCGCCGGTGATGATGAAGCCGTCGAACTTGCGCTCGCGGACCTCTTCCCAGGTTTCGTAGAAGGCGAGCAGATGCTCTTCCGAGGTGTTCTTGGCGCGATGGCCGCCGACCCGCACCAGCGAAAGTTCGACCTGCAGCGGCGTGGCCCCGACTAGGCGCGCCATCTGCAATTCGGTGCGGATCTTGTTGGGCATCAGGTTGAGCAGGCCTATCTGCAGCGGGCGGATGTCCTGCCGGATGGCGGCGGTTTCCGTCATCACCCGCACCCCTTCGCTGACCAGGGTGGAGAAGGCGGGCAGGGTATCCGGAATCTTGATAGGCATGTTGCACTCGATCGACGTTGGGCCAGCCGGAAAGCAATGCGACAGGCCCACGGATGGAATGCATCCAGCGGCCCTTTAGCGAGTTGTTTAACGTGGCTGCAAGCCGGCCGGCCAAATCACCACGGAAGAAGAGTTAATCCTGCGGTAATTGGAAATCAATGGTGTTCCTGGGAGCGCGGG
>NZ_JBQEPH010000008.1:0-240172 GCF_052045555.1 Labrys sp. 22185 | reverse complement strand
GGGCGGGCGAGGACGCCCGCGCTCCCAGGTCTATTCCGCCGCCTCCTTGACGCCGGGCACATAGTTGAGCACCGGCGAAAGCCAGCGCTCGACCTCTTCCACGCTCATGCCCTTGCGGGCCGCATAGTCCTCGACCTGGTCCTGCTCGATCTTCGACACCCCGAAATAATAGGCATCGGGATGAGCGAAATAGAGCCCGGACACCGAGGCGCCCGGCCACATCGCATAGCTCTCGGTCAGCTGCACACCGATGCGAGCCTCGGCGTCGAGCAGGCGGAACAGCGTGCCCTTCTCGGTATGGTCGGGCTGGGCGGGATAGCCGGGGGCAGGGCGGATACCGCGATAGGGCTCGCCGATCAGTTCGTCGGGGGCCAGGTTCTCGTCGGCCGCATAGCCCCAGAACTCCTTGCGCACGCGCTCATGCATGCGTTCGGCGAAGGCCTCGGCGAAGCGATCGGCCAGGGCCTTGACCAGGATCGAGCCATAGTCGTCATTGGCACGTTCGAAGCGATGGGCGATCGCTTCCTCTTCCATGCCGGCGGTAACCACGAAGCCGCCGAGATAGTCGCCCTGGCCGCTGGTTGCAGGCGCGACGAAATCGGAGAGGGCGACGTTGGCCCGGCCGTCGCGCTTGGTGAGCTGCTGGCGCAAGGTGTGCAGGCTGGCGAGTTTCCGGCCGCGGCCCTCGTCC
Organism: Labrys sp. 22185; assembly: GCF_052045555.1. Lineage (NCBI taxonomy): Bacteria > Pseudomonadati > Pseudomonadota > Alphaproteobacteria > Hyphomicrobiales > Xanthobacteraceae > Labrys > Labrys sp. 22185. The sequence continues at coordinate 239,481 of NZ_JBQEPH010000008.1, read as the reverse complement.
GTATACAGATGTATGTCGTCGCCGACGGCGTTGGCCGGCCAGAAGCCGATCACGGCCTTGGGGTGGAACCACTTCTCTTCGATGATGCGGGCGAGCATGGCCTGGGCATCGTCGAAGAGCTGGCGTGCCGCCGCACCCTGCTTCTCGTCGGAGAGGATGGCGGGATAGCGCCCCTTGAGCTCCCAGGTCTGGAAGAAGGGTGTCCAGTCGATATAGCGCGCCAGCTCGGCGAGGTCGTAATTCTCGAACACGCGCGTGCCGAGGAAGCCCGGCCTGGGGGCGACGAAGCCGGTCCAGTCCACCTTGTGGGCGTTGGCCCTGGCCTTGGCGAGCGGCAGGCGCAGTTTGTCGGCCTCGCTGCGGGCATGGGCGGCCGCGACCTTGGCATATTCGGCCTGGACGGTTTCGACATAACCAGCCTTGTTCGAGGGGGATAGCAGGCTGGAGACGACGCCGACGGCACGGCTGGCGTCCGTGACATAGACCGCCTGTCCACGGTCATAGCGTGGATGCACCTTGACGGCCGTATGGACGCGGCTGGTGGTGGCTCCCCCGATCAGCAAGGGAATGTCGAAGCCCTCGCGCTCCATCTCCGCGGCGACATGCACCATTTCATCGAGCGAGGGCGTGATCAGGCCGGAGAGGCCGATGATGTCGACCTTCTCCTGGCGCGCGACTTCGAGGATCTTGGCAGAAGGGACCATCACGCCGAGATCGATGATCTCGTAATTGTTGCAGGCGAGCACGACGCCGACGATGTTCTTGCCGATGTCGTGCACGTCGCCCTTCACGGTGGCCATCAGCACCTTGCCGGCGCTCTGGCGGACCTGCCCGCCATTGGCCGCCTTCTCCGCTTCCATATAGGGCAGCAGCACTGCCACGGCCTGCTTCATCACGCGGGCCGACTTGACCACCTGGGGCAGGAACATCTTGCCCGAGCCGAACAGGTCGCCCACCACGTTCATGCCGGCCATCAGCGGGCCTTCGATGACGTGGAGCGGGCGCTCTGCCGCCAGCCGGGCTTCCTCGGTGTCCTCGTTGATATAGTCGGTGATGCCGTTGACGAGGGCATGTTCGAGGCGTTTTTCCACCGACCAGCTCCGCCAGGCCAGATCCTGGACCTTGGCCTCCTTCGGGCCGGCGCCGCGGAAGCGTTCGGCCAGCGCCAGCAGGCGCTCCGTCGCGTCGTCGCGGCGATTGAGCACCACGTCCTCGCAGGCCTCGCGCAGCTCCGCATCAATGGATTCATAGACGGCAAGCTGGCCGGCATTGACGATGCCCATGTCCATGCCGGCCTGGATGGCATGGTAGAGGAACACGGCGTGCATGGCTTCGCGCACGGGTTCGTTGCCGCGGAAGGAGAAGGAGAGATTGGAGACGCCGCCCGAAATATGGGCGTGGGGCAGGGTTTCCCTGATCTGCCGCGTCGCCTCGATGAAGGCGACACCATAGCCGTTATGCTCCTCGATGCCGGTGGCGACGGCGAAGATGTTGGGATCGAAGACGATGTCCTCGGGCGGGAAACCGGCTTCCTGCGTCAGCAGCTTGTAGGCCCGGGTGCAGATCTGGACCTTGCGTTCCAGCGTATCGGCCTGTCCCTGTTCGTCGAAGGCCATCACCACCACGGCCGCGCCATAGGCACGCACCAGGCGGGCGTGATGAAGGAAGGCTTCCTCGCCTTCCTTCATCGAGATCGAATTGACCAGCGGCTTGCCCTGCACGCATTTCAGGCCGGCTTCGATGATCGAGAATTTCGAGGAATCGATCATCACTGGCACGCGGGCGATGTCCGGTTCGGCCGCGATCAGGTTGAGGAATTCGACCATGGCCTTTTCGGAATCGATCAGGCCTTCGTCCATGTTGATGTCGATGACCTGGGCGCCATTGGCCACCTGGTCGCGGGCGATGTCGAGGGCGGTGGCGTAGTCGCCGGCGGTGATGAGCTTGCGGAACTTGGCGGAGCCGGTGACGTTGGTGCGCTCGCCGACATTCACGAAGGGGATGGTGGTGTCGAGCGTGAAGGGTTCCAGGCCAGACAGCTTCATCCTGGGCTCAGCTTCGGGAATGGCGCGCGGCTTGTGGCGACCCACGGCCTCGGCAATGGCGCGGATATGCTCCGGCGTCGAGCCGCAGCAGCCGCCGACGATGTTGACCAGCCCGTCGCGGGCAAAGCCCTCGATCTGCGCCGCCATCGCCTCGGGGCTTTCGTCATACTGGCCGAATTCGTTGGGCAGACCGGCATTGGGATAGGCGCACACGAAGGTATCGGCGACGGTGGAGATCTCGTCGAGATGCGCCCGCATCGCATTGGCGCCGAGCGCGCAGTTGAGGCCGATGGTGAAGGGGCGGGCATGCCGCACCGAATGCCAGAACGCCGTCGGCGTCTGCCCGCTGAGGGTACGGCCCGAGAGATCCGTGATGGTACCCGAGATCATCACGGGCAGGCGCACGTCCTTTTCGCCGAACACTTCCTCGCAGGCGAAGATCGCCGCCTTGGCGTTGAGCGTGTCGAAAATGGTTTCGATCAGGATGATGTCGGCGCCGCCGTCGATGAGGCCGCGGATCTGCTCGGCATAGGCGATGCGGAGATCGTCGAAGCTGACGGCGCGGTAGCCGGGATTGTTGACGTCGGGCGAGATCGAGGCGGTGCGGTTGGTCGGGCCGAGCGCTCCGGCGACGAAGCGCCGGCGCCCGTCCTGCTGCTGCGCCTTGATAGCGGCGCGGCGGGCGAGGCGGGCTCCGTCGCGGTTGAGGTCGTAGACGGCCTCCTGCATGCCGTAATCGGCCTGGGCGATCGAGGTGGAGGAGAAGGTGTTCGTCTCCAATATGTCGGCGCCGGCCATGGCATAGGCGTAGTGGATCGCCTCGATCGCCGCCGGTTGTGTAAGGGTCAGGAGATCGTTGTTGCCCTTGAGGTGGCAGTCACAGCCGACGAAGCGCTCGCCCCGGAAATGGTCCTCCTCGAAGCCGAGCCCCTGGATCTGCGTGCCCATGGCGCCATCGAGGATCAGGATGCGCTCCCGCGCGGCGGCGGTAAGGGCGGCAAGGATCTCCGCGCCCCGATCGGTCTGGGCAGGCGCGGCGAACAGGGCTTCGACCGGAGCGCTCATAACGAGCTCCTATAACGGAATTACGATATCAAGATATCCTTATATGATAGCGCCGAGAAAGGCGAGGTCAAGGCGAACTGTCCTGGAAGCGCCGGTTTTCTGTCTGGGATTGCTGGGGGATGGCGGAGAAGGGAAGAGGCGGACGAGACGTCCGCGGTCCTAGCCGGCACAGTTCCTGCGCGAACCTTGCCGGCGTTCTGCGGGAAACGCCTCGGCTGGGACCGCGGACGTTTCGTCTGCTTCTTCAGGCATCCACCCGCAAACGCCGCCGACCTCGTCTCCGGCCGGCATGATCGCGCACCTCGTCGAGCAGGCTGCTCAGATGCGGCAGCAGCGGATTGTCCGATGTCGAGGCCTCGAGCAGCAGGACTTTCAAATCGGCGGCTTCCCTGGCCAGGTCCGCGCCGTCCTCACGGCTGAGGATCCAGGCCAGCAGGAGGGTACGGGCCCGCTCCTCGGGCATGACGGGGCCATCATCCCGTGTGGCCCGCAGGATGGAGTGCACGATGGCGGCGTCGACATCGACGGTGTTCTGCGCGGCGATCGTCATCTCAGGCCTCGATCTCGACGCGGCCGAGCGGCCTGGTGCAGCAAGCCAGCACCAGGCCGGCGGCGATTTCCTCCTCGCGAATGCCGCCCTGATGGGTCATCGCGGTCTCTCCTGACACGCATTGCACCTTGCAGGTGCCGCACAGGCCCATGGTGCAGCCGGTCGGAATGTTGAGGCCGGCGCCACGGGCGAGTTGGAGAATGGTGTCGCGGCTGGAGGCCGGCACCTCGATGCCGGATTTGGTGAAGGCCACGCTGGCTTCGCCGGCAAGGGCCTCGTCCGCACCGACTTCCTCCATTGGCGTTTCGGCCGGCTGAAAGCTCTCTTCATGATAGCGGCGCATGTCGTAGCCATTGGCTTCGAGCATGTCCTTGACCGCAGCCATGAAGGGCGCGGGGCCGCAGCAGAATACTTCGCGCTCGCGGAAATCCGGTGCGATCAGGCGCAGGGCCGGAGCGTTGAGCCGACCCTGGAAGCCGGTCCAGGCTTCATGGGCCTCGGTCTCTTCCACGATCCAGGCAAGGCGGAGGCGCTGCATGCGTCCGGCCATGCGTTCCAGTTCCTGGCGGAAGATGATCTCGCCAGGCCGGCGTGCGCAGTTGACGAAAGCGATATCGGTGGCGGCGCCGTGGTCTTCGGCAAAACGGGTCATCGACATCATCGGCGTGATGCCCGATCCGGCCGAGATGAAGAGGTATTTTTCGGCCGGATGGCGATGGAAGCTGAATTGCCCGAGCGGGCCGTAGGCCTTCAACCGTGTGCCGGGTTTGAGGTTGTCCAGCATCCAGCGCGTGCCGATGCTGGAGGCCTGCGCCTTGGCGGTGACGCTGATCGAAAGCGGGCGGGAGGGGCTCGAAGACAGCGTATAGGTGCGCAGCACCGGCCCGGCCTCGGCCGGGATCTCTAGCGTGATGAACTGGCCGGGCTCGTAGCGGAACCAGCCCTGCTCGGCGGCGCGAAAGGTAAAGGTCGCGACATCGCGGCCCTCATGGATGATCGAAACGCATTCGAGCACTTGGCTCTGATCGTTCCAAGGCGGCGTTTCGTCGATATGCCTGAATTTCGCCAGGGCTGCGGAGGGCGTCGGCATGATGTCTACCCTTGTATATATCGGTTTCTCAAACACCCTCCCCTGGAGGGGGAGGGTGAAAAGGCCTCAGGCCACGCTGCGCAGGCGGACGCCGTCGTTACCCAACGCCGCTTCCATGGCGCTGCGATACCACTCGACGAACTGCATCACGCCGCCCTCATGTTCGGGGGCGTAGGGGCCGGGCGTGTAGACGGGCGAGGAGACGCCGAGCTGGTTCTCCTCGACGATCTGGCGGTCCTGGTCGTTGGTCATCTGCCAGACATGGGTGAGTTCATCGAGGTCGTAGTCGACCCCCTCGACCGCATCCTTGTGCACCAGCCATTTGGTGGTGACTTGGGTTTCCTTCGGCCCGATCGGAAGTACCCGGAAGCTGACCGCATGGTCACCCAGCACGTGGTTCCAGGTGGTGGGGTAGTGGAAGAGCAGGAGGGCGCCGATATTGCCTTCCTCAATCGTGGGGCTGAGCGGTCTCTGTACGGCCGGCTTGCCGGACATCGTGTAGCTGGCGGCATTGCGCAGCAGCGGCATGCGCGCCATGCGAAACTGGCCGTCTCCGGAAATGCTGAAGGTGCTGGGCAGGCCGGCTTCCTCGCAGCGCCGCCAATGCTGGCCGATGAGCGGATCCTTGTCGGCGCCCTGCACGCCCGTAACCGTCGGGGCCTCGGGGAAGGTACGGCAGAGCTCGGGATGATTGCCCGCGCAGTGGTAGCACTCGCGGTTGTTCTCCCAGACCAGCTTCCAATTGCCCTTCTCGACGATGGTGCTCTCGAAGGCCACCTTGGCGTTCTTCAGGCCATGGGGTGCCAGATAGGGCATGGCGCCGGCACGGAAGGTCTCGAAATCCGGCGCCTCCTTGGCGAGGCAGATCCAGATGTAGCCGGCCACGCTCTCGCAATGGACGGGCTTGAGGCCGTATTGAGCCGCATCGAAGCCGGGGCCCATGTCGCGGGCGAACAGCAGGCGGCCGTCGAGTTCGTAGGTCCATTGATGATAGGGGCAGACCAGCTTGGCGACGCTGCCGCTTGCCGCTGCGCACAGGCGCGATCCGCGGTGCCGGCAGGAATTGTGAAAGGCGCGGATGGCGCCGTCGCCGGAGCGCAGCACGATCACCGGATAGTCGCCGACCTGGAGGGTGAAATAGCTGCCCGGCTTGCCAAGCTCGCAGTCATGGCCGGCGAACAGCCATTCGCGATACCAGATGTTCTCCATATCCAGCCGGAAGAACTCGGGGTCAGTGTAGAATTTGCCCTCGAGCGTCGTGCCTGGATGGTGGGCCCGGAGGCGGCCCAGCATGTCCTGATGCGCAGTCATGTCAAAATCCCGCGTGACAACCAATGCATTGACTTGGCAGCGGGATGGGAAAGCGGATCGGAGCTCTGCGCCGACGCGATGGCACAGCCGAACCTCCTTCCGGAACGCCCACCGCGTCCGTCGGTTTTCATCGGGGCTGGTTTCCGGGCTCAGGAGCGGCCTTTCGGCCCGATCGCGACGCCTTCCCAGGTCTTCCCGACCCAGTGGCACCTGCCGCGATCTTCTCCTCTACCGTTGCGGGGGCAGCGCCGGATTTGGACCGGCTTCCCAATTCTCCGGGCCGCCTTGGGAGCGGACCGGCACCTCGAATGAGGATTAGAATACATCGAGTCGGCGCGCCGACTAGAGGCGATGCGACGGATGATGGTGTGTTCAGGACATTGTTATCGAGGGCTTGGGGAGGGCAGGTCGGGAAGGGGATAGCGAATGTCCGTCATTCCCCGCTCACCAGGGAACGACAGAGCAACCAATCCCGCTCTTTTCGAGGTGTCGGGATTTGAAATCTAGATGCAGCAGTGCAACCCCTCATCCGCCCCTTCGGGGCACCTTCTCCCGCAAGGGGAGAAGGTGAGCGGAAGGCGATTCGCCTGCCGAAATGATCCCCTTCTCCCCTTACGGGAGAAGGTGCTGGCAGGCGGATGAGGGGGCACGAAGCCCCATCCGAACCTTTCTTCAGTTTGTTGCGAATACCCTGAAACGCCTGCCTTCAATCCCAGCTCAGCGCGCCGCCGTTCTGATATTCGATGACGCGCGTCTCGAAGAAGTTCTTCTCCTTCTTCAGATCCATCGCCTCGCTCATCCAGGGGAAGGGGTTCTCGACATCCGGGAATACCGGCATGAGGCCGAGCTGGGCGCAGCGCCTGTTGGCGATGAAATGCATATATTGTTCGCACGACACCGCGTTGAGACCGAGAAAGCCGCGCGGCATGGTATCCCGGCCATAGGCGGCTTCCAGTTCGGCGGCCTCGCGGATCATCCGCTGCAGATCGGCCTGGAAGGTCAGCGTCCACAGATGCGGGTTCTCATGTCTGATCTGGTTGATCACGTCGATGCCGAAATTGAGATGGATGCTCTCATCACGCAGGATGTACTGATACTGCTCGGCGATCCCCACCATCTTGTTGCGCCGGCCGAGCGAGAGGATCTGGGCAAAGCCGGTATAGAACCACATGCCCTCGAAGATCACGTAGAAGGCGACGAGGTCGCGCAGGAAGGCCTGGTCGGCATCCGGCGTGCCGGTCTTGAAATCGGGATCGTCGAGATGCTGGGTGTGCTTGAGGGCCCAGGCGGCCTTGTCGGTGATCGAGGAGACCTCTCGATACATGTTGAAGAGTTCGCCCTCGTCGAGCCCGAGGCTCTCGACGATGTATTGGAAGGTATGGGTGTGCACCGCCTCCTCGAAAGCCTGGCGCAGCAGATATTGCCGGCATTCGGGATTGGTGAGGTGGCGGTAGATCGCCAGCACTATATTGTTGGCGACCAGGCTCTCGGAGGCGGCGAAGAAACCGAGATTGCGCTTGAGCATGCGCCGCTCGTCCTCGGTCAGGCCGTCACGCGACTTCCACAGTGCGATGTCGGCCTGCATCGAGACCTCGGTCGGCATCCAGTGATTGTTGCAGCCGGCGAGATATTTCTCCCACGCCCATTTGTATTTGAGCGGCAGCAACTGATTCACGTCGGCACGGGCATTGATCATGCGCTTCTCGTCGACCGTGACGCGGCTGCCGTCGCGGTCGATGGAACCAAGGCCAGTGGCATTGTCAGGGGTCTGCGGCAGCGGAATTCGCGCGGCCGGCGAAGCGGGTTCGGACCAATCGAGCATCGTCATTATCCTGTTTTCCTTCGGCTTACTGGCATGCTTCGCAATCGGGATCGTGGATGGAACAGGCCTTGCCCCAGGCTTCCGATGCAGCCGGGTTCGGCTGAGCCTCGATCAGGATCGGCGCGGCCGCCCGCGGCACCGTGGCGGAGACGGCGTTGAGCTTGCCGTCGGTGCCCTTCAGCGTCGATTTCTCGACATGGGTGGCCGAGCGCGAGCGCAGGTAATAGGTCGTCTTCAGGCCACGCTGCCAGGCCAGGCGGTAGAGCGTGTCGAGCTTCTTGCCGGAGGGGTTGGCGATGTAGAGGTTGAGCGACTGGGCCTGGTCGATCCATTTCTGCCGGCGCGCCGCGGCTTCGATCAGCCAGGCCGTGTCGATCTCGAAAGCGGTGGCATAGAGAGCCTTGAGATCCTCGGGGATGCGATCGATCTGGCCGAGCGAACCATCGAAATATTTGAGATCGGAGATCATGACCTCGTCCCACAGGCCGCGCGTCTTGAGATCGCGGACCAGGGCCGAGGTCACCACCGTGAAATCCCCCGACATGTTCGATTTGACGAAGAGGTTCTGATAGGCCGGCTCGATCGATTGCGAGACGCCGCAGATGTTGGAGATCGTCGCCGTCGGCGCGATCGCCATGGTGTTGGAATTGCGCATGCCGACCGTCTTCACGCGCTGGCGCAACATGTCCCAGGCCAGGGTCGAGCTCACGTCGAAGCTGGCGCCCTCGCGCGCCTCGGCGAGCAGGCCGACCGAGTCGATCGGCAGAATGCCTTGCGACCACAGCGATCCCTCGAAGCTGGGATAGCGACCGCGCTCGGCCGCCAGATCCGTCGAGGCCGAGATGGCATGGAAGGATACGGCTTCCATGCTTTCGTCGGCGAACCGCACGGCGGCTTCGGAGGCGTAGGGCAGGCGCAGGGTCTGCAGCGCATCCTGGAAGCCCATGATGCCCAAGCCGACGGGCCGGTGCCTGAGGTTGGAGCGCCGTGCCTCGGGAATGGTGTAGAAATTGATGTCGATGACGTTGTCGAGCATGCGCATCGCCGTCGTCACCGTCGCCCTGAGCTTGTCGAACATCAGGCCGCTGGCATCGACATGGGCAGCAAGGTTCACCGAGCCGAGATTGCACACGGCCACCTCGTCATGGGAGGTGTTCAGCGTGATCTCGGTGCACAGGTTCGAGGAGTGCACCACGCCGACGTGACGCTGGGGCGAGCGGATATTGCAGGGATCCTTGAAGGTGATCCAGGGATGCCCGGTCTCGAACAGCATGGTCAGCATCTTGCGCCATAGATCCTGGGCACGGACCTGCCTGAAGACCTTCAGCTCGCCGCCCGCGGCGCGTGCCTCATGCGCCTCATAGGCGGCCTTGAAGGCGGGGCCATAGAGATCGTGCAGGTCCGGCGTTTCGTCCGGTGAGAACAGGGTCCAGGGGCCATCCTGCTCCACACGTTCCATGAACAGATCCGGCACCCAGTTGGCGGTGTTCATGTCGTGGGTGCGGCGGCGGTCGTCACCCGTGTTCTTGCGCAGATCGAGGAACTCCTCGATGTCGACATGCCAGGTCTCCAGATAGGCGCAGACCGCGCCCTTGCGCTTGCCGCCCTGGTTGACGGCGATGGCGGTATCGTTGGCGACCTTGAGGAAGGGCACCACGCCCTGGCTTTCGCCATTGGTGCCTTTGATATGGGCGCCGAGCCCACGCACATTGCTCCAGTCATTACCGAGGCCACCGGAATATTTGGCGAGCAGCGCGTTGTCCTTCACCGCCTTGAAGATGCCTTCGAGGTCGTCGGACACGGTGGTCAGGAAGCAGGAGGAGAGCTGGGCGCGCAGCGTTCCGGAATTGAACAGGGTGGGCGTCGAGGCCATGAAGTCGAAGGAGGACAGAAGATCGTAAAACTCGATGGCGCGGGCTTCCCGGTCGATTTCGCGTAGGGCCAGGCCCATGGCCACGCGCATGAAGAAGGCCTGTGGCAGCTCGAAACGCGTGCCGCGCACATGCAGGAAATAGCGGTCATAGAGCGTCTGCAGGCCGAGATAGTCGAACTGCAAGTCGCGCTCGGGCTTGAGGGAGGCTGCAAGGCGGGCGAGGTCGAAGCGACCGAGTTCCGGATCGAGCAGTTCGTTGGCGATGCCGACACGGACATAATCGTGGAAATATTCGGCGTAGCGGCTCGCCATCTCGGCCTGCGTCGCCTGGTCGGGACGGCCCGCGACGAAGGTGAGGGCTTCGCGGCGCAGCTTGTCATTGAGCAGCCGGGCGCTGACCTTGGCATAATCGGGTTCGGTCTCGATCAGGGTGCGGGCGGCGAGGATCGGCGCCAGCGCCAGTTCGTCCTGGCTGATGCCGTCATAGAGGTTGCGCTGCGTCTCGTTCAGCACCGTTTCGGCGTTGGTGTCGGCAAGGCCTGCACAGGCTTCGAGCACCAGGGCGGCGAGGCGCGCGTGGTCGAGCGGCAGCAGGGAACCCTCCGCCGTCTTCATGCGCAAAGCAGGGGTAGTGCCGGCCTGTGCCTCCGCCTTGGCGGCGCGCTCCAGGGCTCGTTCCTGGGCGTGCTGTTCGCGATAGAGCACATAGGCGCGCGCCACCTTGTGGTGCTCGCCGCGCATCAAAGCGAGTTCCACCTGGTCCTGGATATCCTCGATATGGAAGGTTCGGCCTATATCGGCGCGGCGGGTCAGGCCGGCGACGATCTGGGCGGTGAGGTCGGCGACGATGTCATGTACCCGGCGCGAGGCGGCGGCCGAATGGCCTTCGACGGCGAGAAAGGCCTTGGTCAGGGCCACCGTGATCTTCGAGGCATCGAAAGGCGTGACGCTGCCATTGCGGCGGATGACCTGGTAGCCCGGTTCCGAGGCCGGCTTCGCCCTGTCGGCGCTGGCAGCGAGAAAAGGCGTCTTTGTGGTCGTAGCAGTTTCGAGATCAAGAGACATTCGGCAAACCCCAATATGTTGGAGGCTTGGGCCGAGGAGCGCATTCCGCGCCGACGCAGGATGATGCGCCGCGAGCAAGGCGATCCGTCGGGGCACCCCGCCCGAGGAAACGATACGCATCCACAGGCAGGTCTCCTGGCTCGCGGGTCGTTGCGGACTGCCTGCCTTCCCGGGGAGGGCGGGGTAAACCCACCTCTCGGCCAGTGGCCAATCGACAGCCGCTCTCCGCTTACAGTTGCGGGGGCAGCCCCGGCTTTGCCCTAAGGCCTACCGGATTCCCTCTTAGCGCCGGAAGCGAATCCGACGACCTGTGAATACCGTATCTAGTATGCTTTGGTGTCTATGTGTCAATAGATGGTGTGTATCGCCCTTTTGTTCAATGGGGACAGAGGATGCCGGGGCACAAAATTCGTGCCCCGGCATACTTTTTCAGGCGGATGTCGCCACTCTCGCCGGAGCGATCTCTTCACGAAGTATACGGGCGGCGGCAACCATGTTGACGAGGGCGGGGCGGACCTCGTCCCAGCTTCGGGTTTTCAGGCCGCAATCGGGGTTGACCCAGAGCTGGTCGCCGGCGATCCGCTCCCGCGCCTTGGCAAGAAGGTCGCGCATTTCAGCCACGGTGGGGCAGCGGGGAGAGTGGATGTCATAGACGCCGGGCCCGATCTCGTTGGGGTAGCGATAGGCCCGGAATGCATCGAGCAGCTCCATTCTGGACCGATCAGTCTCGATCGAGATCACGTCCGCGTCCAGGCCGCCAATGGCATGGATGATGTCGTTGAATTCCGAATAGCACATATGGGTATGGATCTGCGTGGCATCGTCGACCCCCGAGGCGGCGAGACGGAAACAGGCGACGGCCCAGGCGAGATAGGCCTCCTTTTCGGCGTGCCTGAGCGGCAGGCCTTCGCGAATGGCCGGCTCGTCGATCTGGATGATGCGGATACCGGCCCGTTCCAGATCGCCGACCTCGTCGCGCAAGGCGAGGGCGATCTGCCGGCAGACCTGCTCGCGCTCGAGGTCGTCCCGCACGAAGGACCATTGCAGCATGGTGACCGGTCCGGTCAGCATGCCCTTGACCGGGCGCTTGGTCAGGGATTGTGCGAAGCGTGCCCATTCCACCGTCATGGCCCTGGGACGCGAGACATCGCCATAGATGATCGGCGGGCGCACGCAGCGCGAGCCATAGCTCTGGACCCAGCCATGCTTGGTGAAGGCGTAGCCGGCCAGTTGCTCGCCGAAATACTGCACCATGTCGTTGCGTTCGAATTCGCCATGCACCAGCACGTCGAGGCCGATCTTCTCCTGCCAGGCGATTGCCTGCCTGGTCTCCTCGCGCAGGAAGTCGTAATAATCGGCATCGCCGATCAGGCCCTTGGCATGGTCGGCGCGCGCTTTGCGCACGGCGCCGGTCTGCGGGAAGGAGCCGATGGTCGTGGTGGGGAAGGGCGGCAGACCGAGCCACTCCTGGGCCCGGCGACGCAGCGGATAGGGATGTTGCCGCTCGCCCATGGCCGGTGTGAGCTCGGCCATTCGGGCGGCGACGCCAGTATCGTGTATACGGGCGGATACGCGGCGGGCCGCAGCTGTTGCGTCCGATTGGGCGAGCTCATCAGCGACGGCCCGCCGCCCGTCGACCAGGGCTGTCGACAAGGTTTTCAGCTCGCCGATCTTCTGGACGGCGAAGGCCAGCCAGCTGCGGAGTTCGGGATCGAACGCGCTCTCGGCCTCGATATCGTAGGGAACGTGGAGCAGGGAACAGCTCGGGGCGAGGACGACGCGGTTGGGCCTGAGGGCTGCAACTGCCGGCTCGATGCGATCCAGCAAGGCGGTCAGGTCGCTCCGCCAGACATTGCGCCCGTCGATCACGCCCAGCGACAGCACCTTGTCCGCCGGTGCCCGTTCGACCGCCTGTCGCAACTGCGCGGGCGCCCTGACGAGATCGAGATGCAGGCCGGCGCTGGGCAGGCCGAGTGCCAGGTCGAGATTGTCGCCGAGGCCGCCGAAATAGGTCGCGATCATGATCTTCAGATCGGAGACGGCGCCGGTGAGAACGTCATAGGCGTGGCGCAGCGCCTTTCGCGTCCTTTCGTCGAGATCGAGTACCAGGCAGGGCTCGTCGAACTGCACCCAGTCCGCGCCCTCAGCGGCAAGCCTGCGCAGGATCTCGGCATAGACGGGCAGGAGCCCTGGCAAAAGGGCGAGAGGATCGAGGTCCGTATCCTTGCTCTTGCCGAGCAGCAGATAGGTCACCGGCCCGATCAGCACGGGATGGGTGTGGAAGCCGAGCGCTGCGGCCTCCCTGAATTCGTCGATGGGCTTGGCCGAGGCCAGTTCAAAGGCCTGGCCGCGACGGAATTCGGGGACCATGTAGTGATAGTTGGTGTCGAACCATTTGGTCATCTCGAGAGCGGGGACACCGCCGCCATGGCCGCCATGGCTGCAGCCCGCATGGTCGCGATCGTCATGGCCGCGATCGTTACGGCCCTGGCTGCCGCGCGCCATGGCGAAATAGGTCGAAAGCGGAACGGGGCCGCCTTCCCAGCCATAGTGGCGGGGAATGACGCCGGCCGTCGCACTCATGTCGAGAACCTGGTCGTAGAGCGAAAAGTCGTTGGAGGGGATATGGGTGACGCCGAGGAGGCTCTGCCGGGCCCAGTTGCTGGCGCGCAGCTGGGCTGCCGTCGAGAGTAGGGCGGTTTCGTCCTGCTTTCCGGCCCAGAAGGCCTCCAGGGCCGTCTTGAGTTCGCGGCGTGGGCCGATGCGTGGCGTGCCGAGCGTCGAAATGGGAATGGACATGCGTGTCTCCGGCCGGTGACCTCTGGCGGTCCCGGTTCGCGATGAGTGAATGGGTCGAGGCGGAGGAGCGGCGTGCGGTCAGGGCACGCCGCAACACATTCGTCGTCGGACAGCCGGATCGACGGCATCGTAACGCATGATGGCAGTTTGAAGCTTGAACATCGGCAGACCCCATGAGAACTGGGGGCAAAGGCCGTACGGGAGCGCCTGACGCGGCCAGGGACACCGGCTCTGTCATGCAACCACCGGGACACCCCGCCCGAGGACGTTTACGTTCGTCGGGGCAGGTCTCCTGGCTCACGGCTCACCGAACCTGCCTGCCTTCCCACCTGCGCGGGGCAGGCAGTGGCATGATGAGGCAAGCTCTCGCCGTCTACAGTTGCGGGGGCAGCGCCGGCATCGCACCGGCTTCCCTCTTAGCTTCCATTGCGAGAATGGAAGAACCTCGACCACGACAGCAAACGACAAGGTGTCTCGGAAGTCAAGAGAAGATATAAAGACATGTTTATGTGGGGATGTCATCCGTTCGTGAAGTGTCCCTGGATCGCGACCTGGCGGCGGCCTTCGCCGGCTTCAATCGCAACCACAAGCCGGGTGTCTATGGTAGTGCCCGCCTGAGTGCTTCGTTGGTCCAAGCACGAATGGCCGGGGGTGCCTTCAGCATGGAACGATTCCAATTGATCGTAGGCAGCGGCGCGAAAAGCGACTACATCAGGGCCAAACCGGCGGCGCCCCGGCACCGCCTTGGCCTGTTCTGATCCGGAGATCCTCTCCATGCCTGCCGATTCCGCTTCCAATTCGCGCTATCCCCATGTGCCGCTGTTTCCCCTGGGAGCGGACGAGACACCCTATCGCAAGCTGACCAGCGAGGGCGTGCGGGTCGAGAAGCTCGGCGGCAGCGAGATCCTGCAGGTCGATGGCGAGGCGCTCAGGCTCTTGGCCGAGCAGGCCTTCATGGACATCAATCACCTGCTGCGCCCCGGCCATCTCCAGCAATTGCGCAACATCCTCGAAGACCCCGAGGCGACCGACAATGACCGCTTCGTCGCCTATGACCTCCTCAAGAATGCCAATATCGCCGCCGGCGGCGTGCTGCCCATGTGCCAGGATACCGGCACGGCGATCGTGATGGCCAAGAAGGGCCGCAAGGTCTGGACTGACGGTGAGGACGAGGGCGCCATCGCCCAAGGCATCCGCGACGCCTATGAGAAGAAGAACCTGCGCTATTCGCAGCTGGCGCCGCTGTCGATGTTCGAGGAGAAGAACACCAAGACCAATCTGCCGGCGCAGATCGACATTTCCGCGGAAGGGGAGGAGGCCTACAAGTTCCTCTTCGTCGCCAAGGGCGGCGGCTCGGCCAACAAGACCTTCCTCTACCAGGCCACGCCCTCGATCCTGTCCAAGGACCGCCTGATCGCCTTCCTGAAGGAAAAGATCCTCACGCTCGGCACCGCGGCCTGCCCGCCCTATCATCTGGCCGTGGTGATCGGCGGCACCTCCGCCGAACTCACGCTGAAGGCGGTGAAGCTGGCCTCGGCGCGCTATCTCGACAGCCTGCCCACCGAGGGCTCCGAACTCGGCCATGCCTTCCGCGACCTCGAGCTCGAGAAGGAAGTGCACAAGCTCACCCAGTCGCTTGGGGTCGGCGCCCAGTTCGGCGGCAAGTATTTCTGCCACGACGTCCGCGTCATCCGCCTGCCTCGCCACGGCGCCAGCCTGCCGATCGGGCTCGGCGTTTCCTGCTCGGCCGACCGCCAGGCCATGGGCAAGATCACCCGCGACGGCGTCTTCTTGGAAGAGCTCGAGCACAATCCGGCGCGCTTCCTGCCCGAGATCGACGAGAGCAAGCTCGGCGGAGCGGTGGTGAAGATCGATCTCAACCAGCCGATGTCCAATATCCTGGAGACCCTGTCGCGCCATCCGGTGAAGACGCGTGTGTCGCTGACGGGGCCCATCATCGTGGCCCGTGACCTCGCCCATTCCAAGCTGCGCGAACGTCTGGAAGCGGGGGGAGGGCTGCCCGACTACCTCAAGAACCACCCGGTCTACTATGCCGGCCCGGCCAAGACGCCGGCCGGCTATGCTTCCGGTTCCTTCGGCCCCACCACGGCCGGGCGCATGGACAGCTATGTCGACCAGTTCCAGGCGGCGGGCGGCTCGATGGTGATGCTGGCCAAGGGCAACCGCTCCGCCCAGGTCCGCGAGGCCTGCGCCAAGCATGGCGGCTTCTATCTCGGCTCGATCGGCGGCCCGGCCGCGCGCCTCGCCCAGGACTGCATCAAGAAGGTCGAGGTGCTCGAATATCCCGAACTCGGCATGGAGGCGGTCTGGCGCATCGAGGTCGAGGACTTCCCGGCCTTCATCGTCATCGACGACAAGGGCAACGACTTCTTCAAGGAACTCAACCTCGGTTGAGTTCACTCATCCCCACTTTTTCGGCGAGGCCTCTTCCTGAAAAGGGAGGGGCCTTTTTCATGCACGTCTTGCGTGCTGTTGCGAATTCGCAACTGTCATGGACAAAGCCCTTTTGTGTCAGAACGGTGACTCACCTTAACATTGTGTAATGTCTCGCCTGGGAGGAAAGCTTCGATATCGCGGTGCACAACGACCGCGCCTCTTCGGTATGCCCAATATTGCTTTGCCGGCTTGCCGAAGAGAGAGGCCCTTTTGAAAGGGTCGACTTATGAGATCGGGGTATTTCCATGTCTATTCGTGCAATTTTACTCGGTGCCGGCGCCGGATTTCTTAGCATTGTTGCGGCTTCTGCCGCGGACTTGCCGATGAGCAAGGGCGAGGCTGTCGAATATGTGAAGGTATGTACGGCGTTTGGTCCGGGCTTCTTCTATATTCCGGGCACCGACACCTGCCTGAAGATCAGCGGCCAGATCCGGGCCGACTATTGGTTTGCGCAGGCGCCCAGCAATGCAACGGGCAAGCGCAACATCAGCCAGACGCAGTTCCGGACCAACGCCCGCATCCGCTTCGATGCGCGCACCCAGACCGACTGGGGCATGCTGCGCTCCTTCTTCGAACTCCAGGCCGAGTCGAATGCGGGGGCGGCCACGCATGACACCTTCCAGGTGCGCCAGGCCTATCTGCAGTTCGGCGGCCTGACGGCCGGTTACGCCTGGTCGCCCTATGCCTTCTACGACCCCAATTATCAGGCCGAGTTCTTCGCGCCCTATTTCGGCGAGCAGGGCCGACGCAACCTGATCAGCTATACGGCGCAGTTCGACAAGGCCTACGCCACCCTGTCGATCGAAGACGGCCGCGATCACCGTGCCAATGCCTCGGTCTACGGAAACAATGTCGTGGTCAACGGCGTCACGGTTGCCGGTGGTGTCGGCGGTGCTCAGATGCCGGATATCGTCGGCGTCATCGGCTATGACGACAACAAGAACGGGTGGGGCCGTTTCCAGGTGATGGGCGCCCTTCATCAGAATCGCAGCGCAACGGCCGGCTACAGTACGAAATATGGCTATTCGATCGGTGTTGGCGGCAACGTCAACCTACCGGTTATCGAGGGCGCCTACATCGCAGCCGAAGCGAGTTACGCGGACGGAGCGGTGAAATATCTCGGCGTCGGTGGTTCCCAGCCGAACGGCTCGTCCACCCTGGGTTTTGGAGGCACGGACGCCTACATAACCAACGGCGCGATCCATGATCTCGATAGCGCCAAGGGCTTTGCCGTGCAGGGCGAGGCCGGTCTCAACGTGACCAAGAACCTGCAAGCCATCCTGTTCGGCGGCTATCTGCACTTCGACGCACCGCGCATCGCGTCCAATATCACCGACAATTTCAACTACTATGTCGTTGGCGGTCAGGTGAACTACACCGTGGTCAAGGGCTTCATCGCCGGTGCCGAAGTCTGGTACCAGAACAAGGACCCGGAAGGGCTGAACAGCAAGACGGTTGACGCTGTCGGTGCCGGCGTGCGCTTACGCCGTACCTTCTGACCTGGTTTATACAGATGGAAACATGAACGCCGCGCTCACGAAGGAGCGCGGCGTTCCGCATCTGGTGTCCGGTCAGTTCTGGTTGGCCGGGACGAGATCGGTGCCGTTCAGGCGGCCGATATAGTCGGTGAGCATCGGCACGTAGCGCTCGGCGCCGCCGGCGGCCATCGCCACGCCGAACGAGTTCTTCACCGCATTGCCGATCGGATTGACCAGCCCGGCCGCATCCGCCATCGCCTCCAGATAGGTCAGGTCCTTGAAGGCATTGGCGATGGTGAATTTGTGGGCGTTCTCGTCACCCTCCAGCACCCAGCGCGAGAAGGTCTGGTAGAAGCCGCAATCCATGCGCCCGCCGCGAATGACGCTGTCGAAACGCTTGGGCGTGATACCGACCTTCTGCGACAAGGCGAGGGCCTCCGCATAGAGGGCGGCATAGCCCAGCGACACGAAGTTGTTGAGCAGCTTCATGCGATGGCCGTCGCCCGTGCCGCCGATATGCACGATGCGTCCGGCCCAGGTCGATATCACCGGCTTTAGGCGCTCGAACAGGGCGTCGCTGGCGCCGACCATGGTGTCGAGCGTGCCTTCCCACGCCTCCTTCGGCGTGCGGCCGAGCGGGGCATCGGCATAGTCGATGCCGGCTTCGGCGAGTTCGGCAGCGAGCGCCAGGGTCGAGTTCGGATCGGAAGTCGAGCAGTCGACGACGACGGAGCCCGGCTTCAGGCCGGCCTTGAGCCCGTCGGGACCCCGTATCAGTGCTTCGACCTGCCGCGAACCGGTGACGCACAGAAAGACGATGCTGGAAGCGGCGCCGATCTCGCGCGGGGTCTTGGCTTCCTTTGCGCCGCGCGCCACGAGATCCTCCACCGGCGCTCTGTTGCGATGCCCCATCACCGTCAGCGCATAGCCCTTCTCCACGATGTTCTTGGCCATGCCATGGCCCATATAGCCGACTCCGATGAAGCCGACGCTTTCCTGCGCATTCGTCATTGCAATCGTCCCGTTTCCTGTCCCGCATTTGCCGATCGGGTTGCCGGCGCATCCTGCCGGCGAGGAGTTTGGACGGGGAGGGGCTTGGGGCGCAAGCCTGATCGGTGCAATGGTATGATGATTTATCGCAAGCCGCCTGGTGATCAGCTTTTGTTAAATAAGAAATTTGAGAACAAAAATAGAACTTGCGTTAACGAGAACAAAATGGGTACATAGCGCCACGGGGCTTCGAATTGCGACAAGATTGCAGCCCGGTGTTGGAAATTGATTGGTCCGGATGACGAATCCGTTCGTGCTTGATAGGGAAACGGGCATATGAGTCAGACGCAGCTGCGCTTGGTCGAAGGAAGCTCCATGGACAAGACGAAGGCGCTCGACGCCGCCCTATCACAGATCGAACGCTCCTTCGGCAAGGGCTCGATCATGCGGCTCGGCAAGGGTACCAAGACGATGGAGGTGGAGGCGATCTCCACCGGTTCTCTTGGTCTCGACATCGCGCTCGGTGTCGGCGGCTTGCCCAAGGGCCGGGTCATCGAGATCTACGGGCCGGAATCCTCGGGCAAGACCACGCTGGCGCTGCATAGCGTCGCCGAGGCCCAGAAGAGGGGCGGTGTCTGCGCGTTCATCGACGCCGAACATGCGCTCGATCCGGTCTATGCCCGCAAGCTCGGCGTCAATCTCGATGAATTGCTGATCTCGCAGCCCGATACCGGCGAGCAGGCGCTCGAGATCTGCGACACGCTGGTGCGCTCGGGTGCGATCGACGTCATCGTGATCGACTCCGTCGCGGCGTTGACGCCCAAGGCCGAAATCGAAGGCGAGATGGGTGATGTGCAGCCAGGCCTGCAAGCCCGCCTGATGAGCCAGGCGCTGCGCAAGCTGACGGCCTCGATCGGGCGTTCCAACTCGATGGTCATCTTCATCAACCAGATCCGCATGAAGATCGGCGTGATGTATGGCAGCCCGGAAACCACCACGGGCGGCAACGCCCTGAAATTCTACGCCTCGGTCCGCCTCGACATCCGCCGTATCGGCGCGATCAAGGACAGGGAAGAGGTGGTCGGCAACCAGACCCGAGTGAAGGTGGTCAAGAACAAGGTGGCGCCGCCCTTCAAGCAGATCGAATTCGACATCATGTATGGCGAGGGCGTCTCGAAGGTGGGCGAGTTGATCGATCTCGGCGTCAAGGCCGGGGTGGTCGAGAAGTCCGGTGCCTGGTTCAGCTATGAGAGCCAGCGCCTCGGCCAGGGCCGCGAGAACGCCAAGCAGTTCCTCAAGGACAATCCGGATGTCGCCGACAAGATCGAGGGCCAGATTCGCCAGAATGCCGGCCTGATCGCCGAACGCATCCTCGACAATATCGATCCGGCGGACGCCGAGGACGATTGAGGCGGCTGCCGTCCCCCGCAGGTTCGGGGAGCGATCCTTGCCGCTTGGTCCTGAAAAACCCGCCTGTCAGGCCCGGCAGGCGGGTTTTTCGTGAATGAGCGCCTCGACAGGCCGAAACAGCCTCGCTACAACGCCCCACCACCATGATTGCTGGCCAGGCCGTAAGGAAGGGACCAGCCAAACAGGCACTTGGGCCAAATAGGCAAATTGGGCATGAGCGGCGTCAACGAGATCCGATCCACCTTCCTCGACTATTTCGTGCGGAACGGCCACGAAGCCGTGGCGTCCTCGCCGCTGGTGCCGCGCAACGATCCGACCCTGATGTTCACCAATGCCGGCATGGTGCAGTTCAAAAACGTCTTCACCGGCATCGAGAAGCGTCCCTATTCGCGCGCCGCGACTTCGCAGAAATGCGTACGCGCCGGCGGCAAGCATAATGATCTCGACAATGTCGGCTATACGGCCCGGCATCACACCTTCTTCGAGATGCTCGGAAACTTCTCTTTCGGCGACTATTTCAAGGATCGCGCGATCGAGCTCGCCTGGAACCTGATCACCAAGGATTTCGGCCTGCCGGCGTCCAAGCTCCTGGTGACGGTGTTCTCCGAGGATGACGAAGCCCATCGGCTGTGGAAGAAGATCGCCGGACTGCCGGATGACCGCATCATCCGCATCCCGACCTCAGACAATTTCTGGCGCATGGGCGACACCGGTCCCTGCGGTCCGTGCTCGGAAATCTTCTACGATCACGGCGACCACATCTGGGGTGGCCCGCCCGGTTCGCCGGACGAGGATGGCGACCGCTTCATCGAGATCTGGAATCTCGTCTTCATGCAGTTCGAGGAACTGGTGGGCGGCGAGCGTGTCAACCTGCCGCATCCCTCGATCGATACCGGCATGGGTCTCGAGCGCATCGCCACCGTGCTGCAGAACAAGCACAACAATTACGACATCGATCTCTTCCAGGCCCTGATCCGTGCGTCGGTCGAGGCGATCGGCGTGCCGGCCGAAGGCCCGGCTCTGGCCAGCCACCGCGTCATTGCCGACCATCTGCGTGCTTCCTCCTTCCTGGTCGCCGACGGCGTGCTGCCATCGAACGAGGGCAGGGGCTATGTGCTGCGTCGCATCATGCGGCGCGCCATGCGCCACATCTCCCTGCTCGGCGCCAAGGAACCCGTCATGTGGAAGCTGGTGCCGGCACTGGTGCGCGAGATGGGCGCCGCCTATCCCGAGCTCGTGCGGGCCGAAGCCCTGATCAGCGAGACCCTGCGCCTGGAGGAAACCAGTTTCCGGCGCACGCTGGAGCGGGGCCTTGCCTTGCTCGACGCCGAGACCTTGAAGCTCGGCGACGGCCAGGTCTTCTCGGGCGATGTCGCCTTCACCCTCTACGACACCTATGGCTTCCCGCTCGACCTCACGCAGGATGCGCTGCGCGCCCGCAACATTTCGGTCGATCTCGAGGGCTATCAGGCCGCCATGCAGCAGCAGAAGGCCAAGGCGCGCGCCGCCTGGGCCGGATCGGGCGATGCGGCCACCGAGACCGTCTGGTTCGGCCTGCGCGAGCAGGTCGGCGCCACCGAATTCCTCGGCTATGAGACGGAGAGCGCCGAAGGCGTGGCCTTGGCCCTGGTCAAGGACGGCAAGCCGGTCGATCACCTGGCGCAGGGTGACAAGGGCTTCCTGATCCTCAACCAGACGCCATTCTATGGCGAGTCCGGCGGCCAGCAGGGCGATACGGGCACGGTGCAGGCCACGGGCTTGAAGGTGGCGGTGACCGACACCCAGAAGAAGCTCGGCGATCTGTTCGTGCATGCCGTCACCGTCGAGGAGGGCACGCTCAAGGTTCAGGAGCCGCTCGAACTCGTCGTCGACCATGTCAGGCGTTCCGCGATCCGGGCCAATCACTCGGCCACGCACCTGCTGCATGAGGCGCTGCGCCTGACGCTGGGAGATCACGTCGCGCAGAAGGGCTCGCTGGTGGCGCCCGACCGTCTGCGCTTCGACTTCTCGCATCCCAAGCCGATCTCGGACGAGGAAATCAAGGAGATCGAGGACCTTGCCAATGCCATCGTGCTCGACAACAGCGAGGTCACCACGCATCTGATGAGCGTGGACGATGCGATCGCCTCCGGTGCCCGCGCGCTGTTCGGCGAGAAATACGGCGACGAGGTTCGTGTCGTCTCGATGGGCCAGCGCCAGCCCGGCTCGAACAAGGCCGATTCTTCAAACAAGGCTTGGTCGGTGGAACTGTGCGGCGGTACCCATGTGCGGCGCACCGGTGACATCGGCCTGATCCGCATCGTCTCCAACGGCGCTGTCGCGGCCGGCGTGCGCCGCATCGAGGCGATGACGGCGGAGGGGGCTCGCCAGCATTTGGTCAATGAGAGCCGCCTGCTTCAGGGCCTGGCCGACGTGCTGCGTACGCCCGTGGCGGAAGCGGGCGATCGCCTAGCCACCCTGGTCGAGGAGAACCGCAAGCTCGAACGCGAGCTAACCGAGGCGCGCAAGAAGCTCGCCATGGGCGGCGGCGGGGGCGACAGCGAGATCCGCACGGTCGGCAAGACGAGGCTGCTGGCCAAGGCCGTCACCGGCATCGAGCTGAAGGACCTCAAGGCGCTGGCGGACGAGGGCAAGAAGCAGGTGGGTTCGGGCGTCGTCGCCATCGTGGCGACCTCCGAGGACGGCCGCGCCGGCCTCGTCGTCGGCGTGACGGCGGACCTGACCGACAGCTTCAATGCCGTCGATCTCGTGCGCAAGGGTTCCGAGGCGCTCGGCGGCAAGGGCGGTGGCGGACGGCCCGACATGGCGCAGGCCGGCGGCCCCGACGGGTCCAAGGCCCAGAGTGCGCTCGATGCCATCGCCGCGGCGCTGGCCGAGGGCTGAGCCGATGGCCCAGCCCAACACGCCGAACTGGATGAGGCCGCTCTGGGTCCGGGTGCTGCTCTGCGTGTTGCCCGCGGCCTGGGCCGGGGTCGAGCTCTACAATGGCAACCAGTTCTGGGGCCTGATGTTCGCGGCCGTTGCTGCCTATGGGCTGTGGACCCAGGTCATTCAATACCGTCCGCCGGAAGAGTGATACCGGCGGACTTCAATCCCTTTCGATCGGAGCGAGCATGAGCGCCTTTCCCGTCTATGCTTTCGACAATGCCATCGTGCGCCTGCCACCGGTGAGCGTGACCCAGGGCCTGCGGGCCGAGGATCGTGGTGCGCCGACCCATGAGGGCGTCACGACCGAGCATCGTCTCTACATCGAGGCCTTGCAGGCCGCAGGGGTTGCCGTGGAAGTTCTGCCTGCCCTCGAGGCGTTTCCGGATTCGCTGTTCGTGGAGGATCCGGCCCTGGTGTTTCCCGAGGGAGCGATCCTGCTGCGGGTCGGCGCCCAGAGCCGTTTCGGCGAGACGGCGGAGATCACGCCCGTGTTGCGCGCGCGCTTCAAGAAGGTCCTGGCGTTGCAGGGGCCCGGTTTCGTCGATGGCGGCGACGTGCTGGTGACGCCCCAGGCGGTGATGATCGGCCTCTCCGACCGCACCACGCGGGAAGGGGCGGAGGAGCTGATTGCTCTGCTGGCCGAACTCGGCCGCAAGGGCGTCGTCGTCACCACGCCGCCAGGCGTCCTGCATTTCAAGTCCGACTGTTCGCTGCTCGACGACACCACCATGCTGTCGACCGCCCGTCTCGCCGCCTCCGGTGTGTTCGAGGGCATGCGGGTGCTGCTGACGCCGGAAGGCGAGGAGGCGGGTGCCAACGCGCTCAGGGTGAACGACCGGGTCTTCGTCGGCATCGATTATCCGCGTACGGCGGCCCTGCTCGAAGCCGAGGGCTATAGCGTCGTCCGGCTGCCGACTTCGCAGATCGCCAAGATCGACGCGGGCCTGTCCTGCATGTCGCTACGCTGGCACGGCTGAAATCCGGCTCCCGCGAAAAGGGTGGCTTGGAGTGTCGACCTCTGGTCGACACTCTTGGATAGGCTGCATCTGTCGGCTGGAGGTCGTCGACCTCGCACCATCAAGTGCCGGAACTGCGAGGCCGGCACTCCGTGATGCGCCGCCTCAGTGCGGCTTCACCGTCTTGGCGAAGCCGGCCTCCAGGCGCCGGTAGATGGCTTCGATCACCAGCGTGGTGATGAGGTAGCCGATCGCCACCACCAGCAAAGGCGTATAGGTGATCGCCTCGCGCGAGCGGATGATGTTGATCTGGCCCAGGAGATCCTGGACGCTGACCAGATAGGCGAGGGCGGTCGATTTCAGGCAGAGCACAGTCTCACCGGCAAAGGTCGGCATCATCGCCTGCATGGCGCGGGGCAGCCAGATGCGGCGCACCAGCGCAAAACCACGAAAGCCATAGGCCCGCGCCGCTTCCAGTTCGCCGCGCGGGACCGACAGCAGCGCGCCGCGCACGACTTCTCCGACATAGCCGCCCACGCTCAGCACCAGGGCGAAGATGACGTAATAATAGCCGTCCTTCAGGACCGGCCAGATGAAGGATTGCCGGATGCCGGGGATGGCGGGAAAGAGCGAGCCCAGGCCCTGGTAATAGACGAACATCTGCACCAGCAGGGGCGTGCCGCGGATGACCGACACGAAGCTGGAGGCGATGGCATAGATCAGCTTGTTCTTGGAAACCCGGCCGAAGCCCACCAGCACCGCCAGGGGAAAACCGAAGAGCAGCGAGAAGAACAGCAGTTTCAGCGTGGTGAAGAAACCGCTGAGGATGGCCGGCCAATATTTGCCGATCCAGCCGAAATTCTCGAAAAACCAGCTTGCCAGATCCGCGGACATGGTCACCCCAGCTTGGGAGTCCAGCGCCGGATGTGACGCTCGAACATTTTGATGAAGATGTTGGAGAATTGCGTCAGCGCGTAATAGATCGCGCCGCAGAGCAGCAGGAAGGGGAAATACATGCGCGTCGAGGCCGCCGCCTGCACGGCCGTGAAGGTAAGCTCGTTGTAGCCGACCACGAAGATCAGGGCCGAATCCTTCAGCATCGTCATCCAGAGATTGGTCAGGCCGGCAAAGGCGAAGGGAATCATCAAGGGCAGGATGACGCGCTGGAACAGGCCGAAGCCATGCATGCCATAGGCACGGGCCGCCTCGATCTGCCCCTTCGGCAAGGCAAGCACGGCACCGCGCAGAATCTCCGAGGTATAGGCACCATTGACCACGCCGAGCACGGTGATGGCCGCGAAGAAACCGCCGATTCCCAGCGTGCCATAGCCGAGCCAGGCCATCAGGGCATTGAGCCCCTGCTGGCCGGCATAATAGAGGATCAGGATCAGCAGCACCTCGGGCACGGCACGACAGATGGTGGAATAGCCATTGGCGAGCGCGACCAGCCAGCGCGGCCCGCGCAATTTGGCCCAGGCAACCAAGCCGCCGATGACGAGGCCGGTCAGATAGCCGCCGACCGAGATTTCGATGGTGATGACCAGGCCCTGGAGCAACGATACGCCCCATCCGGACATCAGGAGATTCCAGAAAGCTTCCACGCCCGACCCCGCAGGAAGAAAAGGCGCCGGCCCGAATTCTCAGGCCGGCCGGAGAAAGCCCGGTTCAGTTCAGCAGGAGTGAACCGGACTGCCTATCTCACTTCGGCGGCGTGCCGACGTCGTACTTGAAGTATTTCTTCTGGATCGTGTCGAATTCGCCATCGGCATAGACCGCCTTGATGCCGGCATCGAGCTTGGCCTTCAGATCGGTATCCTCCTTGCGCAGGCCGCCGCCGACGCCAGCTTCGAAGACCGGATCCTTGGGGAACTGCTTCATCTCGCAGCATTGGCCGTCCTTGCCGGCCAGGAAGTCGTCGAGTGCGGCGGCGTCGGCCATCACCAGGTCGAGACGGCCGGCCGCGAGGTCGGCATTGGCGGCGTCCTGGGTGCCATAGCTCTTGATGTCGGCGTCGGGGTAGGTCTTCTGGACATATTGGGCGTGGATGGTGCTGGTCTGCACGCCGATCGACTTGCCCTTCATGCCCTCCGGCGTGAAGTCGAACTTGTCGGCCTTGTTGCCGATGAACTCGGGGGGGGTGTTGTAGTAGCGGATGGTGAAGCCGATCTGGGCCGAGCGTTCCGGCGTGATCGTCATGGAAGCCCAGATCACATCGATCTTCTTGGCGATCAGGGCAGGGATGATGCCGTCCCAGGCCGTGGCGACGATCTCGCAATCGAGCTTGGCGGCCTTGCAGACGGCCTTGGCCAGATCGACCTCGAAACCGACCCACTGGCCGGAGGCATCCTTTGACGCGAAGGGCGGGTAGGGCTCGGCCGCGACGCTGACCTTGATGGTATCTGCCTGGGCCGAAGCGAAGGCCGCGCTACAAAAGAAAGCGCTCGCCATGAGGAGTTTGGCGCTGAAGTGTTTCATTTTGGTCCCCTGATAGATGGCTGTTTTTTCTAGGTTTTCTTGGATTGTTGTACCTGATGCGCGAGTCCTGGTGCCCTCCTGCCCCCCGAACTTTTCCGTCAAGCGGAAACGCTTGCCTCGCAGGCCGCCCTAGCCCTAGTGCTGGCGCGGCGTGACGAATTGACGGCAACGCTCGCTGTTGGGATTGCCGAACACCTTCTGGGGTGGGCCCTCCTCCTCGACATTGCCGTTGTAAAGATACATCACATGGTTGGCGACATCGCGGGCGAAGGCCATTTCATGGGTCACCAGCAGCATGGTGCGGCCCTCTGCTGCGAGATCGCGGATGACCTTGAGCACTTCGCCGACCAGTTCCGGGTCGAGCGCCGAGGTCGGCTCGTCGAACAGCATCACCTTGGGGCGGATGGCAAGGGCGCGAGCGATCGCCGCGCGCTGCTGCTGGCCGCCGGAGAGAAAGGCGGGATAGACGTCCTTCTTGGCGTAGAGGCCGACCTTGTGCAGCAATTGCTCGGCATGGGCGATGGCCTCTGCCTTGTTCTCGCCGAGGACATGCACCGGTGCTTCGATGACGTTTTCGAGCACGGTGCGATGCGCCCACAGATTGAAGCTCTGGAACACCATGCCCAGGCGGCTGCGGATGCGCTGGAGCTGCTTCTGATCGGCGACCGACATGGCGCCATGGCCGTCCGGCTTCAGGCGAATCTCCTCGTTTCCGATCAGGATGCGGCCGGAATTGGGAACCTCCAGCAGATTCGTGCAGCGCAGCATCGTGCTCTTGCCCGAGCCCGACGCTCCGATCAGGGCGATGACATCGCCTTCATGGGCCGTAAGGGAAACGCCTTTGAGGACTTCCAGGAGGCCGAAACTCTTGTGAATATTGTCGAGTTGAACAACGGGTGTCCGGCTCGCTCCCGCTTGTGGGGCGTCCTCTGGCATAAAGCGACCTCTTCTGACGTTCGGCTGCCCAGAACTGTATCAGCCATTTCAGTTTGCACAAGGTGCGGGCAGCCACTCTTGTCGATAACGACATGCTCTGGTCTTTATCCGCTGCATGCGATAGGCAGGGCCTAAACTGGAACCCTGCCTATGTCGCTTGCCGCCTCCATCCGCAAAGTCCTGGTGCCGATCAACCGCGAAGGCTACCCTTTCCTGGCGATCGCGGGCGTAGCCACGCTGATTGCGCTGGGATGGATCAAGGTTCTGTTCTGGCCGCTTTTGATCATCACGGCCTGGGTCGCCTATTTCTTCCGCGATCCCCAGCGGGTGACGCCGGTACGCGAGGGCCTGGTGGTCTCGCCGGCCGACGGCGTGGTCAGCCAGATCGCCAACGTGCTGCCGCCGCCCGAACTGGGGCTGGCCAGCCAGTCGCTGCTGCGCGTTTCGATCTTCATGAACGTCTTCGATTGCCACGTGAACCGCAGCCCGGTGACGGGGACGATCACCAAGATCGCCTACAAGCCGGGCAAGTTCCTCAATGCCGATCTCGACAAGGCCAGCGAGGACAACGAGCGCAACGGCTTCATCATCGATACCGGTGCCACCCGCTACGGCGTGGTGCAGATCGCCGGCCTTGTGGCGCGGCGCATCGTCTGCTGGACCAATGAGAACGAGCATGTCGCCGTCGGCCAGCGCCTGGGCATGATCCGCTTCGGTTCGCGTGTCGACGTCTATCTGCCGGAAGGGGTGCGCCCCCTGGTCGGCATCGGCCAGAAGATGGTGGCTGGAGAAACGATCCTGGCGGATGCCAATGCGGCGATGCCGAATCTGACCCATCGCGTCGGCTGACCATGGACCCGCTCTTCCCGCCTTTCCAGCCAGGAAGTCCGGATCCGGAGGGCCCGAGGCGGCGTGCCATTCCGCTGCGCGTGCTGATTCCCAACATGATCACGCTGCTCGCGCTTTGCGCGGGCATGACGGCCATTCGCCTGGCCATCGAGAACAAGCTCGACCTCGCCATCGGCTGCATCGTGGTCGCGGCGCTGCTGGACGGTGTCGACGGACGCGTGGCGCGCTATCTCAAGGGCACTTCGAAATTCGGGGCGGAACTCGATTCGCTTGCCGATTTCGTGAATTTCGGCGTGGTTCCCGGCATCGTCCTTTATT
This sequence comes from Labrys sp. 22185, assembly GCF_052045555.1. NCBI lineage: Bacteria > Pseudomonadati > Pseudomonadota > Alphaproteobacteria > Hyphomicrobiales > Xanthobacteraceae > Labrys > Labrys sp. 22185. The sequence continues at coordinate 211,064 of NZ_JBQEPH010000008.1, read as the reverse complement.
TCTGGGGATTGCACGATCTGCGATCGATCGGCTGGATCGGCTCGCTGGTCTTCGCCATTTGCATGGTGCTGCGTCTCGCCCGCTTCAACGTGACCAGCGGCGATCCCAACCGGCCGGCCTTCCAGGCGAACTTTTTTACCGGCATGCCCGCACCGGCCGGGGCCTGCACGGTGCTGTTGCCGATCTATCTCGATTTCCTCGGCCTCACCCATGAGCCGAGCCATGCCAAATATGAGCTCGCCTATGTGCTGCTCATCGCCTTCCTGATGATCTCCACCATCCCCACCTTCTCGGGCAAGAAGCTGGGCAACCGCATTCCGCGCGAATGGGTGCTGCCGATCTTCGTGGTGGCCGTGGTGGTGGTGATGCTGCTGGCGCTCTATCCCTGGGAGTCGCTGACCTCGCTTACCGTCGCTTATCTGGCGACCATTCCCTTCGGCGTCATCTATTACCGCAAGCAGGCCAAGGCCTATCAGGCCTCGCTACAGGCGCAGCGGAAGGGCGAGTAAATCCTGCTGGAGCGCGGACATCCTGTCCGCTCTTCCTTTTTAGCATGCNGATGTCCGCGCTCCGAGGTCATATCGGCCTTGCCAGCACGTGCTTCTTCTTGCCGAGCGAGAGCTTGATAACGCCGTCGGCGGTAACGTCGCCCTTGCCCAGCACGGCCTTGGGATCGCTGATCGCCGCGTCGTTGACCCTGAGGCCGCCGCTGGCGATCTGGCGGCGCGCCTCGCTGGTCGATGGAACCAGGCCCGCCTGCACGAAAGCGTTGAGGACACCGACGCCCTCGGCTAGGCCCGCCAGTTCGAAGCTCGGCAGGTCGCCGGCCAGCGTGCCTTCCTCGAAGGTCTTGCGCGCGGTCTCCTCGGCCGCGTCGGCCTTGTCGCGGCCATGGACGAGGGCGGTCGCCTCGGTGGCCAGGCGCTTCTTGGCCTCGTTGATCTCCGAGCCGCCGAGGGCGGCAAGACGGGCGATCTCGTCGAGCGGCAGGGTGGTGAACAGCTTGAGGAAGCGCTCGACATCGGCGTCCTCCGTGTTGCGCCAGTACTGCCAGTAGTCATAGGCCGAGAGCATGTCCTCGTTGAGCCAGACCGCGCCGGCGGCCGTCTTGCCCATCTTGGCGCCCGAGGCCGTGGTCAGCAGCGGGCAGGTGAGGGCGTAGAGCTGGGGCGTGCCCATGCGGCGGCCGAGATCGATGCCGTTGATGATGTTGCCCCACTGATCGGAGCCGCCCATCTGCAACGCACAGCCGTAGCGCCTGGAAAGCTCCACGAAATCATAGGCTTGCAGGATCATGTAATTGAATTCGATGAAGGAAAGTTCCTGCTCGCGGTCGAGCCTGAGTTTCACCGAATCGAAGGACATCATGCGATTGACCGAGAAGTGGCGGCCGATGTCGCGCAGCATCTCGATATAGTTGAGCTTGGTCAGCCATTCGGCGTTGTCGACCAGGATGGCCCGCTCGTCGGAATAGTCGATGAACTTGTCATAGACCTTGAGGATGCTGTTCTTGTTCTCCTCGATCTGCTCGAGCGGCAGGATGCGGCGGGTTTCGTCGCGGCCGGACGGGTCGCCGACGCGGGTCGTGCCGCCGCCCATCAGGGTGATGGGGCGGTGCCCGGTTTTCTGCAGCCAATGCAGCATCATGATCGGCACGAGATGGCCGATATGCAGCGAACTTGCCGTCAGGTCGACGCCGACATAGGCGGTCAGGCGCTCGCTGGCAGCCTTCTGGTCGAGGCCTTCCAGATCCGACACCTGGTGGATGAAGCCGCGCTCGGTAAGGGTGCGCAGGAAATCGGATTTTAACGCGGTCATGGCAAACGCTTTCAAACGGCTTATAGGTGTCTAGAGCAAAGCGCGTTTGGACGGAACGTCCGTTTGCTCTAGCTCTTTGGTTCGATGCGTCTTTGCGATTCTTGGCGTGTCCGCCAGTTCACAAAACGCTTTAAGCGCCCTCTAACAGGTTTGTCGGCGCTTTGGTACAGGGTGACCGCGAAATCGGGTGATTTGCGCATGAAGACGATGATGACGGCACTCGGGCTGATGTCCGGAACCTCGATGGACGGCATCGATGCCGCCCTGATCGAGACCGACGGCGAGGGTGCCGTCGAGATGGGACCGACGGTCGAGCTCGCCTATAGCGAGGATGAACGCAGCCTGCTGCGACAAGCCCTGGCCGATGCCGTGGCGATGAAACGCCGCAACGAGCGTCCCGGCGCCCTAGTGGCGGCCGAGCAGCTGATCACCCGTAAGCATGCCGACGTCGTCTCCGATTTCCTCAAGGCCCATGATCTCAGCCCCGATGATATCGATGTCATCGGCTTCCACGGCCAGACGGTGCTGCACCGCCCGCAAGAGCGGCTGACCGTGCAACTCGGCGACGGCCAAGCGCTCGCCGACAGCCTCGGCATCCAGACCGTCTATGACATGCGGGCCGCAGACGTCGCCGAGGGCGGGCAGGGTGCGCCGCTGGTGCCGGTCTACCATCAGGCCCTGGTGCAGGCCGCCAAGCTCGCTGGTCCCGTCGCCGTGCTCAATCTCGGCGGTGTCGGCAATGTCAGCTATGTTGCAACGGGGCGCGATCCTATTGCCTTCGACACCGGTCCTGCCAACGCGCTGATCGACGATTTGATGATGGAGCGAACCGGCATCGCCCTCGATCAGGACGGGCGGCAGGCCCTGGCCGGAAAGGTCGACGAGACCGTGCTCGGCCAGTTGATGGTGCATCCCTATTTCGGTGAAGCGCCGCCCAAGTCGCTCGACCGCAACGCCTTTTCCCGCGAGGCGGTTATGAGCCTGGCCACGCCCGATGCGGTGGCGACGCTGGCCGCCTTCACGGCCCGCAGCGCGGCGGCGGCACGGCAATGGCTGCCCGCCGAGCCGAAATTGTGGATCGTCTGCGGCGGCGGCGCCCGCAATCCGGCAATCCTCAACTTCCTGCGCGCCGAGACCGGTGTGCCCGTGCGAACGGCCGACGAGTTCGGCTGGTCGGCGTCGATGATGGAGGCACAGGCCTTTGCCTATCTCGCGGTTCGATCCCTGAAGGAATTGCCCTTGACCTTTCCCTCCAGCACCGGCGTCCGCAAGGCGCTCACCGGCGGCATTCTTGCCGTGCCGGGCCAGAAGCGGGCAAGCGCATGATCGGTCGCCTCAATCACGTCGCCATCGCGGTGCGCGACCTCGGTGCTGCGACCGCCGTCTATCGCGATACGCTCGGCGCGCATGTCTCGCAGCCCCAGGCGTTGCCCGAGCATGGCGTCACCGTCGTCTTCATCGAATTGCCCAACACCAAGATCGAACTCCTGGAACCCCTGGGCGAGGCCTCGCCGATCGCGCGGTTTCTCGAGAAGAACCCGGATGGGGGCATGCATCACATCTGCTACGAGGTCGACGACATCCTCGCCACGCGGGACCAGCTGAAACAGGCGGGCGCGCGGGTGCTGGGCGATGGCCAGCCCAAGATCGGCGCCCACGGCAAGCCGGTCCTGTTCCTGCATCCGAAGGATTTCTCGGGCACGCTGGTGGAATTGGAGCAGGTTTGAAGCGCGATTTCCTTCTCCCGCAAGGGGAGGAGGCAAGCTCGCTTCGTTCGTTTTGCTAGGGAGTTCCCGGCTTAGCCGTTGCTCTTGCGCCGGATCGGCGTGAGCAGGAAGGACGGCACGTGGTCGCCCATGCCGATCACCACCGGACCATCGTCCTCGTCGCGACGATGCGGCCTGGAGGATTGCGGACGGCGCTGCTCGGAGGTTGGCTGCGGTTCGTGGCGCGGAGCCTTGGGAGCCTCGTCGCGCTCGCGTGGGGGCTTCGCCTCGCGGACCTTGCCGTGCTGGCGCTGCTCCTCGGCCTTGCCGCCGCGCTCGCGGCGCCCACGCCGCGGCTTGGCATGGATTTCTTCCTCGTCGTCGCCCTCGATCGGCGGCGGATCGCCCGTGAACGGGATCTTGGCGCCGGTCAATGTCTCGATGGCGGAGACATGCTTGCCATCGGCCGAGGAAACGAGCGTGAAGGCCCAGCCGGAGCGGCCGGCACGGCCGGTGCGCCCAATACGATGGACATAATCGTCGGCATGGACGGGTACGTCGAAATTGAAGACATGGCTGACTTCGGGAATGTCGAGCCCGCGGGCCGCGACGTCTGAAGCCACCAGAATCGGCATTTCGCCATTGCGGAAGCTGTCGAGCGCGGCCATGCGGGCGCGCTGGTCCATGTCGCCATGTAGAGCGACGGCGCCGAAGCCGTGGCGCACCAGAGACCGGTGCAGTATGGCGACTTCCGACTTGCGGTTGCAGAAGACGATGGCGTTCTGGAGGTTCTCCGCCGAGCGGATCAGGCGGCGCAGAGTCACGCGCTTTTCGGCGGGAGTCGATTTGGTGTGCACCAGCGCCTGGGTGATCGTGGCGGCCGCGGTGGCGGGCCGGGCGACTTCCACCTGCACCGGATTGTGCAGAAACTGGTCGGTGATGCGCTTGATCTCGGCCGGCATCGTCGCGGTGAAGAACAGGGTCTGCCGGGTGAAGGGCACCAGCTTGCAGATGCGCTCAATGTCGGGAATGAAGCCCATGTCGAGCATGCGGTCGGCTTCGTCGATGACCAGAAGCTCCACGCCGGTGAGCAGCAGCTTGCCACGCTCGACGTGATCGAGCAGGCGGCCGGGCGTGGCGATCAGCACGTCGACGCCGCGGGTGATCTTGGCGTCCTGGTCTCCGAAGGAGACGCCGCCGATCAGGAGGGCGACCGACAGGCCGCTCTTGCTGCCATAGCGATCGAAATTCTCCTGGACCTGCGCTGCCAACTCGCGGGTCGGCTCCAGGATCAGCGTGCGCGGCATGCGGGCGCGGGCGCGCCCCTTCTCCAGCAGCGTCAGCATGGGCAGCGTGAAGGCCGCCGTCTTGCCCGTGCCCGTCTGGGCGATACCGAGCACATCGCGGCGCTGCAGCACGTGGGGAATGGCCTGGGCCTGGATGGGCGTGGGATTGGTGTATCCGGCCGCTTCCACAGCGGCGAGGACCTTTGAAGAGAGACCGAGTTCAGCGAAGCTCATTGCGGAAATGTCGAACCAACAGAGGCCGCCCCGATCGGACGGCGGAGGGCGGCTCGCATCGCCGCACGGACAAACAGGGCCCTATCGGTGGGGCCCGGACGGCGCGACCATAGGGTTAGGCGGGGAAATGTCAATGGTTTTGCCGGCCGAAGCCACGGTTTTCGCTCGATTTTCAGGGCTTTCCCGCTCGTTTGCTGCTTGATGAGCGCTCTTGGCAATGATGAAACGGTAGGATTGCATGCCCGAGCAACAGGGACGACGATCATTCCCTTACGTCATTTTAACGGCGGCGAAGCAAAGGCGCCTTGCGATTTGATCGAGGTATCCGAAATAATGAAGTCACGTGAAAACAACGAGTTAGAAAGGTAAGTGCTCAGCGATGGATGCACTTGCCTCTGGCTGAAACGCCCCCAAAAAAAGGCGGGCATTGACCCGCCTTGCTTCTGAATGACGATGAGCCTGTCTTATTCGGCCACGGTCTCAGCCTTCTTCTTGGCTGGCTTGACGGGAGGCTTGGAGGGCTTGGCTTCGGCGGTCTTGACCGGGCGGGGCTTGGGCTTCTTGACCACAGGCGCTTCGGTGGCTTCGCCGAAACGCTCGTTGATCTTGCGTGCGATGGGGTCATCGCGCTGGGCTTCCGGATCCATCGGCAGGATGGTCTCGATCGGATCCGCCTGGTCGATCGACCCGGTCTGATCCTGGATGATCGGGAATTGCGGCGCGAGGGGGTTGGCCGCCGCTTGCATCGAATTGGCATCGGCGGCGGGCACAGGGGCAGGAGCAGCCGGCACCGGGGCAAGATTGGCAATGACCGGAGTCGTGACGGGGGCCGGGGCTGCCACCGCCGCGACCTCGGCAGGCGCAGCCGGCGCCGCATGGATCGAGCGGGCCGTGTCGATGGCGCCGACGAAAGCGACGAAACCGGCGGCGACCAGGGCGCCTTCGCGCTTCAGTTTCCAGTGGTGGCGGGCCCGGTAGGCAGTGTGCCAAAGCCAGCCGACAGTGATATCGACAGCACTTGCGACCAACATGACGAACTCCAACTCAACGCGACCTCGGTGAGAATCACTATTGCGCGTGATGGTGAAGAAAAACTTGCCAAGGCGAATCAAGCGCCAAGAAATTTTGCCGAGGCAAGTTTCGTCGAGTGGTCGCGGTGTCGGAGAGCGGACTTCCAGTCCGCTCTTGCATGAGGCAGACCGCAAAGAAGAAGCGGATATCGCGACATGTTTCCTGTCGCTGAGAAGTCCGCGCTCCAAGCTTTACAGCAGGGCGCGGATCTTGGCGGCGTGCTGGGCCAGGATGGCGTGATCTGCCATGGCGCGGGGGCGGACGGGAACGCCCGTCTTCATCGGGAGGATGTGGAAATGGATATGCGGCACTTCCTGCCCGCCCGAGACTTCCGAATGCAGGCGCAGCGTATGGCCGTCCGCGCCGAAGGCTTTGCAGGCGGCCAGGGAGACCTTCTGGGCGATCTGGGCGAGGTAGGCCAGTTCCTCCGGCTCCACGTCGAAGATGTTGCGGGCGGGCTTCTTGGGGATCACCAGGCTATGGCCGTCGACGATCGGCATGATGTCGAGGAAGGCGAGGGTACGATCGTCCTCGTAGAGCGTGTGGTTGGGAATTTCCCCACGCAGCAGCTTGGCGAAGATGTTGTCGGGATCATAAGCGGTCATACCCGCTATCCTTTCCTGAAGGGCGTTGCCTCGTCGAGAGCTTCGTGGTGGGCCGCGACCTCGGCGCGCTCATGCGCGAGATAGTCGTCGACCGCCCGGCGAAAACCAGGGTCCGCAATATAATGGGCGGAATAGGTTGTCACGGGCCGATAGCCGCGCGCCAGCTTGTGTTCGCCCTGGGCTCCGGCTTCCACGCGCCGCAGGCGGCGCTCGATGGCAAACTCTATGGCCTGATGATAGCACACCTCGAAATGCAGGAAGGGATGGTCCTCGATGCAGCCCCAGTTCCGGCCGTAAAGCGTATCGGAGCCGATGAAATTGATGGCCCCGGCGATGTAGCGGCCCTCGCGCCGCGCCATCACCAGCAGGACATGCTCGGCCATGGTTTCGCCGATGAGGGCGTAGAATTTGCGATTGAGGTAGGGGCGGCCCCATTTGCGCGAGCCTGTATCCATGTAGAAGGCGTAGAAGGCGTCCCAGGCCTCCTTCGTGATATCGGCCCCGGTCAGCCTCTCGATGGTGATGCCGTTCGCGAGCGCATCGCGGCGCTCGCGCTTGATGGTCTTGCGCTTGCGGGAGGCGAGGGAAGCCAGAAAGGCCTCGAAATCGCCATAGCCTTCGTTGAGCCAGTGAAACTGCTGGTCGGTGCGCTGCAGGAAGCCCTGGCCACCGAGCCACTGCCAGTCGTCATGGCCGATGAAGGTGGCGTGGATCGAGGAGCCGCCGATGGATGACAGGGCAGCCTTGGCACCCCTCACCAGTGCGGATGAAACGAGGGCCGGATCCTCGCCCGGCGCGACCAGGAAACGCCGGCCCGTCGCCGGCGTGAAGGGGATGCTCACCTGGAGCTTGGGGTAATATTGCCCGCCAGCCCGCTCATAGGCATCGGCCCAGCCCCAATCGAACACATATTCGCCCTGGCTGTGGCTCTTGCCATAGGCGGGCATGACGCCGGCGACCCGGCCGTCGTCATGGGTGACGAACAGATGGAGGGGCGTCCAGCCGGAACGTCCCCCGACACAGCCGCTCGCCTCGAGAGCATGCAGGAAATCGTAGGAAATGAAGGGATTGAAGTGCTCGGCCGAGGGATCGGGAGCGGCTGCTTCATCCTCGGCGCCCGGGCGGCGCCCGGAAAGGCAATCCTGGGGCGCGGAGACGAGCGGATTGGCGCAGCGATCCCAGGCTTGGCGGCCGATGGCCTCGATCGAGGAAGCTGCCTTGATCGTAAAGCCCTGGTCGCTCAAGCTTGCATTCCCTCAACGGATACCTGTCCGGGGAATCTGGGCCTATTCGCGTCGAATGCAAGAGGCGCAGCCCGAGTTCCGTTGCCGCGCCCCCCATGCACGACCTCAGGCCACTTCGATCAGCGCCTCGACCTCGACGGTGGCATCGAGGGGAAGGGAGGGCACGCCCACGGTGGAACGGGCATGGCGTCCCTTGTCGCCGAAAACCTCGACCATCAGGTCGGAGGCGCCGTTCATCACCATCGGATGGGTGGTGAATTCCGGCGCTGCGGCAATGAAGCCGCCGAGGCGGACCACGCGCACCACATTGTCGAGCGAGCCGACGGCAGCCTTGATCTGCGCCAGGATGTTGATGGCGCAGTAACGGGCGGCGACACGGGCGTCCTCGACGGTGACCGTGCCGGTACCGAGCTTGCCGGTGGCGGCCAGCTTGCCCTCATTGTTGAAGCAGAGCTGGCCGGAGATCACGAGGTGATTGCCGGTGCGCACCGTGCCGACATAGTTGGCGACAGGAGCGGCCGGGGTGGGCAGGGTGATGCCGAGTTCGGCAAGGCGGGCGTCGATGACGGACATGGAGCGAACCTTTTCGGAGCGCGGACATCTTGTCCGCATCTGGGAACAGGGGGACGGCGGATGAAGTAGGGGAAGAGCGGGCATCGCGACACGCAAGCCTGTCGCTGAGAAGCCCGCGCTCCAGCGTCAGGCCATGGCCTTCTTGAGGTTCTCGTCGATCTTGTCGAGGAAGCCGGTGGTCGACAGCCAGCTCTGGTCGGGCCCGACCAGCAGGGCCAGGTCCTTGGTCATGAAGCCGGTCTCGACGGTTGAGACGCAGACCTTCTCCAGCGTGGCGGCGAACTTGGCGAGCTCGGCATTGTCGTCGAGCTTGGCGCGATGGGCAAGGCCTCGCGTCCAGGCGAAGATCGAGGCGATGGAGTTGGTCGAGGTCTCCTTGCCCTTCTGGTGTTCGCGGTAATGGCGCGTCACCGTGCCGTGGGCGGCTTCGGCCTCCACCGTCTTGCCGTCGGGGCTGAGCAGCACGGAGGTCATCAGCCCGAGCGAGCCGAAGCCCTGGGCCACGATGTCGGACTGCACGTCGCCGTCATAGTTCTTGCAGGCCCAGACATAGCCGCCCGACCATTTCAGCGCCGAAGCGACCATGTCGTCGATCAGGCGGTGCTCATAAGTCAGCTTGCGCTTGTCGAACTCGGCCTTGAATTCATTGGCGAATACTTCGGCGAAGATGTCCTTGAAGCGCCCGTCATAGACCTTGAGAATGGTGTTCTTGGTCGACAGGTAGACCGGGAAATTGCGCTGCAGGCCGTAATTGAACGAGGCGCGCGCAAACTCGCGGATCGATTCGTCGAGGTTGTACATGGCGAGCGCCACGCCGTCACCCGGCGACTTGAAGACTTCCTTCTCGATCACCGAGCCGTCCTCGCCGACGAATTTGATGGTCAGCGTACCCTTGCCGGGGAAACGGAAGTCGGTGGCGCGATACTGGTCGCCGAAGGCATGGCGGCCGACGACGATGGGCTGAGTCCAGCCCGGTACCAGGCGCGGCACGTTGCGGCAGATGATGGGCTCGCGGAAGATCACGCCGCCGAGGATGTTGCGGATGGTGCCGTTGGGCGACTTCCACATCTCCTGGAGATTGAACTCCTTCACGCGGGCCTCGTCCGGCGTGATGGTGGCGCATTTCACCGCGACGCCATGGCGCTTGGTGGCCTCGGCCGCCTCGACGGTGACCCTGTCGCGCGTCTTGTCCCGGTTCTCGATACTGAGGTCGTAATAGTCGAGCTGGAGGTCGAGATAGGGGAAGATCAGCTTGTTCTTGATCTGCTGCCAGATGATCCGGGTCATCTCGTCGCCGTCCATATCGACGACCGGATTGGCCACCTTGATCTTCGCCATCGTACAAGCCTCATTGATTGGGAAATATCGGCGGGGCTATAGCACCGCGATCCGGCTGGGGGAAGTTCGGCCGGCGATGGCGCCTGTTGTTTTTGCCGGGCAGAAAACGGGCGATTATTGGGAGGACTGTGCCTGCTTGGCCTCGGCGACCAGCTTGTCGTCGATCTCGCGGGCCCGGATGGCGGCGGGACGGCCGGCGATTCGCTGCCAATAGGCGGCGAGGGCCGGGCGCGGTTCGATCGTCTTGAACATCAGGCCCCAGCCGACCTGCGAGCCGAAATAGACGTCCGCCGCCGAGAAGCGATCGCCGGCGATGAACTCGTTCTGGGAGACGGCATAGTCGAGCGCGTCGATCACGTCGGCATAGCAGCCATAGCCGACCATGCGCTTGCGCTCGTCGGGGATCTCGATGTTCAACGCCTTGTTGGTCACTGCCGCCTCGACCGGGCCGGCCGCGAAGAACATCCAGCGATAATAGAGGCCGCGCTGCGGCGAGCCTGGTGGGGGCGCCAGTTCGGCCTGCGGAAAGGCATCGGCGAGATAGGCGCAGACGGCGCCGCCCTCGGTGACGACCACGCCGCGATGTGCAATCGCGGGTACCTTGCCCATCGGATTGAGGGCGAGATAGTCGGTCGATTTCATGCTGGTGCCGAAGTCGAGGATCTCGGTGCGATAGGGCTGGCCGGTTTCCTCGAGCATCCAGCGGGCAATGCGGCCGCGCGACATCGGATTGGTATAGAAGACGAGTTCATCGCTCATGGGACTTGTCCTGCTGGAAGTGGTGGCGGGAGCATAGCCATGCAACCGGATTTGGCCAGGGCAATACCGGCCGGCCGGGACCGCGAGCGAGGAACGCGCAGGGCTTGAGTGCCTATGACAGCGCAATGCCGCCCCGGTGGGGGCCGTACCGGCATGGGCACACTGCCAGCACCACATTTGTATTGAGCGGGAGTGGGAGTGGGAGTGTCAGCCTCCGGCCGACACTCCGCATGTCCCGCCTTCCTTCATGCAAGCGCAACTGTCGGTTGGGCTAAACTCGGCTCTACGCTGCTCCCGCTTGCGCCAGAACGGCGTTGAGGGTGGCGCTCGGCCGCATCACCGCCTCGCATTTCTGCCGGTCGGGCAGATAATAGCCGCCGATATCCGCGGGCTTGCCTTGCACGGCTGCGAGCTCGGCCAGGATCTTGGCCTCGTCGCGCGCCAGCGCCTCGGCCAGCGGCTTGAACTGCGCCTGCAGGGCCGGGTCCTCCGTCTGGGCGGCAAGTTCCTGGGCCCAGTACAGGGCCAGATAGAATTGGCTGCCGCGATTGTCCAATTCGCCGGTGCGGGGCGAGGGGGACTTCCTGTTGTCCAGGAGCTTGCCGGTGGCGGAGTCCAACGTCTTGGCGAGCAGCTTGGCCTTGGTATTGCCCGTCTTGATGCCGAGATCCTCGAGCGAGACCGCCAGCGCCAGGAACTCGCCCAGCGAATCCCAGCGCAGATGATTTTCCTCCACCAATTGCTGCACGTGTTTGGGTGCCGAGCCGCCGGCGCCCGTTTCATACATGCCGCCGCCGGCCATCAGGGGCACGATGGACAGCATCTTGGCCGAGGTGCCGAGTTCCATGATGGGGAAGAGATCGGTGAGATAATCGCGCAGGATGTTCCCGGTGACGGAAATCGTATCCAGGCCGCGGATCACGCGCTCCAGCGTGTAGCGCATGGCGCGCACCTGGCTCATGATCTGGATGTCGAGGCCGGTGGTGTCGTGCTCGGCGAGATAGGCCTTCACCTTGGCGATCAGCTGCGCCTCGTGCGGGCGATAGGGGTCCAGCCAGAACAGAGCGGGCATGCCGGAATTGCGGGCGCGCGTGACCGCGAGCTTGACCCAGTCGCGAACGGCGGCGTCCTTGACCTGGCACATGCGCCAGATGTCCCCCTGCTCGACTGTTTCGCTCAGCAGCACCTCGCCGGTCGCGAGATCGGTGATGTTGGCCACGCCGTCCTCGGGGACCTCGAAGGTCTTGTCGTGCGAGCCATATTCCTCGGCCTGCTGCGCCATCAGCCCGACATTCGGCACGGTGCCCATGGTGCGTGGATCGAAGGCACCATGCCATTTGCAGAAATTGATCATCTCCTGATAGATGCGGGCGAAAGTGCTTTCCGGCATCACGGCCTTGACGTCCTTCAGCCGGCCGTCGGCACCCCACATCTTGCCGCCATTGCGGATCATGGCGGGCATGGAGGCGTCCACGATGATGTCGTTGGGCGAGTGGAAATTGGTGATTCCCTTGGCCGAGTCGACCATCGCCAGTTCCGGCCGGTGCTCGTGGCAGGCATGCAGGTCGCGCTTGATCTCGTCCTGCAGGCTTTGCGGCAGGGTTGCGATCTTGTTGTAGAGGTCGACCATGCCGTTGTTGACGTTGACGCCGAGCTCGTCGAACAGCTTGCCATGCTTGGCGAAGGCATCGCGGTAGAAGATCTTCACGCAATGGCCGAACACGATGGGGTGCGATACCTTCATCATCGTGGCCTTCACATGGAGCGAGAACATCACCCCGGTCTTGTGCGCGTCCTCGATCTGCTTCTCGTAGAAATCCAGCAGCGCCTTCTTGCTCATGAACATGGAATCGATGATCTCGCCGTCCTGCAGCGAGACTTTGGGCTTGAGGACGATGGTCTTGCCGCTGGTGGTGATCAGCTCCATCTTCACGTCGCGCGCCTTGTCGAGCGTCATCGATTTCTCGCCATGGTAGAAGTCGCCATCATGCATGTGGGAGACATGCGTGCGCGAGGCCTGGCTCCATTCGGCCATGCTGTGCGGGTTCTTGCGCGCGTAGTTCTTCACGGCCAGCGGCGCGCGGCGATCCGAATTGCCCTCGCGCAGCACCGGGTTCACGGCGCTGCCGATACATTTTGCGTAGCGGGCGCGAATCGCTTTTTCCTCGTCCGATTTCGGGTTCTCGGGATAGTCCGGGATGTTGTAGCCCTTGGCCTGCAATTCCCGGATCGCGGCCGTCAACTGCGCCACCGAGGCACTGATATTGGGTAGCTTGATGATGTTGGTGTCGGGCAGCAGCGTCAGCCGGCCGAGCTCCGCGAGATTGTCGGGAACGCGCTGCGCATCGGTCAGGAATTCCGGAAATTCGCCGAGGATGCGACCGGCAACCGAGATGTCGCTGGTGGTGACGTCGATGCCGGCGGGCGCCGCGAAGGTGCGGACGATGGGCAGGAAGGCGGCCGTTGCCAAAGCCGGGGCTTCATCGGTCAGCGTGTAGATGATGGTGGGAGGTGTGGCGCTCATACGCTGGCTTCCTTGGTCGGTCGGAATCAGGGCAACAAAAGGCACTCACGCCGACACATGGGCCGGCGCAGAGTGCTCCGCGAATTGCAGGACGGGGATGGTCAGGGGGCGTGTCTTTCCGGCAACGGGTGACCTCGATGCGACGATCTCGACGACTTGGCGCTCGATGACCTCCTGAAACTGCCACCTGCTTCCGGCTTCGGCAACTGATTTATGCCGCAGCCCTGGGGCAATGCCACGGTTGCCGAGAGGGCAGGATCGGCACGACAAAACACTCCCGGAGCAGCGCTCACGGGAGTGTAGGCAGATCGTCTGGGATTGAGGGGACCGGGAGGCTGCGGTCAGTTGCACACTTCGCGGGTGCGATAGATGTAGCTCTGCGCATAATCGTCCCAGACGCGATAGCTCACCGTCCGGCAATCGTAATAGGTCGTGCGGCTATAGGTCTGGGTTACGCGATAGGAATTGGAGTAGGTGGGATAATTATAGCCGCTCGCATAGCCATTGTCGCAATCGTCGGCGAAGGAAGAAGCGGTGGCGGCGGTGAAGGCCGTGGCAGCGAAAGCGAGGGTCAGAAAGATCTTGCGCATAATCGTGGTCCTTTAAGCCGGGCTTCTTGCCCTTGTTGATGAAGGCATCCTAGCGACGCAGATCCGGCCCGGCGGTGCGTTCGGGCACATTGGCTCGGCCACCGATCGGCGGCGTGTATCCGCGGGAACAAGGACCGTCCCGGTTCGGGGTCTTGCAAAGAAGCTGTCTTTATCCGCCGAATGGTCTATGCAGCCCGGACTTTTCCTGTTTTCGGGCCTTTTTCGTGATGTCTCAGTCGAATGCGAGCACTGCCGTGACGCCTCCCGCCGTGATCCTGGTCCGCCCTCAGCTCGCCGAGAATATCGGCATGTGCGCCCGCGCGATGATGAATTTCGGCCTCAGCGAGATGCGCCTGGTCTCCCCGCGCGACGGCTGGCCGAAAAAGGGCGCGCGTCAGGCTTCCTCCGGCGCCTCGGCCGTGCTGGACAATGCCAAGCTGTTCGAGACGACCGAAGAGGCCATCGCCGATCTCAATTACGTCTTCGCCACCACGGCGCGCGAGCGCGGCCAGATGAAGGATATCTTCGCCGCCGACGAAGGGGCCGGCAGAATGCTGGCCCTGGCGGGAGAGGGCGCCCGCAGCGGCATCCTGTTCGGGCCCGAGCGCATGGGGCTTTCCAACGACGACGTCGCCCTCGCCGATGCCATCATCTCCTTCCCGGTCAGCCCGGCCTTCAAGTCGATCAATCTCGCCCAGGCGGTGCTGCTGGTCGGCTATGAATGGTGGAAACTGGTCTCGGGCGGCGGGGCGCCGATCGCGCCCACCCGCATCTCGCCGCCGGCGACACGCGAGCACATGCTGGCCTTCTTCGACTATCTGGAAGGGGAACTCGACGCCGTCTCCTTCTTCTATCCGCCGGAAAAGCGTGAGGTGATGGTGCGCAATTTCCGCAACATCTGGCACCGGCTGGCAATGACCGAGCAGGACGTCCAGACCCTGCGCGGTGCGGTAGCCTCGCTCGTCGGCAGCCGGAACGGCACGCGAATCAAGCGCGATTGAACCGGGGCGAGCGCGGAACACCTGTCACAGGCCCTCGCTAGGCTGCGCCCATTTCCATCGGAATGGGTGTTGCATGGCTGTCGAGATCGAACGCAAATTCCTTGTCCGCAACGACGATTGGCGCCCGCAGGTTCGAGGCTCCGCCGTCATCCGGCAGGGCTATTTCTGTCGCACGCCTCTGTTGCGGGCACGCATTCGGATCTACGGCGATAAGGGCTTCATTACGCTCAAGAGCGAACCGGGCACGCGCAGCTGCCATGAGTTCGAGTATGAGATCCCACAGGCCGACGCCGCCGAGATCATCCGGCGCTTCTCGATCGAGCCTCTGGTCACCAAGACGCGCCACGACGTCGACCATGCTGGATTGCGCTGGGCCGTCGACGTCTTCACCGGTCCCAATCACGGGCTGGTGCTGGCCGAAGTCGAGCTCGAGCACGAGGATCAGCCCGTTCCATTGCCTGACTGGGTCGGCGAGGAAGTGACGGGCGACCGGCGCTACGGCAATTCGAACCTGGCACGTTTTCCCTTTGCAAGCTGGGGTGAGGAACTGCTGCCGGCTGATGTCCTGTGAGGAAATTATCGAGCGTACCGCTTTGGGATCAAAAAAAGATCACGATCGCAACGCTTCATTCACTCATCTGGGTTTGAATAGGCGTGCGCCCGGTTGGGTAGTGCGTACGGGCAACCAATATGCAGCGATTGATTCCGGATGGCGTCGATCATTCCGAAGAGCGTCCCATGAAGGCTAGCCTTCTCGGGCAAACTAGTTTGCCCCACAGGGTCGACCTTCTGGCTGGCACGGTTTATGGAGCTGCGGTCATGTCTGACCGCGCTCCAACTGTCCTTGTCTTTGATTCTGGCCTTGGTGGCCTCACCGTATTTTCAGAATTGCGAGCGACGCTTTCCGGCGCGCGCTTCGTCTATGCCGCCGACGACGCCGTTTTTCCCTATGGCCGCCTTGCCGAAGGCGTCGTGGTCGAGCGCGTCGTCGAGGTGATGGAGCGGCTGATCCCGCGTTACCAGCCGTCCCTGGTGGTCATTGCCTGCAACACGATCTCCACCGTCGTCCTGCCCGTGCTGCGCCAGCGCTTCGCGGTGCCTTTCGTCGGCACCGTGCCCGCGATCAAGCCCGCCGCTGCGTTGACGCAGACGGGGCGGGTGGCGATCCTGGCGACGCCGGGCACCGTCAGACGCGACTATACGCGTGAACTGATCCGTTCCTTCGCCGCCACGATCGAGGTGGAACTCGTCGGCGCGGTGGGACTGGCCAGCCTGGCGGAAGCCGTCTTGCGTGGCCAGCCCGTCGAGGATGCTGCGATTGCCCGCGAGATCGCACCCTGTTTCGTCGATCGCGACGGCAAGCGGACTGACGTGGTGGTGCTGGCCTGTACGCATTATCCCCTGGTGCTGGAAGCGATGAAGCGGGTAGCGCCCTGGCCGGTTTCCTGGCTCGATCCCGCCCCGGCCATCGCGCGTCGCGCTGCCGATCTCGCTGGCCCGATTCCGGTGCGCACGGTGGTGGAAGACGGCCTGGCCGTGTTCACCGGCGGCGCGGGACTGACCGACGACCTCAAGGCGGCGCTTGCCGCCCGCGGCCTGCCGGCCATCGCCGTCGAGGCCATGCCGCCGCGCTGGCATTAGATATCGCGCCGAAAACGGACGCCGGTTTTCGCTATAAACGATGCGTCCTGGCGCTCCGCCCTATACTTTGGGATGTATCGCAACGTCATTGTGTTGGTGCGGGAACGGTGGCAACCTGCGGTTGGGTTGGGGGCTCAACCTGGAAACGCTCATCATGAAGATCAGCACGCTGTTGGCCTCCGTCGTCGTCGCGGGATTTGTCGCGACCGGTGCTCTTGCGCAGACCGCGACGCCTGCGCCTTCCACGCCCCCCGCCGCGACGACCGCTCCTGCAAAAGCCAAGACGAAGGCCCCGCAATCGGCGGCATCGCAGGCCTGTTCCGCTCAGGCCGATGCCAAGGGGCTCCATGGCAAGGATCGCAAGAAGTTCCGTCAGTCCTGCATGAAGAGCGGAGGCAAGGCTGGTTGAGGCTTAACCTCATCGTCGGAGGTGTGCCATGCATCTGCTCACGTTCCTGATCGTAGGAGTCATCGCCGGCTGGCTTGCCGGAATGCTCGTCAGCGGGGGCGGTTTGGGCCTCATTGGCGATCTCATCGTCGGCGTGGTCGGCTCGTTCATCGGTGGCTTCTTGCAGCCCCACATTCCCATTCATATCGGGAGTGCGATCGTGAATGAAATCGTCTTCGCGGTCGTCGGGGCCGTCATCCTGCTTCTTGCACTGCGATTGCTGAAGCGAGCCTAGCCTCGATCCGAGAGCAATGCGCCGGAGCCGGCGCCGTAGAAAGGGCATGCGACCTTGAAGTGTCGCATGCCCTTTTCCGTTGGCGAGGCCGATCCCGGCCCGGCGGCCTCTTACGCATTTTGTAGTTTCCTCCATGGCGTGCAGGCGCTCCTGTCGCGGCTGAGAACCGGCGGTGACCAAAGGCCGGGCTCTTCAGCCGATCGACCTGATGGCACGCTCCTTGCGACGAGGCGCTCCAGCGACTGTTGAATGTCGATGGATGGAGCGATGGAAGACACGACGCAGGAACATCTCGAGCACGCCGAAGATGCCGAACATGCGGCCCATGACGGCAATCCCTTCCTGATCATGGTATCGGTCACGATTGCCGTCCTCGCCGTACTGGCCGCCACCATCGGCAGTTTCGAGTCGCTGGAGACCGCCGAGGCCATCAACGACAAGAGCGAGGCAGCCTATCTGCAGAACAGGGCCAGCGATCAGTGGGCCTTCTATCAGGCCAAGAGCATCAAGAAGAACGCCTATGAGATCGCGGCCGCGGGTGGGGGGCCGAACAAGGACGACTTTCTTGCCAAGGCCAAGCACAACGACGACGACGCCAAGGCGATTCAGACCCAGGCCGTCGAGATCGAAGGCCATGTCGACGCCAAGTTGCGCGACAGCGAGGTCCGGGCCCATCGCCACCATGTCCTCACCCTGGCGGTAACGCTGCTGCATGTCGCCATCGCGGTGGCGACGCTCTCGATCATCACCCGCGGCAGGCGCTGGCCCTGGCTGTGCTCCCTGGCGCTCGGAGCGCTGGGCCTGGTGGCCGCAGCCTTCGCCTATGTCTGATTTTCGCTCTCCAATCGAGCCTGTTCCCCCCGAGGTTCCCATGCGTGAACGCCATATCGTCTTTCGACATCGGGCGCTCGATTTCTGGCTGGCGCGCGGCGCCGTTCTGGTCATCGTGTGCCTGCAATTGCTGGTGATCAACCAGCTTTCCTTCGGTCCTCGCTGGCTAGCCCCGGCCGTCGAGCTGATATTGCTGATCCCGCTGTCGATCGCCACGGCATGGACGCAGGCCGGTATCCGCAATGCGGTGGCCGATCACCATTGGCAGGCGGTCAATCGCTTTCGCATCCTGATCCGCCGGACGGCCCTCATCCTGACGGCCGTCATCAGCTTCATGAATTGCGGCGCCTTGTTTCTGCTGGTGCGGGCCTTGATCGAAGGCCACGCCGGCAACGGCACGACGCTGCTGATTGACGCACTCAACATCTGGGTGACCAACATCATCGTCTTTACCCTGTGGTTCTGGAGCACGGATCGCGGTGGACCGCCGACCTGCGGCCTGGTCGAGCGTGCCCGCTCCGATTTCCTGTTTCCGCAGATGACCTTGAACGATCCGCATCTGCGTGACTGGCTGCCGGGCTTCGTGGACTATCTGTTCCTGGCCTTCACCAATGCCACGGCATTCTCGCCGACGGACACGATGCCGCTGACCCCGAGGGCCAAGCTGTTGATGCTCGCCGAGGCGATGATTTCGCTCCTGACGGTCGCCCTCGTGGCCGCCCGGGCGGTCAACATATTGGCCTGAGATTGCGGGCGGCATTGGAACCTCTTCCTCTCCAATTTCCGGTGAAGGGCCATCATGGCATGAGGCCGATGGACCGCCGGGCATCGACGATGTCGGGATGTTCGCCATGATCTTTCAGCCCTTGCCCCATGACGAGCACCCAACCATCGTGGCGGCCGAATTCAAGCGCATCAGGAGCAGCCTGACCGACAACGAAGCCCTGCTTCTGGCCTGCCTCACCAATGTGCTCAATGAACTGCCCGCCTGGCTCGATGGCGACTATGTCGCCGGCAGCGCGCTCGATCATGCGCAGGCGGTCATCAACGCCATGCTGGATGGTTCGGGATTGGCGCCGATCTCGGCGCAAACCTATGAACGTGCCGACGCACTGCGGCATGACGAGACATAGCCCCGAACCATGGGGCAGGGGGTCGGCTCCGAGGGGCGGTATTGCAAGCCGTTTTGCATCGGCTTCAGTCGTCCGGCTTGTCGCTCGCGGGCAGGTTGAAACGTTCCCAGTCCTTCCTGGGTATGGTTGCACCGGCCTGGAATGCGAACGCTGAGACCCTGGCAAGGTCCGCAGCGAGGTCGCAGCGATATTTCAAGGCGAACCACTGCTTCCGGCTCCGGAAAGCAGCGCCGTCGGCCGTGATGCCGGCATCTCCCATCCTCGTTTCCGCCCGCGCATAGGCGATCGTGAGGTCGGGCTCGAGATCATGGTTCCAGGCCCGCAACTGGGCCATCGCCTCGATATTGCACAATTGCTCCATGCGTTCGTCGCGGCCGAGAAGGGGCAGCATCTTCCTCGCCTGCCGGCTGCGTGGATCCGCCAAAGCGAGATCGGAAAGCATCTTCCGGGCCTGGATCATCGCCGGTGGCGGTGGCAGGGCTTCGCTCGGCCTGGGAGGGCGCGCTCCTTCCTGCGGAACGCTCTCCGCCGTGGGGTCCTGCGCCTGCGGTCTGGCCGGCAGCGCAGGAGGCTGCGGCGCCGGCGCCGCCGGCTTTGGTATTTCCGCGACGAATTCGACCTCTATGCTGTTTTCTGGAGGCTGTTCCAGCGGGGCGGGCCGAGGAAGCAGGAACAGCAGGGCAAGGGCGATGGCATGCAGCAGCAGCGCCGCCGGCAGACCGAAGGATATGGTACGATTCTGCGAGAGCGTGGCGGCAGGCATCGCTCAGGGAGCGGCCGTGGCGATCTGCTGCATCAGCACCATGAAATCCTTCATATGGATGCCGGCCGGATTCTGCGCCGGATCGACGGTCTGCACCATGACGAGGCGTTTTGTCGGAATATAGGCAAGGAATTGCCCGCCATAGCCTGCTGCCATGGCCGCACCTTCGCCCCAGTTCTCGGAAGGCAGGGACCACCATAGATAGCCGTAGGCACTCTTGCGCTTGGGCACGGGAGAATAGGCGGCGGTGGACCGGCGAACCCAGTCGGCGGGGACGATCTGGCGGCCGTTCCAGCGGCCCTGGTTGAGGAAGAGCAGGCCGAAGCGCGCAAGGTCCCTTGCGCTTATGCGGAAGGGATAGGCCGGATGGCGCGACTGGGGCGACAGAACGTAGCGCCCGTCACGGGCCGAAAAGTCCTCCATGCCGATCGGGCGGGCGATGCGCTTGTCGAAACTCGTGAAGATGTCTTCGCTACCCGCTTGGCGATAGATCGTACCGAGGACGTTGAAGTCCCAATTGTTGTAGAACCAGAACGTACCGTGCGGATGGCTTCCGCGTGCCGGGCGCTTATTGCGGATGTCCGCGGTCTCATAGGCGGCAGGATGATAGACACCGGATCGGGCCATCAAGAGGTCGCGGATATCAGCCTGCTTTTCGGCGGCGGTCAGGGCTGGCGAGGTATCGTCGATGCCGAGCTTTTCCAGGCTGTCGCCAAGCGAGATCTTGCCCTCACCGACGGCAATGCCATAGAGCGCGCTGAGGAGGCTTTTGCGCACCGAGGCGACGTTGACGCGCCGGCTGAGGTCGCCGGCGCTGGCGATGATATGGTCGTCCCGGATCACAGCCAGGGCAGTCGGGTGGTGGGTAGCAGCAAAGGCGGTGACAGCCTTGGCGATTTCGTCGGTCCAGCCGTTTTCGGCCGGGGCGGTCTGCCAATGCCGGCCGGGTTCGGCCCGCGCCGGGGAGGACGGGCCGATGATGCAGGCGATGAGGAGTGCGAGGATGGGGAGCCGCCTCATCGCTCCGCGTCCGGATTATTCGACGGTTACTGCGATAAAATCCTCGTAGATCTCGACATTGATCAGCGGCGATCCGTTGATGACGGCGTCCGCCGCAGAGGCGCTGATGCGGCCGCGATTGAGCATGCTCTCCAGCCGCGCGCGGTTTTCCTTACTGGAGAAGAAGCGGTCGGGTTCGTCTTCCCTGTCGCGATGATAGCCCAGATAGAAATTGGCGCGGTCCTGCCGGATGATCGCGGCGACGGAGGTCAATCTTTCGCCATTCGTGTTGAAATGATCGGCGCTGGAGAGGCGGGCCGTATAGGTTTCGAGCGGTGCTGCACTGGCAAAGCTCAACGAGGCCGCCAGAAATGCAGCGGAGAGAAAAAGGGTTTTCATCAATGAAGACTCACATGGGCCGAGTTTGCTCAAGGTAGTCACCCGCCATGCTACTGTCGAGTTGCCCAGGATACAGGGACAGAGCAATCGGGTGAAAAGGTTGGGGGGCATCCCGGATCTGCACCGCAGCACGCAATGATGCGGTGAAGATCCAGGACCGTGAGCCGACTTTTATGCATCATCGAGATGGTCCCGTGTCTGCGACGCAGCATTTCATGCTGCATCACGCACGGGATGACGCTATTTTTCGTTCACCCGATTGCCCCGGATACAGGCAAGCGGATCCTGTCTTGGAATTGACATGCGGCGATCTTTCGACTAAGCGAACGCCACACGCGGGGCCTTCGGGTCCCGCGTGATGTTTTACGCTCCCGTGACGGCCGGTTCTCCGGCTGTCTGTCGCCCGGGTTCCGGGAGAGGAGGGCGCGTTCCTCATAAACTTCGCAAACCATAGAGGACGCGAATGTCGAAGCGCCATAACGCTAAGTACAAGATCGATCGCCGCCTTGGCGAGAATATCTGGGGTCGCCCGAAGAGCCCCGTCAATCGCCGCGAGTACGGTCCGGGCCAGCACGGCCAGCGCCGCAAGGGCAAGATGTCCGACTTCGGCACCCAGCTCCGCGCGAAGCAGAAGCTGAAGGGCTATTACGGCTCGATCTCGGAAAAGCAGTTCCGCAAGATCTATGAAGAAGCTCGCCGCCTGAAGGGTGACAGCTCCGCCAACCTCATCGGCCTGCTCGAGCAGCGCCTGGATGCGGTGGTGTATCGCTCCAAGTTCGTGCCGACCGTGTTCGCTGCTCGCCAGTTCGTCAGCCACGGCCACGTCAAGGTCAACGGCCGCCGCGTCAACATCCCCTCCTACAAGGTCAGGCCGGGCGATGTCGTCGAGGTCAAGGAAGCCTCCAAGCAGCTCGTGCTGGTGCTCGAGGCCGTTGCTTCAGGCGAGCGCGATGTTCCCGACTACATCGAAGTCGATCATTCCAAGCTGACCGCCAAGTATGTCCGCGTTCCCACGCTGCAGGACGTGCCTTATCCGGTCCAGATGGAACCGAACCTGGTCGTCGAATTCTATTCGCGCTAAGCGAATACGAGTTGAAAGACTACATGAGGGCCGCCATTTTGGCGGCCCTTTTTCTTGGCCGGTCTGACTGCGCACTCTGGAAGGTCCGCAAATCGGGATGGCCGTATTGCAAAAAGATCATGCGACACGCCGGCTCAGTCGCTTATGGTCGGATCTGACGAGCCGGCGAAACAAGCAAGAACAGCGGCAGGGGCTGCACAGAACCAATAAGTAAGAGATTGGGGCGGTCTTTCGCGATCGCCGCAAAATGTCGGGAGGTGACCGGCCTGCAGCCGGTCGATGCTAAGAGGTCTGTATGGTTTACACGCTTTGGGGCGAACCGGATTCCGGCTCTTTCATGGTCGAGGCCGCCTTGGCCGAGGCGGGGCAGGACGTTCACCTGATCGATATCGATCTGACCAAGGACGAGCAGCATACCGCTCAATATCTTGCGATCAATCCGTTGGGTAAGATCCCGGCGCTACGTTTCAACGATGGAACCACTATCGTACAGTCAGCCGCCATTCTGCTGGCCTTGAGCGAAGAACACCCCGAAGCGCGGTTGATGCCGGCTCTTGACGCCCCGGACCGCCGCCATGCCCTGCGCTGGCTGATCCATGTGGCGGCCGAGATCTATCCTCTCATCGAGCTCTACGACTATCCCCTGCGATTTGCTCCGCCCGAGACGCATGAGACCGCAATGCGTTCGCGTGTGCGCCAGCGCATCCGCGAACGCTGGCAATTGGTGGAGCAGGCGGCCAGCGCCGAAGGCAGCTTCCTGTTGTCGGGCTTTTCGGCCATCGATCTCGCCATCGCCGCCATCAGCAATTGGGCGATCGGCAATGAATGGCGCGCCAGGGAATGCCCGAAGCTGACCCGCATCGCCGAGACCGTGGCGCAGCGGCCTGTCATCGCGCCGATCTGGCGCCGGCATTTCGGCGAGCAGGAGAACTGAGCGGGGCGGCTCGCTCAGCCCTTCCGCCCCGGAGCGGTAAAGGCTGCGATATCAGCCTCGTCGTGGCCCGCCTCGCGCAGAAGGCGTCCGGCAAGCTCCGCGGCGGGGGCCCGCAGGGCCTCGTCCGAGCGGATCAGATGAAAAGCCACGTGGTAATCGATCGTTCGGTCTGAAACCGGCACCAGGCGTCCGTCCGCCAGGGCGGCGCTGGAAAGAGGCGGGCGCGCCAGCGCGATGCCCAGCCCTTGGCAGCAGGCATCGATGACCAGATTATAGTCCTCGAAGCGGCGGTCCTGGCCACGCGGCACATAATCCACGCCTTCCGGCGACAGCCAGCGCCGCCATCCCTCGATATTGGAATCGTGCAGGATCGGCAGTTCGAGCAGAGCCTGCGCGTCCTTGCCGTGCCGCAGGCGCTCGGCGAGGGCCGGGGAGGCGATCGGAAAGGCCTCCTCCCGCCAGAGCTGCACGCCACGCACGCCGGCCCAAGGTCCCTTGCCGCAGCGTATCGCCAGATCGCTGCCTTCGCCGAGATCCGCCAGGCGATGTTCGAGGACCAGTTCAAGATGGATGTCGCTGCCTTCCAAACGGGCAAGGCGGGGAAACAGCCAGAGCGAGGCGACCGAGGGCGTCACCGACAGGCGTACCACCGCCTTGGCGCGGCGGGGCGACCAGCGCTCGCCACTATTGCCGAGCAGTGCCAGGGCCTCCTCTGTCCGGGCGAAGAAGCGCATGCCCTCCGGCGTCAGGTTGACACCGCGGGCCTTGCGTTCGAACAGGCGTACGCCCATCCAGCGCTCCAGGCGCGACACCTGACGGGAGACCGCGCCATGGGTGACGCCGCTCTCCTCAGCCGCAGCCGAGAAGGAGCCGAGGCGTGCCGCGCGCGCGAAGGTTTCGAGCGTGTCGAGCGGCGGAAGGCTGGGCGAGCTGTGAACCATGGACACACAAGATCATTGATTGAGGTGCTTTTCAAGCACGGCAAACGGAGATAGGTCACGGAAGTCACTGAGAGTCGGGAGACGATGATGAGCAGCGTGGCCTGTGAAGCCGAGGCAACCAAAAAGAAGAGCGGATTCGACGCGGTCGCCTTCGGCGCCATTCTGGTGACCATTCTCTCCTGGGCCTCGTCCTTCGCGCTGATCCGCGTCTGCCTGACGGCCCTGACGCCGATGGAGCTTGCCGCAGCGCGCTATGTCGCGGCGGGGGCCATCGGTCTGGCCTATCTAGTGGCTGTGCGTCCACCCATGCCGCTGCCGCGGGACTTCCTGCGCCTAGCCATTGCTGCCGTGTTGTTCATTGCCGTCTATGCCGTGCTGCTCAACACCGGCGAGCAGACCGTGCCGGCCGGCCCTGCCAGCTTCATCATCAACACCATGCCGGTGCTCACCGCCCTGATTGCGATCTTCGCGCTCGGCGAGCGTTTCGGGCGCTGGGGCTGGGTGGGTACCGCCACCTCTTTCGCCGGCGTCGCGCTGATCGCCGTGGCGACGGATACGGGCTTCAAGCTCGATCCCAATGCGCTGATGATTTTCGGGGCTGCGGTGTGCGCTGCCATCGCCAGCGTGCTGCAGAAGCCGCTGCTCGGGCGGTTCCCGGCGCTGGCGATCACGGCCTGGATCCTGTTCGTCGGCGCCTTGCCGTTGCTGCCGGCGGTGCCCGCCACGCTCCGCGCCATGGCGGTCGCCCCGGCCGAGGTCAACTGGGCGGTCGCCTATCTCGTGATCTTTCCCACCGCGATCGGCTATGTCACCTGGGCGATCGCTCTCAAGCGGCTTTCGGCGGCGCGGGCGTCCAACTTCCTCTATGGCGTACCGCCCACGGCCACGCTGATCGGCTTCCTCTGGCTCGGCGAGGTGCCGACACCGGTCGGCATGCTGGGCGGCGCGCTGGCGATCCTCGGCGTGGTGGTCGTGAACGTGATGAAGGGGCGATAGTAAGAACTGGTCTGAAGGCCTGCCCCTATCGGCCTCATGTCGGGCGGGGCGTGCCGATCTCGTAGCAGTGCAGATTTCGTTCGCCGATGCCGAGTGCGGGCCAGCTCGCCCGCCACTCTGCGATGTGCTGCGAGGCGAAATGGCGGTCAAGGGCAACTGCATCGCGCCAGATCTCCTTCACATGGATGAGACCAGCATCGAGAACGTCCTCGGCGTAGGAATATTCGTCGCACCCCTCCTCGGCACGGCTGCTCTCCACCATGCGTTTCATGGCCGGGCGCGCCGCGGCCAGGTTGGCGGCCGGCAGGCGCACGGTTCCGACGATCAGCAATTTGCTCATGGGTCTCTCCCGATCTGGCCCTGCCCAAAGAAAAAGCCAGGCTTTGAAAGCCTGGCTTGGTATCGCAGCAAGCTTGCTGTTGCGGCGGCGATCAGGCCTTGGCCGGCGCCTTTACCGAAATGTTCTTTTCCTGCAGGAAGGTTACCAGCTCACCCGACTGGAACATTTCGCGGGCGATATCGCAGCCGCCGACGAACTCGCCCTTGACGTAGAGCTGCGGCACGGTCGGCCAGTTCGAAAAGTCCTTGATGCCGCTGCGCAGATCGGGATTCTGCAGCACGTCATGGTCCTTGTAGTCGACTCCGAGATAATCGAGGATCTGCACGACTTGCCCGGAGAACCCGCACATCGGGAACGCCTTGTTGCCCTTCATGAAGAGCACGACGTCATTGGACTTGATCTCGTTTTCGATGAAGGTGGCGATGTCGCTCATGGCTCAATCTCGATCTTGGTAATGCTGGATCTGACGCGGATGATGCCAAGTATGTAAGCACACTCGCGCCTAATGTCAGGGCTCAACCTAACATAATTTATCGATCAGGGGGCGCTCGTGGAGAGCGCAAGCGCGTGCAGCACGCCGCCCATCTTGCCCTTGAGCGCGGCATAGACCATCTGGTGCTGCTGCACGCGGGATTTGCCCCGGAACGCTTCGGAAATCACCGTCGCGGCGTAGTGATCACCATCCCCTGCGAGATCGCGAATTTCGATCTTCGCATCGGGGAAGCTTTCCTTGATCATCGCTTCAATGTCGGCGGCCGGCATCGGCATTGGAATTGGGTCCTCTTCAGGCGACTTGTCAGGCAGCTTGGCGCGCCGAGCCCATCAAGGTCGGCAGGAACGATTCGTGGCGCTCGCTCAGCGCCGAAACCAGGATGGGCCGGCCTTCGGGCAGGATCAAGGCATTGCCGCCGGTTGTGCCCAGCGTGGTGACCGGCACGCCGGCTTCGGTTGCGGCCTTGGCGAAGGCTTCGGCCTTGTCGGCGGCCAGGGCGACGACGTAGCGGGCTTGATCCTCACCATACCAGAAGGCATGCGGTTCGCTGCCCTGCGGCGCCTGTGACAGATCGGCACCGATGCCACGCCCCAAGGCCATTTCTGCGACGGCGACGGCGAGGCCGCCATCGGAGATGTCGTGACAGGTCTTGAGATTTCCGGCGCGGATCTGGCCGCGGATGAAGTCGCCATGGCGCTTCTCGACGGTGAGGTCGACCGGCGGTGGTGCACCTTCTTCGCGCTTCAGGATCTCGGCGAGCCAGATGGACTGGCCGAGCCAGGTGCCGGGGCCGCCGACCAGCATGACGGTCTCGCCCTCGGCCTTGAAGGCGATCGAAGCCGTCACGGCCACGTCGTCGACGAGGCCGACGCCGCCGATGGTCGGGGTCGGCAGGATGCCGCGGCCGTTGGTCTCGTTGTAGAGCGAGACATTGCCGGAGACGATCGGGAAATCGAGGGCGCGGCAGGCCTGCCCGATACCGTCGAGGCAGCCGACGAACTGGCCCATGATGTCGGGGCGCTCGGGATTGCCGAAATTGAGGTTGTCGGTCACGGCGAGCGGCAGGCCGCCCACGGCGGAAATATTGCGCCAGGCCTCGGCGACGGCCTGCTTGCCGCCTTCGACGGGATCGGCCTCGCAATAGCGCGGAGTCACGTCCGAGGTCATTGCCAGTCCCTTGGGGCCGTCGAGCACCCGCACGACCGCAGCATCGCCGCCAGGCGTCTGGATCGAATTGCCGAGGATCAGCGTGTCATATTGCTCGTAGACCCAGCGCTTGGACGCCAGTTCCGGTGAGCCGATCAGGTTGAGCAGCGCCTCGCCCGTCGAAAGGTTCGTCTTCAGCGAGCCGGCCTCGATCACGGGCAGCTTGGGCGAGGGGACATGAGGACGGTCATAGAGCGGTGCCTCGTCGCCCAGTTCCTTGATCGGAAGGTCCGCCTTCAGGTCGCCATTGTGGAAGATGCGGAAGCGAAGATCGTCCGTGGTCTTGCCGACCACGGCGAAGTCGAGGCCCCATTTGCGGAAGATCGCCTCGGCCTCGGCTTCCTTGCCGGGCTTGAGCACCATGAGCATGCGCTCCTGGCTTTCCGACAGCATCATCTCATAGGCGGTCATGCCGGCCTCGCGCACCGGCACCTTCTCGAGGTGGAGCTCGATGCCGAGATCGCCCTTGGCGCCCATCTCCACGGCCGAGCAGGTGAGGCCGGCCGCGCCCATGTCCTGGATGGCGATGATGGCGTCGGTCGCCATCAGTTCCAGGCAGGCTTCGAGCAGGAGCTTCTCGGCGAAGGGGTCGCCGACCTGCACGGTGGGGCGCTTCTCCTCGGATTTGTCGTCGAACTCGGCCGAAGCCATGGTGGCGCCGTGGATGCCGTCGCGGCCGGTCTTGGAGCCGAGATAGACGATGGGATTCCCCACGCCGGTAGCCTTGGCGTAGAAGATCTTGTCCTGCTCGGCGAGGCCGAGGGCGAAGGCGTTGACCAGGATGTTGCCGTCATAGCGGGTGTGGAAGCGCACCTGGCCGCCCACCGTCGGCACACCGAAGGAATTGCCGTAACCGCCGACGCCGGCGACCACGCCGGAGACGAGATGCTGGGTCTTGGGATGATCGGGCGCACCGAAGGAGAGCGCATTCATGCAGGCGATCGGGCGCGCGCCCATGGTAAAAACGTCGCGCAGGATGCCGCCGACGCCCGTCGTCGCACCCTGATAGGGCTCGATATAGGAGGGGTGGTTGTGGCTCTCCATCTTGAAGACGGCAGCGAGGCCATCCCCGATGTCGATCACGCCGGCATTCTCGCCCGGGCCCTGGATCACGCATTTGCCGGTGACGGGCAGCTTCTTCAGATGGAGGCGCGAGGACTTGTAGGAGCAATGCTCGTTCCACATCGCCGAGAAGATGCCGAGTTCAGTGAAGGTCGGCTCGCGTCCGATCAGCTCCAGGATCCGCTGATACTCATCCGGCTTCAGCCCGTGCTGGGCGATGAGTTCGGCTGTGATGGCGGGTTCCGAGTGGGCGGACATGCCGGGTCGATCTCCTGTCAAGGCAGCGCTTCGGCAGGGGGAACGGCGGACGGCCCATGGCTCCGGCCGGCAAGCCCCAGCACAGCGCTCCAGCGCTTCTGTTCACGGCAGGCGATAGGGGTATCCGAGCCGAATGTAAACCATTGATCGCGTATACGTGCCGCGAACCGCATTGACACCGCAACTTTGTTGGCCTTCCTGTGGGCAGACACTCGTTTCCAGTCTCGGAGTATCGGCGATGCGGACGTTTTTCGTGGAGATCAAATGCCAGCTCGGCCGCACCTATGAGGTCGCCAGCGCACTGGCCGAAGCCGAAATCGCCTCGGAGATCTATTCGATCGCCGGCGACTTCGACGTGCTCGCCAAATTCTACGTCAATGACGATGTCGATATCGGCCATTTCGTCGGTGAGAAGGTGCAGTCCATCCCCGGTATCGCCAATACGCGCACGGTCCTGACCTATCGTGCCTTCTGAGGGGCTGAAACCCTCAAACGCAAAATGGCGGCTTCGAGCCGCCATTTTTTCGATGTGTCGAATGAAGCGTGGAGTCGCCGGTCAGCTCTGACCCATGGCTTCCGGCAGCGTGGCCCACTGCGTGACGCGCTTGCCGTCGGCGCAACGCTCGGCCGCCTTCGAGCCGGAGATCACGTCGCCGGTTCGCGCGCCATTGGTGACGATCAGGAAGACCTGCTGGCCGTTGCCGGAATCGGCGCTGACGCACGCGGCATATTCGTCGGGATGGGCCTTCGCCGCGGCCGGCGTACGCCAGCCATTGGAGATGCGCGCATCGGTGATGCGGCCGGGCACCAGTTGGGTCAGCTTGTGGGCAAGAGTTGCCCGTCCGGCTTGAGGCACGGGGAACTGCTGGGTGCCGTCGGCGGTGACGACCGGCTGCTGGTTGGAAACGTCCGGCCTGCCGGCTTCGCCAGAGCGCGGACCGCAGGCGGCCAGCAGCAACGAAAGCGCAACGGCGCCGGATAAGCCCCAAGCAAGACGCTGACGGGAAGAATGATGATTCATATACCTGCTCCAGTGCACCGAAATCAGAATCGCACCACCCCGGCGGGCTGGCAACCCGCTGTGTGCCTGCGCACCACCTGAAATGAATCACCGGCGCAGGATGTGCCAAAACGCACACGTAATAGCAGATTCATGCAGAACTTCTGCGACAACGTTAACGGGCACGACAGGGCAGGATAGAATCTTGCATGCAGGCACGCCTGGCATGGCTGGAACGCGCCTGGAGCATGCGGATCGTGGGAATGACCAAGCTGTCGTCGTGGTGGCGCCGGACAATGGCCCCATTCACCCGATATAGAACCGTCATCCCAAGGGCGGCTGGTTCGGACGACGGGCCTTTTGGAGATCACCACGCACGGAATGGCAGTCTGCTCGGGCGCTTGCGGCCGATGCTTGTCCGCTATCTGTCGGTGGCCGCCCTTTTTGAACTAAGGAGATTTCGATGAGCAAGGTCAGGATCGTGGATGGCAATGGCGTCTGGCATTTCGTCAGCCAGGGTTGTGCCCTCGATATCGGCGTGAATCCCGGCGAGGGCTATCATGTCTATCACCGGGAAGATGGGCGCTGTTTGCCGGTGGCGCACAAGGTCAAGCACCTGTTGGGCAAGCAGGTGGTGGTCGCGCCGCGTACAGAGGGACAGATCAGCGAAGAGGAATTGCTTGAAGCCCTGGAAGCCGCCGCCTGAGGCGGCTCTTTCATGCAATGGTCACGCTTGAGGCAGACTATGGCCAGATTTCGCGAGAAGAATGCGCCTCGGCAAAGCTCCTGACGCCAGGACGTGGGCGCCGGGGCCGGTCATGAAGGCGCCCGTGCGTTTGCCGCGTTTCGAACCGCCTGCGGGGCGGGAGGCGATCAATGCCGACGGTGAGCAGGACAGCCGTGACGTCACTCCGTCGACAGACAAGCCACTCAACCCGAAAGGACGACGCCATGAAGCTGACATCGGTGCGAATTGAACGTGCTCTGACCCAGATGGATGGCCGGGTCATTCCCGAATCCAATCCGATCGTGCAGGAACTTATCTCTATCTTTGGGGACCATACCTTCTTCGTTTCCAATGCGGGGCTCAGCACGGTGGAACCGGTAGAGGCCGGAGATACCGATCTCGACAAGGTCCGTATCGTCAGATTGGCGAGGTGGGCCGATGAGAGCAAGGCCAGCCTGGTGCCCCATCCGCCGATCAACACCGAAACGATGGTGACCCTCAGCGCAGCTGCCTGAACCACTCTACGGTCATGGCGGCGCAACAGGGTCGCCATGACCGCCCTGGAGCAAAACGCGTTCATGACTGAACGCTTGTTTGTTCCAACTCTTTGCTTCAGCGCGTCTTTGCGGGTCCAAGCGACTTCGTCAAATCGAAAAACGCTATAGTCTGACCTCAGTCCTGCCTTCCGAGATGCGATCCGCCTTCGCAGCAATCCCAGAGGATATAGGCCGGCGACCCGGCATCCGGCGGTGACGACGATCGGTTGAAGCGATGCGGACCGTTACCCGCCCAGATATTCGATCTCTGCCCGCAAGGCGTCGTGGTCAAGACCTTGGCCGAGCAGCACGGCAGCGAGAAGTCGTGCCTTGTGGCCGCTGAGGTCCCCGGCGAAGATGGCGCCGGCGCGCTGGAGATCGGTGGCGCCGCCATTGCCATAGACGGGCAGCACGCGCCCGCGCGGGCAGCGCGAGCAGATGATCACCGGAATGCCGCGCTTGATGACGTCAGCAACCGCCTTGGTCACGGATGGCGGCGTGTTGCCACGTCCGAATCCTTCGAGCACGATGGCCTTGCTGCCGTGATCGGCGGCATAGTTGAGATAGCCGCCATCCATGCCCATGGCGAGGCGAATCAGCGTGACATTGGGTTCGATGGCGCTGGGGGCATAGGCGCGCCGCAGCGCCGGGCGGCGATGCAGGCAGATGGCGCCCGCGTCGATCTCGCCGAGCTTGCCATGTTCCCAGGACATGAAGGTGTCGGTGCGCGAAGTATGCGTCTTGGCGACGTCGCGGGCGGCGTGGAATTCCTGCTCGAAACAGATCATCGCACCAAGGCCGCGCGCAGCGGGAGCTGCGGCGAGGCGGATGGAATCGGCGATGTTGCGCGGGCCGTCGGCATCGGGCTCGTCGGCCGCGCGCTGGGCGCCGGTGAAGACCACCGGCTTGTCCGAGGCCAGCAGGAGGTCGGCGAGATAGGCGCTCTCCTCCATGGTGTCGGTGCCGTGGGTGACGACGACACCCTCGCAATCCTCCAGCGCCAGGAGCTCGTTGATGCGGGTGGCCAGGGCAAAGGCCATAGGCAGGTCGATGGCGAAACTGTTGAGGTTGCAGAACTCCTCGACCTCGATGTCGATCCCGGGCAGAGGGTCGTGCAGCATGGCGCGCAGCGCCTGTCCATCGAGGCCGGCAACCACGTCGCCGGTGCTTTCGTCGCGCCGGGAGGCGATCGTGCCGCCCGTGGTGATCAGGTGAACCTTGCGCGTCATTGGGCCTTCAATCCTGGGGTCTTCAATCCCGCGTCGTCGTCGACGATCAGGCCGAGGCCATGGCGTTGACGACACTGGTGAACAGCCCGCGGCCATCCGTGCCGCCGGCCAGGGGATCGATCAGGTTTTCGGGATGCGGCATCATGCCGAGAACGCGCCGATTGGCCGAATAGATCCCCGCGATATTGTTGAGCGAGCCGTTGGGATTGGTGGCGGCACTGACCTTGCCGGCCGCATCGCAATAACGGAACGCCACCAGGCCGTCGCCTTCGATCTGCGTGAGGGTCTCGGAGCTGCAGAAATAATTGCCCTCGCCATGGGCGACGCAGACGTCGATGGCCTGGCCCTGGCGATAGGTGTTGGCATAGGCCGTATCGGTGCGCTCGACCCTGAGATGGACTCGCTTGCAGATGAATTTGAGATCGGCATTGCGCATCAGGACGCCTGGCAGCAGGCCGCCATCCGTGATGATCTGGAAGCCGTTGCAGATGCCGAGGACGAGGCCGCCGCGTGCGGCATGGTGGCGGATGGCATCCATGATGGCGGCGCGGGCGGCGATGGCGCCGCAGCGCAGATAGTCGCCATAGGAGAAGCCGCCCGGAAGCACGACCAGATCGGTTCCCGCCGGCAGCTCCGTGTCGGCATGCCAGATCATGTCGACATGCGCGCCGGCTTGCTTGAGGGCCTTGGCGACGTCCCCTTCACGGTTGGAGCCGGGAAAAATGACGACAGCTGCTTTCATCGGATCCTGCTTTTCGGTTGCGGCAAGGGGCCTTGGAGGCTTTGGGCGTCCAGCCTTTCGCCATGCGTGCGCATATGGTTCCAGAGGGGCAGCGGGGTCAAGTAAAGAGTGGATGCCAAGCTCCGAAACTGGGGCCATTACCGCGAACGTGCAGGCTTTGCGATGGCTTCGTCCGTCGTCGAGGAAGGGGGGGACTTAACGCTCGGCAAATTCGGCCAGGACCCAGTCTTTCAGCACCGCCACCGCCGGCCGGCTCTCCGCGCCTTCGGGATAGACGAAGCTGAATTTGAGGCCCTCCATGATCGGGCCGAAGGGGTGCACCAGCACGCCCGAGGCAAGTTCGTCGGCAACCAGGGACAGGCTCAGCAAAGCAACGCCCTGGCCAGCGATGGCCGCCTGGATGGCGCTGCTTTCGTCATTGAAGCTGATGCCGCTGTCGGGATCGAGATGGTCGATGCCGGCGCGCCGGGCCCAGGAACGCCAGTTCGGCACGTCCACCGTGGAGGCGATCGGGCCCCAGTCGAAATGCAGCAGCGTCGCGCCAGGAAGATCGGCCGGCTCACGCAGGCCCAGGCGGTGGCTGCAGACCGGTGCGAATCTGTCCGTCAACAGGGGCAGGGCGGTCATGCCGGCATAATGTCCGAGGCCGTAGCGGATGGCGGCGTCGGCATCGCCGGCATTGAGGTCCACCGTGTCGTCGGAGGCGTGCAGGCGCAGGTCCCACCCCGGATGCAGGCTGCGCAGCGTGCCGACCCGCGGCACCAGCAGCTTGGCGGTGAAGGCGACGGTCGCCGACAGGGTCGCGATGCGCCGGCGCGGGCGTTTCCTGACCGCTTCGACGGCTTCGGCCATGGTGTCCAGGGCAGCGCGAAGGGCTGGGTACAGGCTGCGGCCCTCGACAGTCAGCTGGACCTTACGCGTCTGGCGCTCGAACAGCGATACGTCGAGATAGGCCTCCAGCTGGCGGATCTGGTGGCTGACGGCGGTCGCGGTGACGCCGAGCTCGGCGGCGGCTTTCTTGAAGCTCTCCTGCCGTGCGGCGGCTTCGAAGGTGCGCAGGGAGGCCAGGGGCGGCAAGCGGCGCATCATCGGCTCCGATCCGGGCTGGCATCCTGTCGCAGCCGCGCCGTCATGCCGCCTCGGACCAATAGTCCGGCAGTGTCCGTCCCCTGTGTTCGTATGCCTGAATTCAATTCATCCATCGCGTGAGAACTTCGAATTTGTTGAATTGAAAGTCAATCACTTAATACGACGAGGAAGGCTCATGGTTCCCATGAGATGAATTCAGTTTTGCAAAGGATAGCCATCATGGCTTGGCTGTATCTGGCCGCTGCGGCGGTCTTCGAAGTGATTTTTGCGTTGAGCATGAAATATGCGGAGGGCTTCACCCGCCCGCTGCCGACGGCGATAACGCTCATCGCGGTGATCGGTGGCGTCGGCCTGCTGACCCTGGCGCTCAAGAGCCTGCCGGTCAGTGTCGCCTATCCGATCTGGACGGCGGTCGGTACGCTCGGAACCGTGGTCTTCGGCTACATCTTCCTGCGCGAACCGCTCACGGCCATGAAGATCGTCAGCGCCATCGCCATCGTTGCCGGTGTCGCCGGCCTCAAGGCGTCGACGGTGTAAATTCCGGGACCTGAACTGATAATACCGGCAATCTCAGTCCTTCAGCTCGATCTTTTCGACAAGACGATCGAACAGCACCAGGTCGGCCGGCATCAGCCGGTCGGCCTTCATCCTTATTTCCAGCGTGCCATTGCCGAGCCGCAGCAAGGCGATGGCGGCGGCCGTCTTGGCGAGGGCCCTATCCTCGATATCGTACAAGCCGCGATAACCCGTCATGTCGCCAGACGCGACCGGTTCGACCGGCTGGCGGGGACGTATGCGCGAGCCGGGGGTGAGGCTCTGGATCCTGAGGTCGATCATGGCCCCGGTCACGGCACCGGGGCCGAATGCGCCAAAACCAGGGTTTGTCAAGCTGCGTTCATCGGACAGGAAGGTTGCCACCGCATGGGGTGGGCAGGTCGGGGCGGCGCAACGCAGGACGAGCAGGGTGGGCGGCGCGGACGCTTCCCTGACCCAGACGCTGTCGTCATAGCGCAGGCTGAAACCGCCGGTCTCGACAAGCTCTTCCGCGTGGCAGGCACCGCTGGCTCCAGCCACGCACAGCACGGCTGCAAGCAGCCGGACCAGCATCAGGCGATGTCGATGCTGTAGTTTTCGATCACCGTGTTGGCGAGGAGCTTTTCGCATGCGGCCTTCAGCGTTTCGCGTGCGGTCTCGGCATCGGCTTGGCCGAGCTCGATGTCGAACACCTTGCCCTGGCGCACGCCGTCGACATCCTTGATGCCGAGCGAAGCGAGAGCACCCTCGATCGCCTTGCCCTGGGGGTCGAGGACGCCGTTCTTGAGCGTAACGATCACACGGGCCTTCATGCAACACCTGCCTTCCAACGAGGAGAAATCCTTGGCTTGCGCTTAAAGCAGTCCGGCCGATGGTTCAATCATTGCCTTGCCGAGCGGGCCGGGAAAATGTCTCGAACACGCTGAGGAAGCGAGACGGCACGGCCTCGGTCAGCCAGACGCCGTTATCGCTGCGGTAGAATGGCAGCCCTGCCGCCTGCATCGCCGCGGCATCGACCTGCAGGATGAGCCAGGGGCCGGCGCGCCGCATGGCGACCTTTCGGGCGGTATCGGGATCATCGGAGAGATGCACGTGCTGGCGCGCGCGCTTTTGGAGGCCGGAAGAAAAAATGCCGGCCTGGTTGGAGGCTGCGGTGCCGTGCCACAACTCGGCAGGCGGCATGGTGGCGGGGAGACCGAGGTCGACTGCGACGCTGTGGCCCTGATTGGCGCGAATGCGCGTGCCGGCGATGATGAAGCGCTGTTTGTCGCTCTCCCTGACGACCCGTTCGATATCCTGCCGGCCCGCGCTCATTTGTTCGGCCGCGGCTCTGGCGAGATCGTCGATCTCGACCCAACCCTGCGCGTCGAGCACCAGCCCAGCCGTCTCGGGGGCATGGCGGAGTACGAGGCTCATGAATTTGCTGAGTTTCTTGTCATCCATAGGTGATGTCCGAGGGTGATATCCGATACCGTTGGTCACCGTCGCGCATCCCGCCGAAAAGCTACATTCTCTTTTCGGCTTGGTGCTTCGGGCGCTATTGGGTCGCCTCGTCGATGAGCTTTCTGGCGATGCGCGGTTCGCCGGCAATGACGACGATGAAGCTGGTCTCATCCGCCTTGCGCTGGCCGACGGCGTAGGCGTTGATGTGATGGGCTTTCTTGCCGCCCGTCATCGCGAGCTGAATTCCTTGCCAGCCGCCGGAGCCGAAACTGTCGACGCTCACCGTGGGCGGCGGCATTTTGGACTTGGGATCGGACTTGGCCAGCAAGGCGGCAAGCCGCTTGGGCTCAGCCAGGGAGCGCTCGATCGCCAGGGCGCCGGGGCCGGTCACGGTGAAGCGCTCGATGGCCGCGTCATAGCCACAGCGCATCTTGGTGCAGAGTTGCAGCCCGTCGACACGGATATTCTCGCGCGAGACGAAGGCCCGCATTGGCAGCACCACCCAGGAACCGGAATCGGGCAGCGACACGGCTGGATCGCCAGTCCACATGTCGAACAGGCTGCAGCCCGCGAGGGCGACGAGGCCCACGCCAGCAAAAAGGGCTCGAACGCCGTGACGCGCGAGCCCCTTACGCAATGTTACACTGAACGCGCTCACTGAACCAGCTTGGGCCCCTTGACGACGACATTGTCCATCTCGTTCATGATGCCGAGACGGCGGGCGACTTCGGTATAGGCCTCGACGAGCCCGCCCATGTCGCGGCGGAAACGATCCTTGTCGAGCTTGTCGTTCGACTTGATGTCCCACAGGCGGCAGGAGTCCGGCGAGATCTCGTCCGCCAGGACGATACGCATGATGTCGTTCTCCCACAGGCGACCGCATTCGATCTTGAAATCGACCAGGCGGATGCCGACGCCCAGGAACAGGCCGGACAGGAAGTCGTTGACACGGATGGCGAGCGCCATGATGTCGTCGAGTTCGGGCGGGCTGGCCCAGCCGAAAGCGGTGATGTGCTCTTCCGATACCATCGGGTCATTGAGCGCATCGTTCTTGTAGTAGAACTCAACGATCGAACGGGGAAGCTGCGTGCCTTCCTCGATGCCCAGGCGCGTGGCGATGGAACCGGCGGCGACGTTGCGGACCACGATCTCGAGCGGAATGATCTCCACCTCGCGGATCAACTGCTCACGCATGTTGAGGCGGCGGATGAAATGGGTGGGCACACCGATATCGTTGAGGTTCTGGAACAGATATTCGGAAATGCGGTTGTTGAGGACGCCCTTGCCGTCGATGACCTCGTGCTTCTTGGCATTGAATGCGGTGGCGTCGTCTTTGAAGTGCTGGATCAGCGTGCCGGGCTCGGGACCCTCATAGAGGACCTTCGCCTTGCCTTCGTAAATGCGGCGGCGGCGGTTCATCGGGATGTACCGTGGTTTGAGAAAATCCGTCAAAGGGCCTGGGCTCCTGGAAATGCGATCCGTGGCCGGCGCAATTGGCGATTCGATTTGCGGGAGCAAACCGGAGACAGGGCCAACTTACCCGATCATGCCTCCGCGCACAACTTCGTGCAGGCGGCGCACCCGATCGGAACCAAGCTTCACGAATCAAGCCAAAGCACATTTGCTAGTGCCCGGCATGAGTGTAGTTTCAACACGCCCGGCATCCAGCGGAGGAGAGGGCGTTACGGCGCATTAATTTGATTTGGGGATTGCGCGCCTATATGCAACAGGCATGGCCGGTCCTTCAAGGAAAACCGGTAGCTGAACAGGATTTAACGGATGACCACCTTCGACAAGCGGGAAGAGGCTTTCGAAAGCAAATTCGCCCATGACGAGGATCTGCGCTTCAAGGCGACCGCTCGCCGGAACAAGCTCCTCGGCCTGTGGGCTGCCGAAAAGCTCGGCCTTTCGGGTGACGAAGCCAACGCCTATGCCAAATCTGTCGTCCTGTCGGACTTCGAGGAAGCCGGTGACCACGACGTGGTGCGCAAGGTTCTCAGCGATTTCGCCGAAGCCAATCTGAGCATGAGCGAGCCGCAGGTCCGCCAGGTCATGACCGAATTGCTCGGCCGCGCCGTCCAGGAAATCCAGAACGGCGTTTGATGCCCGGCGTTTGAAAGAGGGCATTTGACCACCCTCGCTCAATCCATCTCTCACGATGCCCCGTCCGTGCGGGGCATCGCAGCAATGTGATCGGAAGTGCCATGACCGCCCCCACGCTGCGCTCGCGCCTGGCCAAAGGCGAAAAAATCTTTGCGGCCTGGATGGGGGCAGCCTATCCGCGCATGGCCGAGGCGCTCGGTCGCGCCGGCTTCGATGCCGTCATCGTCGATCTGCAGCATGGCGAGGCTTCCTTCGGCGAAGCGCGCGATGCCATCAGCGCAGCGCATCTGGCCGGCACACCGACGGGCGTGCGGGTCGGCCTCGACGGTTTCGGCGATGCCGCGCGGCTCTATGACGTCGGCGCGGAGTTCGCCATCCTGCCGATGATCAATTCGGTGGCAGATGCCCGCCGTCTCGTCGACACGCTGAAATACCCACCGGTCGGCGGAAGAAGCTGGGGCGGCACCCGCGCCATTTCCCTGTTCGGTGCCGAGACCGAGGCATATCGCGGCGCCGCGAACGACCAGCTGATCGCGCTGGCCATGATCGAAACGCGACAGGCAGCCGATGCGCTCGAGGACATTCTCGACGTGCCGGGCCTCGATGGCGTCTTCGTCGGGCCGAGCGACCTGTCGATCAGCCTGAGCAACGGTGCCAGGCTCGATCATCAGCTGCCGGAATCGGTGGAGGTGATCAATCGGGTTCTCGCCGCCGCCAAGGCACGCAACAAGCTGACGGCGATCTATTGCGGCAATGGCGAGGCGGCAGCCCGCAACGCCGAACTCGGCTTCGATATCATGGGCATCGGCTCGGACTGGGCATTCCTGACCGCCGGCGCCCAGGCCGCCTTGAAGGCCGCTCGCGGCCATGCGGGCCCGGCCGGCCCGAATTATTGAGTCAGCCGCTGCTGATTCCGGGTGCGTGGACGTCTCGTCCGCCTCTTTCTGCTCGTGTGCGCAGCGCTTCCAAAAGCGGACGAGACGTCGGCGCTACTGGCTTTCGTGCTTGAGCTTGGAGAGGAAGGAGGCGAGGCGCAGCAGGCCTTCCGGCCAGGGGCCGTGCCCTGACTCCACATTGATATGGCCGGCTTCGCCCGCATCGACGAATTCGCTGTTCCAGGCCTCGGCAAAGGCGGTGGCGCGGTTGATCTCGCAATAGGGATCGTTCCGGCTCGCCACCAGGAGAGACGGGAAGGGCAGGGCCGTCATCGGGATCGGGTTGAAGTCGAGATCGTAGCCCGGCAACAGGTCCGGCTTGTCCCAATCGGAAGGCGCCACCAGCATCGCGCCGATGACATGCCCTTTCAGACGCTCGGCCGCAAAGACGGTGGTGATCACGCCGATCGAATGGGCGATGATGATGGCCGGACGACTCGAACTCTGCACCGTCTCGACCAGTCTGTTCACCCAGGCCTCGCGCTCGGGATGATCCCAATCGTCCTGTTCGACGCGACGGGCCGTCGAGAGCTTGGCTTGCCAGCGCGACTGCCAGTGATCCGGCCCGGAATTGCCGAGGCCCGGCACGATCAGAATGTCGGCATCGGAAATGCGCACGTCGATGTTTCTCCTGCTCGGTTAACAGGCACTTCGGCCACTGGGATCGAGCCCGTCTCGACTCAAGACCATGTGTCTATTCTAGGAGCGAGACGGCGGGCCGAAAACCGGGATGCTCCCGCGGCACCGCTCGTCCACAACTACAGGGCGAACGTCCGCCCCCGGTTCAGGTTCCCGGGCCGAGGACGCGGTCGAAGATCGTGTCGACATGCTTGAAGTGATAGCCCTCGTCGAACATCGCCTCGAGCGCCGCATCCGACAGTTTGGCCGAGACTTCCGGGTCCGCCTTGAGGAAGGCGAGGAAATCGCCTTCGCCTCGCCAGACCTTCATGGCGTTGCGCTGGACCAGGCGGTAGGAATCCTCGCGGCTAGCGCCGGCCTGGGTGAGGGCCAGCAGCACGCGCTGCGAATTGTGCAGGCCGCCGAGGCGATCGAGATTGCGGCGCATGTTTTCGGGATAGATCACCAACTTGTCGATCACGCCGGCGAGGCGCGCCAGCGCGAAGTCCAGGGTCACGGTGGCATCGGGACCGATCATGCGCTCGACCGAAGAATGAGAGATGTCGCGCTCATGCCAGAGTGCAACGTTCTCCAGTGCCGGCGTCACCGCCGAACGCACGATGCGGGCTAGGCCGGTGAGATTTTCGGTCAGCACGGGGTTGCGCTTGTGCGGCATGGCCGACGAGCCCTTCTGGCCGGCCGAGAAGAACTCCTCGGCTTCCAGCACTTCGGTCCGCTGCAGATGGCGGATCTCGGTGGCGAGGCGCTCGATCGAGGAGGCAACCACGCCGAGCGTCGCGAAGAACATGGCGTGGCGGTCGCGCGGGATCACCTGGGTCGAGACCGGCTCGACGGCAAGGCCCATCTTTTCGGCGACATAGGCTTCGACGGCCGGATCGATATTGGCGAAGGTGCCCACGGCGCCCGAAATCGCGCAGGTGGCGATCTCCTTGCGCGCGGCGACGAGGCGCTCGCGGTTGCGCGAGAATTCGGCATAGGCCTGGGCAAGCTTGAGGCCGAAGGTGACCGGCTCGGCATGGATGCCATGGCTGCGTCCGATGGTGGGTGTATATTTATGCTCGATGGCGCGCTTGCGCAGGGCGGCGAGCACCTCGTCGATATCGGCGATCAGCAGATCGGCGGCCCGCGACAGCTGCACGGCCAGGCAGGTGTCGAGCACGTCGGAGGACGTCATGCCCTGATGCAGGAAGCGGGCCTCGGGGCCGACGATCTCGCCCAGATGGGTGAGGAAGGCGATGACGTCGTGCTTGACCTCCCGCTCGATCTCGTCGATCCGCGCCACGTCGAAGGTGGCGTCCCTGGCCTTCTCCCAGACCTTGGCAGCCGCCTCCTTGGGCACGACGCCGAGCTCGGCCAGCTTGTCGGTGGCATGGGCCTCGATCTCGAACCAGATGCGGAAACGGGACTGCTCCGCCCAGATGGAGACCATTTGCGGGCGGCTATAGCGTGGGATCATGGAGAAAGTCCTTTCGCGCCCCTTTTAGGCGCGGGTGCCGGGAAAGTGAAACGCAAATCTGCGGGTGGAAGGCGACGATATCAAAGAGCCGCCGTCGCGGCCTCGCGGATGGCGGCAATGTTGGCGGCATAGGCAGCCGGTCCGCCCTTGAACACATAGGAACCGGCGACGAGAGCATTGGCGCCAGCCCGCACCACCAGCGGCGCGGTTTCGGGCGTAATGCCGCCATCGACCTCGATATCGATGTCGCGCTTGCCCACCCGAGCCCGGACGGCGGCGATCTTCGACAGGGTCTCGGGAATGAAAGCCTGGCCGCCGAAACCGGGATTGACCGTCATCACCAGGATGAGACCGGCGAGATCGAGCACATAGTCGACCACTTCGGGCGAGGTGCCCGGATTGATCGCCACGCCGGCGCGCTTGCCGAGCTTCCTGATGTGCTGCAGCGAGCGATGCAGATGCGGGCCTGCTTCGGCATGAACGGTGATGGTGTCGCAACCGGCCCTGGCGAAATCGTCGAGATAGGGATCGGCCGGCGAGATCATCAGATGGGCATCGAGCTTGGTGCGGACATGCGGCCGCAGGGCAGCGGCTACACCCGCGCCGATGGTGAGGTTGGGCACGAAATGGCCGTCCATCACATCGTAATGCACCCAATCCGCACCGGCTTCCTCGATCGCCCGCACTTCTGCGCCGAGCGCCGCGAAATCCGCGGAGAGAATGGAGGGGGCGATGATGATCGGGCGGGACATGGCGGATCCTGGGCTGTGACGGTCGCGGTGAACGGGCAGTACCTGCCAGAGCCGGCCGTCCATTGCAATCGTTGAGGGAGCATCCTTCTGGGACCGCAGGCGTCTCGCCTGCATCTTCCTTCCTGCAAAGGCGTCGCTTTCAAGAGCAGGCGGGACGCCTGCGGTCCCAGGCAATCGACTTCCTCCCGATGTCGGTCCGTCATCGCCCTCCGAAACGATCCCGCCAGCTGGGCAAGGCTCCGGGGAAGGGCAGGGCTTTCGCCTCGTAGACGGCACGGGCACAGGCCCTCGCCAGGGCATGCGCCGCCGCCGTGCCCAGGGCGATCAGGTCGCCGATCGGTTCGGCCAGCGCCACGCGCCCCGTGGCGGCGGCAAACACGGTGTCGCCGTCGAGCGGGGTGTGGATCGGGTGGATGGCGCGGACAAGGCCATCCTGCGCCATCACGGCAAAATGCTTGGTCTGGGCCTTGGTGAGCACGGCATCCGTTGCCACCACGGCGATCGTGGTGTTGCCTGCCTGCATGGCCTTGTGGCGCAGCGCCAGCGCGTCGTCGGGCCAGGGTGTCGGCAGGCCGAGGCTACCGAATTCCCCGGCCTGCTCATAGGGCGCCGCCCAGAAATGGGCGCCGTCACCGATGGTGACGCTGCCGAGCGCATTGACCGCGACCAGCGCCCCGACCACATGGCGCCCGCAGCGCACCGAGGCGGAGCCGAGACCACCCTTCAGGCCGGCTGTGGTAGCGCCCAATCCGGCGCCCGACGATCCCAGGGCGAAGGTGTCGCCCGCCGCCTCGGCCGCAGTGAAGCCG
This sequence comes from Labrys sp. 22185, assembly GCF_052045555.1. Classification (NCBI taxonomy): domain Bacteria; kingdom Pseudomonadati; phylum Pseudomonadota; class Alphaproteobacteria; order Hyphomicrobiales; family Xanthobacteraceae; genus Labrys; species Labrys sp. 22185. Next base: position 168,561 of record NZ_JBQEPH010000008.1, on the reverse strand, counting down.
AGTTCGCGATAGGGCGGAAAGCGTCCCCATTTCTTGTCGCCGCCATTGAGAAGGTCGAACAGGATGGCGCCTGGCACGATCGGAACCCTGACGGCGCCGACCTGGAAACCACGACCCTGCTCCGCCAAAAGGGCTCCGATGCCGGCACCGGCTTCCAGGCCGAAAGCCGAACCGCCCGACAGGGCGATGGCGTCGATCCGCTCGACCGTCCGCTCCAGGGCGAGCAGATCGGTTTCCCTCGTTCCCGGTGCGCCGCCACGCACATCGACGGCGGCGACCGCCGGCTCCTCGAACACCACCGCCGTCGTGCCGGAGGCAATCGCGGCGTCTTCGGCATTGCCGACCAGCACGCCGGCGACATCCGTGATGAGATTGCGCATGAATCAGCCTCCGTTCGTCGGCAGCTTCGCACCCGCCGTAGGGCGAGACAACCGCTTGGGGTGAAGCGCGAACTCCGGGCGCACGGGCATCCTGCCCGTTTTCCTCGCTCGCGAACACGGTGTTTCCAAGAACGGGTAAGATGTGCCCGTGTGCCCGGAAGAAACGCTCGCTCGACGCCCAGGTCCATGCGCTTCTTAGCCCGAGTCCGCAGGCTCAGGTAACGAGGCCCTGCGACATCACTTCCGATCACGAGACAGGGAGTTTGACGAAACGGGCTTGGGCAAAAGGCGTGGGCGCGCTAGAGCAGGGGCTTCGCCGCCGGAAGGTGGTGTTGACGCGTGAATGCCTGTTCTGGATGGGTCCATGGCCGATATTACCCTGCCTGCCGTGTTCGTGGCCGGCCTGTTCTCCTTCCTCTCTCCCTGCGTGCTGCCGCTGGTGCCGCCCTACCTGACTTTCCTGGCCGGCTCCACACTGGATGAGATGACAGGGCAGACCATCGATAAGGGTGTCCGCCGTCGTGCGGTGATCTCGGCCCTGTGTTTCGTCGCCGGCCTTGCCACCATCTTCATCTCGCTCGGCGCTGGCGCCTCCTATCTGCTCGTCCTGCGCCGGGCGATGGCCAGTGGCCTCAGCAGCCTGGCCGAAAAGGGTATTCTTCCCGCTTCCTGGGCCAATTCGATCGACCCGTTCTACCTGCTGGCGGGCATCGTCATCATCGCCATGGGCCTGCATTTCCTCGGCGTCTTCCGCATTTCGCTGCTCTATCGCCAGGCCCGCCTGCAGGCCGGCACCGGCTCCGGCCCCTGGGGCGCTTTCGTGATGGGCCTCGCCTTTGCCTTTGGCTGGACCCCGTGCATCGGTCCGGTGCTCGGCACGGTGATCGCCGTGGCCGGCAAGGACGGCAGCGTCAGCCAGGGGGTGACCCTGCTCGCCATCTACACGCTCGGCCTGGGGCTGCCCTTTGTGGTGGCCGCCTTTGCCATGAACCCCTTCATGCGCTTCCTGCGGAGCTTCCGGGCTCATCTCGGCACGGTGGAGAAGGCGATGGGCGGGCTGCTGGTGGTGGCCGGCATTGCCTTCCTGACGGGCGGCATGGCCGATTTCGCCATCTGGCTACAGAACACCTTTCCGATCCTCAGCAAGCTCGGCTGATATCGAGGGATCGGTTCGCTTTTGGAGTGTCAATCTCCTGATTGACACTCTCGTAGAGGATCGTCTGTCGGAAAAAGATGTCAATCTCGCTCCGTCAAAATGATGGAGCTGTGGAGATTGACACTCCGTGCTTCCCCATTTTTGCGAGTGCAAAGGGGCTGTTGCTGTCTGTCCGGCCCAGATAAAAACCCGCCCCGGTGAACCGGAGCGGGTCATGGTCGTCATTACGATAGGAGGCGAGGCGCCTCAGGAGGGGTTCTGCTCCGCGGCGATCTTGCCGTCCGCAGCCTTCTTCCAGGTGTAGATGGCGTAGGCCGGCTGAGCCAGATCGCCCTTCTTGTCGTAGGAGATCTCGCCGATCACCGTCTGGAACTTCTTGCCCGAATGCATGACCTCGGCGATCTTCTGCGGATCGGCGGACTTGGCCTCTTCGGCCGCCTGCGCCAACACCTGCACGCCGGCATAGGCCAGCAGGGTGAAGCCGGCCGGATCGGTGCCGCCCTCGCGGAAGCGCTTCGCCAGGTCGGCATTCGCCGGATAATCCTCGATCTTCGGCGCGAAGGTCATCAGCGTGCCGACCACGGCGTCACCGCCGATGGTGGCGAATTCCGGTGAGTTGAGGCCATCGGCGCCCATCATGATGGTCTTGCCGCCCTGGTCGCGCAGCTGCTTGAGGATCAGCGCGCCCTCGGTGTAGTAGCCGCCCCACAGCAGCACGTCGGCGCCGCTGGACTTCAGCTTGGTAACGAGACCGGAATAGTCCTTTTCGCCGGCGTTCACGCCTTCATAGAGGACTTCCTTCACGCCGGCATCGTTGAGGTATTTCTTCGCGCCCTTGGCCAGGCCTTCGCCATAGGTCTGCTTGTCGTGCGCGATGGCGATCTTCTTGTCCTTGAAATGCGCCAGGACATAGTCCGCCCATACCTTGGACTGCTGGTCGTCGCGGCCGCAGGTCCGGAAGGTGTTCCACAGCCCGCGATCGGTCAGCTTCTCGCTGGAGGCAGAGGGAGTGATGTTGATGATGTTGTTGTCGGCATAGACATCCGAGGCGGCGATGGCACCGCCGGAGGTGACGTGGCCGACAACCCAGGTTATCCCGTCGCCCACGAATTTGTTGGCGACCGAGACGCTCTGCTTGGGATCGGCCTGGTCGTCACCGACGCTGATCTCGATCTTCTGGCCGAGCACGCCGCCCTTGGCGTTGATGTCCTTCACCGCCATATCGGCGCCTGCCTTGGCCTGCAGGCCGTAGGAAGCAGCGGGGCCGGTCATCGGGCCACCGACGCCGAGCTTGATCTGCGCCTGCGCGCTGCTGCCCAAGGCGAGGCCCGCTGCGAGTACAGCGCCGGCCAATGAAAGTTTGTTCATGGGGTTCTTCCCTGTTGTACTGGGCGCAGACCGTTCTTTTCTGGACCGGTTCGGCTGCGCCCGATGACGCCATTGTCTAAATTTCCAGCGGCTTGTCACGGAAATTCAGGCGAATTCGCAAAGGGGAGGGCAGCCTGGCCATCTCCCCCTGCGTCATGTCCCATGTCGCGGCCCGATCCGAGCCGCGAATAGGAGGCCTCCAAAGAAATCGCCCCAGCGAACCGGGGCGATTGAGATATTACGAAGAATGAAGGCAGGTCACTTGTTCTGGAAGAAGTCGATCTTGCCGTCGGGACCCTTCTTCCAAGAGAAGATGACGTAGTCGATCTGCTTCATGTCGCCCTTGTCGTCATAGGAGACGTCGCCGATCACCGTCTTGAAGGCCTTGCCCGAATGCATCACCTCGGCCATCTTCTGCGGATCGGCCGATTTGGCTTCTTCCGCGGCCTGGGCCAGGACCTGCACGGCAGCATAGGCCTTCAGCGTATAGCCTTCCGGCGTGAAGCCGCTGTCCTTGAACTGCTTGACGATGGCGGCGTTGGACGGATCATCCTCGGCCTTGGGCGCGAAGGACATCTGGGTGCCGATCACGGCATCGCCGCCGATGGTGGCGAATTCAGAGGAGACCAGGCCGTCGCCGGAGACCATCACGGTCTGCATGCCCTGGTCACGCAGCTGCTTGAGGATCAGGGCTGCTTCGGTGTAGAGGCCGCCATAGATCAGCACGTCGGCGCCAACCGCCTTGAGCTTGGTGACGATGGCCGAGTAGTCCTTCTCGCCGGTGTTCACACCTTCGAACAGGACTTCCTTCATGCCGTCGGCAGCCATCAGCTTCTTGGCATTTTCGCCCAGGCCCTGGCCATAGGTGGTCTTGTCATGGACGATGGCGACCTTCTTGCCGGGATAGGTGGCCTTGACGTAATCCACCCAGACCTTGGCCTGCTGGTCGTCACGGCCGCAGGTGCGGAACATGCCCCAGAGCTTGCGGTCGGTCACCTTCTCGTTAGTGGCGGCCGGGGTGATGGCGACGATGCCATTGTCGCCATAGACCTCGGAAGCGGGGATGGTCACGCCGGAGTTGTAGTGTCCCACCACCCAGGTCACGCCGTCGCCGACGAACTTGTTGGCGACCGAAACGCCCTGCTTGGGATCGGACTGATCGTCGCCGACGGTCGATTCCAGCTTCTGGCCGAGCACGCCGCCGGCGGCGTTGATGTTCTTGATGGCGAGTTCCGCGCCCTGCTTGATCTGGGCTCCGGAGGCTGCACTCGGACCGGTGATCGGTGCGCCGATGCCGATCTTGATCTGCGCGAAGGCGGACGTGCTGAGCAGCAGGCCTGCCGCCAGCGCTGCGCCTGTCAACCAGACTTTTTTCATGTCGTTCTCCCAGTGGATTGGTGGAGCTTGCGGCTCCGGTCTGCGGATAGTCAGGACGTGAACGAGGCCGTCAGCCCAAGTTGCGCGTACAGCTCATCCGATTTCCTTGTTGCTTGTATTCGGTCATTCTGCGCTCGATCGTGCACTCCAGCCAAGCGCACCCGATCGCTGGAACATCCAGCCATATTTGCCGACCATCTGCTTGGCGAGCCGGACGCGATAGGACAACAGACCGATGAGCTGAATGATGACGAGGTCGACCACGAAATAATAGGGCGAGAACATGTTGCCCCCGAACGGCGCCTGGTGAAGGAAGCGCACGCCCATGGTCAGCAGCACCAGATAGAAGAACAGGATCGGGTAGCGGCTCCAGGTCGAGGCGCTGGCCTTGCCGGTCATCCAGGCGGCCCAGCCACCCATCAGCAGCGTGACCAGCACGAAGACGAAGGGACTGTCCTCGTAGAGGTAGGTTTCCATCTCAATGACCCCCTTCCAGATAGGCTGCGCGCACCTCGGGCCGGGCGAGCAGTTCCTTGCCGGTGCCGGACATGGTGATCTGGCCGTTGACCATGACATAACCTCGATGCGCCAGGCGCAGGGCATGAAAGGCATTTTGCTCGACGAGGAAGACGGTCAGCTTCTCCGTCTCGTTGAGCACCCGCACCGCGTCGAAGATCTGCTTGACGATCAGCGGTGCCAGGCCGAGCGAGGGCTCGTCCAGCATCAAAAGGCGCGGCCGGCTCATCAGGGCGCGGGCAATTGCCAGCATCTGCTGTTCGCCGCCCGAAAGCGTACCGCCGCGCTGGCTGGCGCGTTCCTTCAGACGCGGGAAGAGCGTGTACATGCGCTCGAGATCGTCGGCGAAATGGGCATTGCCGTCGATCTCGGCTCCCATCTGCAGGTTCTCGTAGACCGTCATGCGCTGGAAGATCCGCCGTCCCTCGGGGGATTGGGCGATACGCAGCCGGGCGATCAGGTGCATCGGCATGTGGGTGATGTCTTGCCCGTCGAACGAAATCGAACCGACACGGCATTTGGGCGAACCGAAGACCGTCATCATCAAGGTCGACTTACCGGCGCCGTTGGCGCCGATGATGGTGACGATCTCGCCCTGGTTGATGTCGACGTCGACACCTTTGAGAGCGTGGACCTGTCCGTAATAGGTGTGTACGCCGCGGACGGCCAGCAGGGGCGAGGACATGCTCAACTCTCCGTTTCCTCGTCGGTGCCGAGATAGGCGGCGATCACGGCTGGGTCGTTGCGGACCTGCTCGGGTGTGCCGTCCGAGATCTTGGTGCCGTAATTGAGCACCACCACATGGTCCGAAATCTCCATGACCACGGACATGTCATGCTCGATCAGGAGAAGAGAGGTGTCGTGATCGCTGCGGATCGTGCGCAGCAGCTTGTTGAGATCGAGGCTTTCCCTCGGATTGAGGCCGGCGGCCGGTTCGTCCAGGCAAAGCAGCACCGGCTCGGTGCACATGGCGCGCGCGATCTCCAGGCGGCGCTGGTCGCCATAGGGAAGGCTGCCGGCCGGATCGTCGGCTCGGGCCATCAGGCCGGTCTTGTCGAGCCAGTATTTCGCCTTCTCGATCGCAGCCTTCTCGGCATGGCTGTAGGTGGGCAGGCCGAGAATGCCGAAGACGGAGAAGCCCGACGCGCGCATCAGGTGGACATGCTGGGCGACCAGCAGGTTCTCCAGCACCGTCATGCCCGCGAAGAGGCGGATGTTCTGGAAGGTTCTGGCGACCTTGGCCTGGCGGGAGACCATGAAGTCGGGCATGCGCTCGAGCAGATAGAGCGTGTCCTGGCCATGGCTGAGCTTTTGCTGGGTGGTGGCGGTCAGGGCATCGAATTCGCCCCAGGCCGCCACCGAACCGTGACGCAGGCCGATCCGGCCTTCCGTCGGCTTGTAGAAGCCGGTGATGCAGTTGAACACCGTGGTCTTGCCGGCGCCATTGGGGCCGATCAGGGCAGTAATGTCGCCCCGGCCGCAATTGAAGGAGACGGCATTTACGGCGGTGAGGCCTCCGAACCGCATGGTCAGCTTCTCGACCTTGAGAATCGGGTCGCTGTGCCAGTGCTGTTCGGGATGGGCGTGCGAGGCGAGGGCGGGATCGATCATGTCGTTGTTCTCGGGCGCGCTCATCCGTGACCTTCCTGTACGAGGGCGCCAGAGACGATCTTGCGTTCCTTCAGATAGACGGTGGGAGCACGGTTGGAGATGAGACCGCGCGGCTTCCACAGCATCATCGAGACCATGGCGAGGCCGAAGATCATGGGGCGATACTGGCTCGGGTCGAAGTCGGGCCCGAAGATCCACTTCATGAAGGTGAGCTCACGCAGGATCTCCGAACCGCCGACCAGCAGGACCGCTGCCACGACCACGCCGAGCAGGCTGCCCGAACCGCCGAGCACGACGATGGCGAGCACCATCACCGATTCCTGGAACACGAAGCTCTCGGGATTGATGAAGCCCTGCTTGGCCGCGAAGAAGGCGCCGGCGAGACCGCCGAACAGGGCGCCGCTGGCGAAGGCTGCGAGCTTGGTGGTGGTGGTGTTGATGCCGAGCGAGCGGCAGGCGATCTCGTTCTCGCGCAAGGCTTCCCAGGCGCGGCCAACCGGCAGCCTGCGCATGCGGCTGGTGATGTAGGCCGTCATCACTGCGAGAATGAGGATGACATAATAGAAGAAGATCTTGCCGTGGATCGGCGAGAAGGCGAGGTCGAAGGTCTTGGCAAAACCGTTGGGGCCGGCGGTGAAGGGAATGCCGAAGAAGGTGGGCGGCTTGATCGAGGTGATGCCGTCATTGCCGTGGGTGAAGGATTTCCAGTTCACCAGCACGCTGCGGATGATCTCGCCGAAGGCCAGCGTGACGAGGGCGAGATAGTCGCCGCGCAGGCGCAGCACGGGAAAGCCGAGGATGATGCCCCAGAGCGCGGCGAGGAACCCTGCGATCGGCAGGCATTCCCAGAAGGTCATGCCGTAATAGACCGACAGGAGCGCGTAGGAATAGGCGCCGACCGCGTAGAAGGCGACATAGCCCAGGTCCAGCAGGCCGGCCATGCCGACCACGATGTTCAGGCCCCAGCCCAGCATGATGTAGATCATGATCTGGATGCCGTAGCTGTCGATCCACTTCAGCGAGCCCTTGTCGCCGAGGGTACCCAGCATGACGAGGGGGAAGACGATCGCAAGCCCGGCTCCGAACCACATCACCCAGGGCGACATGCCGATCCGCGACATGGTCTGGGCGAATTTGGAGGGGGTCTTGTGTTCCGGGCGCTGCGGGCGCAGCAGCACGAAGAGGCGGACAGCCAGGATGAGGCCGACGATCACGGCAGTGGTGATCAGGCCGCCGAAGCGTTTGCCGAAGCCGAAATCGGGGTTGAGGAAATTCAGGCGGAAACTGTTGGTCGCCTGGTCCGAATAGGTCGTCAGCCCCACCACCGGCAGGAACATGCAGGTGGAGACCGCTGCCCAGAAGATGAGATCTTTGAACAGCTCGGCCGATGAAATGCGCGTGGTATCGGATTCGGCCATGATCACACCTTCTCCACTTCGGGGCGTCCCAGCAGGCCTTGCGGCATGAAGATCAGCGTGATGGCGAGCACCGAGAACACGGCGACGTCGCGATAGGCCGCTACGTCGCCCTCGAAGGATCCTTCCCAAAGTTTTTCGATCAGGCCGATCAGCATGCCGCCCAGCACGGCGCCGGGCAGGGAGCCGATGCCGCCCAGCACCGCGGCGGTGAAGGCCTTGACCCCGGGCACGAAGCCGTCACGGAAGTTCACGGAACCGTACAGCACCAGGAACATCAGGCCGGCGACGGCGGCGAGGGCGGCGCCCATGATGAAGGTGATCGAGATGGTGCGGTCGACATCGACGCCTAGCAGGGCGGCCATCTTGCGGTCTTGCTCGCAGGCGCGCTGGGCGCGGCCGAGCGAGGTCCGGGAAACGATGTACCAGAAGATTGCCAGCAGCACCGCCGTGGTGACGAAGATCAGGATGGCCTTGAGCGAGAGCGAGGCGTCCATGGCACGTCCGTCCGAGGTGACCTCCGACCAGATCTGATATTTCGCGCTGAGGGCAGCGTCCACGGCGTGGGGGATCGCCTTGGATTCGGCGCCCTGGCTGACCTGTACGAAATTGGACAGGGCCATGGAGACGCCGATGGCGGAGATCAGCGGAGCGAGGCGGAAGGATCCACGCAGCGGGCGGTAGGCGATGCGCTCGATGGCCCAGTTCCAGATACTGGTGAGGACCATGCCGATTGCCATGACCACCAGCAAGGCCACGATGACCGACGAAAGTCCGAGCAAGGTTACCAGGATCACGAAACAGATGAATGCGATGATCGCGGAGAGCATGAACAGATCGCCGTGAGCGAAGTTCACCATGCCGATGATGCCGAACACCATCGTGTAACCTACGGCGATAAGACCATATAGCGATCCTACCGCCAGCCCGTTGATGAGCTGCTGTAAAAACTCTGCCATCGTCTACAAACTTTCCCCTCTGTCGACGCCGTCCTTGCTTCTCCTGGTCTCCCTTTGGCGGGATTTTTGCCTAAGAGACAGGCAGTCATTCGACGATTTCCTGTCATAGCAAGCGCTTTGCAAACTGACAATCACCGCGATGGTCTCGAAAGCGAAGTTTCTGGAAATCACGAAATATTTATGCAGCCCGACGAATTTTTTAGCGTCGGCTGGCGTTAGAAGCGTCAATTTTGCACCAGTAACGCCCAAAAAACGATTTAGCGGCTGAATGGCTCCAGTCGTGCAGACGTGTAACGGCTGTTAGATTTCGTCTAGATCCACACAAAAATTTCGATGGCCATACTATCCTTCATCAGGGGAAAGAATATTGCTGAATAATTGCGCACACCCCTTGCGCGCGAATGTTGCGGCGGCGGGGCGAGCAACAAAATGTCAGGTCGGGAGTTGTCGCAATTGCGCGAGCGCCTCCCTCGTGTCCACGTCGAAGCTTGCGGCGCTCGAAGAGACGGGAATCTCGACCACCGCATCGCCGTTGGCCTTGAGGATCTGCCGGCCTCCGGCGTCGCCCTCGATGGCCTGCAATTCGTCGAAGAATCGCCGTGCCCAGATCACGGGATTGCCGCGCTGCCTCTCGGTGACGGGAAGCACGATGAGGGCGCCTTTGTCCGGTTCGAAGGCCGATATCAGCCGATCGAGCAGGGCGGCATCCACCAGCGGCATGTCGCCCAGCGCGATCAGGGCAGCGTCGCATTCGGCGGGCAGGGCCGCGATGCCGGCGCGCACGGAAGTGGAGAGGCCTTCGGCGAAGTCCGGATTGTGCACGAAGGAGACAGCCAGTCCGGCCAGGGCATCGCGAACCTCGGCCTGCTGATGGCCGGTGACCACCGTGACCGAACCCGCCTTGCTGGCAAGCGCCGCTTCCACGGCATGACGGACCAGCGGCTTGCCGGCATAATCCTCCAGAAGCTTGTTCGACCCGCCCATGCGCGTGGAGCGGCCGGCAGCCAGGACGATGGCCGCGACGTGAGAAGGGCTCTCGCCCGTCTTCCCGGCCGCTGCGCGCGGCTGGGGACGGCTGACGATCTCCATCAGCAGGCCGCCGACGCCGAGACCGACGATATCGGCGCGGGTGACCGGCAGGCCGGCCAGCAGGCGGTGCAGGATCCAGTCGAAGCCGTTCTCCTTGGGCGAGCGCGCGCAACCTGGCGCGCCCAGCACCGACATGGCGCCGGAACGCCCCAGCAGCAGGAGATTGCCTGGATCGACCGGCATGCCGAAATGTTCGACCGTGCCGCCCGATATTTCGATGGCTGCGGGGATGACGTCGCGCCTGTCGGCAATGGCCGAAGCGCCGAAGATGATGGTGAGGTCGGCCTGAGCTGCCTTGGCTTGATCGAGGGCAAGCGCCAGCGCCGGGGCCTGATGCGGCACCCTTTCGTCGAGGACGAGTGTGGCCTCGGCCGGCGCCAGGCGTTCCTTCAGCACCTGCAGGGTGCGGGCGATCACGCTTTCCTTCAGGCCCGGCAGCAAAGTGGAGATGGCGGCTACCTTGAGCGGGCGGAAGGGAGCGATCCGGATGATCGGGGCACCCAGGCTCGCAAGCGCGCGCTCGAAGGTCGGCGCCTCGACTGCAAAGGGGATGATCTTGACGGTTGCGATCATTTCGCCGGCCTTGACGGGATCGAAGGCAGGGAGGGTCGCGAAGGTGATGCTTTCGTCGATGGCGTTGACCTGGTCGACGCCGTCACGGTCGATCACCAGCACGCCGGCCTGCTCGGCGAACAGATTGGCCCTGCCGGTGAAGGGCTCGGCCACGCGCACGCCTTCACCTCCCAATCTGGTGGCAATGTGCTCGGCGGCGATATCCTCGCCGACATCGCCGGGATCGAGCCTGGCGATGACGATGGACTCGACCCTTTCGCGGCGCAGCGCCTCGATTTCGGCTGGCCCGATATGCGTGCCCTTCTTGAGGACAAGCCCCCCCTTGCGGATCGAATGGACAGCAACGCCGCCCTGGGCCCGGTCTATGGAAATCTCGCCGAAAAACATGGAAACACAGTCACTTATAACAGGGTTTTGACAGGACAGGCGACCTGGGTTGCCTCTCGCCACTCTCCAGTCGAAGCGCGGCAGTAATCTCTGCCATGATCGAGACGGCGATCTCGGCCGGGCTGATAGCGCCGATGTCGAGGCCGATGGGCGCCCGGATACGCGCCAGCGCGGCCTCGCCGACACCGGCCTCGCACAGCCGCTCGATGCGGCGCGCATGCGTCCTGCGCGAGCCCAGCGCCCCCACATAGAAGCACTCGCGTTCGAGCGCATGGATCAGCGCCCCATCATCGATCTTCGGGTCGTGGGTGAGGGCGACGAAGGCGGTGTAACGGTCGATGCCGAGGGGCGGCAAGGCGACATCGGGCCATTCGGCGAACAGTTTGACGTCGGGAAAGCGCTCTGGCGTGGCAAAGGCGGTACGCGGATCGACGATAACAGGATCCTGGCCGACGAGGCGGGCCAGGGGGACCAGCGCCTGGCTGATATGGACGGCGCCGATCATCACTAGGCGTACCGGCGGCACGTGGACGGTGATGAAATGGCGCCTGCCATCCTGCTCGACCGTGGCGGAGCGACCCTGCCGCAATTGCTGCGACAGCACGGAGGCCAGCGGATCGGCCGGGATCGCGCTTTCCTCGACCAGGCGTTCCTCGCCGGTCTCGAGATCGGTGACGAGAAGAACGGCCTTGCGGGTGGCTTTGGCCTGGTTGAGGGCCTGGAGGGTGGCAAGTTTCATGGCGGAGCCTGCGACAAATATTGCGAAGGAAAGCGGCCTTCAGTCCAGTTTTTCGACATAGACCCGGATGGTGCCGCCGCAGGACAGGCCGACCCGCCAGGCGGTCTCGTCGGCGACCCCGAACTCGATCAGGCGCGGCTTACCCTCTTGAATAACATCGAGTGCTTCGGTGACCACGGCGCCTTCCACGCAACCGCCGGAAACGGAGCCGAGAAAATTGCCGTCCTCGTCGATCACCAGGTTCGAGCCCGTCGGGCGCGGCGCCGAGCCCCAGGTCTCCACTACGGTGGCGATGGCGACCCCTTTGCCCTGTTCGCGCCATTGCTGGGCACTGGCGAGGATGTCGGTGTCGGAAGCGAAATTGCTGGTGGTATCACTCATCGAAATTGCTCCTTGAGACGGGCCTTTCAGCCGCAATGCAGTTCACTCGAGCGCCCTGGAGTTTGCATGACCTTTGTCATTGCCGGGCTTGACCCGGCAATCCAGGCCTGGGCCCCGCAGCGCGGGGGCTTCTGGATGGCCGGGTCAAGCCCGGCTATGACAATTCGGAGTGTTTCCTCCCTACGTCAGCTACAGGGCCCGTCAACCAACGCGTTTCAACCAGCTCCTGGGATCGGCGGCGGCGTCGGCTCTGCGGTCGAGGGCTTTGACCAGGTCGCCCATGCTCTTGAGATTGTGAATGGTCCTGAATTCGTCAACATGCGGCAGCATGGCCTTGATGCCGGCCGCGCGCGCTTCGAAGGCGTCGAAGCGCAGCAGGGGATTGAGCCAGATCAGGCGGCGGCAGGAACGATGCAGACGGTCGAGTTCCTTGGCAAGGCCGGGATCGACCTGACGCTCCAGCCCATCGGTGATCAGCAGCACCGTGGCGCCCTGGCCGAGCACGCGGCGCGACCAGTCCTTGTTGAAGCGCTCCAGACAATGGGCGATGCGGGTGCCGCCATCCCAATCCTTGACGGCTCTGGAAGCATGTTCGAGGGCCTCGTCGGGATCGCGCGTCCTCAGCGAACGCGTGATGTTGGTCAGCCGCGTAGCGAACACGAAGGCATGCACGCGCCGGCCCTTTTCCGAGATCGCATGCAGGAAATGCAGAAACAGGCGGGAATAGTCCGCCATCGATCCGGATATGTCGCAAAGCGCCACGAGGGGCGGGTGCTTCTCGCCGGCCTGCCGATAGGCGATGGATACGAGATCGCCGCCGCTGCGCATGGCGGCTCTGAGCGTCCTTCTGAGGTCGATGACCTCGCTGCCTCCGGGCCTGAGGCGGCGTGTCGGGACATTGTCGAAAGGCAGGCGCAGCCCTGCCATTTCCTTCTTGGCGGCAGCGATCTCCTCCGCGGTCATCTGGGCGAAGTCCCGCTCCTTGAGGATCTCGCGCTCCGACATGGTCAGGCGCGCGTCGAACTCGACGAGCTTCTTCTCCTCCACCGCGCGCGGCGGCTCCTTGTAGAAAGCATCGTTGACGCGCTGCGCGCCGGCCTTGGGCTTGGGCGGTTCCTTCATCGCCACCGCCTGGGGAGACATCATGGCGATGAGTTTTTCGGTCAGGGCGCGCTGGCGCCAGAACAATTCGAAGGCCTGGCGAAAGAGCAGCGATTGTTCGTGCCGCGTCACGAAGACGCTGTGCAGTGTCCAGTAGAAATCCTGCTTGCCCCCGAGACCGGCTGTCTCCACCGCCCGGATGGCATCGAGCACGCTGGCCGGGCCGACCGGCAGGCCGGCGTCGCGCAGGAGGCGGCCGAAATAGGCGATGTTGTCGGCAAGCCTGCCGATCTCGGGGGGCGCTGTTTCGGCAGGCGGGATGTCAGGCATGGGCCTGCGCCCCGGCCTTGACGCTGTCGATCAGCCTTTTGGCCTGGCTGCCGGAGAGGCGGGCAATGTCGTCCTGATATTTCAAGAGCACGCCGAGCGTGTCGGAGACGAGCGCGGGATCGAGCGCCACGGCATCGAGCTCGGTCAGGGCGGTGGCCCAGTCCAGCATCTCGGCGACGCCCGGCGCCTTGAACAGGTCCTCCCGGCGCAGCGCCTGCACGAAGCCGATCAGCTCGCGCGACAGCTTGGCAGGCACATGCGGCACCTTGCGGCGCAGGATCTCGAGTTCGTTCTCGGCGCTGGGGTAATCGACCCAGTGATAGAGGCAGCGCCGCTTGAGGGCATCATGGATCTCGCGGGTGCGGTTGGAGGTGATCACGACGATGGGCGGCGCTTCCGCCTTGACCGTGCCGAATTCGGGAATGGTGACCTGGAAATCCGAAAGAACCTCCAGGAGATAGGCTTCGAAGGCCTCGTCGGTGCGGTCGAGTTCGTCGATCAGCAGGATCGGCGCACCACCGGCCTGGGGGCGTACCGCTTCCAGGATGGGCCGGGCGATCAGGAAGCGTTCGGAGAAGAGATCGGAACCGAGGCTGGCGCGGTCGACATTGCCGCCGGCCTCGGCCAGGCGGATCTCGATCATCTGCGCCATGGTGTTCCATTCATACACCGCCGAGGCGATGTCGAGGCCTTCATAGCATTGCAGGCGGATCAGGGAGCGGCCCAGCGTCGCAGACAGCACCTTGGCGATCTCGGTCTTGCCGACGCCCGCTTCCCCTTCCAGGAAAAGCGGGCGGCCCATGCGCAAGGCGAGGAACAAGACGGTGGCGAGGTCGCGCCCGGCTACGTAGTCGGCTTTGGCGAGCAGGGCGGCTGTTGCGTCGATGGAGGCGGGAAGGGAGGCAGGCAAGGCAAACTCCTGAAATCTGCCGGCACTATAGGACGAGTCCCTGCCAAGCGGAATTTCTCGATGGGGCCCATGAATGGGCAATGTCGAAAAACTCCGCAAGTCTTTGAGATCCTGCAGAGTTATCCTGATCGGGCCCGATCAGAAGGGGGCGAGGCCAGCATCGACGAAGGCCTGGCGGTAATGGGTGGCCGTGCCCGCATCGAAACAGCAGAACACGACGAGCGACGGGGGCGCCGACAGCAGCGGCAAGGTATCGATGACGGTCGCGACGGCGATCGTGGCCGCTTCGTCCGCCGGGTAACGGTAGATCCCGGTGGAAATGGCCGGAAAGGCGATCGAGGCAATGGCATTGGCCGCGGCGACTTCGAGGCTGCGCCGATAGCAGGAGGCGAGCTTGTCGGCCTCTCCCTGGGCGCCGCCATTGAAGACCGGGCCAACGGTATGGATGACATGACGGGCCGGCAGCCGGTATCCCCCGGTAATCTTGGCATCGCCCACCTTGCAACCGTTCAGCGTACGGCACTCCGCCACCAGCTCCGGCCCGGCGGCACGGTGGATGGCTCCATCAACGCCGCCACCGCCGAGCAGGGAGGTATTGGCGGCGTTGACGATGGCCTCCACCCCCAGCGTGGTGATGTTGGCGACGAGGACCGTCAAGCGGGTCTTGGCCAAATCGGTGGAGAATTCGGCTTCGGGCATGGTTCCTGAAGATGCGGGCATGCGCGCGCTTTCGGTCGGTGCAGGAGACGGGAGCGCAAATGAGGGCCGCGCTCCCGGGGAGCAAAACGCTTTGGGTCGGTCACTTGGCGGCTGCGACGGCTCTCTTGGTCAGCACGCCGATCAGGTGGGCGCGGTAGTCGGCGCTGGCGTGGATGTCGCCGTTGAGCCCCTTGGACGAGAGGCTCACCCCGTCGAGCGATTTGGCATGGAAGCGCGACGACAGCGCTTCTTCGGCCTTGGTGTGGCGGAACACGCCATCGGAGCCGGCGCCGGTGACCGCGACGCGCACCGAACTTCCCTTCTTGGCCACGAACACCCCGACCAGGGCGTAGCGCGAAGCCGGATTGGGGAATTTCTGATAGGCTGCCTTGGCCGGAATGGGGAAGGAGATCTTGGTGATGATCTCGCCTTCCTCCAGCGCGGTATCGAACAGGCCGGTGAAATATTCGTCGGCCGGAATCTTGCGCTTGTTGGTGATGATCGTGGCGTTGAGGGCGAGGGCCGCCGCCGGATAATCGGCGGCCGGATCGTTGTTGGCGAGCGAGCCGCCGATGGTGCCGCGCGAACGTACCGCCGGATCGCCGATCATGCCGGCGAGAGCGGCGAGAGCCGGGATGGCTTCGCCGACCGTGGCGCTCGCAGCCACGTCGCCATGCGGCGTGGTGGCGCCGATGACGAGATTGCGGCCCTTCACCTCGATACCGCTGAGGCCCTCGATCTTGGTGAGGTCGATCAGGGTGGTGGGGCTGGCGAGGCGCTGCTTCATGGTCGGCAGCAAGGTGTGCCCGCCGGCGAGCAGTTTGGCGTCTTCCGCCTTGGCGAGGGCGGCGACGGCCCCGCGCACGGAGGTTGGGCGCTGATAGGTGAACGGATACATGGGAGGCTCCCAGGGTTGAAGTGGGGGGCGGGTCTTCAGACCCGCCTGATTCTCGTAGCTTGGAGGTTCCTGGCGGGTCCCGTTCCATCGGTGTGCCGATGGAGCTGAGAAGACCCGCCCCCGTTATTCCGCCGCCTTCTTGCCTTTGGCGGCGCGCTGCACGGCGTTCCACACCACCTGGGGCGAAGCCGGCATGGCGATGTCTTCCAGGCCGATGGCATCGGTGATGGCGTTCATCACCGCGGGCGGTGCCGCGATCGCGCCCGCCTCGCCGCAGCCCTTGATGCCGAGCGGGTTGGAGGGGCAGGTGGTCTTGGTCATGCCGACATTGAAGGAGGGCAGGTCGTCCGCGCGCGGCATGCAATAGTCCATGAAGGAGGCGGTCAGGAGCTGGCCGTCCTTGTCGTAGACCGCACCCTCGAGCAGGGCCTGGCCGACGCCCTGGGCGATGCCGCCATGCACCTGGCCCTCGACGATCATCGGGTTGATCAGTTCGCCGAAATCGTCCACCGCCGTCCAGCGCGCGATGGTGGTGACGCCGGTGTCGGGATCGATCTCGACTTCGCAGATATGCACGCCCGCCGGGAAGGTGAAATTGGTGGGATCGTAGAACGCGCCTTCCTTGAGGCCGGGTTCAAGGTCCTGGCCCGAGAATTTGTGGGCGATATAGGCCTGCAGAGCCACTTCGCCGAAAGCCAGGCCCTTGTCGGTGCCGGCCACCGAGAAGCGCCCATCCTTGAACTCGATGTCGCCTTCGGAGGCCTCCAGCACATAGGAGGCGACCTTCTTGCCCTTGGCGATGACCTTGTCGACCGCCTTGACGATGGCCGACATGCCGACCGCGCCGGAACGCGAGCCATAGGTGCCCATGCCGAACTGCACCTTGTCGGTATCGCCATGCACGACGGCGACCGAGTCGATGGGGATGCCGAGCCGGTCGGACACCAACTGCGCGAAGGTGGTCTCATGGCCCTGGCCATGGCTGTGCGAGCCCGTCAGCACCTCGACCGTGCCGATCGGATTGACGCGGATCTCCGCCGATTCCCACAGGCCGACGCCGGCGCCGAGGGAGCCCACCGCCTGGGAGGGCGCGATGCCGCATGCCTCGATATAGGCCGAATAGCCCAGGCCCCTGAGCTTGCCGGCCCGCTCGGAGGCGCGGCGGCGGGCGCCGAAGCCCTTGACGTCGTGCAACTCCATCGCCTTGTCGAGCGAGGCATTATAGTCGCCGGCGTCATAGGTCATGATGACCGGGGTCTGGTGCGGGAAGGACTTCACGAAGTTCTTCTTGCGGAACTTGGCCGGATCGAGGCCAAGTTCACGCGCCGCCACCTCGACAAGGCGCTCGACCACGAAGGTCGCCTCCGGCCGTCCGGCGCCGCGATAGGCGTCGACCGGGGCGGTGTTGGTGTAGACGCCGTCGACCTCGGCATAGATCGCCGGGATGTCGTATTGGCCCGACAGCAGCGGCGCATAGAGATAGGTCGGCACGCTGGAGGAGAAGGTCGAGAGATAGGCGCCGAGATTGGCGATGGTGTGGACGCGCAGGCCGGTGATCTTGTTGTTGGCGTCGATGGCGAGTTCGGCGCGGGTGACGTGATCGCGGCCATGGGCGTCGGCGAGGAAGGCCTCGGTACGGTCGCCGGTCCATTTCACCGGGCGTCCAATGCGCTTGGCAGCCCACACGCACACCGTCTCTTCGGCATAGATGAAGATCTTGGAGCCGAAGCCGCCGCCGACATCGGGGGCGATCACGCGCAGCTTGTGCTCGGGTGCGATGCCGATGAAGGCCGACAGCACCAGGCGGGCGACATGCGGGTTCTGCGAGGTGGTATAAAGAGTATAGGCCTCGGTACCGGAATCGTAGTCGCCGACGGCGGCACGCGGTTCGATGGCGTTGGGCACCAGGCGGTTGTTGAGGATGTCGAGCTTGGTGATGTGCTTGGCTGCCTTGAAGGCGGCGTCGGAGGCCGTCTTGTCGCCGAGATGCCATTGGAACACGGTGTTGTTCTCGGCCTCGGCATGGACCTGGGGCGCGTCCTTGGCCTGGGTCTTGGCGGTATCGACGCTGGCCGGCAGCGGCTCATAGGTGACGTTGATGGCCTCGGCACCGTCCTTGGCCTGCGCCAGGGTTTCGGCAAGCACCACGGCGACATGGTCGCCGACATAGCGCACCTTGCCCTGGGCCAGCGCCGGATGGGCGCCGGCCTTCATCGGCGAGCCGTCCTTAGAGTGGATCATCCAGCCGCAGATCAAGCCGCCGATCTTGTCCTGCGCCAAATCCTCGCCGGTGAGGATCTCGATGACACCTGGCAGCTTGCGGGCTTGGCTGATGTCGATCGACTTGATCGTCGCATGCGCATGCGGCGAGCGCAGGAAATAGGCATGGGCCTGGCCCGGGCGATTGATGTCGCCGGTATAATTGCCCTTGCCGGTGATGAACCGGAAGTCCTCCTTGCGGCGCACTGGTGCGCCCACGCCCGTGGCGTTCATGACGTTCTCTCCCCTGGAGCAGCGCGCGTTCAGGCGTGAACGCTTGTTTGCTCCAATTCGCTGTTTCGACGCGTTTTGCGGTCTGGCCCGATTTCCTCGGGTCGCAAAACGCCATGGGATTGGAATAATCCCCGGCAAACAAAGGCTTCGCCGAGAGAGTCGATGAAATGATCGAGGTCCGGAGCGTCGATCGACGGCATTTTGGGCTGCCGCGAACAGTTGGGTGACGCAGTCCGGGAGAGAACGACTATTCGGCCGCCTGCAGCGTCTGGCCTTCGGTCATGGCCTTGGCTCCTGCCGCCACCGCCTTGACGATGTTGTGGTAGCCCGTGCAGCGGCAGATATTGCCTTCCAGCTCATGGCGGATGGTGGCCTCGTCGAGATCGCCGCCGAGTCGGTCGACCATGGCGACCGAGGTCATGATCATGCCGGGCGTGCAGAAGCCGCATTGCAGGCCATGATTGTCGCGGAAGGCTTCCTGCATCGGATGGAGCTGGCCGTTGTTGGCGAGGCCCTCGATGGTGGTCACCGAGCCGCCGCTGGCCTGGACGGCGAGGGTGGTGCAGGATTTGACGGCCTTGCCGTCGATATGCACCACGCAAGCACCACATTGGCTGGTATCGCAGCCGACATGGGTGCCGGTAAGCCTGAGGTGCTCGCGCAGAAATTCGACAAGTAAAGTACGTGGGTCAATATCAGCCGTAATTTCCCGTCCATTGACGAGAAGCGAAACGGAAGCCATGGGGTCCTCCAACCGGTTCGCGATCTGTTGTCCCCTCTGCGTTCGCCACCATTCATTTGGTGGTCTGAACCAAGGACTCTCATGAAGCAGATCGGAATGATTCCAGTCTGGACCCCCGTTTTTCGGTGGTCAAGTGACAAGCTCGAAAAGTTGAGGGTCGTTTTTGCGGGGTTTTTCGCGATTTTTGCGATTTTTCGAACAAGGTCGGCAAAGGGCGCCTGCGACAAGACAGCACGAGTGCGGGGTCTTGCAATGCAGCATGGAATGCTGTGCTGCAAAGGGAACTATGCGGCAAAAGCACAACACCCATCCGCAAATGCCGCGCCCCGTTTAGCGTTCGCTCGCACAATCATCTCGAAATTGTCGCAGAGTCCCACTATAAGCCCGGCAAGGATCCCACGAGTCAGCCTAATTTTGGAACCGCGTAACCCCAGAACATCCGAACTCCTTGCGGCGATTGCCTCGGCGGAAGGAGAGGAGCGCATTTATTTCGGCGACCTGACGGCCGCCATGCGCAACCGCGCCTTCGGTATTCTGTTCTTGCTCTTCGGCATACCCAACTGCCTGCCGATGCCGCCGGGCATTCCGGTGATCTGCGGCATCATCGTCGCCCTGATCGCGGCGCAGATGGTGATGGGGCGCGACAATCTCTGGCTGCCGCAATTCCTGGCCAAACGCAGCTTCGCCCGCAAGGATCTGCAGCGTATCGTCACCAAGGCAGAGCCCTGGATCCAGTGGGTCGAGCGTTTTGCCAAGCCGCGCCTGCATCTGTTCGCCGACGCGCGGTCCCGGCGGATCGTTGGCATTGTCGCCCTGGTGCTGGGCCTTGCCCTGCTGCTGCCGATCCCCATCATCGGCAACATCCCGCTCGGCATTCCCATCTGCATCCTCGGCCTCGGCCTGGTCGAGCGCGATGGCGCCGTCATCCTGGCTGGCTATATCGCTACCAGCGTGGGCCTGTTGATCACGGCCGGGCTCGGCTATCTCATCTTCCAGGGCGCACTGGCCATCTTCTGAGGCGCCGGCGACAGTCCCGTCGATATTCAGGCGGCCGTTCGAGCGCGTTCCCTTGCTGCCTTGGTGTCGCGAACCGGCGGCAGGCCGAACAACCGGCCATATTCGCGAGTGAATTGGGAAACGCTCTCATAGCCGACCGAGAATGCCGCCCCGCTCGCGCCCATACCCTCGGCTTGCATCAATCGCCTGGCCTCGATCAGGCGCAGCTGCTTTTGGAATTGCAGGGGAGAGAGCGAGGTTATCGACCTAAAATGCTGGTGAAATGAGGAGGAACTCATGCCGGCAGCCGCGGCCAAGCGCTCGACCCGCAAGGGCTGCATGAATTCGGCCCTCAGTATCGCGACGGCACGTGCGATGCGCTGTGCGTGGCCATCGGGCCAACCCAGTCGTCGTATTGCCGTACCGTGACGGCCGGCCAACAGCCAGTAATGCATCTCACGCACGAGTTGGGCTTGCAGCACCGGCACCGAAGCCGGTCGATCGAGCAAATGCATCAACCGTAGTGCCACGTCGGCGACCTCGGCATCGGTGGGCTGGACGCGTACCGGGGCATGGTCGGCTCCGCCAAAGGCATTCATCTGCGCAGCCAGATCGGCTATCACGGCAGCGTCCAGCTCCAGCACCAGCGACAGATAGGGAGCCATGGCGCTGGCGTGGGTGATCTGGCTCACGGTCGGCACATCCGCGGTGATCAGCAGGGAATCGCCAGCCGCGAAGTCGAAAGCCTGCATGCCCATGGTGACATGCTTGCTTCCCTGCAGCACAAGGCAGGCGAGGGGGCGGGAGATGGCATGAACCAGGCCGCTGGGCGCCGTCGCCCGCACGGTGGTGAGACCCGGAATCGGCGTGGCCGCGATACCATTCGAGTCGGCGTGGACTTGGGCATGGCGGCGGATGGCTTCAAGCAGGGCGGTCATGGTGACAGCCTACTCGCTTCGCGTCCGTCCTGCATGTCTCTTGGAGGATTAGGCAAGAAACATCGAGATTCCAGCAACACCGAAGGCAGGTTTGGCCCGATATCGGAGGCCGTCACACCAACGGAGTTTGCCCGATGACCAGGATTTCACTCGTAACCGGGGCCAGTCGCGGTCTTGGCCGCAGCACCGCCCTCAATATTGCCCGCCTTGGCGGCGATGTCATCCTCACCTATCGCAGCCAGAGCGAGGATGCCGAGGCGGTCGTCGCTGAAATCCGGGCCATGGGCCGGAAGGCGATCGCCTTTCAACTCGATACAGGTGACGTCGCAGCCTTTGCCGCCTTCACCGAAAGGGTGCGGGCAACGCTGCACGACACGTGGTCGCGGGGGACATTCGATCATCTGGTGAACAATGCTGGCCATGGCGACTACGCCCTGATCGGCCAGACGACCGAGGCGCAGTTCGATGCCCTGGTCAACGTCCATTTCAAGGGCGTCTTCTTCCTCACCCAGGCCCTGCTGCCGCTGATTGCGGATGGCGGTCGCATCGTCAATCTATCTTCCGGCCTGACACGCGTGTCCTATCCAGGCTATGCAGCCTATGCCGCGGCCAAGGGGGCCGTGGAGGTTCTGTCGACCTATCTGGCCAAGGAACTGGGTGAAAGGCGGATTGCGGTCAATACCGTGGCGCCGGGCGCGATCGAGACCGACTTCGGCGGTGGTGCCGTTCGCGACGATCCCAGCATCAACAAGATCTTTGCGCAGATGACCGCGCTTGGGCGAGCCGGAGTGGCGGAGGACATCGGGCCGATGATCGCGAGCCTGTTGTCGGACGCCAATCGCTGGGTCAACGCCCAGCGGATCGAGGTCTCGGGCGGCCAAGCCATCTGAGCCGCTCAATCGCTGAAACGGATGCTGTCGCCCAGGCCGATCGTTCCCGGTTGCTCGACGGTGCCGTAAATGCCGATCTGGTTGGCGAACTGACGTGCGACTGTCTTCATGATCGCGGGAGTGCGCTGGGCCGTCTGCGGATCGAGGGTGATCATCACGCAGCGCTCGATCGGCCGGTCGGTGCGCAGGCGGACCTCCCGGTTGCCGATGGTGACCCTTTTGTCGAGCCAATCCCGTTCCCAGCTCTCGGCATCCGCGGGTTCTATCAGAAGATTGATGCGGAAGCGTTGCAGATCGATATCGCCGCCATGGGCCTGCGCCAGGCGGCCGGCCGTCGTCGTGCTCACCAGAGAGATGACGGCGCTGTCGAAATGGCCTCGGCCGAGCTGCATCAGGTGCACGGGCTCGCCAGCCGCCTCGCTCAATTCCCGGCACAAGGCGGGATCGTCGATGTCGTATTCGCCGCCCTTGGGGGAGTGCACGACCAGCGTCGAGGTTTTGGGATCCTCCGGCTTGAGGTAACGGGCGCGGTAGAGCAGGAGATCGGGCAGATCCCGGCCGGTGAGGTAGGGAAAGCGGCCTCGATCATTGGTTTTCACGAAGGCATATTGCCGGTCACCCGCCAGGCCGTTCCAGCGCAGCTCCGCCGTGCCCACGATGTCGCTGCCCATGGATTTGACCGGAAAGCGCTGGATCCGACGAATGACGCCGATCAAACCGTTTTTGCCCATGCCCGTTCGCCTATCCGGGGTTGAAGGGGATCAGTGGATGGAGAGGCCGTGGGAATCCCATTCGTCGCGCGGGACGGCTTCGCCGACCCTGTATTCCAGCGATATCACCTTCATGCGATCGGGCGTCGCCTCGCAGGTAAAGGAATATTGATACCAGATCCCGCCGCTGCGGAAGGCGCCGCCGTCGCCCTTGAGCGTGTCGCCCGTCACATGAGGATCGCCCAGCGCATAGGCGATCACGCTGTCGGGCTTGTAGGGGCGGGATTCGTGGCGCAGCCTTTCCATCAACTCGATGTCGCAGGCCTGCTGAAACCGGTCGGCCGGGGCCAGTTTGGCGAGGCCGGCTTCGGTCCGGCCGGGCTTGACGTTCTGGCGTGCTGAGGCGGGTGTCAGGGCAAGGGCGATCAGGGCGATCGAAAGCAGCGTCGATTTCATTCCATCCAGTCCAGGCAGAAGCGAACCCGGGCCGGATCGCGTGAGCGACCGGCACAGGCCCGGTATTGGCCATGATCCCCACCACGCGCCGCACGATCGGGTGGAAGCCCCCCGAAAAATCGCGCGGCGTCTGGAAATTAGGAGCCCGAACTAAGGCGTTTGACAACCGCGCTTATTGCTCCGGGCGACAGGCCCCGATGACCGGGGCAGTCATCTCCATGGTGGGGAGGATCGGCCCGGGAAGAGATGGGTCTGGTTTCAAACCCAGGTCGACCCTGTGCCGATTCAGGGAGCGCAACCTAGCGCCTCATCCTCATCTTGTCGATCCATGGCGGATCTGGGCACCCGGGCGATGGGTGTGGTTCGATTCTACCGCTTGCGTGCCGCGTCCACGCTGATCGATCCCGGGCCGGCGAAAACGAAATAGAGGAAGAGGAAGCAGTAGAGGATGGCGGCGTCGCCGCCGTTCAGGGCCGGGAAGAAGGATTTCGGCGCGTGGAACATGAAATAGGCCACGGCCATCTGCCCGGAAAGGATGAAGGCGACGGGGCGGGTGAACAGGCCGATCACGATCAGCAGCCCGCCAAAGGCCTCAAGTATGCCGCCGAACCACATCAGGCCGAAGACGGGGATCTCGCGGTCGGGCGGGAGCGCCGGAAAGCCGAGCAGCTTCTGGGTGCCGTGGGCCAGGAAGATCAGGCCGGCGACGATGCGTACGAGGGAAAGAATGGTCGGCGCATAGGCCTGGAGGGTCGATTGCGTCGAGGATTGCGACATGCTGCTCCGTCCGTGGTCGCTGAGGGGAACGCAGCCTTAGGTTAGTCAGACACGACTTTCCAGCCCGTGCGGCCAGTTCGGCGATCACGAACCATCACGTTCTTGTTTAACGTCATTCCAGATTTGACGGATTTTCCGGGGCGTTCCGGCCGCCTGCTCCAGCAAGGCACGCCCCGATCCGCTCCGGTTCAGGGCGTGTCGAGCACGCCCGTCTTGCCGATGATGTAGGGTGGCCTGGGAATGGCGATGTGGGCGGCCCGCAAGGCCGCCGACCAGCGCTCGCGCAGATCGTGGAAATAGGGCTCGCCCGGCTCGATGCGATGGCTGATCTCGGATTTGAGCGCGTCCCGCCGCACGGTGAGGATATCGATCGGCATGCCGACGCCGAGATTGGAGCGCATGGTGGAGTCCATCGAGATCAGGCCGACCTTGAGGGCGTCCGGCATTTCCGTCTCGTAGTTCACCGCGCGATCGAGGATCGGCTTGCCATATTTGTGCTCGCCGATCTGCAGATAGGGGGTGTCGGCCGTCACCTCGATGAAATTGCCTGCCGAATAGATCATGAAGAGCCGCATCTTGCCGCCCTTGATCTGCCCACCGAACAGGAAGGCCACGTCGAAGCGGCTGTTGTGCTCCTCCAGGCTGCGGCCATCGGTAGCGTAGACCTGGCGAATGGCCCGGCCGATCAGCTGGGCGGCCTTGAACATGCTGGGCATGCTCATCAGCGTATCGACGGCGCCGGTATCGGGATTTTCCAGGCCCTCCTGGATATGGTCCAGCACGGCCTGGCTCACCGAAAGGTTGCCGGAGGTGCACACCGCCAGGACGCGTTCGCCCGGCTCTTCGAACACATGCAGCTTGCGGAATGTCGCGATGTTGTCGATGCCGGCATTGGTGCGCGTATCCGCGATCATCACCAGGCCCTCGCGAACCGAAATCCCGACGCAATAGGTCATCGACTGAACTCCCAAACCGCCTGTCGGCGGTGCCCCCCAAGCAAGCCTGAACCTTCAGGCTGCCACGCCCTTCCCATAGAGCAAGATTCGTTTGCCGCCTACGGGCGCAAGGCCGGTCGGGAGAGCGGCAAAAAGCGGCAGGGGACCTAATGCTTCGGCGCCGAGCGCAGGCTCGAATAGACCATGCGGATGATGAGCACCAGCGTGGTCAGCACGATCAGGATGACGGAGATCGAGGCGATCGCCGGATCGATGTTGTCGCGCACCCCGCTCCACATCAGCCGGGGCAGGGTGATCGCATTCACGCTGGTGATGAAGAGGGTGACGCCGATTTCCTCCCAGGACAGCACGAAGGACAGCATCGCCGCGGTCAGCAGGCCGAACTTGATGTTGGGCAGGATGATCCGGGTGGCGCGCTGCCAGACGCTGGCGCCCATGCCGCGGGCGGCGAGATCGATGCGGCGGTCGACCTGGCTGAGCGAGACCATGATCAGCACCACGCAGAAGGGGACGATCATCACCACATGGGCGAGGACCACGCCGAGCCAGGTGTCGAAGCCGACGAGGGAGCTGACCTGGGACAGGCCGGTGAGCAGGAAATAGAGCGTCATTGCCGAGACGACCGGCGGCACGATCATCGGCAGCAGCACGAAGCCGACGAGGGCGGCGGCGAAGCGGGGACGAAACATCCAGATGCCGACGCAGAACAGGGTCGCCAGCGTGGTGGCGAGAGCGCTCGAAACCACGCCGATGCGGATGCTGAGCAGGATGGAATTCGCCCAGTCCGGATTGGTGAACAGGGTACGGTAATGGGTCAGGGCGTAGTTGCCGTTGGGCATGGAGAGGTAGCGGGCTGCCGTGAACGACACCGGCACCACGGCCAATAGCGGCAGCAGCAGGAAGACGGCGACGAGGGCCGCCGCGGTGAGGGCGATCAGGCCGGGGCGATGCGATGTCATTTGGACACTCCCGTATCGCCGAGGCGGGCATAGCGAAACAGCAGGGCCATCAGCGCTGCCACGATCACCACCAGCGTGACGCTGATCGCCGCGCCGAGGCCCCAATCCGGGCTCTGGAACATGCGCAGATAGATGAGTTCGGCCACCATCACGCTGCGGCCGCCGCCGAGAATGGCGGGCGTGACGAAGAAGCCGAGGGCGAACACAAAGACGATGAGCGTGGCCCCGATGATGCCGGAAAAGGTCATCGGCACGAAGACCTTCCAGAAGATGCGGAGCGGACCGGCACCCATGCCGCGAGCGGCCAGAAAGACGCGTTCGTCCAGGCTCCGCATGGCCGAGGCCAGCGGAAACACGGCGAAGGGAATGAGAAAATGCGTCATGCCGATGATGACGCCGAACTCGTTGCGCACCAGCGTCAGCGGCTCCGAGATGAAGCCGAGACTCTGGAGCCAGCTGTTGACCAGGCCGCGATTGGAGAGTAGCGCGAGCCAGCCGAAGGCGCGGGTCAGCACGGAGATCCAGAAGGGGATCAGGATGCACAATTCCGCCAGGCGCTGCTGTAGCGGCGTGCCACGCACCCAGACATAGGCGATCATATAGGCGGCGATGACGGTGATCACCGTCACCATGGCGCAGATGCGGAAGGTACGCAGGAAGACCGAGAGCACCAGCGGGTCGCCGGCAAGCCTTTGATATTGCGTCAATCCGGGTTCGGGCAGCGTGATGCTCCACTGGGCCACGCCGAGGAAGGGAATGAGATAGACCAGCGTCAGGAACGCCAGCAACGGCCCTGCCAGAACCAGGAATGAAAGTGAAGACAAGGGCTTGCGCATCAAAGCTCTCGCATGTCTTCACTGCCCGGGCTTTGAGGCCGCCCGGGCAGTGGATGAAAGGTCAGGCCGAGATGATCTTGGTGTAGGCGTCCAGCGCGGCGCCGTAATTTTCGGCATACCAGTTCATGTCGAGCGCGATCTGCTTGCTCATATTGGCGGGATCGACCGGATTGAGGCGCTTCTGGTCGGCGGGGATGAGGGCATCGGTGGCCGGATTGGCGGGGCCCTGTCCGAGCATGTCGAACATCACCAGCTGCTTCTTGGGATCCTGCGCGCTGGCGATGAACTTCATCGCATTGTCCCTGCCGCCGGGATTGTTCTTGATCACTGCCATGGCGCCGGGCGAGATCAGACCCTGATCCCAGATGAACTTGATCTGGCCGCCCGAATCCTTCTCCAGCACCGAGGCGCGCGTGGACCAGATCAGCGCCATCGAGGCATCGCCATTCAACAACACCTGCTGGCTTTCGGCGCCGCCACCCCAATAGGACACCACATTGTCCTTGAAGGCAGCGAGCTTGTCGTGGGCGCGCTTGAGATCGAGCGGATAGAGCTTCTCCGGCGCCACGCCGTCACCGAGCAGCAGCGCCTCCCACATGCCGGCGCCCCATTTGTAGAGCGAACGCTTGCCGGGGAACTTCTCCACATTGAAGAAATCGGCCATGCCGGTCGGCGGCTTGTCGCCGAATTTGGAGGCGTCATAGGCAATGACATAAGAGAAGAAATAGGTCGAGGAGGCATGTTCCCAGCCAAAGCCAGGCCGGAACTTCGACTTGTCGACCACCTTGTAGTCGATCGGCTCGAGCATGCCCTGCTTGCCCAGAGAGATGGCGGAGAACGGGTCGGCGTCCACGATGTCCCAGGTCGGCTTGCCGCTCTTGAACTGCGCGGTGATGCCGCCTTCGGTCGGGCCGGTGCCGTCTTCCTTCACGGTGATGCCGGTTTCCTGCTGGAAGGGCTGGCCATAGGCGGCGTCATAGGCCTTGATGGCATCGCCACCCCAGTTGACGAGGACGAGCTGGCCGCCATCGGCGCGGGCCGGGCCGGTGCGCAGGGCGAAGGGAGCGCCGGCGAGGACCATGGCGGCGAACTGGGCAAAACGCCGGCGGCTGATCTGGCCGGCTTCGACCTTCGAGGCGAGGATTTCGAGACAGTCTTTCTGGAAGGCTTCATTCATAGCCGATGTTCCCCTGTTGGGTATGCGAAGGCGGATGGTGAGAGTTTCGTTATAATTATTTGTTTTTTTACGGTGTTTTATTGCAGGAGAAGCAGTTGCTTTACGCATCTTCCGGCAACAGGAATCCCTTGCTCTTGGGCCAGGTGAGCCAAAGGTCCGGCCCGTTTGCCAAGGCCTCCGCTGCGCGATCCGTCGGCAGCGTCAGGCTCACCGGCGTGCCGCTCTTGGTGGTCAGGGACAGTTTGGTGGCCGAGCCGAGATAGGTCGAGGCCGTCACGGTGCCGGCCAGGCAGTTGAGGGATTCCACCTGCGGCCTGGCCGAGACATCCATATGCTCGGGGCGGATCGCCAGGATGCCAGTCTTGCCAATATGGCTCTGGGACGGCACGTCGAGCAGGGCTCCGTCGCAGGAGCCGCGGGCGTTGCCGGCTTCCCGCTGGACGTCGTGCAGCGGCAGGAGATTGATGTCGCCAAGGAATTCCGAGACGAAACGGTTGGTCGGCTTCTCATAGACCTCCTGCGGCGTGCCGACCTGCAGGAGCTGGCCCTGGTTGAAGATCGCTACATGCGATGACAGCGCCATCGCCTCGCTCTGGTCGTGCGTGACGAAGATGAAGGTGGTACCGAGCTCTTCATGCAGGCGCTTGACCTCGTCCTGCATGGAGTTGCGCATGTTCTTGTCGAGAGCCGAGAAGGGCTCGTCGAGCAGGAGCACGGGCGGCTCGAATACCAGAGCCCTCGCCAGGGCCACGCGCTGCTGCTGGCCGCCGGAGAGCTTGGCAGGAAGCTTGTGGCCATGACCGGACAGGCCGACACGCGCCACCATCTCGCCGACGCGCCGACGGATCTCGTCGCCGGGCACCTTGCGGATATGCAGGGGGAAGGCGATGTTCTGTTCCACCGTCATATGTGGGAACAGCGCATAGCCCTGGAACACCATGCCGAAGGCGCGTTCTTCGGCGGAAAGCGTGGTGATATCGGTGCCGTCGCGAGTGAGGCGGCCGACCGTCGGCTTTTCGAAGCCGGCGAGGATCATCAGGAAGGTGGTCTTGCCGGAGCCCGAGGGGCCGAGCAGGGTGAGGAATTCGCCGCGGGCAATGGTAAGGGAAACGCCCTTGAGCGCCTCGAACTTGCCGAATGTCTTGCCGATGCTTTCGGCCCGGATCTCGGCAGCGTGTTCGATGCCCGAATGACCGGCTGCTTTGCCGGGCGCTACCCCGCCGTTTTGCGCCATGCATGTCCTCCTAGAGCAAAGCGCATTCAGGGATGAACGCGTTTTGCTCCGATTCCTTGTTTCGACGCGTCTTTGCGGTTCTTGCCGATTTCGTCAAATCGCAAAACGCTTTGGAAAACCGTTTAAAGCCTAAGCGTGATTATCGTTCACGACAATTGAATGTTGTTGCCTCTGGGGAAAAATTTGATTCACCCCAACAGGTAGCCCGCTACAGCCGTTCAGCCATAGTTGGGGCGGTATGTCGGGCTCGTCTGCGCCAAGGCCGACTTCAACCAGTCTGCGAAGGCCCGCGAGACCGCATGGCCGATCTTGGCATGCTCCATCACCAGGAAATAGGAGCGCGGCGACTTGATGGCGAGGTCGAAGGGGCGGATCAACTGGCCGGCCTTCATGGCGGTACGGCAGGTGAGTTCATCCCCCATGGCGATGCCCTGGCCGGCGGTAGCGGCGGCGAAGACGAGATTCATGTCGGAGAAGATCATGCCGCATTCGGCATTGGGATTTTCGACATTGGCAAGGGCCAGCCAGCGCGTCCAATCGTCGAAATCGCCCAGGTGAAGCAGTGGTGCCCTCAATACGTCCGAGGGTTCGTTGAGACCGCCGACCTTGTTGAGCAAAGCCGGGCTGCATAATGGCGTGAACTGGACTTCGCACAGCAACTCGACCGCCCGATTGGGCCAATTGCCGTCGCCGAAGGTGATGAAGAGGTCGACATCGGGGTTGGAGACGTCGTCGAGCCGCCGCGGCGTCACCACGCGCAACGACACGTCCGGATACATTTCCTGGAACTCGGCGATATGGGTGCATAGCCAAAGCGAGGCAAATCCGGGCGTGCAGCTCACCTGCAGCGTGCCGGCGACGCCCTTGTCGCCATATTGCAGCGAGGCATCCCCGATGACGGTGAGGGCCTTGCGCACCTCGTTGGCATAGTGGCGGCCGCGGGCGGTCAGCATCACGCCCTTGCCGTTGCGCTCCAGCAGGTCGAAGCCGAGATCGCGCTCGAGCAGGCGCAATTGGTGGCTGACGGCGCTGCGGGTGAGAAAGAGCTCTTCGGCGGCACGCCAGACGCTGCCGTGGCGGGCGAAGCTGTCGAGGGCACGCAGGGCCTGGGTGGAGGGAATGCGCAAGGGAACTCCGGAAATCTCTCACCAGATTTCGGGCAAGATTGCCTAAAGGTGAATGGAATTTGTTCAAACAGGCAAAACATATCACTTTTTGATAGTGATGTTCACCGCTTATCCTCCCCGTCAATCAGGGAGGTAGGAAGTGACCAGTTCAGCTCAGCAAACGGCGCTTGCGCATGTCGATGCCATCGCCGGCGACCTGTCGACCTGGACACGCACGATCTTCGATTTCGGCGAGACGGCCTGGCGCGAATATCAATCCGCCCGCTGGTATGTCGATCTCCTGCGCCGGCACGGTTTTACCGTGGAGGAAGGCTCGGCCGGCATGCCGACCGCCTTCTGCGCGCACTGGACCGGCAAGCCGGGCGGGCCGACCATCGGCATGTATGCCGAATATGACGCGGTGCCCGGCAATTGCCAGGATGCGGCGACCGTCAAGCGCCCGCGGCCGGGGCTCAGCGAGCACGCCGGCGGCCATACCGATCCCCATTCGGCGCTCGGCACCTCCAGCCTGGGCGGGCTGCTCGCCACCAAGCAGGCAATGGAGCGCCACGGCCTTGCCGGCACGCTGCGCTTCACGGGCGAACCGGCCGAGAAGGTGAGGGGCTCCAAGCCCCTCCATGCCGCAAAGGGCTATTATGACGGCCTCGACGGCATGCTCTCCTTCCATCCCTTCTACATGCTGCCGATGTGCAATACGGTGCGCTGGGATACCCATTGCGGCGCCGCCTATTCGATGATCTATCGCTTCGTCTGCGACGAGCCGGAGGCCTGGAACCGGGCCGCCGGCGCGCCGATCCCGCAGTCGCATTCGGCCGTGCGCGCGCCCGGCGCCAATGACGCGCTGATGATGATGTACATGGCCTCCAAGGCCCTGCGCGACTCCATGCTGACCCACCAGGGCGGCTGGTCGATCAGCGAGGCGATCCTGACGGCCGGCCAGGCAACGGCGGACAATCTTCCCGCGGGCCTCGCCGAAATCCAATACATGATGCGCATGCCCACGCTCGACATGGCCGAGCAGGCAACCGCCATGCTCGACCGTAATGCCGAGATGGCGGCGCAGATGACAGGCTGCCGCTATGAACGCCACTGGGTATGCAAGTCGCGCCCGGGCCTGGCCAACCACGCCATCGCCAATGTCGTGTGGGACGCGATGTCGACGGTGGGAGCGCCGCGCTGGGGCGAAGAAGCCTGCCGGCTCGCCCGCGAGATCCAGGTCAATCTCGGCCTGGAACCGATGGAAGAGCCCTTCCTGGCCGAATGCGAGCGCCTGATCGCCCCTCAGGAAGCCGAGGCGATCCTGCGGCGGGACCTGCCGCCCTCCCAGCTCAACTCGACGTCGGACGACTATACCGACATGAGCTGGCATGCCCCGACGGCCCGCTTCTATGTGGCCCGGCCGGCTCTCAGGGCGCCGGAGGGCTATACCTATCCGGGCTGGGTGATGAATGCGCTCGGCGGCATGCCGGCCACCATCGATCCGATGGTGACGACGGCCGCCAAGACGATCGCGCTTTCGGCCCTGCGCCTGATCGAGGACGGGGAGGCGCGTGCCGCTGCCCGCCGTGAATTCGAAGAACGTACCGGCGGCGGTATCGGCGGCTCCAGCTGGATTCCGCCGCTGGCCGATTATCCGCCGCCGATCGGCTTCCGCTGGCCCGAATATGTCACCACCACTCGCGGGCGCGAATGGTGGATCCCCACCTGATGAAAAGGGAAACGACCATGAACCGCATCGAACAGATCCATGTCGACGACGCCTTCACCCTGCGCCGCCGCAACCTTGCCGGCGGCACCAAGCCGCTCAAGCATTGGGGCTTTCGCAACGAGACCGACAGGCTGACCGACGTCCTGCTCGGCTCGCCGGCCTATCTGAGGCACATGGCGACCAGCTCCCTGTCGCGCAAGCATCTGCGCGAGGCGCCCTGCAACATCCAGACCGCGCAGGCCCAGCACAAGGAACTAGCTTCGGCCTATGAGCATTTCGGCGTCGACATCCACTGGCTGGAGCCGGAAGTCGAACTGCCGATGCAGGTCTATACGCGCGATTCCAGCGTGATGACCCCCTATGGCGTCGTCATCACCGCCATGGCCAATTGGTGGCGCCGCGGCGAGAACTACGCCGCCATCCGTGCCTATGAGAAGATGGGCATCCCGATCTACGACATGGTGACATCAGGGACCTTCGAGGGCGGTGATTTCAACGTGATCGAGGAAGGCTGCGTGCTGATCGGTTGCGGCGGTGCCCGCACCCAGGAGGAGGGCGCCCGCCAGGTCGCCGAGTGGTTCGAGAAGGAAGGCTGGGAGGTCCGTCTCGCCTTCATCGACGAATATTACGTCCATATCGACCTGATGGTGGTGCCGATCGCCCCGAAGCTGACCGCGGTATGCCTGGCCTGCACGGAACCGGGGATCGTCGACTGGCTCAAGGCCAAGGGCCACGAGATCATCGACGTGCCGTTCCAGGACACCATGGCACTCGGCTGCAACTTCATGTCGCTGGGCAATGATCGCATCATCGCACCCACGGCGAGCAAGAGCCTGATCGGTCAGCTCAAGGCCCGCGGATTCGAGGTTGCGGCGGTGGATACCAGCGAGATATCCAAGACGGGCGGCGGCATCCACTGCATGGCGCAGGCCCTGCGCCGCGCGGCTTGAGCGCCCACGGCGAAAGACGATGAGGTAAGGCGATGATCGAGCAGGAAAACGCGCTGCCGGCAGGCTTTCTGTCCGATCTCGCCTCGGCGGTAGGCGCCGCCAATATCCGCACCGGTGCTGCGATCGCCGAGCTCGATCCGGGTGAGGAACCGCACAATCTCGGCGCCTCCGCCGTCGTCTCGCCGGGGACGACCGGGGAGGTGGCCGCCATCGTGGGGCTGTGCGTTCGGCATGGCGTCTCCATGGTGCCGCAGGGCGGACGCACCGGGCTCGTCGGCGGCGGTGTCTCGACGGCGGGACAGATCGTCGTCTCGACCCGCCGCCTCGACAGGATCGAGCGGCTCGGCGCCGATGAGCGCGTCGCCGTGGTGGAAGCCGGCTGCACGCTTCAGGCCCTGCAGGAGGCCGCGCTCGTCCACCGCCTCGAGCCCGGCATCGACCTGCCGGCGCGCGGCTCCGCCACCATCGGTGGCATGATCTCCACCAATGCCGGTGGCATCATGGCCTTCCGCAACGGCGTGATGCGCCATCGCATCCTCGGCCTGGAGGCGGTGCTTCCGGATGGCTCCGTCTATTCCGACCTCACCCGGGTGGTGAAAAATTCGGCGGGTTATGATCTCAAGCACCTGCTGATCGGTGCCGAGGGAACGCTCGGCATCGTCACCAAGGTCGCGATCAAGCTGGACGCCGTACCGCCGGCCCATGCCGTGGCCCTGTTCGGTTTCGACTCGGTGCCCGCCGCTCTGGCCGCCATCCGGCGGGCACTCGACGCACGGGTCGGCGAATTGCGCGCGGCCGAGGCGATGTGGGCCGATTATTTCCGCTATGCCGCCCGCCATTTCGCCTGGTCGGCACCGGATTTCTCCATGGAACACCGGATCTATCTCATCCTCTCCCTCGGCGGTGCCGACGAAGCGGCGCTGCAGGAGGAACTGGCTGCAATCTATGAGGAATTGCTGGAAAGCCATCCCGAGACCAGCGCCGTCCTGGCAAGCTCGCTGGCGCAGGAGCAGGCGATCTGGCGGCTGCGCGAGGAATCGGCCGTCATCTATGTCGACCATCCCAATTCACCCAGCTTCGACGTCTCGCTGCCTCTGTCGCAAGTGGACGACTATGTGCGCGCCAGCGTCGCCGGCCTTGCTGGCGTCTCGCCGGGGCTCGCTCCCTTCGTCTTCGGCCATTTGGGCGATGGCAACCTCCATATCATGCTCAACCGGGCGGAAGACGCGCTGACAGCGGACGACATCGCCGGGGTGGAAGCGGTGCTTTATGGCGGCATCCGTCAGCGCGGCGGCTCGTTTTCGGCCGAGCACGGCGTCGGTTCCAAGCGCATCCATGCCCTCTATGCCACGGCGGATCCGGTCAAGCTCAGCTTGATGCACGCGATCAAGGCGATTATCGACCCGGCGGATCTCATGAATCCCGGCAAGGTGATCGATCCCTCTCGTCTTGCCGACGCGAAGCATTCGGACTGACACCGCCTGTGCTGGCAGATGCCATTGGCGGCGCATACCGGCAGCCTTGCGGCCCTGCCGTCATTCAGCTGTGTGCACTGTTCCGATATAACGCCTACCTCATCCGAATAGGGCATTGCTTCTTTCGTCGAAAGAACCCACTGTCCGAAATCGTCATGTATGGAAGTCGGTTCCAGGTAAAAAAAGCCAGCCCCCTTCTTTCGAAGGAGTTTTTGCTAGACTCCGGGGGCCCAGTATCGGCAAGATCGATCCCGCTACAGACAGGTAGAATGAAAGCCGAGTTTCGTAGCAGACCAACGGGATAGTTGGAGAGACCTATGTTCGTGATCTGGCCTGTCATCGTCGCGATGGTGCTGGGCGTGGTATGCGGGACCTTTGTTCCGGTACTGGCATTCACGATCATTGCCCTGATCGCTTCGATCGGCAGCGCCCTCATCATCTGGATGGCCGGTTTCGGCTTGGGGACCGCTTTGATCGACATGGTGGCCATCGCCGTCGCCCTGCAGGTGGGCTATGTCTTCGGCATACTGGTCTTGCTCGCCGTCAGCAAACTGGCTCCGAAATTGCGGCCGGGCCTGGTGCGACGCTACGAGCACGAACACGATTCAAGCCGGCCTTGAGAGACTGCCCAATGCCGATCGTGCGTGTGCCGATCGCGCGCGGCCTGGGCATGGCAGCGGATCATCTGCTCAGCGATATCTGGCGTCAGCGATAGCCGGTGAAGCACCGGGTCTGATCAGCTCTGCGACTGGCGCTGCGCCTGAGGACGCTCTCCCTTTTCACCGATATCGACGGTGACCTCCAGGCTTTCGCCTTCCCCACCGTAATGGGCGCCCCGTACCGGCGCCGCGCCCAGATAATCGAGGCCGACCGCGACGCGGATGTGCTGGACGGTCGGACAGACCGACAGCGCCGGGTCGAAGCCAACCCAGCCCAGGCCCTCGACATAGGCCTCTGCCCAGGCATGGCCGGCGCTGCCCTGCTGCGTCGGCGGTTGCCAGAGCAATCCACTGACATAGCGCGAGGGTAGGCCGAGCGTCCGGGCGCAGGCGATGAACAGATGGCTGGCGTCCTGCGCGACACCGCTGCCGGCGGCGAATGCCTGCGTCAGGCCCACTGCCGGCTGCTTCGGGTCGCCACTGACCTCGATGCGATCATGAATCGCCTGCATCAAGGCGTGGCAGGCGGCAAGCCCGCCTCCCGCTGTTCCGGCACTCCGGTGGGCGAAGTCCCGGATCGGAGCGTCGGCCTGGGTGAGGTCGGTATCACGCAGATAGAGGGCGACGGGGAAACGCTCGATCACGCCGTGCAGCACGCCGGCATTGTCGTGGGTCTCGACCTCGCCCTCCACGCGCACGCGCAGGCTTTCGATGCTGCCGATCGCCGTGAAGGCATGGCTGATATTGCCGAAGGCATCCTCGGACTGGCTCAACCTGACATCCTGGTCCACGTCGATGCGCCAACGCACCACATGCTGGCCGTCATGCGAGCGCGGGGTCAGCCGCAGGGTCTGGATCACGGATTTGGCCGGCCGCTCGTAGCGATAGACGGTTTCGTGGGCAACGCAGATGCGCATGGGTTCGTCAGATCAGATATTGCTCGGCGATCGCCGTGCTCAGATTGTTGTTGTCGGTGATGAAGTCGGTGATGAAATCATGCAGACCGGATTGAAAAACCTCGTCGATGCTCAGATTCTGCAGGCGCGACTGGGTCACGCGAGCCAGACGCTGGGCGGGACCCTGCCGGCCATAGACCTGGGCGAGCTGGTCGAGATTCCCATTCAGGTTCTCATAGCATGAAGCAAGCGAACGCGGCATCTGTGTGTTCAGGGTCAGGAGATCGGCGACGAGCCAGGGCTTGAGGCTTTCCTTGTAGACCCAGTGATAGGCGGTAAGGGCGGAGACGGCGCGCAGGATGGCGGTCCACTGGAAATAGTCGAGACTGCCGCCGACGCTTTCCGAGGGCGGCAGCAGAACATGATATTTGACGTCGAGGATGCGGGCCGTGTTGTCGGCGCGTTCGAGGAACAGGCCGAGCCGTGCAAAGGCGTAGGCGTCGTTGCGCAGCATGGTGCGGTAGGCCGAGCCGTCGAACATCAGGGAGACGCCCTTGACCCAGTCGAGGAAGCGGGAGATTTCCTCGCGGCTCATCCGGGCCGGGTCATAGCGCTTGAGCTGGAGCCAGGCGTCGTTGATAGTCGACCACATCTCCGCCGTGAGGGCGGTGCGCACGCCGCGGGCGTTGGTACGCGCCATCTCGAAGCAGTTGCGGATCGAGGATGGGTTCTCGGCGGAAAAGGCCAGGAACTCGGTGACGGTCCGCTCATTGGCCTCCTCATAGGCGGCGAAGAAGGCGGGGCCGCATCCGGCCGTTTCCACCGCGCTTTCCCATTCCGTGGTCAAGCCGCCATAGGAGGCCGGCAGGGACGACAGGCGGTAGGCGGCATCGAGGATGCGGGCGAGATATTCGGCCCGTTCGACATAGCGGGCCAGCCAGAACAGGTTATCGGCGGTACGCGACAGCATGGCTCAATGTCCGGGCGAGAGGGAACGGGAGAAGGAGGGCGAGCGATGCATGGCTGATATCACCGATCCAGGATCCAGGTATCCTTGGTGCCGCCCCCCTGGCTCGAGTTCACCACCAGAGAGCCTTGCTTCAGTGCCACGCGGGTCAGGCCACCGGGCACGATGCGGACCTTGTCCGAACCGGTGAGGACGAAGGGCCTGAGATCGACATGGCGAGGCGCGATGCCCTCCTCGACATAGCAAGGGCAGGTCGAGAGCGCCAAGGTGGGCTGGGCGATGTAGCCGAAGGGATGAGCCTTCAGCTTGGCCCTGAAGTCGGCGATCTCGGCCTTGCTGGCGTGCGGGCCGATCAGCATGCCGTAGCCACCCGATCCCGAGACCTCCTTGACCACCAGACTTTCGAGATTGTCGAGCACATAGGCCAGCGCCTCAGGCTCGCGGCAGCGATGCGTCGGCACATTCTGCAGGATCGGCTCCTCGCCGAGGAAGAAGCGCACGATGTCGGGCATGTAGGAATAGACGGCCTTGTCGTCGGCGACACCGGTACCGACGGCGTTGGTCAGCGTGACGTTGCCAGCGCGATAGGCGGTCATCAGGCCGGGAACGCCGAGGGCCGAATCCGGGCGGAAGGCGAGGGGGTCGAGGAAGTCGTCGTCGATGCGCCGATAGATCACGTCGACCCGGCGAGGCCCTTCGGTGGTGCGCATATAGACGATTTCGTCCCGCACGAAGAGATCACGCCCCTCGACGATCTCGATGCCGAGGCGGTCGGCCAGGAAGGAATGCTCGTAATAGGCCGAATTGTACATGCCCGGCGTCAGGAGCACCACGACCGGATCGCGCGAGGCCGTGCGAGGGGCGATCGAGCGCAGGGTAGCGAGCAGTTCGTCCGTGTAATTCTCGACCGGGGCGATGCGATGGCGCGCCACCACTTCCGGGAACAGGCGCATGGTGACTTCGCGGTTCTCCAGCATGTAGGAGACGCCGGAAGGTGTGCGCGCATTGTCCTCGAGCACATAGAAGGTGTCGGCGTCGACGCGCACGATGTCGATGCCGGCAATATGGACATAGACGTCATGGGGCACACTCTGGCCCGCCATTTCGGGGCGGAAGGCCGGATTGTTGAAGATCAGGTCTTCCGGCACCACGCCGGCGCGCACCACTTCGCGTTTGCCGTAGACGTCCTTGATATACATGTTCAGCGCACGCACGCGCTGTTCGAGGCCGCTTTTGAGCGTGTTCCACTCCTGGGCCGCCAGGATGCGGGGGATGATGTCGAAGGGGATCAGGCGTTCGGCGCCATCCTTGTCGCCATAGACGGCGAAGGTGATGCCGATGCGCCGGAACAAGAGCTCGGCCTCGT
This sequence comes from Labrys sp. 22185, assembly GCF_052045555.1. Taxonomy (NCBI): domain Bacteria; kingdom Pseudomonadati; phylum Pseudomonadota; class Alphaproteobacteria; order Hyphomicrobiales; family Xanthobacteraceae; genus Labrys; species Labrys sp. 22185. Next base: position 130,360 of record NZ_JBQEPH010000008.1, on the reverse strand, counting down.
TGCGTCGGTGGGTCAGCAATTCCTTGGGGGCCGTGGAGAGCCATTGCGCGAGATCGGCATAGGCGGGACGTATAGCGCCGTCGCTCAGGGTCATCTCGTCGAACGCCGCCATGCAATCCCTCCAGACGTGCAATCTGGCGTTACATTGAGCGAGATCGTGCAAGGCGGCAAGCGATCTGCGTAGATCGATTGGCGAGATCATGGGCAGAATTGCAGATTTGCCTAGTGCGGAGGCATCTTGCCTTCCCTGCTGGCATTGTTTGCCTGAAATGGCGGCTGAGGCCTCGGCCGCAGTCGATGCGTCCTCGGCCTTTGGTCAGCGGGGATTCACGAGCGAAGCCGGCAGGCGCAGGACGGCGAGGCCACCAATCGCGATGAGAACCGCAAGACAATAGAGCGCGAGCGATGAGCTCTGAGTCGCGTCGCGCATCCAGCCAAGGAAATAGGGGGCGAGGAAAGCCGCGACATTGCCCAGCGAACTCACCAAGGCGATGCCGGCCGCCAGGACGGCGGCGGACATCACGGTGGGCGGCAATTGCCAGAACAGGGGCAGGGAGGTGCTGGCACCCATGCCGGCGATCGTCAGGCCAACCATGGCCGATACCGGGTTGCCGGGATCGAAGCCGATGAGCCCGAGGCCGCCGGCTGCCATGAGCAGAGGGATGCAAAGATGCCAGCGGCGCTCCCTGAACCTGTCCGAGGAATGGCCGGTGGCAAGCATGAAGATGCAGCCCGCCAGATAGGGGATGGCGCTGAGGAGCCCGATCGTCATATCGCTGGTGATACCGGCGCCATTGATCAAGGCCGGTGTCCAGAAAGCGATCGTGTTCACGGCAAGCATGACGGCGAAATAAATGCCGACCAATTGCCAGACCCGGGAATCGCGAAGGCATTGGGACAGCGAGACATTCGCCGTCGGCTTCTGTTCGGCGGCGAGGATTGCGATCAGATGTTCCTTCTGCGGCTGGCTCAGCCAGGAGGCATCGCGCACGGTGTCGGGGAGCGCTGCGTAGACCACCAAGGCCAGCGCGATGACGGGAAGGCCTTCGAGCAGGAACATCCACTGCCAACCGCGCAGGCCGGCGATGTCGTGGAAGCTTTCCAGAATACTGCCCGAAATCGGGCCGCCGAGCAGGCCGGCGGCCGGCACGGCAAGGGCGAAGAGCGCCGTGACCTGGCCGCGCCGGCGCTGCGGAAACCAGCGATTGATGTAGACGAGGACGCCCGGAAAGAAGCCCACTTCGGCGATGCCGAGAAGGAAGCGCAGGCCATAGAACTGCAGGGCGGAGCTGATCAGGAAGGTCGAGGCGGAGAGAATTCCCCACACGAGCATGATGAGGGTGATGCCACGCCGCGGGCCGAGTTTGTCGAGCATGATGTTGCTCGGCACGCCGAACAGGGCATAGGCCACGAAGAACAGGCCGGCCCCCAGGCCATAGGCGGTGTTGCTGAAGCCGAGATCGGACGTCATCTGCAGCTTGGCAAAGCCGATATTGATGCGGTCGAGATGGGCGAAGACGTAGCAGGCCAGCAGCAGGGGCATGATCCGCCACGCCGTGACGCGATGGATCGCATTGCCGACGGCCTGGATATCCGCGTCGATCGCGAAATCTCGGCCGGCGACATCACCCTGCGAATAGCCCTGGTTTGCCATGGCTTCCTCCTGTCGCTCCCGATCTGTCGCCTCGAAGCATGCTTGCCGAGAAGATCGACCTGGATTTCTTGATACTTAATATGTTAATTAAATACTGGATAACCCCATTCGCGCCCGATGGCAAGGGGATGGCGTTCTCGCACCTGGAAGGCAGCGAACGGCAGGATTAGCGATCGGTCCGGGAAGGCGCGTCTTCAGAGGCCAATGCGGTGCACCTGAGTGTCCTCGTGTTTGCTCGACCTTTGTCATTGCCGGGCTTGACCCGGCAATCCAGCCTGGGTCCCCGCGTTGCGCAGGAGGCTTCTGGATAGCCGGGTCAAGCCTGGCTATGACAATTCGGAACGTTTTCTTCCCGGATGACCCGCATTGCGCCTTCAGAGGCCGACTTCATTGCTCATCAGGCGCGAGAGGTTCGCAGCCAGAATGTCGATGGCGGCCCGCACACGCAGCGGCAGCACGGGGGAGCGCGGCCAAAGGGCGTGCACGTCGAAGACCAGGCCGGGATGTTCGGTCAGTACCCGGATCAGCTCGCCCTTGCGCACACGCTCGGCCACCAGCCAGCACGGCATCCAGGCAAGGCCTGCTCCGGCCACCGCGGCATCGGCGACGGCATCGAGGGAGTCGAAGATGAAACGGCTCGGGGGCATGATTTCGACGGCAGGCCCGCCCATCACCGGAAACAGCCATGAGCGGGGTTGGCCCGAGCGCCCGTAGAGAATGGCGTGGTGGTCGGCGAGGGAGGCCAGGGTGAGCGGCGCTCCATGCTCGCGCAGATAGGCAGGGGCGGCGCACACGGTCATGCGCTGCTGGGCGACACGGCGCGTGATCAGGTTCACGTCGGATTCGAGGGCGCCGTTGCGAATGGCGAGGTCGTAGCCGTCCTCGATCAGGTCGACGCGCCTGTCGTTGAAATTGAGCTCGAGCTCCAGGGCCGGATGCTGGGCGGCGAGCCGGAGCAAGAGCGGCGCGACGCAGGCCCGTCCGAACAGGGCCGGCATGGTGACGCGCAGCCGGCCGCCGACGTCGCGCCGACCGCTGTCGAGCATGGCCTCGCCCTCGCGGATCTCGGCCAATGCCCTCAGGCAGCGCTCATAGAAGACCTGGCCGTCCTCGGTCAGCGCCTGGCTGCGCGTGGTGCGATGGAACAGCCGGGCTCCCAGGCGTTCTTCGAGCCGGGCGATCGACTTGCCGACCGCCGAGCGCGACAAATTGAGCCGCTGCGCAGCCGCAGCAAAGCCGCCGGCTTCCACCGCTTCGACGAAGACCGAGACACCGTTGAGACGATCCACCATGGCAAGGGCGATCTTGTAGATAGCTAGGAACCAATGATCGGAAATTATATCGCCACTGGTGCATGAAATTCAACATTACCGTGCCGGCTCCCTGAATTCGATGGAGACGGTCATGACGGAACAGATGAAACGGTGGTCGATGAACGCAATAGGGCGCGATCGGCTCGTGCTCGAGCATGTCGCCAAGCCCCGGCCGGCGGCGGGCGAAGTCCTGGTCAAAGTGGCTGCCGTTTCCCTGAACTACCGCGATAAGCTGGTGATCGAAACCGGCTTCGGCCAGCCCCTGGCCTTTCCCTTCACCCCGGCGTCGGACATGGCGGGTGTCGTCGAGGCCGTCGGAGAGGGAAGCACGCGATTCAAGCCGGGTGACCGGGTGATCTCCACCTTCATTCCCGGCTGGATCGACGGGCTGAACGACGGTACGGCCCGGGTGCCTCCCTATCGCACCTTGGGGGGCATGCGGCCAGGCGTGCTTGCGGACTATGTCGCCTTTCCCGAGGACTGGTTCACTTTCGCGCCCGCCACACTTGATGATGCTGCCGCGAGCACCCTGCCGGTAGCCGGGCTGACCGCCTGGTTCGCGCTGGTGGAGCGCGGAGCTCCCCTGGCCGGCAAGACCGTGCTGGTACAGGGCACCGGCGGCGTCTCGCTGTTCGGGCTGCAGATCGCCAAGGCTGCCGGGGCGAGCGTGATCGTCACCTCCGGCAGCGCCGACAAGCTGGTGCGGGTCCGCGAGCTTGGGGCCGACCATGGCATCGATCGCAGCCGCGAGGCCTGGGTGGAGGCCACCCATCGTTTGACGGGAGATCGCGGTGCCGATCACATCCTTGAAATTGCCGGAGGCGCCAATCTGGGGCAGTCCGTCCAGGCAGCGGCGATGGGCGGGCGCATCTCCGTCATTGGTGTGCTGGAAGGCGTCGAGGTTTCCGCGCCGGTCGTGCCCCTGATGCTCAAGGGGCTGACGGTCCAGGGCATCGGTGTCGGCCATCGACGGGCGCAGGAGGATCTGGTGCGGGCCGTCGACACCCTCGGCCTCCAGCCTGTCATCGACAGGCGTTACGGTTTCGCCGAGCTCCCGGCCGCACTCGATCATCTCGACCGCGGTGCCTTCGGCAAGATCGTGATCGAGACGGATCGGTAGCTGGAGCAGCCTGCCTTCGCGCCTGACACTCCAGATCCGGCGCTCCCCGGAGAATACGCAACTGTAGCGTCATGCTGCCGCCGCCGCTCTGCCGAAAAGATGCAGGGCGGCATGATAGAGCAGCATGATAGTCTTGCCGTCGCGGATCTCGCCGCGCGCGATCATCGCCAGCGCCTCGTCGATATCGAGTTCGAGGAGGTCGATGTCCTCGCCTTCCTCAGCCTGGCCGCCGCCTGTGCCGACACGGTCGCCCGGGCTGTAGGGCGCGACGAAGAAATAGAGCTTCTCGGTCACCGAGCCCGGGCTCATATAAGCCTCCATCACGCGCCGGACTTCGCGGATCCGGAAGCCGGTTTCCTCCTCCGTCTCGGCGCGGATGCGCTCCTCCGGCCCGGCATTGTCGAGCAGGCCGGCCGGGGCCTCGATCAGGAGGTCGTCCCAGCCATTGACGAAGGCCGGATAGCGGAACTGTCGCGTCAGGACGACAGTACGCCGCGAAGGATCGTAGAGCAGGATGGTGGCGCCGTTGCCGCGGTCATAGGTTTCCCGGCTCTGCCTTTGCCAGCTTCCATCGCCGCGGCGATAGAGAAACGTGGTTTTCTTCAGCACATACCAATCGTCGGAGAGGAGTTCGACATCCTCCACACGCACCCGATCCGCCACGCTCATGACAGCCTCTTTGCACGAAATATCTTGAACGACCTTGAATGGATTTCAAAATTCGTGCAGTTTCGTGCGAAGTCAAGATAATTCGTGAGGCGGCGGCATCATGCTCACAAGCGAGCGCAAGGCCTATATTCTCGAGGTCCTCGGCCGGGACGGGCGCGTCGTCGCCAAGGCGGTCAGCCGGGAACTCGACCTGTCGGAGGACACCATCCGCCGGGATCTGCGCGAACTGGCGGGCGAGGGGCTGCTGCAGCGTGTGCATGGCGGGGCCCTGCCGGCCTCACCGGCCATGGGCGATCTCGTCCAGCGCCGCGAGGTTTCGGTGGCCGGCAAGGTCGCCATCGGCCGGGCGGCCGCGCGCCTGGTGCGCCCGGGACAGGTGGTGATGCTCGACGGCGGTACCACTGCGGTACAGCTCGCGCGCCATCTCGCCCCCGGTCTCAAGGCCATGGTGGTGACCCACAGTCCGAACGTGGCGGTCGAGCTTGCCGGCCATGCCGGCATCGAGGTGGAACTGATCGGAGGCCGGCTGTTCCGCCACTCCATGGTCGCCGTGGGGGCCGTCGCCGCCGAGGCGATCGCACGCATCCGGGCCGACATCTATTTCATGGGGGTGACGGGCATCCATGCCGAGATCGGCCTCACCACCGGTGACAGCGAGGAGGCGGCCATCAAGCGGGCGCTGTGCCGGCAGGCCGCGGAAACGGTGGTGCTGGCGTCCCGGGAGAAGATCGGAGCGGCTTCGCCCTTTCAGGTCGCGACGATGGAGGAGATCGACGCGATGCTGGTGGAGGAGGATACGCCCGATCAGGCCGTCGAACCTTTCCGCGCACTTGGCGTCACCATCATCCGGCCCTGATGCTCCCATGCCGAATGGGAATGCCCCAGGCTCCGGGTCGGTCGGGCGAGGGCGTTTGCCAGGGAATTCGTTGGATTTTCTTGATCAGAGCGATGCGCTGGAACATGGCTTTGGTGCGCATGGCCGTCTCCGGCGAGGATGGTGCCGGGGCACCCTTCAGAACAGGCGTTGCGCCTTCAGGCTGACATGGCCGTCGCGGCCGATGATGATGTGATCATGTACCACGATGCCGAGCGGCCCGGCGACATCGGCGATGGTGCGCGTCATCGAAACGTCCGCCGAGGACGGCGAAGGATCGCCGGAGGGGTGGTTATGGACGAGGATCAGCGCGGTAGCCGAAAGCTCCAGCGCCCGCTTCACCACCTCGCGCGGGTATACAGGCGTATGATTGACCGTGCCCTTCTGCTGCACCTCGTCGGCGATCAGGCCGTTCTTGGTGTCGAGGAAGAGGATGCGGAAGATTTCGCGCTCGGCGAAAGCCATGGTGCTGCGGCAATAGTCGATGAGCGCCGCCGAGGTCGACAGCACCGGCCGCTTGGCGATGCCGCCCTTGGCAAGGCGATGGCCGGCCGCCTCGACGATCTTGAGGTCGCCGGCCACTCCGTCGCTGACGCCGCCGACCTCCTTGAGCCGGGCGATCGGCGCGCCCAGCACTTCCGCCAGCGAGCCGAAGCGGGCGATCAGCGCCTTGGCGAGCGGCTTGACGTCCCGGCGCGGAATGGAACGGAACAATAGGAGTTCAAGGAGTTCATAGTCGGGCAGCCGGCCCTCGGCCTCGGCAAAGCGCTGGCGCAGCCTCTCGCGATGGCCGTGATAGTGCGGCTCCACCGGTTCGCCGGCTGACGGGAACAGGGGTGCTTCGCCCAGGCCGGGAAGGGGGGCGTCCGGCAAAGGCGAGCGCCCCTTCTTCATTCAGGCAGCCTTGGCGTAGGGTGGCTGGTTCAACTCGGCGGGGGAGAGGGTGAAGATCTCGACGCCGGTTTCGGTCACGCCGACGCTGTGCTCGAACTGCGCCGAGAGCGAACGGTCACGCGTGACCGCGGTCCAGCCGTCATTGAGCACCTTCACGTCCGGCCGGCCGAGATTGATCATCGGCTCCACCGTGAAGAACATGCCGGGCTTGAGCACCACGCCTTCGCCGCGCCGGCCGTAATGCAGGATGTTGGGCTCGTCGTGGAACAAGCGGCCGAGGCCATGGCCGCAGAAATCGCGCACCACCGAGCAGCGCTCGGCTTCGGCGTAGCTCTGGATGGCATACCCGATATCGCCGGTGGTCGCGCCCGGCTTGATGACGTTGATGCCACGCATCATCGCCTCATAGGTGACTTCCATCAGCCGCTCGGCCCGGCGGGCGATGTCGCCGGCTGCATACATCCGGCTGGAGTCGCCGTGCCAGCCATCGAGCACCACGGTATAGTCGATGTTGAGGATGACGCCATCCTGGAGGGGCTTGTCGTCCGGGATGCCGTGGCAGACCACATGGTTGAGCGAAATGCAGCTCGACTTGCGATAGCCGCGATAGAACAGGGTGGCCGGGTAGGCCTTGTTGTCCATCGCGAATTCGAACAGCATCCGGTCGAGCTGGTTGGTGGTGATGCCTGGCTTGACCGCGTCCACCATCAGGTCCAGCCCCTGGGCCGCAAGCCTGCCTGCCGCGCGCATGCCGGCAAAGGCCTCCGGACCATGGATCTTGATCTGGCCGTTCTTGCGCTGGGGAGACAGTTCTGCGTCGATGAAGCTCATGAAACTACCTGATTAGACATGTAGGATTCTTATGCCATCTGGGGATGCGGACAGGAAAGAGAATTCTGAATATCGCATGGCTGCCTTGTGATCGTCTTGGGATCGCAGGCTTCCAGCCCATAGGCGCTAACTTTGCGGATGAGGTGCGGGCCCTTTACCCTCCCCCTCCAGGGGAGGGTAAGAAATCGGCGCATTCTCAACTTAAGTTAGCGCCTATGGGCTTCCAGCCTGCAACTTCGTTGTCATCACCCGCAATGTTTCCAGATGCGGGCGAGGACGTCCGCGATCCCAGAAGCTATGACCGCGCTGGTGCCAGGATTTCCCGCAAAGTCATCCGGCGAAAGGCCGCTACGATGGCCGCTCCTTCCTTTTCGTCCACCGAGACCGCCAGGCGCATGGTTGCCTCCCCGAGCTGCCAGATCGTGAAAGCGGTGGCGGCATAGGTTGAAGCATCCGCCGCCCCGTGGGCCCGCGCCATGGCATCGGCCAGCATGCCGCCGCAGATGCGGCTTTCAGCGAGTTCGAGGGCCGCGAGCTGCTTGTCGGCCTGCGTGCCCGACCAGATGTCGCGCATCACCGGCTCGGCCCGGTAGATGTCGTAATAGACGTCGATCAGCGAACCATAGGCCGCTTCCAGCTCCGCCAGCGATTGAACTGGTGTCAGGGCGTCTTCGATACAGCGGCGGCTCTCGGCGCTGCAGCGCTCGGCGAGGCTGCGGATGATGGCGCTCTTGTCGGGGAAATATTGGTAGAGCGAGCCGATGGAGATGCCGGCCTGTTCGGCGACCTCGCCCATCTTCAACTGGTCGCTGCCGCGTACCCCGATCATTGCCGTTGCCACCGCCAGGATCCTGTCCATGCGTTCGCGGCTGCGCTGCTGGACCGGCGCGCGCCGGGGAAGGGTTGCTGTACTTGCCTCTGCGGGGGAGGCGGCAGGAGATCTTTTTGCAGGCATGGCTTGACAGCGAAAACATGAGTAATTATCACATTCTCAAATATGAGAATTACTCATGTTTATCAGCGGGAGGTCGAAATGGCAAATGATCACTGGTCCAAGGGCGCAGTGCTGGTGTTGGGCGGAACCGGCAAGACGGGGCGCCGGGTTGTCGAAGGGCTGGAAAAGGCAGGGCGGACGGTGCGCCTCGGCTCGCGCAAGGCGCAGCCGGCCTTCGATTGGGAAAGGCCGGAAGGCTGGGCCGCCGCCCTTGACGGTATCGCCGCCGTCTATGTCGCCTATCAGCCCGACCTCGCCCTGCCCGGAGCGGTCGCGGCAGTGAGCCGGTTCTTCGCCGAAGCCAGGGCGGCCGGTGTCGGCAAGATCGTGCTGCTGTCCGGGCGGGGTGAGCCGGAGGCCCAGGACGCGGAAGAGGCGCTGCGGGCCACCAGCCTCGATTGGACGATCCTGCGCTGCAGCTGGTTCTTCCAGAATTTCAGCGAGAATTTCTTCCTCGACGCCATCCTGGCGGGGGAGATTGTTCTGCCTGACACGCTCGCCCCGGAGCCTTTCGTGGATGCCGACGACATCGCCGAAATCGCAGTGGCCGCCTTTGCGGATGCCAGGCATTCCCACCAGCTTTATGAGATCACCGGTGCTGAAGCCCTGACCTTCCAGCAGGCCATCGCGGCGATTGCCGAGGCTTGCGGACGCCGCATCGACTATGTGCCGGTTTCCCAGGAGGCCTATCGCGCCGGCCTGGTCGAGCAGGGCCTGCCGCCGGAGGTCGTCGATCTCGTCACCTATCTGTTCTCTACCGTGCTCGACGGCCGCAACGAGCCGATTGCCGACGGCGTCGCACGCGCTCTGGGACATCAGCCGCGCCGCTTCGCCGATTATGTCGCCCGCACTGCCGCCACCGGCATCTGGGGAGGAAGCCATGCTTGAGCGCAGCCTCTACGTCACCACGTTCATCGCTGCCGTCGGCAGCGGCGTAGTCGCCGGCATCTTCTTCGCCTTCTCCAATTTCGTCATGCCGGCGCTTGGCCGCGTCGCTCCGGCGAGCGGCATCGCGGCGATGCAGGCGATCAACGTCACCGTGATCAATCCCGGCTTCATGCTGGCCTTCATGGGCACGGCGGTGCTTTGTCTCGGACTTGCCCTGGGTTCCTGGCTCTGGCTGGGAGAGTGGAGCGGCAAACTGCTGCTGCTTGGCAGCCTGGTCTATCTTATCGCCTGCATCGGCGTGACCATGGCTCTGAACGTACCGCTCAACGATGCCATCGCCGTGGTCAAGCCGGAGACGATCGAGGCCGGGGAACTCTGGCAGCGTTATCTGGTGGACTGGACATTCTGGAACAGCGTCAGGACCGCGGCTTCGGCGCTCGCCATGGTGCTGTTCATGCTTGCGCTGATTGCGCGCAGCGCTGCCTGAGGGCACTTGCGCGGCGGCCGGGAGAGGGGCTGGCATCTTCCGATGCTGCGTCTTTGGAGCGAGGTACGTCTTCTTCGAATCCGACCCTGCTCGAGCTCCTTGTTCTCGCGCCGTTTCTCGAACGGAAAGCCTGCCGGCCTTTCTGGAGAATGCCCTCAACGCCCGAAGATGCCCTTGAAGAACTGGGCCACGCTGTTGCGCTTCTTCTTGCGTTCGAGTTCGCCGGCATCCTTAAGCCAGGTGATCTGGACGACGCGCCGCTCGCCTGCGAAGGGCTTGTGGCCGTGCCATGAGTTGGCGGCCCGGCGAAAGCCGAAGCAGGAGCCCATGACGGGCGAGATCTCGGCCGTCATGTCGTCGAAATTGTCAGGCCCGTTCAGCACGCGCAGGCATCCGCCTTCACCTTCCTTCCAGCCATCGTTCATATAGACCAGGAAGGTGGCGAGCTTGCTTTCGCTGTCGGTATGGATGCGCCCGTCCTTGAGTTGCGAAAGCCGGCGGATCGTCGTCAGCCGGGGCAGGGGATCGAGATCGAGGCCGAGCTTCTCGGACAGGGACTGGGCCATCGCGCTGCTTTCGAGTTCCTCGACCAGCTCCCGGAAGCTGCCTCGTAGCGCAATGTCGGAAACGGTCAGGAAGCCGGGTTTGTCGATGGCCGGAAAGTCCTGCCGAAGCGACGGGATCTTGTTCTTCTGGAGAAAACCCTCGCCGATGATGTGGCGGTAGGGCTCGTCATGGATTTCAGCATTGCGGATGACATCGAGGTCGATGACAGGCATCGCCGGTCACTCCTGGAATGCAGGCACCCGCTGGCAAAGCCGCATGGTGCTGCCCAAGCGTCCCCCGACCCTGAACGGACATGACGGCGTGGAATGTCTCGCTGGCGCGTGTCGTGGTCAAGCTGCTTTTGGTTTATAGGCGGTCCTGCGAACCCCTGTTTCCTGCCCCTTGCGTGGCCGGGCCTGCCCCGGGTGCCCTTGCTGCAATCTGTCCGATAGGAGAATCGTACGGGCGAGCCCTATTATCCTACGATCCAAGGTCAGCGGTGGTTGCATGACCCGGCCGTAGTCCCCAATTTTGAGGGCAACTTCCGGGGCCGCACTGCTGCAGCCTTCCCTTGCTTCGTGAGGATTTTTCCTTGTCCCTGACGCCAGCCGATGTCATCCGCGCCCTCGAACTCGTCAAGCTGCCGGCAAGCGGCCAATCATTGCCCTCGACCGGCCGGCTGACCGAAATCCGCATCGATGGTTCGAAGGTGATGTTTGCCATTGCCATCGATCCCACCGAGGCGCGGGCCATGGAACCGGTGCGTGCTGCGGCGGAGAGTGCCGTACGCGGCCTTCCCGGCGTCACCAATGTCCTGGTGGGGCTGACGGCCGAGCGGCCGGCCGGCACGGCGCGCCAGGAGCCGCCGGGCCCGCGGGCGCAGGCTGCCGCGCACAATGCGCCGCAGCAGCGGCCGCCCGTGCTGCCCAGCGTGAAGCGCGTCGTCGCCGTCGCCTCCGGCAAAGGCGGAGTCGGCAAGTCGACGACCGCCTGCAACCTCGCCATTGCCCTCGCAGCGCAGGGGCTGAGCGTCGGGCTGCTCGATGCCGATATATTTGGACCATCTGTTCCAAAACTTCTCGGCCTGACCGACAAGCCCGAACAGAATGCCGACAAGAAAATCATCCCGCTCGAAGCCTATGGCGTGAAGGCGATGTCGATCGGCTTCCTGGTCGACCAGGAGACCGCGATGATCTGGCGTGGCGCGATGGTGCAGTCGGCGCTCACCACGCTGCTGCGCGATGTCGTCTGGGGCGAACTCGACGTCATGGTGGTCGACATGCCGCCGGGTACGGGCGATGCGCAACTCACCATGGCGCAGAACACGCCTTTGGCCGGCGCGGTGATCGTCTCGACGCCGCAGGATCTTGCCTTGATCGACGCCCGGCGCGGCGTCGGCATGTTCCAGAAGGTGAACGTGCCGATCCTCGGCATCATCGAGAACATGTCCACCTTCTCCTGCCCCAATTGCGGCCATGTCAGCCATCTCTTCGGCCATGGCGGGGCACGGCGCGAGGCCGAGAAGCTCGGCGTGCCCTTCCTCGGCGAACTGCCTCTGTCCATGGAGGTGCGCGAACGCTCGGATGCCGGCAGGCCGGTGACTGCGACCTTGCCGGACAGTGCCGAGGCCGGCATCTATCGCCGGATCGCGGCGCAGGTCTGGGCCGGTCTGTCGGGGGAGGGTGTTGATCAACGCCAGCCGCCGCGTATTGTCATCGAGTGACGGCCGGCCGCAACCCGCCGGAACCCGACAGCGACATCATTCGGAAATGCCTATGGAAACGCTCTCTGCAAATCCCGAGCAAGCCTCTCCGGTATCCGTGACGGCCGCCATTCTCGTCGTCGGCGACGAGATCTTGTCGGGTCGCACCAAGGACAAGAATATCGGCTACATCACCGAATTCCTCACGGGTGCGGGGGTGGACGTGAAGGAGGTGCGCGTCGTTCCCGACGAGGAGGAGTGTATCGTCGAGGCCGTCAATGCCCTGCGCGTACGCTATGACTATGTGCTGTCGACGGGTGGCATCGGGCCGACCCATGACGACATCACGGCCGATTCCGTCGCCAAGGCCTTCGGGGTCGGCATCGAGATCGACCAGCGCGCCGTCGAGGTGATGACCAGGCACTATGGCGGTGCCGCAAACCTGACGCCGGCCCGCTTGCGCATGGCGCGTATTCCGGATGGGGCCGAGCTCGTCGACAATCCCGTCTCCGCGGCACCCGGCTTCATGCTGGGCAATGTCATCGTGATGGCGGGCGTGCCCAACATCATGCAGCGCATGCTGGACAACGCCATCCTCAGGATGCGTACGGGCGCCATCACGCTGTCCGACAGCGTTTCGCCGGGGCCGGGGATCGGCGAGGGCGCCGTCGCCGAGCCGCTTGCGGCGATCGCGCTGGCTCATCCCGAGGTCTCGATCGGCTCCTATCCCTCCTTCGGCCCGGCCGGCTTCCAGACCCAGCTGGTGATCCGGGGCAAGGATGCCGCCAAGGTCGCTGCCGCCAAGGCCGACATCGAGGCGATGGTCGCCACCATCAAGCGCTGATCACCGATTTTTCCGGGATTGGCTCGTAAAATGGCGTGGAAGGGCGAAAACTGGGCTTGATCCGTTCGATTTCACCGCTATGAAGAGCGACCCGCGAACCCGCAAATTATGGCTCGTCGGATCGGAAACCCGATAAGCCATACTTTGCAGGATTTTTAACATTTGCAAAATTCACCAGCTTCATCCACCCGTGGATGAAGCTGGTGAATTTTTTGCTAGGGACCGGATCATGAACTCGCCGAAGCCCGACAAGGCCTTCCCCGTATCCTGGGATCAGTTCCACCGCGATGCGCGCGCGCTTGCCTGGCGCTTGTCCGGCAGCGGCCCCTTCAATGCCATCGTTTGCATCACGCGCGGCGGCCTCGTCCCCGCTGCGATCATTTCGCGCGAGCTCGGCATCCGCCTGATCGAGACCGTCTGCATCGCCTCCTATCACGACTACAAGACCCAGAGCGGCCTGCAGGTGCTCAAGGACGTCGACGAGAAGCTGGCTGCCAATGGCGGCGAAGGCATCCTGGTGGTCGACGATCTCGTCGACACCGGCTCCACAGCCAAGGTGGTGCGCGACCGCTTGCCCAAGGCGCATTTCGCCACCGTCTACGCCAAGCCGCTCGGCCGCCCGCTGGTCGATACCTTCATCACAGAGGTCAGCCAGGATACCTGGATCTATTTCCCCTGGGACATGGGCCTTGCCTTCCAGCCGCCGATCGCCCAGAGCACCGAGGGCTGACATCGGCGCGCTGAAAGCGCGGCGTTGGTACCAACTCTTCTCGCTCTTCTCGGGATGATATGGCATCAGCCCGGCTGCGCGATGTGCAGCCGTTCCAGTTCCTCCCAGCAATTGCGGATGATCGGCTCCGCGCTCGGGCCGACATGCTCGCGGAAATGGGCCAGCATCTCGTCCATTGGCAGCCCGAGCTCGTCGAAGCCGATCATGTAGTTGCGGATACGGTCGTGCCAGCTGATCGTATAAGGCGCACCCATCGGTCGGTCGAAGCGGTGGATCCAGCGCAGGAAAGGCAGGCATAGGGCGCGCCCGCCAGCCTGGCGGAATTTCTCGTGAATATAGCCTTCCTCGCCGCCAAAGCCGCGGAAGAGTTTGTTGTAACCCGGCCAGGCCGCGCGGCGGCAGGCGTAGAGGCCGAGCCCCTGCATCGGGATGTCGAAGGGCGGCGCCTCCGGATCCCTGCCAGCGGCGTCGAGCGCCCAGGTGCCATACATGCCCCCGGCCCACTCCGCCTTCCAATGGGTGGAAAGGCTCGTGAGGTCGTCGCTGACCAGCGGTCCTTGCAGCAGGTCGTTGCTGCCGGGATGCTGCTCGAAATAGTCGAGCAGCCTGGCCAACGCGCCCGGCACCAGCAGGACGTGGCAATCGAGGCACATAACATGCTCGCCAGCGGCTTCCTGCATCACGAAATCGCGTACGGCGGTGCCGATGCTCTCTGATACCGGAATATAGCGAAACCCGCCCGAACCCTTGGCAAGGCGTCGCAGGGCGTCGCCGCACATCCCGTTCGGATTGTTGTCGACCACCAGGAGTTCGAGATCGTCGGCGACTTCGGGATGATAGAGCCGCAAGGCCTGCAGCGTGAAATAGACCCCGTCATAGTCGTCGAACGTCGCCATGCCGATGCTCAGGCACTTGCGCGGTGCGGCGAGGGCCGGCTTGGGGAAGAACCAGTCGCCGACCGGACGCGCCGTTACCGCCGCCACGGCCTCCAGTTGCTGGCGCGCCTCGGTCTTGTGCTGGTGGACCGCATTCGCCGATGGCAGACCGGCATCGAGCGTGCGGCGCAGGAAGTTGTCGAGCCAGTCGCCGGGCCGGCCGAAGCGGGCCCTGACCACCGGGACCTGCCGGGCGAAATCGGTGAGCCTGGCTTCGGTCGCAGCCGATATGCGCTGGTCGGGATGCTGGGCGAGTTCGAGAAAGAAGCGGCGCCTGTCGGTCGAGATCGTCTGCAGGTCGGGTTCGGCGCCCTCGTGGCGTTGCGGGATGAGGACGAGGGCGCAGGGCCACTCGGCCGCATGCCCCTCCGCCAGGGCCTCCGGCTTGATTACGGCGCCCGCCTGGGTGAGGCTGGCATAGGCATCGATGAAGGCCGGCGAAGACAGGATCCGGGCCGATGCCTGCGCATGCGGCGCGAGGGCGAGCGAGCCCGGCCTCACGGACGCCTCCGCATCCCCGAGGCAGACGAGATCGTCGGCGAGGAACTGGAAGCCCTTGTCGACGAGCCAGGCTGCCAGGCCGGTTTTGCCGCAGCCGGGAGGGCCGGCAATCAGCACCACTTTGCCGTCATAGGCGACCGCCGCGGCACGCAGAACCGGGCGGATGGACGCCGCGGCCACCACGCGGCCGATCTCGTCGAGCAGGGGATGCAGGGCCTCCGGCCAGGACAGATCCTTCCAGACCAGGGCGCCGTCACGATAGATCTCGAGCCGGCCAGAGGCCTGGCGGTAGAGGCGCAAGGTCGCGGGTGGAGCCTCCGGCTGGCCGTCATGGGCGACATGCCAGAAATAGGGCCAGATCTCTTCGTCCAGATCGTCGGGATAGATCAGCGCGAGGTCGATGCCGCAAAGCGTGATCGAGATAGTGCTTTCGCTCATCCCTTCTCCTGTTGCCTCTTCATGGTCGGGATCCACCGCCGTGGCGTGGACGATCCGCATGGCAGGATGCAGAGCACGAGCGGGCGAGGACTTGCAAGCCCTGGCCAAATCCGCCGGCAAGGCAATCATCGATGGCGGTGCTATGATGCCGAATTAATTTTGTCTGTTGCCGATATGTCACCGACTTTTACTTGCCCTGAAAGTATAGCTTGTATCGCATTTTACGAGGGGGATTCGATGCGTACGATTTGCTTCGCCATAGCCGGCCTTTCTGCCTTGCTCTGCTCGACTTCGGTCTATGCCGCCGACCTGGCCGCGCAGGCCGTCGAGCCGGTTGCGCCGGTGGTAACACCTTACAACTGGAGCGGCCCCTATGTGGGTTTGCATGCCGGTTATGGCTGGGGCCGCGAGAATGACGACCAGAGCAAGCTGTTTCCGAATGTGACGCCGACGACCACTGCGGTGGCGGAACTCTTGTCAAGAACCGCAGACAAGTTCGATCTCAGCGGCTTCATCGGCGGCGCCCATGCCGGCTACAACTACCAGATCAACGAGTTCGTCATCGGCGTCGAAGGCGACATCGACTACTCCAACCTGAACGGCAGCGCCCATGCCCTTTACAACGGCAACATTGCGCGCACGCTCAAGCTGAAGACCGAGTGGCAGGGCTCGGCCCGGGCCCGTGTCGGCTATGCCTTCGACAACATCCTGATCTACGCCACCGGCGGCCTGGCCCTGGCCAATGCCAAGCTCTCCACGGCCGGTGCTGATTCCAGCAATACCCATATCGGCTGGACGGTGGGCCTGGGCGCCGAATACGCCTTCACCCAGAACTGGATCGGCCGCCTGGAAGTGCGCTACAGCGACTTCAACAAGAAGAGCTACGCGACGCCCGATGGCCGCGTGAAGGCGGATTGGAACCAGACGACGGTTACGGCCGGTATCAGCTACAAGTTCTGATCAACCGCACTGCGACGGTATGAGAAGCCCGGCTCCGCCGGGCTTTTTCGTCCGGCGCGGCGGAATTTCAAATAAGAACAATTCAAGAACAAAATGCTGGCCAACGCCTGGCTTCCCGGCTAATTTCGCGCTGAGTCGAGGATGGGAGGCAGGGATGGCGATAGATCCGAAAGTGCTCTTTGCGGACGAGGTCGTGCCGGCGACCGCGGAGGAAGCGGCAGCCTTGGACGGCATCATCCGCGACTGCGATGGCGATCCCTACAAGGCGGCGCTGACCTTGTACCGCCTGTTCACCCTGCAGTCCGCGATCGTCGAGGCGAGGGGACGAGCGGAGGAGGGGAGCGCGGACTGAGCATTGCAGTCCGGCGCAGCGTTCAGGCGTGGCTGCGCGGCGGCTCGATCAGCACGATCTGGCATTCGGCGGTCAGCGCCTCCGGACAATGCTCGACCCCATGCGGCACGATGATGAAATCGCCCTCCTCGACGACCTCGTCGCGGTCGCGGAAGCGCATGAGCAGGCGGCCCTTGTGCACCAGCAGGAAGGCGTCCTCCCTGGCGTTGAAATGCCAGCCCGATTCGGCCTCGACCTTGGCGAGCTTGATCTCGATGTCGTTGATCCGCCCGGCAATCCGGGGCGAAGCGGTGTCGGCAAAGGCGCCGAAAGCTGAGGTAAGGCTCTGCTTGTGATAGGGGGAGAGATGGTTGTTGATCTCCGCCACATCCCGCATGATGGCGGCAAGCTGGCCCGCCACATCCTTGCTCTCGGCCGGATAGCGCCCGTCGAGCGCGGCGGTTCCGATGGTGAAGCCCATGCCGCCCGCTTGTTTCACCGCCGCGATCTGGCTGGGCGTCTCGATCGATCCGGCCATGTAGACGGGCTTGGACACCGCGGCGCACACGGCCTGCATCAGCGCCGGCACATCTTCCCTTGAGCGATAGGCCAGCAGGTCGAGGCCGTGTACGCCTTCATGGGCCGCGAGCTTGCGGGCGCTGGCAACGATCTCCTCGATGCTGCCCTCGAGCACGCTGGGATGGCCGCTGATGCGGCCGGGGAAGGGGCAGTAGCGGATCCGGGTGCCTCTTACGATCGCCGACACCTCCTCGACATGCGTGCCGCCAAGCAGGATATCGACACCGATCTCGACAGCGGCCCGGGCCGAGGCCAGTTCGCTGTCGCGATCGAGCGAGACCACTTCGAGATAGGAGGTCGCACCACCCGCCCGGATCATCCGGCTGAGGTCCTTGAGCCGCTCGATCGGCAAGCCGATATCCTTGAAGCCGATATGGCGGATCCCGAGTTTCAGTGCCGTTTGAAGATGCATGTCCGCATCCTCGACAGTCTGGTCGTTGCGGGTGAGCATGAAGATGAAGCGAAGACCCATCAGGAGACCCTCTCTCTTTCAGTATCGGCTTTGGCCGCAATGAGACGCCGGGCATAGGCGATGGCGGTCATGAGGCTTGCAGGATCCGCGATGCCCTGTCCGGCGATGTCGAACGCCGTTCCATGATCGGGGCTGGTGCGGATGAAAGGCAAGCCCAGTGTGATGTTAACGCCCCGATCCAGCCCGAGATATTTGATCGGAATGAGCCCCTGGTCGTGATATTGGGCGACCACCACGTCGAACCGGCCGCGCCGGGCCTGGAAAAACACGGTGTCGCCGGGCCAGGGGCCGCTGGCGTCGATGCCCTCGCGGCGTGCCGCCGCGATGGCCGGCGCGATGATCTCGATCTCCTCGTTGCCGAACAGGCCGCCTTCGCCGGCATGGGGATTGAGGCCGGCGACGGCGATGCGTGGCGCCGGAATGCCGAGCGCCCGCCCGCCTTCATGCGCAAAACGGATCGCCGCCATCTGCGCTGCGAAATCGGCCTGTTCGATGGCAAGGCGCAGCGCGGTATGAATGGTGACGAGAACTGTCCGGATCTCGTCATTGGCCAGCATCATCGCCACCCGCGCGGCCCCGCCATGGGCGGCCAGGATCTCGGTGTGGCCTGGGTAGGACAGGCCCGCTGCCGCCAGCGCTTCCTTGTTGATCGGGGCCGTGACGATGCCTTTCACCGTTCCGGCCTTGGCGGCATCGATGGCCGCTAACAGTGCATCGAAGGCTGCCTTGCCGCAGGCCGGGCTGATCCTGCCGAGCGGCGGAGGTTCGTGGATGTCGCAGGCGTCGACGACATCGATGACATCAGGGTTGAACCGGGCCTTCTCCGGCTCGGCGATGCTGCGAACCCGCAATGCCAGGCCAAGGCGGGCCACGGCATCGGTCATCACGCCGGCGCTGCCATAGACGACGCAGGGGCCGCAGCCCTCGGCAAAGGCCTTGGCGATGATCTCGGGCCCGATGCCGGCGGCATCGCCCATGGTGATGGCAAGCGGCCGGGAGGCTGCAGACGAGCCGATATCCGGCTGCAGTCTGCCGGCCAAGCCGGCGTCTTCGGAGGGAATGGTTTGCATGGCTTGATTATCGAGGAAATCGAGCCCGGAAAAAGCGATAGTTTCTGGCCGGAACCGGTGATACTAGATCACCAATGGATCGCTCCGTCATTCCCTCCCTCGATGATTTGCGCGCCTTCGAGGCCACGGCGCGGCTGGGTTCGGTGCGCCTTGCCGCCGACGCGCTGGCGCTGACGCATGGGGCGGTCAGCCGGCGCATCGCCAAGCTCTCGGAGGAACTGGGCTTCCAACTGTTCGAAAAGAGCGGGCGTGGCCTCAAGCTGACGGCGGCGGGCGAGACGTTGTTCCTGACGGTGAACCGCTTCTTCGGCGAATTGCGCACCACCGTTCAGAGCCTGCGCGCCGCAGCGACGCAGGACGATGCCCTGGTGCTGTCCTGCGAGCCCTCGGTGGCGATGCGCTGGCTGATCCCGCGCCTGGGCGGCTTCCAGGCAGCCCATCCGGCGATCGCCCTGCATCTTTCGGTCGGCGGCGGCTCGATCGATTTCGCGCGCGAGCGCATCGATCTCGCCATCCGCCGCCTTGACTTCGCCATGCCCGAGACCTGGCAGGTCCGGCGCCTGTTCGCCGAAAAGGTCGGACCGGTGATGGTGCCCGACCGCCTCGCCGATTTCGAGGAGGGCGCCTATATCGGCCTCGGCACCAGAACGCGCCCCGACGCCTGGCCGACTTGGCTGGCGCGCCATCCCCACCGGCCGCGCCCGAGGGAGATCCGCTTCTACGACCACCATTTCCTGATGATGGAAGCGGCCTCGGCGGGCCTGGGTGTGGCCCTCGGCCCGCTGGTATTGGCAACCGACGACCTCAAGCGAGGCCGCCTCATCGCGCCCGCCGGTTTCTGGGCCGACGGCACGCATTACGGACTGGTCTGGCCGGGCGAGCGAGAACTGGGCGCGAAAGGCGAGCCGTTGATGGCCTGGCTCGTGGCGGAATGCTTTTCCTCGTTTGGATAGCGATCCTCTCGAGCGGGAACAGGAACGGCGGAACGCTTTCTTTCCGAGACCTTTGGCGCGAGATCCTACAAGATGCACGCTGCCGAATCTGCGGGAACCAGCTGCTTGTGTCGCGTTTCAGCGCGCTACACCACCTTCAACATGGTCACGACATCGAGGGACCGATCATCATGATTCCCTTCATCGCGACGCTCCTCGTTGTTCTATGTGCAGGGCCGGCGTTCGCGCAGATACAATCTGGTGGCGATCAAGTCCTTCAAATGAACCCTGCCAGTGCTTCACGGTGCTCCGGCATTGGGGCCGTTAACAACGCAACGGTAGTCGAAGGCACGCGTCAGGGGTGCCCCGATGTCAAGGGAACATTGAGCGGCTCATCAGGAGCTCTCAAGGCGCGAGAAGTCACAGAGAAGGATCTGGGCGGCTATGGATATGTGGGTGATGGCGTCAGCCGCCCGCTCTCCGGGGTGATGAATCTCAATGGCCGCAATACAGCCGGATGGACTCTCCGGCAATGGCGCGCCGTCTTGCCTGGAGCCCAGGCCCTCACGGACAACATTGATGAAGCGGCCATTGCCTCGGCCATCCAGACTTCCGTGGGCGACGTCATTCTTCGACTCGGTCCTGGAACGATCGCGTTCACCAAGCCTCTGGTCCTTTGCGATAAGGCTGTAATTATCCAGGGGGAGAGTCTGTTATCCTATAATGGCGTCACCAAGATAGTGGTGAAGCATAGCGGCAATGGGATTGAACACTGCGCCGGCGCTTCGCAGCGATCTCGCCTTGAGCTTCGCAATATCGATCTCACCCTGGACACGGCCTATCAGTCCACCACGAGTGCGGCTTGGGCGCTCTATGACAGGAAAGCGAACTGGACCCGTTTGGACAATGTCAGGGTCGTTGGCTTCAACAACTGCCTGAGGTTGACCGATCCTCAAGGTACCATGTTGACGCGCGTCCAGTGCTACAATCCAGATAATGAGCGCAAGAACACCGGCATTGGCTTCTACTACGAGGGAACGGCGTCCTTCGAGAACAAGATCTACGACAGCGGGGTTCAGGCATTCCGCCAGGCATATTATTTGAAGTCGCTCGTGGCGGGAAAGCCCGCAGGAACGGTCGGCCTTGAAGACTTTACCATCCGTAACTCTGGCTGCGGGCATAGCCAGGATTGCATCACGGTGACCTCCGATGATCGCCGATATGGCGGCCTGTTCTTCAAGTTCGAAGACATGTCGGGGGAGGCTATCGGCCAATTCGTCCAGATGCGCGGGGGAACCCACGTCATCGTCCGTGACGGTCTCTGGTTGATCTACCCCAAGCCGTCCACGAGCAACTGGGCAGACAACAAATCCCTTTTCGAGTTCGGTGGCGATGTCGGCGTGTCGGGCCAAGCTGACATCGGCACCACCTCGATTCGCATGGAGAACAACAACATCTATGTTTCGGATGCAGCGGGGGCTACCGTGGAAAGTGTCTTCAGGCTCAACTCCCGCACCAGTGACGTCGTCTTTGCCAACAATCAGATTGGCTTGCCGCACCTTAAGGTCACCAAAGGCTTTTTCTACTTCAGCAACTATCATCACCCGGACTTGGATTTCCAATTCTGGATGAGGCCCAACACGGTCACGGAATATGGGACAAGGTGGCGCTCTCCCGGTGCCCGGTTCGTCCCGCCAGCGAATGCGTACTATACGGAGACGGATCCTGCCGGTGGGTTTCCGATCGAAAGTACGGAACGCACCTATACCTATTACGACATGGAGATTTTCAAGCGTGGCTTGGCGACGACGAGCGCTGCCCTGTGCGGTGCCGGCTCGTCTGTGTCTCCCGGTTCTTCCAACAATTCTGGCACGGTCAATGATGCGGGTCCCCGTGCGGGGCCGGCAACCTGCACAATCAACTTTGCGCAACCTTATTGGAACATGGTCCCACGCTGCATCGTCCAGAGTTCCAACGGGTCAATCCCGGTCACCGTCGTCAGCGTTACCCAGAGCCAGCTAGTCTACAGACGGGCCAATGGTCCCATCAGCGTCACCTATCGCTGCGAATAGATGCAGGGCATCGTCTATGCCGAGCGAATAATTATTGAAGGTCCCAAGCAATAAACGAGACGAGCCAAACGAAAGAGCAATCTATACTCTCTTATTAGCGCGATGACCCTTTGCTTCGCCTCCTGGTTTTTCCTAGCTTGTCGGCTGGGGTGGTGCGGACGGCGGGACTCGAACCCGCACCCGGTTTCCCGAAGCAGATTTTAAGTCTGCTGCGTCTACCATTTCGCCACGTCCGCAGCGCCGGCCTTGCTTAGGGCCGGAATCGTATCGGCTCAAGCCGTTTCTGTCGGCTTCCAGCCATAGAGCCAGTCATAGCGCTCCAGCAGGCGCCGGCCGCCGAGGGCCGAAAGGCCGAGATCGCGGGCGGCGGCGAGGGGCCAGCGCCAGTGATAGCGTTCGCCATTGCTGCGTGCCTCGGCCTGGATCCGGCCGACACGCGGCAGGCGCAGGCGCGACCATTCCTGTATGCGGGCGGGAACATCATTGTCGTCGGCGCCACTGAGTTGGGCAGCCAGTTCGGCCGCGTCCTCGATGGCCGCGGCGCCGCCCTGGGCGATGAAGGGCAGCATGGGATGGGCGGCGTCGCCGATCAGGGCGATGCGGCCGGTGGCGATCCGGCCGTCGGCGCGGCCTTCGAACAGCGGCCAGGTCCGCCATTGTGGCACCATGGCGAGCAGAGCGCGCAGGCGTCCGTCCCAGCCGGCATAATGCGGCAGCAGCGTCTGCAGGGGCTGCGGCGTCGACCAGCCGGGGCCGGCATCCTCGGCCGATGTCACCGCCACGAGATTGAGGGCCTGGCCCGACCGCACGGGGTAATGCACGAAATGCGCATTGTCGCCGAGCCAGAGCCCGGTCATGAGGCCCTGAAACAGGACAGGGACGTCCTGCATCGGGATCACGGCGCGCCAGGCCCGCCTTCCGGCAAAACGCGGCTGTTCGAGGCCGAGCAGGGGCCGCAATTTCGACCACACGCCGTCCGCACCGATCAGCATACGGGCGGAGACATCAGGGGCGCCAGCCGCAAAGGAGAGGATAACCCGCTTCTGGTCCTGGCGGACCGAATGCAGCTCTCGGCTCAGATGCAGCGGGATGCCGCGCTGGCGCACCGCCGCCACCAGTACCGCTTGCAGGTCGGCGCGATGGATGACGCCATAGGGCGCACCCCAGCGTTGGCGGCATTGGCCGAGCGGGATTTGCTGGATCAGGCCGCCGGTGGCGCCCTTGCGGATACGCACCGTATCCATCACCACCATATGCGCCTCGAGCGCGGGGCCGAGGCCAAGGCCGAACAGGACGTTGAGTGCATTGGGCGTGAGCTGGATGCCGGCTCCGGCTTCCTCGAGCGCCGCGGCGCGCTCGTAGATCTCGACGGCAAAGCCGCGCCGGGCCAGGGCCAGGGCGGCCGTCAGCCCGCCGATGCCGGCGCCGGCGATCGCGATATCCATGGCCGGTTCAAGCGGCGTGGGCGTTCACCGTGCAGGCCGCCGGCTCCGACATGCCTTCGGGCAGCTTGGGATCATATTTGAAGAGCGTGGAGCAGTAGGAGCACACCGCCTCGTCATCCGAACCGAGATCGATGAAGATGTGGGGGTGGTCGAACGGCACGCTCGCGCCCTGGCACATGAATTCCTTCGAGCCGACGCGAATGACCTTCAAGCCGAGGTCATTTTGGAAATGGGGAATGGAATGGCCTGCCATCGATCTTCAGTCCGCGATTTGGAGCCCGCGCTGGGACTTGGGCTCCGTCATTTTCTCTCGCGCGGACCATAGCGGTGCCGCACGGGATGCGATAGGGGCTATTGGGAGCAAGAGCAAAGGAAAACCGCGCCGATGCAGCGTTTTGATCATGACGGCGTCGAAATCGCTTATATCGACGAAGGAGAAGGCGAGCCCATCCTTCTCATCCACGGCTTCGGTTCGAATCATCAGGTGAACTGGGTCGACACCGGCTGGGTCGACCTGCTCACCAGGCAGGGCCGGCGGGTGATCGCCTTCGACAATCGCGGCCATGGCGCTTCCTCAAAGCTCTACGATCCGGCCGCCTACCATCCTGCTGCGATGGCAGGCGATGCCGTCGCGCTGCTCGATCATCTGCGCATCGGCTCGGCGGCGGTGATGGGCTATTCCATGGGCGCCCGCATCACGGCCTTCCTCGCGCTCGAGCATCCCCAGCGCGTGGATGCGGTTATATTCGGCGGCCTGGGCGTGCGGCTCGTGCAGGGTGAGGCCCTGCCGCCCACCATCGCGGCAGCCATGGAGGCGCCCTCGCTCGACGACGTGCCGGATGCGATCGGGCGGATGTTCCGTGCCTTTGCCGACAAGAGCGGTGCGGACCGGCGGGCCCTGGCCGCCTGCATCCGTGGCTCGCGGGTCCAGCTCAATCCGGCCGAGGTCGCCAGAATCCTGCAGCCGACCCTGATCGCCGTCGGCACGCGCGACCCGATCGCCGGCTCCGCGCAGGAACTGGCCGCGATGATGCCCAATGCCGCCGTGCTCGACATTCCCAACCGCGATCACAACCCCGCCGTCGGCGACAAGGTCTACAAGCAAGGCGTTTTGGCATTCCTCGCAGAGCAGGGCGTCTAAATGAACATTGGCACTGCCGGCATCACTGCGCTAAAAAGGAAGGAGATACCTTCCATTCAGCGGATAGGCAGATGAATCAGTCGAAGCGCCTGGTTTCCCATGGGCTTGAAATCGTCGACCCGGTCTGGAGCCGCGTACGGGCCGAGGCTGAAGCGGTCACCCATGCCGAGCCGCAGCTTTCCAGCTTCATCTTCGCCAATATCCTGCAGCTCAATTCGCTGGAAAGCGCCGTGGTGCAGCGCATCGCTTCGCGCCTGGATCATTCGGACATGCCGGCGACCCTGATCGCCCAGGCCTATGGCAAGGCACTCGAGGCTGATCCGAGCATCGCCTCGGCCATCCGCGCCGACATTGCGGCAGTGATCGATCGCGACCCGGCCGCCAATCGCTATATCGAGCCGATCCTCTACTTCAAGGGATTCCACGCCCTGCAGACCCATCGCCTGGCTCACTGGCTCTGGAAGTCGGGGCGCAGGGATTTCGCCCTCTACCTGCAGAGCCGTTCCTCGGCCGTGTTCCAGTGCGACATCAATCCGAACGTGCCGATCGGGCGCGGTGTCTTCCTCGACCATGCCACCGGCCTGGTGGTGGGCGAAACGGCGGTGATCGGCGATGACGTCTCCATCCTGCAGGACGTGACGCTGGGCGGCACCGGCAAGGAGTCCGGCGACCGCCATCCCAAGATCGCCCGCGGCGTGATGATCGGGGCGGGTGCCAAGATCCTCGGCAATATCGAGATCGGCCAATGCGCCCGCGTGGCGGCGGGCTCCGTCGTGCTCAAGGCGGTGCCACGCAATACGACCGTGGCGGGCGTTCCGGCCCGCGTGGTCGGGGAGGCGGGCTGCGCCGAGCCGTCGCGCAGCATGGACCAGATCCTGCATGGTCCGCTGCCGGACGACATCTTCTGGCATGACGTCGGGCTCTAGAGCATCGTGCCGAAAAGTGGATGCCGGTTTTTGGCAAAAACGATGCGACAACAATAACCTATAGTACCAGATCCGATTCGAAATCGGGTCTGGTACTGTAGGGTGGGTCATTCGCGACGACAGGCTAAGATGGCCGATCCCGCTCCATTTCTCGAAGGAGTTGAGGATGACGGTTCCCCCTGTTTCGTGCCCTTCGGCTCGTAGAGCCGAGCCGTCATTTCATCGTCGCCTAGATCTGCAGCATTTCCGTGCCTCTCAAGCCAGGCCCGGCAACATCACCTTGGCTCCCTCGATGACCATTTCGACCGCGATCGCAGCAAGTATCATGCCCATGATCCGGGTCATGATGACCCGCACCTTGGCGGAGAGGAGTTCGCCAATCTCGGCGGCGAAGAACAGGACGATGAACAGGGCGAGCAGGACGCTCGCAAGCACGAGGGCAAACGAAGCGTATTGCGCGGCGTTATGGGTTTGCGCTGCGTAGACGATCAGCGTGGCCATGGTGCCCGGTCCCACGACCATCGGAAATGTCATCGGATAGAACGCCAGATCACCGTCCGTATCGCTTTCAGCCGTCCTGTCGGCTTGTTTTTCCTGCTCGCCCCTTTCGTGCGAGGTGACCGGCCTGCCGTTCAGCATGGACAAGGCGATGCCAAGAAGCACCAGGCCACCGGCGACGCGGAAAGAGGCAATGGTGACGCCAAAAAAAGCGATGATGTACCCGCCAAACATTGAAATGACGATGCACATCGCTGCCGTATAGAACAGTATCGTCACCGCCATGCCGCGCTGTTGAGCGACGGGTTTGGTGCTCACCATGCTGAGAAAGATCGGCAGGTTGATAAAGGGATTCATGATGGCGAACAGCGCGCCCAGGAACTTCGCAGCGAAAGTGACGTCCATTTGATCGCAATCCTTCAGGGTTTCAGGCACGTTCTTTAAGCCTATATCGCGCTTCGCCCGGTCGCTTCCCGAGCAGGATATATCATGTGGCATCACCTCCTAGCCCTGGCGCTCGTCCTTGCCGTGCACGTAGCGGTTCTCTGCCGGGTGCTGCTCAACGATGACATGAGTTCAGACGCGCGCGCCGCGTGGTTCTTCGTGCTCATCGGCTTTCCGATCATCGGAATTGTGGTTTATCTTTTTCTGGGCGAGCCCTGGATGGCGCGCAGTTTCCGCCGGCGGGCCGCTACGGTCTGGGAACAGCCCATAGCGAACATATCCGCCATGTCGGCCGGCATGTCCTCCGGCCTCATTCCCGATCGGTACAGGCCGGTATTCGAGACCTGCGCGTCCTTGAACGGATGCGGGGCCGCAATCGGGAACGTGGCGAGCCTAGCCGCCGACTCCGACGCCGCGATCCGCGACATGGTCCGCGATTTCGACCTCGCCCGAGAGACCATCCACGTTTCGTTCTACATTTGGCTGACGGACAATAATGGCAGGCTCGTCGTCGAGGCCCTGCGGCGGGCGGCAGCGCGCGGCGTCACCTGCCGTGTGGTAGTGGACGCCTTCGGATCGCGCGATCTCATCCGCTCCGCTTATTGGGCCGCGATGAAGCAATCGGGCATCAAGCTCTGCGTCTCGCTGGTGTCCTCTCTCGGTGTGTCGCTGGCATCGATCAGCCGCCCGGATCTGCGCAACCATCGCAAGATCGTCGTCGTCGACAACAGCATCACCTATTGCGGCAGCCAGAACTGTGCGGACCCGGAGTTCCGTATCAAGCCGCGGTTCGCGCCCTGGATCGACATCATGCTTCGGTTTGAAGGTCCGGTGGCTCGCCAGAACCAACTCGTCTTCGCCAATGATTGGGCCGTCGAATATGGCGAAGACCTGTCCAGCCTGCTCGGCGAACCCTTCCCGGGAGAGTTGGAGGGGGACTGCGCGGCGGCGGCCTTCGGGACGGGGCCGATGTCTCCGAAAGGGTCGATGTCGGACGTGTTCGTCTCGTTGCTCCAGAGCGCCCAGCAGGAGGTGGTGATCTCGACACCCTATTTTGTCCCGGATCTGCAGCTTCTCGCCAGCCTGATGGCATCGGCGCGCCGTAAGGTGACGACCATCCTCATTCTTCCTGCCCGGAACGATTCACATGTCGTGAGCGCGATCAGCAAGGCGCATTATGCGCGGCTTCTCGCATCGGGCGTGAAGATCTACGAATATCATGGCGGCCTCCTCCATGCGAAAACCGTGGTCGTGGACGGCCAGCTCACGCTGGTGGGCTCGGCAAACATGGATTTCCGCAGTCTCTATCTCAATTTCGAAAACAACATCCTTTTCTATTCGGACAAGAACTCCGGCGATGTTCGGGCCCGGCAGGATATCTATATTTCGTCGTCGACGCAGGTCGATGAACAAGACGTCGAGAAGCGTCCGAGGCTGCGTCGAATATACGACAATCTGCTCACCATCGTCGGGCCGGTGTTCTAATGAGCGTGAGGTGACCGTGGCATCGCAAACAGCGTCGGAAACGGAACGGATGCCGCAAGAGCCAATCGCCGCATCGTTTCCACCGGAAACTGGCAGCCGTTTTTCGATGCGATGATCCCGTCCCGCGATCGTTCGCCATCGCATCAGCTTTCGATCAATCCGATGATCTGCGGAGATTGCGCGTTTCCCGCCTTCGGCATGCCCTAACTTGCTCGATTGCACAGGGTGTCGGCCCGCATTCTCTTGCGAAGCAGGCTTCGGCATGGCAAAGCCCGGGGATGGCGGGGCGGCAAAGTCGCCCGGCGCATTCAACCGAGGAAGTCTAGTGGACAAGAAAGACATGCAGCGCGTCGAAGCCTATCTTCGTCGCACCTTCGGCAATGCCACCATTCGCGTCGTGCCTCGTGCCCGCAAGACTGACAGCGCGGAAGTCTATATCGGCGAGGAGTCGATCGGCGTGGTCTCCGAGGACAAGGAAGATGGAGAGACCTCCTACGACTTCCACATGGCGATCCTCGACATCGACCTCGAGGACTGATCGGCTATTTGCGGGATCGCGGGTATTGGGCGCTGGCTTTACTGGTCGGAGCGCATGAAACACGGAGGGTCGATCTCCAGATCGGCCATCTTCGTCCATAATCACGCGTGATGTTTTCAGGATGGTCGATCTGGAGATCGACCATCCCATGCTACGCCACGACCACAGCGTTAGCGCTCATAGGCGAGGACGCCAGCGATCCCAGGAACGGAGCTCTGCCATGCCCCTCTATGCGCTCGACGATATTGCGCCGTCGGTGCCGGCCGACGGCCGCTACTGGCTTGCGCCCGATGCGCAAGTGATCGGTCGCGTGATTTTGGCAGAGGACGCCAATATCTGGTTCGGTGCGGTGCTGCGCGGCGACAATGAGCCGATGACCGTCGGTGCGCGCTCCAATATCCAGGATGGTGCCGTGCTGCATTCCGATCCCGGCTTTCCCCTCACCATCGGTGAGGATTGCACGATCGGCCATTCCGCCATCCTGCATGGCTGCACCATCGGTGCCGGCAGCCTTATCGGCATGGGGGCCACCATCCTGAACGGCGCACGCATCGGCAAGGGCTGTCTGGTCGGCGCCAATGCGCTGATCACCGAAGGCAAGGAATTTCCGGATCATTCGCTGATCGTCGGCTCGCCGGCCCGAGTGCTCCGTCCTCTCGACGCGGAAGCCGTCGCCAAGCTCAGGCAGTCGTCGGCGCATTATGTCGCCAACGCCAAGCGCTTTGCCAAGGGGTTGAAGAGGGTGGATTAAGTCGCGGGGAGCGTATTTCCGGGTGCACGGACGTCTCGTCCGTTCTTGGAAACATGACACGCGCCGTGGGGAAGAGGCGGACGAGACGTCCGCGCACCCGGAAAAAACTCAGTTGCCCTTGGCCGACACGATCGAGGTGGTCTGCGTGTCGCCGAGCGAGACCCAGGCATTCTGGTCGGATTGCGACTGGCGCTTGACGTAGCGATAGCCGGTGGCGCGCCAGGACAGGATCTTGGTTTCCTGATTGTCGAGCACGAACTCGCCGCGGTCGGTCTTCACCATCAAGACAGCGTGGCCTTCGTTCTTCTTGTCGCGCACCACGGTGATCAGCAGGGCCGAGCGCGGCCAGCCGGCGTCGATCAGCAATTTGCGCTTGAGCAGGACATAGTCCTCGCAGTCGCCCTTGCCATTGGTGGGGTAGGCCCACCATTCGACCTTGCCGTAATTGTCGAGATCGGTGACGGGCTTGACCGATTTGTTGACCTGGTCGTTCAGGGCGATCAGATCCTTCCAGGCCTGGCGCGAGAGCACGATATCGCGTGCTTCCTGCGAGCCCGACTTGCAGTCGGCCGGATTGTCCTTGCAGAACTGCAGATAGCCAGAGGGCGGGGTGGTGACATCGCCCACGGGAGCATAGATCGGCATGGCGCTGTGGCCGGCGGCGGCAGCCTGCGAATGCGGCAGAAATGCCGTTGCGAGCGCCACGGCGGCCAAGGCGGCTTTAGGGGCCATTCGGCTCAAATTCGACCTGATCCTGATCCCGAAGCGCATCACAATCTTCAGACCCGTTTTGCCCGCCACCGGATGTTTACCCAGAGAGCAGGGCCAATTACCCGTTCCCGAAGCCAACTTCGCACAAGGGCAGGGGCCGCACAACGCTCTTGCCGCAGAAAAAACAAGATCCGGACGGGGTATGAGCTGTCGTAACTCTTTGAAAAATCTCATGTTAACGGTGGATTAACCACGATTTCCCGTTTTCAAACACGCGCGGGCAACGAAGGGATGCGTGGCATGATTGCCACGGTTTCGTCACCTTTCCCGACGGCAATTTGGTTAATGCCGGGGCGTCTCGACGCCGATATTGTCGATGAGGCGGGTCGCACCCAGCCGGGCAGCCACCAGCAATCGCACCGGCCCCTCCGCAAGTCCGGTAACCGGGGCGAGGCTCACCGCCTGCCGTGCTTCCAGATAATCGAGCTCGAAGCCTCCGGCCGTGATGGCACTGCGCCCGAATGCCAGGGCGGCTTCGATGTCGGCGCCCTTGATCAGGGCATCGGCGACCTGCCGGAGGGTGCGATGGAGGAGAGGGGCCTTGGCCCGCTGTTCCGGCGCGAGATAGCGGTTGCGCGACGACATCGCCAATCCGTCGGCTTCACGCACGGTGGGGATGCCGACGACCGTGATCGGCAAATCGAGGTCGCGCGCCATCTGGGTGACGACGCAAAGCTGCTGATAGTCCTTCTCGCCGAACAGGGCGAAATCGGCGCCGCTTTGGCAGAACAGCTTGGCCACCACCGTCGCCACGCCGGCGAAATGGCCGGGGCGGAAGCGGTCCTCCAGCCCGGCTTGCGCCGGCCCGGCAACCGAGACCGTGGTGGCGAAGCCGTGCGGATAGATCTGGCTGGCGTCGGGAGCGAACAGGAGATCGCAGCCGACATCCCGCAGCCTGGCTAGATCCGCCGCTTCCGTGCGGGGATATTTGGCGAGATCTTCGGTCGGCGCGAACTGGGTCGGATTGACGAAGATCGTGGCCACTACCCGGCTTGCCCGCTGGCGGGCCTGCCGCACCAGGGTGATATGACCGTCATGCAGGGCGCCCATGGTCGGCACCAGGGCGACCGTCTCCTGCACCTCGCGAAAGCGTTTCACGGCTTGGCGCAACTCCGCCACGGTTCGAACCACCAGGGTTTGGCGTGCCATCCCTTACTCCGCAGGTGCATAGTGTCGTATTCGCTTGACCAGGGTTCTGGAGCGTCTTGTGACTTGGCGGTCACTCCAAATCCCAGGACGCGTCGAACCAAAGAGTTTGAGCAAGGCCGCGTTTGCGTTTAAACGCGCTTTGCTCGGGGAACGCTCAACTGGCAAGACTCGGATTCCAAGATTCGAATCGATGGCTGTTTCGCAGATCGGATAAAAGTGGGCCAGCTTATTTTCGCATGCGTGGTGCTGTTCTGCCTGTGGCCGTTTCTCAAGCCAGGCATGCTGTCGAAGACGCCGGTCCTGGACAGCCTGCTGCGGCGCGGCGGCAGTTTCCTTGCCTTTGCCTTCGGCCTCTATCTGCTGACACGCGGCGTCTGGGGCATGGGGCTGCCTCTGCTGGTCCTGGCTGCGGGCATGCGAGGCTGGCTGCCGCAATTGCCGGATGGCGTCATTCCGGGTTCGACGACGAGACCAAGCTCGGTACGCACCGCGGATCTGGTGATCATGCTCGACGCCAGCAGGCAGCCGGTGGACGGGCAGGTCATTCGCGGGCGTTTTTCGGGCCGGCGCCTTTCGGCCATGCGGGCAGGGGAACTGATGCAACTGCGGGCGGAGATCGCCGCCGACTTTGTCGGTCGTTCAATCCTTGAAGCTTATCTGGACCGCAGGCTTGCCGGATGGCGTGAACACTTCAAGGATGATGTGCACGCGCGGGGCTTCGGAGCGGCGGCGTCCGACGCGATGACGAAGCAGGAAGCTTACCAGATCCTTGGGGTGCAGCCGGGGGCGAGCGCCCAGGAAATTCGTCGAGCGCACCGGGCGCTCATGAAGAAAATCCATCCCGACAAGGGGGGCACGACGCAGATGGCTGCTCGTGTCAACCGGGCCAGGGACATGCTTCTTGAAGGCCATTGACGCTAACTCCACCGAACTTGCTCGGTTCCGACGATGCTTGAGCGTCGCAGAACATGGTTACGCAACGATTAAGCTTGCGACCTTTTCCCAGCGCAAAGTGTGTTCCGGCGAAAGCCGCTTTTATCCTGGGGCCAACGGCGTTCAAGACTGAGCGCTTGCTGGCTCCAAGCCGTGGGCTGGAAGTGTCTTTGCGTTCCCTGCGACTAAGCGAAATCGCAGGGTGTCTTGTTTATCGCCCCCTTGCTTTGCGCCTTCTGTGTGAAAGCGCAATTCCCGCAAAACAAAGGCGCGGCCTGTCCGAAGAAGGCCGCGCCTGAACGGGAATACTTGTTCTGGCCGAAGGATCAGAGCTTCACGGCAACGCAGGCGAAGGAGGCCGCCTTGAGGGCGCTGCAGGCCGACTGGGCCTGGTTCTGATCGCTGAAGCCGGCAAAGCGTGCCCGCCACAGGGTCGAACCGTTGCGGCTGACCGTCTCGGTGAAGGGGCGGGCGGAGGAGAGCGCCTTGTTGCCGGCTGCCTTGGCGCTGGACAGCAACTGCCGGGCGGCTCCTTCGCTGTCGGTTGCGCCGATCTGGATGATCCAGCCGCTGCGCTGCGGCGCGGCCAAGGCGACGGAATCACGGGTGATGGCAACGGTGCGGACATTCTGCACCGTGGCGGTGGTGTCGGGGCTGGCCTCGCTGCTCTGGCCGGCGCGAACAGGCGGCGTAGCAGGCGCGGTCGTGACCGGCTGGAGACCCTGGACCCAACGCATGCTCGGGGTGCTGGGCGCCGCGAAGGCCATGACCGGCTTGGCAGGAACGGGCTGGGGGCGGGCCTGCGGAGCGGAAGCGGGCGCCGCGTCCCCGACGATTTCGGGCGGCATCGGCGCCGCCACCGGAGCAGCCTGGCGGGCCTTCGGCGCTTCAGCGACCACGGCCGGCCGGACAACCGGCGGGCGGGGCGGTGCGGCCATAGGCTCGGCATCGTTTGGGAGTTCGGCCCGGGCGACCTGGGTGGCGGAGCGGTCGACCGCATTGCCGGCATAGGCGACGGGCAGATAGGCATCGATCAGGCGGCGCATCACGACGTCGCGCGAGGCGGCGCTGCGGCCGCCCATCACCACGGCGACCAACTGCCTGTCGTTGCGCTTGACCGAGGTCAGCAGATTGAAACCGCTGGCATTGGTGTAGCCGGTCTTGATGCCGTCGACGCCTTCCACCGAACCCAGCAGGCGATTGTGCCCCGGGATCGGGCGTCCGCGATAGACGAAGCTGCGGGTCGAGAACAGGCGATAATAGTTCGGGAAGCGCTTCTGGATGGCCATGCCGAGGATGGCGAGGTCATGGGCGCTGGTGATCTGGCGGTTATCGGGCAGGCCGGAGGCGTTGACGAAGGTGGTGCGCGACATGCCCAGCGCACGGGCCTTGCGCGTCATGTAGTTGGCGAAATTGCCTTCCGAGCCGCCGAGGGCTTCGGCCACCACCACGGCGGCGTCATTGGCCGAGCGCGTCACCATGCCCTTGATGGCGTCGTCGACGCGGATGGTCTGGCCGGCGCGCAGGCCGAGCTTGGTGGGGGACTGGGAGGCGGCGTGGGCGGAAACGGGAAGCTCGGTCGCCATCGAGAGCCGGCCGGCCTGCAACTGTTCGAACAGGAGATAGAGCGTCATCACCTTGGTGATGGAAGCGGGATGCCTTAAGGCTTCGGGGGAGGCCTCATAGAGCGTGCGCCCGGTCTTAACGTCAACCACGATGGCGGCATAGCGCGGATTGTTGCGCATGTCGGCGGGAATGGCCGAGGCGGCCGATTCCGAGCGCACGCGCTTGCTGCGCGCATGCTTCATCGATTTCTGCGCCGGGGCGGCATGATGGCCGCGGCGGCGCGCATCCGCTTCATCCGGATGAAAGGCCAGGGTTGTCGTGAACACTACCAAGCCGGCTGCAACCATTGTGGTGGTCCGGGCCAGTCCGCCCCCGATCCAACGCGATAGCATGCAAAGTCCCCAATACTCACCGGCGCGACCGCACCGTCCATTACATGTCCCTGCGAGACCGGTGGTCTCATTCGCCCTTCGTCCGGGGCTCACCCCACCCCGTTGCCGGAGGGAGGCCGTCTCACCGTGCCGCTGCAGGGACGACACAGTCAATGAACCTAGGCGGACGCGGTTACGGATCGGTTAAGTGCCCAGCCAGCGCGGCATTTTGGTCGCATGATTGTCCGATTGGTTGAGAATGAATGAAAAAGAGGCACTTCACCCGCTGTTCGGAACGTGGAACCCATTATTGCGCGTTGTCGCACTAGCGGAAAGTCGGGGGCGATCATAAATTCAGTTCGTGGAAGCCTTTTTCCTCGTCGAGATCATGTTAGGCTGCAGGCGATTGCAGTTGTCGAAATGGAAGATTCAACGATTCTGGATATTGCAGTGAGCGCCGCGCACAAGCCGTTTCCCCTGATCGGCATGGCCCGCGAACCCCGAGCTCCAGGTGGCGGTGAGGGCACTAACGCGGCCGTGATCACCAAGACGCGGCCGGCGACCAAACGCCCCAAACTCTACCGGGTCCTGTTGCTGAATGACGATTATACCCCGATGGAATTCGTCATCGAGGTGCTGGAGCGCTTCTTCAACAAGGATCGTGACGGTGCCACCCACATCATGCTGCATGTTCACCACAATGGCGTGGGAGAGTGTGGCATCTACACCTATGAGGTCGCGGAGACCAAGGTGACTCAAGTCATGGATTTTGCCCGTAAGCATCAGCATCCGCTGCAATGCGTCATGGAAGAAAAGTGAGGAACTGATCGTGCCATCCTTTTCAAGACACCTCGAACAGTCCCTCCATCGCGCTCTGGCCGCTGCCAATCAGCGCCATCACGAATATGCGACTCTCGAACATCTGCTGCTCTCCCTGATCGAGGATCAGGACGCGGCGGCTGTGATGCGGGCCTGCAATGTCGATCTCGACATTCTGCGCCGCAACCTGGTCGAATATATCGACACCGAACTGGAGAATCTGGTCTCCGACGGCCGCGACGACGCCAAGCCGACGGCAGGGTTCCAGCGCGTCATCCAGCGCGCGGTCATTCACGTGCAGTCCTCGGGCCGCGAGGAAGTCACCGGCGCCAACGTGCTGGTGGCGATCTTCGCCGAGCGCGAGAGCCATGCCGCCTATTTCCTGCAGGAGCAGGACATGACGCGCTATGACGCCGTGAACTACATCTCGCACGGCATTGCCAAGCGTCCTGGCCTGTCGGAAGCCAAGGCACCGCGCGGCGTCGACGAGACCGATGGCGACAGCCCGAAGGCGACGGCCAATGGCGAGGATGCGTCCAAGAAGAAGCAGGACGCCATCGACGCCTATTGCGTCAATCTCAACAAGAAGGCCCGGGACGGCAAGATCGACCCGTTGATCGGGCGCGACAGCGAGATTACGCGCACCATCCAAGTGCTCTGCCGCCGGCAGAAGAACAATCCGCTGTTCGTCGGCGATCCCGGCGTCGGCAAGACGGCGATCGCCGAGGGCCTCGCGCGCCGCATCATCGAAGGCGACGTGCCGGAAGTGCTGCGCGGCGCCACCGTGTTCGCGCTCGACATGGGCACGCTGCTCGCCGGCACGCGCTACCGCGGCGATTTCGAGGAGCGCCTCAAGCAGGTGGTGAAGGAGATCGAGGCCTATCCGGGCGCGATCCTGTTCATCGACGAGATCCATACGGTGATCGGCGCCGGCGCTACCTCGGGCGGGGCCATGGATGCCTCCAATCTGCTCAAGCCCGCCCTGGCCGCCGGCCTGCTGCGCTGCATCGGCTCGACCACCTACAAGGAGTACCGCCAGTATTTCGAAAAGGACCGCGCCTTGGTGCGCCGATTCCAGAAGATCGACGTGGCGGAGCCCTCCATCCCCGACACCATCGAGATCCTCAAGGGCCTCAAGCCCTATTACGAGGAATATCACAAGCTGCGCTACACCAACGACGCCATCAAGGCGGCGGTGGAGCTCTCGGCCAAATACATCAATGACCGCAAGTTGCCGGACAAGGCGATCGACGTCATCGACGAGACCGGTGCTTCGCAGATGCTGGTGACTGAAAGCCGGCGCAAGAAGACGATCGGCGTCAAGGAGATCGAGGCGACCATCGCCACCATGGCGCGCATCCCGCCCAAGACCGTGTCGAAGGACGATACGGAGACGCTGAGGAATCTGGAGACCAACCTCAAGCGGGTGGTCTACGGGCAGGACAAGGCGATCAAGCAGCTTTCGGCTGCCATCAAGCTGGCCCGTGCCGGCCTGCGCGATCCCGAAAAGCCGATCGGCAATTATCTGTTCTCGGGGCCGACAGGCGTCGGCAAGACCGAAGTCGCCCGCCAGCTTGCCTCGGTGCTCGGCATCAACCTGCTGCGCTTCGACATGTCCGAATATATGGAGCGCCATACGGTGTCGCGCCTGATCGGTGCGCCTCCCGGCTATGTCGGCTTCGACCAGGGCGGCCTGCTCACCGACGGCATCGACCAGAATCCGCATTGCGTGCTGCTGCTGGACGAGATCGAGAAGGCCCATCCGGACCTGTTCAACATCCTGTTGCAGGTGATGGATCACGGCAAGCTCACCGATCACAACGGCAAGAGCGTCGACTTCCGCAATGTGATCCTGATCATGACCACCAATGCCGGCGCGGCGGATCTGGCCAAGGCGGCCTTCGGCTTCACCAAGAACAAACGCGAGGGCGACGACACCGAGGCGATCAACCGCCTGTTCACGCCGGAGTTCCGCAACCGCCTGGATGCGACCATCGCCTTCGACCACCTG
Organism: Labrys sp. 22185; assembly: GCF_052045555.1. Classification (NCBI taxonomy): domain Bacteria; kingdom Pseudomonadati; phylum Pseudomonadota; class Alphaproteobacteria; order Hyphomicrobiales; family Xanthobacteraceae; genus Labrys; species Labrys sp. 22185. Next base: position 93,676 of record NZ_JBQEPH010000008.1, on the reverse strand, counting down.
TCGCAGGAGATCGTCAGCCAGGTCGTCGACAAGTTCATCGCGCAGCTCGAAGTGCAGCTTGCCGATCGCCATGTCGCGGTGGAACTCTCCAACGATGCCCGCACCTGGCTGGTGGCCAATGGCTATGACGAGTTCATGGGTGCTCGGCCGATGGCTCGCCTGATCCAGCAGGCGATCAAGACGCCGCTGGCGGACGAGGTGCTGTTCGGCCGGCTGAAGTCGGGCGGCGCCGTGCGGGTGACGGTTGTCACCAACGAAGAGGGCAGGCAGGAACTGGGCTTCGAATATCCCGCAGGCCCGGCCAAGCCCAAACCCGAACCGGTGGTGGCCGACAACAGTCAGGCCTCGGCCAAGAAACCGAAGGCCAAGCCGAAGGGACCGCCGCAGCGCGAGCCCGACGCACCAGCCGGCGCGGAATAGCCTGCCTCGCAAGGACGGCTACCGAACATCCGAGGGGGTGAAACGCACCGGCGTTTCACCCCCTCGTCGTTTGGCCGGTTGAAAGAGCGATCAGCGTGTGAAGGTCGATCGCAAGGCCAGGACAGCTCCACGCCCAAAGCCATAGCTGGTGATCAAGAAGCTCAACAGATTGAGGCCGATGAAAATCGTGCGGGCAAATCCCGTGACGGGCGACGGGCCGGTCGGGTCCAGGGCAGGAAAGATGGCCATCAGCAGGAAGAGCATCGAATTTGTGAACGCACCGATGACCATGGCCCAGCGGATATGCCATGGCAGCGCGATCCTGGTGCCGTAGAAGCCCAAAAGCAGCGCGCTCATCAAGAGAAAGTCGATATGCGCCTGCAGGTCACGCTGATATTTTCCGGGGAAGACAGCACCGAATCCCGGGAGTTGCAAGGCCAGTCCCACCAGGCACCAGGCAAGGACAAGGGCAACGATGAGCCAAAGGGCTCCGCCCCTCAGAAGAAGTTTGCCCTGGACATTGTCGTCCTTCGTGTCCGGCATGTCCCATTTCCAATTCTGTTGAAGACCGCATGGTTCAGATCATGGAAGGCAGCGTCGCTGCCGCGATGAACGGCAAGGCAGTGTCAGGGCATGTCCTTCGGCGGCAACGCCGGTTTCGGTAGCGGCACGAGATCGACGTTGCGCGATTGCCCACCGAGAAAAGCCGGGTCGAACAGGCCGCCGCCGGAAGGATCCCCTCCGGGCGGTGCTCCGGTTTGCAGCGGGCCGGTGGGGACGCTTTGCGATGCTCCCGTTCCGAAAAATTCCGCGCGTCCCCCCTGCAGATTGCCCTTCTCGATCTCCTTTTGCGCCTTGGCCACCCGGCCGGCGAGGTTCGTCGTATAAGGCAGGCGATAGGCGCGCGGCTCGCCGGTCGGCAGGTTGGCCGCATCCAGCTCCTCGAGCCAGAGATGGATGGCACCGGTTTCGCCCTGGACGACATTGGGTTCGACGATCCTCGTCCACAGCACCTGAAAGCGGGCCGGCACGCCGACGGGTGCCGACCAGCCCAGCAAGCCTTGCATCGAGAAGAACACGACGACATAGAACAGGCTCGCCACGACGATCGCGCCGATCTTGACCAGACGCGGCAATGCCAGCCCGATCAGCACGGTGAGCATCAGGAGGCTGAGGAAGACATAGGCGAGCACCAGGCAGAGCAGGTTGGTCTCAAGCATGATCGCCGCCCACCGTCATTGCCGCGGTCATAGATTCTTGCTCCAGGCATTGTGCATGCCGCGCAAGATCGACTTGGCCTCTCGGCTGGTGCCGGTGACCTCGCCCTGCGCGTCCATGGTGAAGCGTATGGCGGTCTGCTCGCTTCCCCCGTCAGCCGTTTCAATCGTCTCCCGGGCGACGATCTTGGCGACCGGATTGAGCTTTTGCACCGTTACCGTCACCGGCACCGGCTGCTTGGTCAGGGCGGTGAAGTGATAGACGTTCACGGTGTATTCGCCGGCGACGAAACCGCGAATGCTGACGAGCTCCTCGCGCACCTTGGTCTGTTGCTTGCGCCCGTTGACGATGACGAAATCGTTGAGGCCGCCGCGATCGTCGCGGTCGAGCACCAGGAAACCCGCTTCGCGCCGGCGGTACCAGGCGATGTTGCCGAGGGGATCCTGGACGAAGATGTCCATGTCGTCGGGATGATTGTCGGGCCAATCCATGGTGATGATGAACTCGGCCTTGCTGTCGACCTTGCCCTCATTGGCCTTGGGGGAAATGATGATGAACACCACGAAGAACAGGAAGGCGATGACTTGCAGGGCCTTGAACAGCACCACGCTGAACGGGTCGAAGGCTTCTTCCCGTCCGTGGAGATCGAAGTCATCGATCATCCCGGCGCCCTTTGCGCTTCCAGCGCCGAAATCACATGGACTTCGGTGAGATCGACCGCGAAGGAGAAGATGCGCGAGGTGGCGCCGTCGAGGAAATGATATTGCACCTTGATCATGATCGAACCGATCAGGCCTACCAGCGTCGTGTACATGGCAACCGCCATGCCCCCGCTCATCAGCGACATCGAACTGCGCACGGCTTCCTTGCTGTCGGTGTCGAGCCCGGCGATCGGAGCCAGCATCATGATGAAGCCGACGATGGTGCCGAGCAGCCCGAGCTTCATCAACGTATCGCTGGCAAAGGCACCATAGCGGTTGGAACCCCGCAGCCGGTCGGCGAGGACACGCAACAGCAAGGTTTGGTCGAGGCGGGCCGAGCCTTGCAGGTGGGCCTTGGTGACGAGGTCGCGTATGTGGCCGGCGACCAGGCCTTGCCCAAGCTTTCCGTCGGGCACCGAACCCATGGTCGCCAGGGCGGACTTGCCACCTCGAATGACCCACTGGGCCGTGCGGCGGGCAGCCTCCCCCTCGCGCCCGATGAAAACGATACGCCACAGGCAATGTAGACTGCTTGCGACATAGAGGAGGACGATGACAACGGAGATATAGGTCCTGTCCTCGTCGATCATCTTGGCGATGAAGCCAAAATACCAGAGTACGAGGAAGGCGAAGATGCTGACGCCGGTAAAGATGAGCCAGGGCAGCAGGGGATCTGCACCGGAAAGGCGCGGTTGACGCTCGCTCATGGGACGGTCGGACTCATTGGACGTTTGGACTCAGGGGACTTGCTGACGGTTGCTATGGATCGATGGATCATGTTCCAGGCTAGCAACGGTGAAAGCCGGCAGCCTGGGTAGAGGTCCCGATCTCATTTGGGCATTTTGCCCGACATTGGCTTCCGGGCGTCGTCTCGCAGCCTTTGTGCTTGCCAGCCCTGTGGGCCATGCTCACTATTCGAGGGGGTCGATCCAGCAAGAGTGGGCCATGAACCTCTTCGGTCATCTGGTTTTGCGGCTCGCAGCCGCCATCGTTCTCTGCCTCGCCTGTGCCATCGGCTGGGTCTTGCACGATACGCGCCATGCCACCGAAACGGAGACACGCGCCTCGGCCGAGCGGGTCTCCAAAGCGCTGGAAGCTCTCTATTGGCGCGAGCTGCTCTGGCGCGGCGGACTTTCGCGCAACCTCATCCTGCCCTTGCCCGATTGGAACACCATCGTGACGATGAAGGTGATTTCGCCGGGCATATGCATAACCGTCACGCTCGGCCAGGAAGCGCCCCGGCGCCTGTGCAGCCAGCTCGAGACGATCGGCCGTCCCGCGCCGGCCTGGTTCGAAACGTCCTATGATTGGCTGTTCGGGCCCAACCAGGCCGTCGAGCGCCCCCTCAGTGACCGCCAGCGTCAGGCCGGCACGATCGAGGCCGTGCCCGACCACGGTGCCGCCGTGCGGCTGGCCTGGGACCGCATCACCATCGTGCTCAGCGTGGCGGGCCTGCTGGCGGTCGCCATCGGCGTACTCGCCGGGCTTTTTATCGGCCAGTCCCTTCTGCCGGCGCGTGCCATCGTCGCCGGCCTGCGCCGCCTCGAACGTGGGGATTACGGCTATCGTCTGCCCGGCTACCGGACGGCGGAATTCGATCGCATCGCCGGCGCCTTGAACGATCTCACCTGCCGTTTGGCCGAGACCACGGCCCAGCGCGTCGCCCTCACCAACCGCCTGTTCCAGGTGCAGGAGGAGGAACGACGCACGCTGGCGCGCGATCTCCATGACGAATTCGGCCAGTGTCTGGCGGCCGTCAATGCCCTTGCCGGCGCCATCGAATTGGAGGCCGAGGACCGGCCGGAGATTGCCAAGGACGCTCGATCCATCGCCGAAGTGACCCGGCGGATGAATGCGACCTTGCGCGGCACCCTGCAACGGTTGCGTTCGCAGGAGCTCGAGGAACTGGGCCTGGAGGCCAGTCTGGCCCAACTCGTGGCTGGCTGGAATGTCGGCAACACCACGCGCGCCCGATTCCACCTTGATATCGCCGGCAATCTCACCGGCCTTCCGCACGCCATCGCCCTCAGCATCTATCGCATTGCACAGGAATGCCTGACCAATGCCGCGCGCCACGGCAAGCCGCGCGATATCCGCCTGTTCGTCAAGCGAACAGGCCTGCAGGAGGGGGGCGCTGTCGAGCTCAGCGTCGAGGATGACGGCGGCGGCAATCCGCTACGGCTGACCATGGAGGCCGGGCATGGAATTCTCGGCATGCGGGAACGGGTGACGGCACTGGGCGGAAGCCTTTCCATCGGCCAGGCGCGACACGGCGTTCGCATCGCTGCAATCATTCCGTTGCTTGCGGATCGCGCCAATCGGATGCGCGGCCCGGCCCAGCCTGTCCCGGCATGAGCGATCTCAGCATCCTGCTGGTCGATGACCATCCCGTCGTCAGGGAGGGGTATCGGCGGTTGCTCGAAAAGGTGCCCGGCTATCGCGTGGTGGCCGAAGCCAGCGATGCCGTTTCGGCCTATGAGGCCTACCGGAAAGCCAAGCCCGACGTGGTGGTGATGGATCTTTCCCTGCCGGGCCTCAGCGGCATCGAAGCCTTGCGCCATATCCGCCAATGGGATCATGCCGCCCGGGTTCTCATCTTTACCATGCACAGCGGGGCCGCTTTCGCCCTCAAGGCGTTCGAGGCGGGGGCCGCCGGCTATGTCACCAAGGGCAGCGATGCCGCCGAGCTCGTCAATTCCGTTGCCCTGGTGGCCAAGGGCGAACGGGCGATGAGCAATGACGTGGCGCGCGAGATCGCGGCCGAACGCCTCACCCATGCCTCATCGCCGCTGGCCGAGCTCAGCCCGCGCGAGACCGAGATTCTGCGCCTGGTCGCATCGGGCTGGTCGGCCGAGGCGATCAGCACGTCCATGCATCTCAGCCTCAAGACGGTTCGCAATTACCATTATCAGATCAAGACCAAGCTCGGTGCCCGCAATGATGCCCATCTCGTGTGGCTGGCCATCGATGCCAAGCTGGTCTGATGCAAGTCCCGGACCAAAACAACCAGAATTGGTGGTGCTCATGTGCTCGGTACGGCAGCTTGGCATCGCCGAGACGGGTGATGCCTCTTCCGGCGCCGCCGTGTCGATGTTCAAAGCCACGGCATCGGCGCCGCCGTCACGTCGCGGTCATGGGCTGCGAGGCGACGCTGACCGCTACAATTCGAGAGGGGCTTCCTGCGCGTCCGCGACGGCGACACGGGTTTCCACGCCGCTGCGGTGTACCCTGTCGCGAAAGGGGGCGGGAATGTCGTCACTGACCAGGATGTCGACATCCTCGAGGGAGCCGAGCCTGACCAGCGCACGCTTGCCGAATTTCGTGCTGTCCACGGCCAGGATGGTGCGCTCGGTCTGCGCCAGGGCGGCGGTAACGGCCGAGACCTCGGCCAGGTCGTCGTCGCAGATGTCGCCGGCCTGGTCGATGCCGCTGACCGAGATCACGGCAAAGTCGAACTTGAAGCGGCGGATATAGTCAGCCGTATCCTCCCGGAAAACGCCACCATCCACCGGCCGCACGGAGCCGCCGGGAATCGCCAGGGCGAAACTGGAATTCTCGCTGAAGATGGTGGCCACCCGCAGGCTATAGGTGACGATCCGCAGGTCTCGCCGCTGCAGCAGCGCATAGGCGACCGCTTCGCAGGTCGTTCCGGTGTCCATGAAGACGGCGGCCCCGTCCGGAATAGCCTGGGCGACGAGAGCTGCCACCTGGGCCTTCTGCGAGGCGTTTTCGATGCGCCGCTGGCGGCGGGTGACGGCATCCACCGGTGTGGCGATCGTGGCCCCGCCATGCAGGCGGCGCACCTGGCCGGTGGCTTCCAGCGCGACGATGTCGCGACGGGCTGTCTGGGTCGTCACGGCAAAACGTTCGGCGATTTCCTCGATCGAGAGGTAATGGCTGCGCTCGAGCAGCCGCAGCAGTTCGGCTTGCCGGTTCGATTTCTTGGTGCCGTCACCCTGCGCATATTCGTCGAGTTGCGTCATCTGGCCTGCTTCGTTTCGCCTTGGGTTGCCAATGTCCATCCCCGTGGAAATGTTTCAAGGAAAATGTCGCCAGCAATACCCTGGGACCTCGGTGTGGCTGGCCTACGCCAGACTTGACCTCGCCAGCCCGTCATTCGGGGTGTTATCTTCCAATTGTATAATTCAATCGATTGATTGAAATGCAAATTTCGTCTATGGGTTGCGTCATGGTCAAGAAACAATCTCCTCCTCCGGCCTCGAACGGCCGAGGCGATGCAACCCGTGAGAAGCTGCTCGATGCGTCGATCGGCGTGTTCGGCCGTTATGGCTTCGACGGTGCTTCGACCCGCATGCTGGCGGATGCCGCCGGCGTCAATCTGCAGGCGATCACCTACTATTTCGGCTCCAAGGAAGGGCTCTATGTCGCCACCGCGGACCATATTGCCAACCTGATTTCATCCCATGTCGGCGGTTTGGGCGGGCATATCCGGGCTCGCCTTGCCGAAGCCGCGCGCGGGGGAGGCGCCATCGACCGGCAGGAAGCACAGGCCTTCCTGACCGAGTTGACCCAAACCATGGCGACCCTGTTCATCGGACCGATATCCGAGCCGCTGGCGCGTTTCCTCATTCGCGAGCAGATGGAACCGACGGAGGCTTTCGAGCGTATCTTTGCACAGGTGATGAAGCCCATGCTCGAGGCCGCGAGCCTGCTGGTGGGCATCATCCTCGGCGAGGAGGGGACTTCCCGCCATGTCAGGCTGCGCACCCTTTCCCTGCTCGGCGGCCTGATGGTCTTCCGCGTCGCGCATGCGGCCGTGAAACGTCATCTCGCCTGGGACACCATTGGCGCCGACGAGGTCGAAACCGTACGGCGCCATGCCGGCGAACTCGTTGCCGCGCTGGTTGCGGAAGGAGGCCGCTCATGAAGAAAGCTGCCATTCCCGTCGTCCTGCTCGCAATCGCCGGTGCCGGGTTCGCCGGCTGGTGGTTCGATCTGCCCCAGCGCATGGGCTGGGTCGAACGCACCGGGAAGGAACTGGTGCTCTATGGCAATGTCGACATCCGCCAAGTGCAGCTCGGTTTTCGCGTCAGCGGCAGACTTGCCGAGACTCTGGTGGACGAGGGCGATAGCGTGAAGGCCGGCGATACGCTCGCTCGCCTGGACGTCAGGCCGTATCAGGACCTGGTCGAGGTGGCGCAGGCCCAGGCGGCCAGCCAGCGCGCCACGCTCGCCAAGCTGGAGGCCGGTCCCCGCGCTGCCGAGATCGCACAGGCCAAGGCCGTACTCGCCGAACGCCAGGCCGATCTCATCAATGCCGAACAAAGCTACACCCGGTCCTTCCAGCTTCGGCCGAGCGGCACCGTTTCCCAGGGCGGTCTCGACCAGGCGGTCGCCGCGCGTGATGCGGCACAAGCCCGGGTCGACGCGGCCAAGGAAGCCCTGACCCTGCTGGAGTTGGGCACGCGCGCTGAGGATATCGCGGCTGCCAAGGCCAGCCTGGAGGCAGCGGAGGCCAATCTCGCCTCTGCCCGGACGACCACCGCCGATACGATCCTGGTTGCCCCCGCCGATGGCGTCATCCTCTCGCGCGTCCACGAGAAGGGAGCGATCCTGGCGCCCAACGACATCGCTTTCGTGCTGTCGCTCACCAAACCCGTTTGGATCCGGGCCTTCATCGCCGAAACCGATCTCGGGCGCGTCCATACCGGTACGATGGTGGAAGTGCGCTCGGATACCGATCCGGCCAAGCGCTACAAGGGACGCGTGGGGTTCATCTCACCGGTCGCCGAATTCACGCCGAAGACGGTGGAGACGCCGGAACTGCGCACCGATCTGGTCTATCGCCTGCGCATCGTGGTCGACGAGCCCGACAATGCGCTCCTGCAGGGCATGCCGGTGACGGTGCGCCTCGCCGATACGGCCGCCGAGCCGGGCGGCAAGCCCTGAAAGGCTAGGGATCATGACCGACGCGGTCGTCCAGATTTGCGGTGTCAGCAAGCGCTTCGGCGAGGCGATCCAGGCGCTCGACGGCATCGAGGCTTCGATCCGGCCGGGCGAGATCACCGGGCTTGTCGGCCCCGACGGTGCCGGCAAGACCACGCTGATCCGCCTGATGACGGGCCTGATGCTGCCCGATCAGGGAAGCCTGCGGGTGCTCGGCTTCGACACCGCCCGCGATGCGGCCTCGATCCAGGCGGCGATCGGCTACATGCCCCAGCGCTTCGGTCTCTATGAGGACCTCTCGGTGCAGGAGAATCTCGATCTCTACGCCGATCTGCGCGGGCTGCCGAAAACGGAACGCGCCGCCACCTTCGATGAACTCCTCACCTTCACCGATCTGGCCTCCTTCACCACGCGCCTGGCGGGACGGCTATCCGGCGGCATGAAGCAGAAGCTCGGCCTCGCCTGCGCGCTTCTCAAGAAGCCGCGCCTGCTGTTGCTCGACGAGCCCGGAGTCGGCGTCGACCCGATTTCGCGGCGGGACCTGTGGAAGATGGTGGAGGACCTGACCCATGAGGGCATCGGCGTCGTCTGGTCCACCGCCTATCTCGACGAGGCCCAGGCCTGCGACCGCGTGCTCTTGCTGAATCGGGGCAAGCTGCTGTTTACCGGCGTGCCCTCCGAACTTACCGGCAAGGTCGAAGGCCGGGTGTTCCGTCTCGGCGATATCGAGGGCCGCCGCCGTCCGGCGCTGTCGCGGGCGCTCGCCGTGCCGGGGGTCGTCGACGGCGTCATTCAGGGCCAGGCCATCCGGCTGGTGACCGGGCAGGAGGCAGGCCTTGCCGAGGAGGCGGCGCGCGCCGCGGGTGCCCGCGCAAAGCCGCAGCCGATACAGCCGCGCTTCGAGGATGCCTTCGTCGACCTGCTCGGCGGCGGCCCCGGCGGACGCTCGCTCCTTGCCGAGGCGACGCGGGCGCTGCCCGTCGAGGAAGGCCAGCCCGTGATCGAGGCGCGGGGGTTGACCAAGCATTTTGGCGATTTCGCCGCCGCACAGGACATTTCCTTCGAGATCCCACGCGGCCAGATCTTCGGGCTCCTGGGACCGAACGGTGCCGGCAAGTCCACCACCTTCAAGATGCTGTGCGGCTTGCTCAAGCCCACCGGTGGCGAGGGGCGCGTCGCCGGCTTCGACCTCAGGCGCGACTCGGCCGAGGCCCGCAATCGCCTGGGCTACATGGCCCAGAAATTCTCGCTCTATGGCGATCTCAGCGTGGCGCAGAATCTCGCCTTCTTTGCCGGCGTCTATGGCCTGACCGGCGCGCGCAAACGCGAGCGCATCGAACTGATGACCGAGATCTTCGATTTCGGAGGGCGCCGGAGCATGTCCGCCAAGGATCTGCCGCTCGGCCTCAAACAGCGCCTGGCGCTCGCCTGCGCCGTCATGCATGAGCCCGAAGCGCTTTTCCTCGACGAGCCGACATCAGGTGTCGATCCGATCACGCGGCGCGAATTCTGGACCCATATCAATGCGCTGGTCGAAAAGGGCGTGACCGTGCTGGTCACCACCCATTTCATGGATGAGGCCGAATATTGCGACCGGATTTCGCTGATCTATCGCGGGCGTTCGATCGCGCTGGGTTCGCCTGACGAACTCAAGGCACGGGTGGCCGATGCCGGCAATCCCGATCCGACCATGGAGGATGCCTTCGTCGCGCTCGTGCAGGGTTCGGAGGCCAAGGGTTCGGAGGCCAAGGCGGCATGAGCGAGCACGGACCAGGGCGCTCTACGGCGGCGGGGGAAACCGCGCAGCCATCCGTCGCGGCGGACCGCTCCGCCCGGCTGCTGCGCTTCGCCGCCCTGGTTCGCAAGGAAAGCTATCAGATCGTCCGCGATCCCAGCTCCATCCTGATCGCCTTCGTGTTGCCCCTGATTCTGCTCTTCCTCTTCGGCTATGGCGTGTCGCTCGACGCCACCCGCACCCGGGTGGGGCTGGTGGTCGAGGATCCGTCGCCTTTGACCCGTGACATTGCCGCGAGTTTCCAGGCCTCCGGCTATTTCGAGGTCGAGCAGGGGCATGACCGGCGCGACTTCGAGGAGGCGCTGATCCTCGGCCGGATCAAGGGTATCATCGTCATTCCCTCGACTTTTGCCGCCGATTTCGCCTCCGCCACCGGGCCAGCGATCCAGGTCCTCGTCGACGGCTCCGATCCGAACAATGCGAATTTCGTGCAGAACTATGCCCGCGGCGTCATCGCCAGCTGGGCGGCGATCCGGGGCGGCGAGCGCGGCGTCGGCCGGCCGGCGATCGAGGTGGAACAGCGCTTCTGGTTCAACCCCGAGCTGACCAGCCGAAACTTCCTGGTTCCCGGCTCCATCGCCATCGTCATGGCGCTGATCGGCACGCTGTTGACCTCGCTGGTGGTGGCCCGCGAATGGGAGCGCGGCACCATGGAGGCGATGATGGCGACGCCGGTCAGCGCCGCTGAATTGCTGGCCGGCAAGCTCATACCCTATTTTCTGCTCGGCCTGACTTCGATGACCCTGTGCGTGCTGGTGGCGGTCCTGCTGTTCGGCGTGCCGTTCCGGGGCTCACTGCTGGCGCTCTATGCCCTGTCGGCGAGCTTCCTGATCCCGGCGCTTGGACAAGGGCTCCTGATCTCGGCCGCCACCAAGAACCAGTTCCTGGCTTCGCAACTCGCCTTGATCTCGGCCTTCCTGCCGGCCTTCCTGCTGTCGGGCTTCCTGTTCGAGATCAATTCGATGCCTCAGGTAATCCAGTGGATCACCTTGATCCTGCCCGTGCGCTATCTGATTCCCAGCCTGCAATCGGTGTTCCTGGCCGGAGACATCTGGCCGATGTTTCTCAAGGCCATCGCGGTGATGCTGTTCATCGGCTTCGTCTTCTTCCTGGCTGCGGCCCGCAGCACCCGCAAGAGGATCGGCTGAGATGGCCTGGATTCGCCTCAAGGCCCTGATCATCAAGGAGTTGCTGGGGATTTTGCGCGATCCCAAGAGCCGCATCATCCTGGTGGTGCCGCCCATTCTCCAGCTCCTGGTGTTTTCTTTCGCCGCCACGCTGGAGGTGAAGAATGTCGATGTTCTCGTGCTCAACCGCGACAATGGCGCCTGGAGCCAGGAGCTCATCTGGCGCGTCGAAGGCTCGCCCACCTTCCGTTCCGTCCGCCGCACGCAGGATCCGGGAGAACTGCGCACCGCCATCGACAGGCAGGAGGTCATCGCCGCCATCGAGATCGGCCCGACCTTCTCGCGCGACATCGAGGCGCGCCGGCCGGCCGATCTCGGCCTCGTCCTGGATGGCCGCAAGTCCAATGCCTCCCAGATCGTGGCGGGCTATCTCAACCAGATCGCCGCCGGCCTCGGCGCCGATACCGCCCTCGGCAAAGCGGCCGGAGGGCAGGCCATCGACGTGGTCGCGCGCAACTGGTTCAACTCGAACCTGATCTTCCAATGGTTCATGGTGCCCAATCTGGTGGCGGCCATCGCGCTCCTGATCGGGCTGATCGTCACGGCCTTGTCGATCGCGCGCGAGCGGGAACTCGGCACCTTCGATCAGCTCATGGTCTCGCCGTTGCGGACGCATGAAATCATGTTGGGCAAGGTGCTGCCGCCCATGCTGATCGGCACCTTCCATCTGACCGTCTACATCGTGGCCGCCGTCCTGATCTTCGGGGTGCCACTACGCGGCTCCCTGCTGCTGCTCTACGGCAGCGCGGTCTTCTATCTCCTCGCCGTGGCCGGCATCGGCCTGTTCATCTCGGCCCTGTCGACCACCCAGCAGCAGGCCATTCTCGGGGCCTTCCTCTTTCTGGTGCCGGCCATGCTGCTGTCCGGCTTCGCCACGCCGATCGAGAACATGCCGGCCTGGCTGCAGCCGATCACGGTGATCAACCCGCTGCGCTATTTCCTGGTGATCGTGAAGGGCGTGTTCCTGCGCGACCTGCCTTTCGACGCCGTGCTCGCCAACACTTGGCCGATGGCAGTCATCGCGGCCGTTTCGCTGGCGGCGGCCAGCTGGCTGTTCCGGCGCCGATTGGAATAGGTGCATGGAGCGCGGACATCCTGTCCGCCTCTTTCTTCTGATAAGGCGGCGTTTCCAAGAGCGGACTGGAAGTCCGCGCTCCCAGGGTACTTGCCAATCCTCCTCATCCCCGCCACAGCTTACCTCTCCCAGCCCGCCAGGACCCCCATCCCATGAAGATCACCGCCATCCGTGCCACGCCGATCAACCTGCCGATCGAGGCGCCGTATTGGTGGTCCTTTGGCTGGCTGCCGGGATCCTCGCGCTGCGTCGTCGAGGTGGAGACGGACGAAGGCATCACCGGGCTCGGCGAAGCCGCCTCCTGGCAGGCCTGCGCCATCGTCGAGCGGATGACGCCGGCCCTGATCGGGCGCGATGCCCATGACGTCGCCGGCGCCGAACTCGCCAGCCTGCCGAGTTGGCGCGGCGTGACCTCCAATGTCGACTTCGCCTCGATCCGGGCCTTCGCCGCCATCGAGACGGCGCTGTGGGACATCAAGGGCAAGGCGGCGAGCCGCCCGCTCTACGACCTGCTCGGCGGGGCCGTGCGCAAGAAGATCGCCTTCGCCGACTATTTCGGCTTTCGCCAGGCCAGAAACGGCAAGGGCGGCGAACTCACGCCGGAGGCCGTGGCGGACTATTGCGTTGGCCTGAAGGAGCGGTTCGGCACCACCATCTTCGAGGGCAAGCTCTGCACCCGCGATCCCGAGCCGAGCATCGAGGCGCTCAGGCTGATGCGCCGGCAGCTCGGACCCGATGCGATCATCCGCATCGATTCCAACATGGCCTATTCGGTGACGGAGGCCAAACGCATCGCCAGCCGCATCGAGGATCTCGACATCCGCAACTGGGAGGAGCCCTGCGCCACCTTCGAGGAGATGGCGAGCCTGCGCCGGCACACCGCCATTCCCTTCTCGGGGCACAATGTCGATATCCAGAAGGCAGTGGCGCTCGGCGTGCCCGATGCCATCGTCACCGACGTCAACGTGCATGGCGGCATCGGCCGCACCGTGCGCTTCATCGGCGCCTGCGAGGCGATGGGCATCGATTTCTGGTGCTACAGCGCCAATACCGGCATCGGCAGCGCCGTCTATCTGCATCTGAGCGCTGCCTTCTCCCATCTGCGCGAGCCCAGCCAGTCGCTGTTTCGCATGCAGCCTTACGACGTGGTGGAGGAGGGGGTCTTCGCGCCGGTCGACAATCTCGTCGCCGTACCGGAAGGACCCGGCCTCGGCGTCACCCTGTCGAAGGACAAGCTCGCCTTCTGTCACAGGCTGTTCCTGGAGGAGGGGCCTTACAGCCAGCATCACGACCCGGAAGAGCCGGGTCGCTACAAGCGGTTGCCCTTGCGCTGAAAGTGCAAGCCCTCACGCCACCCGACCATAGCGCCGCATCAGCTCCATCAGGAGCGGGTGCGGCAGGGCCTTGATCAGGAAACGATCATAGGGCGTGCCGCCGGCATCCTCGGCGGCGAGCATGGCGTTGACCACGGCCTCCTCGACGCTGTCGACCACGGCGAGATAGGCCGGATCGAGCCGTTCGTCGTTAAGGATCTCGATGCCGAAACGCGACGGGGCACGGTGCAGCATGGGTCTGGCGTTGGCGGTGGAGAAGGCCAGGAAGATGTCGCCGGAATTGTTGCCGCCGGGCGTGCCGTTACGGCCGATGCCGATGGCAGCCCGGCGTGCCAGGCGCTGGAGCTGGTGCGGGGCAAGCGGCAGGTCGGTGGCGATGATGACGATGATCGAGCCGCGCTCCTGCATTTGGCTCTGCGGCGTGCCGTCGCGAAGATGCTCGCCCACCGGCACGCCGCGAATGGTCAGCCAATCGCGCTGGCCGTGATTGGCCTGCACCAGCGTGCCGATGGTATAGGCGGTGCCGTCATAGTCGACGATGCGTGAGGCCGTGCCGGTGCCGCCCTTGAAGCCATAGGTGATCATGCCGGTGCCGCCGCCGCAATTGCCTTCGCGGACCGGGCCGCCGGCGGCGCTGTCCAGGGCGGCGCGGACATCGGCTTCGGACACGGCAAGGGCGTTGATATCGTTCAACACCCCGTCATAGGTCTCGGCGATGACGGGCATGATCCAGAGGAAATCGTCGGTGTCATAGGTCGAGGCATAGCGCTCGAGCATCCATTTCACCGTGGCGTGATGCGCCATGCCGATGGCGTGGGTGTTGCTGATCACGACTGGCCCGATGAAGCTGCCGCCATCCTCGATCCAATGCGTGCCGGTCATCTCGCCATTGCCGTTGAAGCGGTGCACGCCGGCGTAAACAGGCACCGGCGTCGGCGAGGAGGCATGCGGCAGGATGGCGGTGACGCCCGTGCGCAAAGGCCGCTTGCGACCAGGGCGGGGACTGTCTTCCAGGATCGTGGTGAAGCCGACGGCCACGCCTTCGACATCGGTGATGGCATTGTGTGGCCCTGTCCTGCCGGAGAAAGGCAGGCCAAGGTCGCGGGCACGGGGCTTGCGCCCGGGAGGATTGGCTTGTGTCATGCTGGTCAATTCTGGCGGGAGCGGAGGTAGAGGCCGAGCGAGGCGACCACGAAGGAGAAGGCGAGCATCATCACGGCGATCGCGTTGATCTCCGGCTTGATGCCGCGGCGAAGCATGGCGAAGATGAACATCGGCAAGGTGGTGACGTCGACGCCGGCGATGAAATAGGTGATCACCAGATCGTCCATCGAGATGATGAAGGCGAGCAACGCCCCCCCGACGATGCCGGGCAGAAGCTGCGGAAACACCACCTTGCGGAAGGTCGTCCATTCATTGGCGCCGAGATCGGCCGAAGCGTGCTCCAGCGTGCGGTCCATGCCGGCGAGCCGGGCCGAGACGACGATGAAGACATAGGAGATCAGGAAGGTGCACTGGCCGATGATGATCGTCTTCAGCCCGAGCTCGATGCCGGCATTGACGAAGAAGATCAAGAGGGCGATGCCGAGCACGATGTCCGGCATCAGCATGGGCATGAACAGCGAGGCTCGATAGAAGCGGGCACCGAAGAAGGCATAGCGGTGCAGGGCGATGGCGAGCGCCGTGCCGAAGATGGTGGCGATCGCCGTGGTCGCCCCGGCGATGACGAGGCTGTTCCTGACGGCACGCAGGAGCTGGTCGGTCGATTCGATATAAAGGGCGCTCTCCGAGATCGCGGTCTTGAAACCAAGGACCTGGGCGTACCACTCGGTGGTGAAGCCGCTCCAGGTCATCATGTTCACCGGATTGGCGTTGAACGAATAGACCGCGATGACCGCGAGAGGCACATAGATGAAGGCGAAGAACAGGGCCGTATAGGCGACGAGGCCGCCACGGGCGAGGAAGCGGACGGCTTTCATGCCTTGCCTCCCTGGATCGCCGCCGCGGGGCGGCGGCTGGAGGCGAAGACATAGACGATCAGCAGCACGAGCATCACGCTCATCACCATCATGGCCAGCGCTGAGCCGAAGGGCCAGTTGCGGGCGGAGAGGAATTGCTGCTCGATCAGGTTGCCGAGCATCATCACCTTGGCGCCGCCGAGAATGGCCGGCACCACGAAATTGCCGAGCGCCGGGATGAAGACGATGATGGCGCCGCCGGCGATGCCGGGTGCGGTCAAAGGCAGGATGATGCGCAGGAAGGTGCGGACCGGTCCGGCGCCGAGATCGAGCGAGGCGCGCACCAGCGTCCAGTCGAGCTTTTCGACGCTGGCATAGACCGGCATGAACATGAAGGGGATGTAGACATAGACCATGCCTAAGATGATGGCGCCGTCGGTGTAGATCAGATCGAGCGGACGGGCGATCAGTCCACTCGACAGCAGCGCCTCGTTGACCAGGCCGGTCTGGCGCAGGATCAGCACCCAGACGAACAGGCGCACGATCAGGCTGGTGAAGAAGGGCAGGGTGATCAGGAAGAGACAGAAATTCTTCCAGCGCGCCGGCAGGCCGGCGATGCAGAAGGCAGCCGGATAGCACACGGTCAAGGCGGTCAGCACCGTGAAGGCGGCGATCTTCAGGGAGCGCAGGAAGATCGCGATGTAGATCGGATCGAATTCCTCGAAGGCCGGATCGGCAAAGCCGAGGATGCGCCCGAAATTATGCGGATAGAAGCTCCATTCCACCCCGCCATAGAGGCCCGGGGCGAGGAAACTGGTGACCATCATGATGGCAAGCGGCACCAGGAAGAAGAGCGCGAGGAAAACGCTGACAGGACCGAGCAGCAGGGAAAGTTCGACGCGGCGGCGGCTGGCGATGGACATGTCAGGCGCTCGCGCTCGGCTCGATGAGATGGACGGCGTCGGGATCGTAGGAGATCCGCGCCCGGCGGCTTTGCTCGATGGCTCCGACGGCCTCGCGGCGCGTGGCAGGCACTTCGACCACAATCGGCCTGCCCTGTACCGTATGCCCGAACAATTCGAAGGACGAGCCGACGAAGACGATCTGCCTGAGCTCGATATCGAGGCCGGGAAGACTGGCGGCATTGTCAGCCAGGAGGAACTGCTCGGGGCGGATCAGTGCGGTGGCGTTGCCGGATGCCGGCGTCCGCACCGTGCGATGGCGGATCGTCGTGCCGTCTTCCGTCACCAGTTCATCACCCCGGACCTCGCCCTCGAACAGGTTGCTGGCGCCCACGAAGGTAGCGACGAAAACATTGGCGGGGTGGTCGTAGACGTTGCGCGGCGTGTCGAGTTGCTGGATGCGGCCGCCTGAAAGCACGGCCACGCGATCGGACATGGTCAGGGCTTCCTGCTGGTCGTGGGTCACGAAGATGAAGGAGATGCCGAGCTCGTGCTGCAGCGTCTTGAGCTCGATCTGCATGGCCTGGCGCAGATTCTTGTCGAGCGCCGACAAGGGTTCGTCCAGAAGGACGAGCTTGGGCCGGGCGATGATGGCCCGGGCGAGGGCGACGCGCTGCTGCTGGCCGCCGGATAGCTGGCGCGGCCGCCGGCTTTCGGTGCCGTCCAGGCCGACCATGCGCAATGCGGCGGTGACGCGCTGCAGGCGCTCGGCCTTGCCGACGCCGGCGATTTCGAGGGCATAGCCGGTGTTCTCGCCCACCGTCATATGCGGGAAGAGGGCGTAGTTCTGGAAGACGGTATTGACGGGGCGGCGATAGGGCGGGCGCTCGGTCATGTCCTCCCCGTCGATGAGGATCCTTCCCGAATCGAGCTCGACGAAACCGCTGATGGCGTGAAGCAGCGTGGTCTTGCCGCAGCCGGAGGGCCCCAGAAGCGTCAGGAACTCATTGCGGCGCACATCGAGATCGATCGCGTCCAGTGCCGTCACGCTGCGCCCTTCCGGGGTGGGGAAGGCCTTGGCCGCTCCCACCAGCCGGACGATCTGGTCCTGCATCTGTCTTCCCTCGGAATGTTATCAAAATAACTCTTGTTATGTTAAGATATTTGGATACCATTTATCGGGTGAAGTCAACGGCCGACAGAAGCCGTGGCCTGCAAAGCGCGAAGGAAAATCGGACCCTGGAGGTTCGTGCCGGGCGCAAGTCACCAGAGGAGAATTTCGATGACCAAGACCATTGATGCGGCCGCTCGAGGCCGGACGAAGCGGCGCGCCTG
This sequence comes from Labrys sp. 22185, assembly GCF_052045555.1. Lineage (NCBI taxonomy): Bacteria > Pseudomonadati > Pseudomonadota > Alphaproteobacteria > Hyphomicrobiales > Xanthobacteraceae > Labrys > Labrys sp. 22185. Next base: position 75,844 of record NZ_JBQEPH010000008.1, on the reverse strand, counting down.
GTGCGCAGGCCTGGCCCTGTCGATGGCGGCGCTGCTGGCGGCGGGCAGCGCCCGGGCGGAGGAGCTCAACGTCTATAATTGGGGCGAATACATCAATCCGGCAGTGCTGAAGAAGTTCGAGGAAGAGACCAAGATCAAGGTCAATCTCTCCACCTACTCTTCCAACGAAGAGATGCTCGCCAAGATCCAGGGCGGGGCGACGGGCTACGACATCGTCTTTCCGTCGGTCCACATGCAGGACATCATGGACAAGCTCGGTCTCCTCGAGAAGACCGATATCGACACCTATGAGGGTTTCAAGAATATCGAGCCCAGCTTCCTCAGGGCCAAGAGCGATCCGAAGGGCGAATATTGCCTGCCCTATGCCTTCGGTTCGGTCGGCATACTCTATAATCGCAAGGTGCTGGGCAAGGATGTCACCGGTTGGAAGGATCTGCTCGCCACCGTGAAGGCGAAGGGCCTGAAATTCACCCTGCTCGACGACATGCGCGAGGTGCTCGCGGTCGGACTGATCCTCAACGGCCACAAGGTCAACTCGACCGATCCGGCCGAACTGCAGCAGGCGGCCGAGACCATGATCGCCATGAAGCCGCAGGTTGCCGCCTTCACCTATGACGCACGCCCGATGGTGGGGGCGGGCGATGTCGCTGCGGCGCATTTCTTCATCGGCGCGATGATCGACGTCTTCGGCAACCCCAAGGATCTCGGCTTCGTGATCCCGGAGGAGGGGGCCACCATGTATCAGGAGGATATCTGCGTCCTCAAATCGGCGCCGAACAAGCAGAACGCCATCAAGTTCCTGCAATTCTACACCCGGCCCGAGATTGCGGCCCTGAACGTCTCGCAGCAGACCAACGGCACGCCCAATCTGCCGGCCCGGCAATTGACCCCCGACAACATCAAGAATAGCAAGGAGATCAATCCGCCGCAGGAAACCATGCAGAGGCTGCAGATCTTCCAGGATCTCGGCCCCGGCATTCGCCAGCTGGACCGCGTCTGGACCAAGGTCAAGACGGCCCAGTGAGGCCGACGGCACGCCCTGGGGAGGTGATGTGGCGCAACGTATCCTGAAGCTCCTGCAAGACGAGGCATTGCGGCGGTCGAAGTCCGACAAGCTGATCGCCAATTATCTCGAACGGAACATCGCCGATCTTCCGTTCGAGACTGCCAAGTCGATTGCCGAACGCCTTGAGCTGTCGCCGATGACGGTGGGGCGTTTTCTCCGGCGCATGGGCTTCGACGGTCTCGACCAGCTCAAGCGTGAATTGCGGCGCGGCAGCTCCAATCCGGCCTGGCAGGTGAAGGGACCGGTCGACCGGCTGCGCGAAGATATCAGCGGCGGCAAGCTGCTGGCCGGCCTGATCCAGCAGCAGATCGACAATCTCGGCCAGATCTACGGGCTGACGACCTCGGCCGAATGGCAACAGACCATCGAGGCCCTGGTCGGCGCAAGCGAGGTCTATGTCGCCGCCTATCAGAATGTGCGGGGCATCGCCCAATATTTCGCCAGCCAGCTCTCCTACACGCGGCCGCGCGTGCAATTCGTTGACGGGCTGAACGGCACCTATGCCGAACTGCTCGACGGCTCGGTGAGCGGCAGGCTGCTCTTCCTGCATGACGTCCGCCGCTTCGCCTCCAAGGCGCGGCCCCTGGCGATCGAGGCGCGCCGCGCCGGCGTGAAGGTGGTGATGATCACCGACGAATTCTGCCCCTGGGGCGCGGAAGTCTCCGATATCTGCCTGGTGGTGCCGGGATCCCACGGCCCGCTCTGGGACGGGGCGGCGACGATCACGGCCGTGCTCGACCTGATGCTGAGCAATGTCATCGTCGTGCTGGGCGAGGAGGTCAGCGAGCGTGTCGAACAACTGACGCGGCTCCAGGACATCTTCGGCGATTTCGAGACCTGAGCCTCGACGCGGCGAATGCCCGGGTGCGCGGACGTTTCACCCGTTCCTGGACCGCTTCGTTTGCAGAGAAAGGCGGACGAGACGTCCGCGCACCCGGAGAAGTGCTCCCCTGTCGGGAGCACGCCAATGCCACTCGGTCTCAGATATCGACCAGTTCGCCGGCGAAGGCCGCCTGTTCCTGGATGAAGGCGAAACGGGCTTCGGGCTTGTTGCCCATCAGCCGTTCCACCGAGCTGGAGGTTTCAGCGCGCTCCTCGTCAACCACCATCACCTTGAGAAGCGTGCGCTTCTTGGGGTCCATGGTGGTTTCCTTCAACTGCGCCGGCATCATCTCGCCCAGGCCCTTGAAGCGGCCGATCTCGATCTTCTGATTGGGCTTGAAGGCCGATTTCACCAGCTCGTCCTTATGGGCATCGTCGCGCGCATAGAGCGATTTGGTACCCTGCGTCAGGCGGTAAAGCGGCGGGGCGGCGAGATAAAGGTGCCCGCGCTCGATCAGGCGCGGCATCTGGCGCCAGAAGAAGGTGATCAGCAGCGAAGCGATATGGGCGCCGTCGACGTCGGCGTCCGTCATGATGATGATCTTCTCGTAGCGCAGATCATCGTCGCGATATTGCGTGCCCATGCCGCAGCCGAGCGCCTGCCCCAGATCTTGCAATTGCTGGTTCTGGGCGAGCTTGTCCTTGCCGGCATTGGCGACGTTGAGGATCTTGCCGCGCAAGGGGAGCACCGCCTGGTTGGCGCGGTCACGCGCCTGCTTGGCGGAGCCGCCGGCGGAATCACCTTCGACGATAAATAATTCAGAGCCTTGCGCGGCATTGTTCGAGCAATCCGCGAGCTTGCCGGGCAGGCGCAGCTTGCGCGTGGCGGTCTTGCGGGCCACGTCCTTCTCGGCCCGGCGGCGCAGGCGCTCCTCGGCCCTTTCGACCACGAAGTCGAGCAGCTTGGCGGCCTGGGAGGGCATCGAGGCCAGCCAATGGTCGAAGGCATCCTTCAAGGCCTGCTCGACGATGCGGCTGGCTTCCGTGGTCACCAGCTTGGCCTTGGTCTGGGACGAGAATTCCGGCTCGCGGATGAACACCGAGAGCATGGCGGCCGTGCAGGCCATCACGTCTTCGGTGGTGAGCTGGTTGGCGCGCTTGTTGCCGATCCGCTCGGCATGATCCTTCAGGCCGCGCAGCAGGGCGATGCGCAGGCCCGCCTCATGGGTACCGCCTTCGCGGGTGGGCACGGTGTTGCAATAGGAGGAGACATAGCCTTCGTCCTCGGCGAACCAGCCGATGGCCCATTCCACCGAACCGTGTCCCTCCGGCTTGGGCACGCGGCCGGAGAACATCTGCTCGGTGACGAGTTCGAGGCCCTCGCTGGCCGAGCGCAGATAGTCTTCCAGGCCACGCGGGAATTTGAAGCTCTCCTCGGCCGGTACGTCGCTGTGGCCGGCCAGCAGTTCCGGCGCGCATTTCCAGCGGATCTCGACGCCGCGAAAGAGATAGGCCTTGGAGCGCGCCATCTTGAACAGGCGCATGGGATCGAAGGCGATGCCGTGCTTGAAGATCTCGATGTCCGGCTTGAAGCGCACGCGGGTGCCGCGGCGATTGGGGGCAGCACCGATATGCTCGACCGGGCCGAGCGGCACGCCGCGGGCAAAACGCTGGCGGTGAAGTTCGCGCCCCCGCGCCACCTCCACCTCCATGAGCTCCGACAGGGCGGTCACCGCAGTGACGCCGATGCCGTGGAGGCCGCCGGAGGTCTGGTAGGCGTCTGAGTTGAACTTGCCGCCCGAATGCGGCCTGGTCATCACGACCTGCAGGGTCGACTCGTCCGGAAATTGGGGATGGGGCTCGACCGGGATACCGCGCCCATTGTCGGTGATCGAGACGAAGCCATCGGCGGTGAGCTCGACATCGATGAAGGTGGCATGGCCGGCCACAGCTTCGTCCATCGAGTTGTCGATCACCTCGGCGAAGAGATGGTGCAGGCCGTCGCCTTCCGGCCCTGTCGAGCCGATATACATGCCGGGGCGCATGCGAATGGCTTCGATGCCCTCGAGCACGCGGATGGAGGAAGCGCCATAGCCGTCCTCGCCGCCTTTCGCCGCGGCGGGCTTGGGGGCAAGGCCCGCTTTCAAGGCGGCCGCGATCGACTGGGTCGAGGGGCGCTTCGTATTCTCAGCCTTGTCGGTGCTCGTCTTGGATTGGGCGGGCTTGTCGCTCCCGAACAGATCGGAGGTATCACTCATGCAGTCGGTATCTCGCACAATGCGTTTCGCTGAGCGGGTTATCCCTGATCGAATCGCAGGTTCGATCAGGGATAACCCGCAAGATTTCGGACATTTGCAGAGTTGGTGCGCTTCACTNGTGAAGCGCACCAACTCTGCTTGGCGATTCGCAGTTCGGCTCATTATGGCATGTTCGTATCGCGGCCGCGAACGGATCGTAAACGGTGTTGTTGATGAATGTGGAATGGCACAATCTTTGGGCCTAATTCCGTCATGATTGGCAGGCTCTTTGAGCATTGTGGCATCAGGGCATGCCACTTATGGTAATGCCGATTTTTGAAACGGAAATTTGCTTCATGCGGATGACACTTCCGGTCCATCCAAGGATCGTGCTTCTGCCGGCCGTGCTCTTCCTGGCTGTGCCGGGGATGGCCCTGGCGCAGGACAGCGTTGCACCCCAGAAGGCGGCGGCAAGCGCTGCGATCCCCGCGGCGGCGACCGTTCCCTTCGTCGCGCACCGGGCCGTCTACGACCTCAATCTCGACCGCCGCAAGGACCAGTCGAGCGTCGACAGCATGCGCGGGCGCATCGTGTATGATTTTTCGGGCAATGCCTGCAGCGGCTATGCGCTCAATTTCCGGCAGGTCACCGAAATCGGCCTGAGCGGCGGCGGCGTCAACACCTCGGATCTGCGCTCCACCACGTTCGAGGATGAGAAGGGGCGCAATTTCCGCTTCAATTCCCAGAATTTCACCAACCAGAAGCTGGATGGCAGCGTCGATGGCCAGGCCAACCGGGCCGAGAGCGGCACGGTCGGCGTCGCGCTGAAGAAGCCCAAATCCACCAAATTCGATCTGTCCGACCGGGTTCTCTTCCCTACGGGCCAGATGAAGGCGATCGTCTTGGCGGCGCGGGCCGGCGAGCATGTGTTCGAGAGCCAGGTCTATGATGGATCGGATGGCGGCCAGAAGATCTACAACACCCTCGCGGTGATCGGTGCCAAGATCGGCCCCGACAAGCCGCGCGAAGGCGTCGAGGCCAAGGCCAAGCAACTCGATGGCGTCGATCGCTGGCCCGTGACGATTTCCTATTTCGACCCGACCAAGAAAGCCGTCGGCGAGGAGACCCCCGTCTATACCATGTCCTTCGAGCTCTATGCCGATGGCATTTCAGGCAGCCTGACCCTGGATTATGGCGATTTCCGCCTGAAGGGAACGATGGTGTCGCTCGATTTCCTGCCGCAGACGGAATGCAAGTGAGTGGCATGATGCGGTGGGCTGGCCTTCGGGACGGCGCCGGCCGCGCCAAGCTCGTGCCTTCGCCCGATGGCGCTGTAGAGACCGGCCACGCGTCATGAGAAATGCCATTCGTCAATGGTCGCATACGCAGAATTGGCGCGCGCTCGGCCAGCGGCTGCGGGCACCGGCGCGCCTGCCGGCACGGCCGCTGTTCGGACGGGTGGCGACGCCCGCCGCCATCGCCTTTGGCAGCGTGCTCGTCATCGCCCTGATGGTGCTCGCCGATCCGGCTTCCCTGCACATCCTGCCCGAATGGCCACATCTTGTGGTGCGGCTGGCGCGTTTCGTCACCTATCTCGGTGATTCCGGCCTTTATCTCATTCCGCTCGGCGTGGCACTTGTCCTGCTCGCCGTGGTCGATCTGGAGTTGCCGCCACGGCTCGATGCCGCCCTGCGCCAGCTCTGGCTGCAGCTTGCCTTTGCCTTCGTCGCCATCGCGGGAACAGGGCTTGCCGTCAATGTCATCAAGCGCGCGATCGGCCGAGTCAGGCCGCTGCATGTCGAGGCGGGCGCAAGCTGGAGTTTCGAGCCCTTTTCCTGGCGCGCTGCCAATGCCAGCTTCCCCTCCGGCCATGCCACCACGGCCTGGACGGTGGCTGCGGTGATCATCCTGCTCTGCGGGGCGCGCTGGCGTCCCTGGCTGTTCGTGCTGGGCGGGCTGGTCTGCCTCAGCCGGGTGATCCTCGGTGCCCATTATCCCGCCGATGTGGTCGCCGGCGCCCTGTTCGGCTGGTTCGCCACCTTCTGGTTCGCCGACTTTCTGGGTCGTCGGGGGCTTGTTTTCCGGCAAAACCGCGATGGTGCTCTTGCGTTGCGGGGGCAAGACGCGGCAAAGACGCTGATCGAGGCGTGGCGAGCGCGCCGCTGAGGTTCGACTCTTCATGTCATCACAAGACAATGCGCCTGAGATCAGCGTCATCGTTCCGGTCCGCAACGAAGCCGGCAATGTCGAGCCGCTGATCCGGGAAATCGCCGCGGCCCTGGCTGGGCGCAGTTTCGAGATCGTCTATGTCGACGACGGCTCGAGCGATGCGACTCCGACGGAGCTGGAGAGGCTGAAGGGCGAACTGCCCTACCTGCGCAGCCTGCGCCACGAGGCATCCTGCGGCCAGTCCTGCGCCGTGCGCACGGGTATTCGCCATGCGCGGGGCCGCCTGATGGTCACCATCGATGGCGACGGCCAGAACAACCCGGCCTATATCCCCGCCCTCGTCGACGCCCTGATCGCCGGCGGCGCCGCGACCGGCATGGTCGCGGGGCAACGGCTCGGCCGCAAGGACACCGGCTTCAAGCGCTGGCAGTCGCGTACCGCCAACAAGGTTCGCGCTTCTGTCCTCAAGGACGGCACGCGCGACACCGGCTGTGGCCTCAAGGCCATCCGCCGCGACGTCTATCTGGCCCTGCCTTATTTCGATGCGCTGCATCGCTTCATGCCGGCCCTGGTCAAGCGCGAAGGCTTCGAGGTCGGCCATGTCGATGTGGTCGACCGGCCCCGGCTGACCGGCGTTTCCAACTACGGTTTCTTCGACAGGCTGTGGGTCGGCATTCTCGATCTCGTCGGCGTATGGTGGCTGATCCGCCGGCGCAAGCGCGTGCCTGATGTCAGCGGAGGGGGACAGAATGCTGATTGAGTTGTCGAATGCCCTCGGCGGCTATCTCCACAATGTCTTCTACACCAATTTCGACTTCTGGCTGATCCTCGGCCTGTTCGCCCAGGCGCTGTTCACCGCCCGCTTCGTCATCCAGTGGTGGGTGAGCGAGCGGGCTGGCAAGAGCGTCATCCCCTTCAGTTTCTGGATCCTGTCGATCGGCGGCGGCGGCCTGCTCTTCCTCTATGCCCTGGTCAGGGCCGACCTCGTCTATATCATCGGCCAGGGCTCGGGCCTTGCGATCTATATCCGCAACGTCTCGCTGGTGCTGAAGGAAAAGCGGGAAGCGAGGGAGCAGGGACAGGGCGCCTCGAGTTAGGACGGAGGCTGCGGTGGTGGCTGGCCCCCGTTATTGGTTCCAGAACATCGTTGCCGAAGTCAAAAAAGCACCAGAGCCGCAATGCAGCTCACTTAAGCATCTATGTGGTTGCTCGACCTTTGTCATTGCCGGGCTTGACCCGGCAATCGAGTGCGGAAGCCAGTGTTGCGCGTGCGGATTCCGGATTGCCGGGTCAAGCCCGGCTGTGACAATTCGGAGCGTTTCCTTCTTGAATGAATCGCATTGCAGCAGGCCTGCGTCCTATCCCCTCGCCGCCCTGAAGCGGGCCAGGCCCGCGTCGAGATCGCCGATCAGGTCGGCGACGTCCTCCAGGCCGATATGCAGGCGCACGCAGGGGCCGCCCGGATCCCAGCTGGTGGCGCTGCGATAGGTCTTGCAGTCGAAGGGGAGGGCGAGGCTCTCATAGCCACCCCAGGAATAGCCGAGCCCGAAGAATTTCAGATCGTCCAGGAAGGCGCTGATGGCCTCCATCGGCGCCGATTGGAGCACGATGGAGAACAGGCCGGATGAGCCCTTGAAATCGCGCTTCCAGATGGCATGGCCCGGATCACCCTCCAGCGCAGGATGCAGGACGCGCTGCACCTCGGGGCGCTTGGCCAGCCATTTGGCTACCCTGAGCGCGCTTTCCTGATGCTGGCGCAGGCGCACGCCCATGGTGCGCAGCCCGCGCATCGCCAGATAGATGTCGTCGGGCGCGACGCATTGGCCTGAATCGCCGTGGAAGCCCTTCAGCGCCGGCCAGGCCTTGCGCGAGGCCGAGACCACGCCGAACATCGCGTCGGAATGGCCGACGATATATTTGGTGCCGGCCTGGATCGAAAGGTCGATGCCATGGCCGAAGGCGTCGAAGAACAGCGGCGTGGCCCAGGTATTGTCGAGCAGTACGGTGGCACCGTGCCGGTGCGCGACCTCGGCGATCGCAGGCACGTCCTGCATCTCGAAGCTCTGCGATCCCGGGGCTTCCAGATAGACCGCCTTCGTATTCGGGCGGATGAGCGTTTCGATGCCGGCGCCGATCAGCGGATCATAATAGGTCGTCTCGATGCCGAAACGGCCGAGCACCTTGTCGCAAAGCTGCCGGGTGGGCTGATAGGTGGAATCGACCATCAGCAAATGGTCACCGGCCGAGAGGCAGGAGAGAAGGGCGGTCGAGACAGCTGATAGCCCCGAGGGACACAGCACCACACCGGCGCTGCCGTCGAGCGTCTTCAGCGCTTCTTCCAGGGCGTCACTGGTCGGATTGCCGCGGCGGCCGTAGCTGTAGCGCGGCGTGTGGTTGATGAGATCCTTCGTCGTCGGAGCGAGAACGGTGGAGCCGTGATAGACGGGCGGGTTGACGAAGCCGTGATATTCGGATGGTTCACGCCCGCCGATGACCAGACGCGTATTTTCACCGAAGGTCGCGATCTCGTCCTTGCTGATCTTCTTCATGATAGATTCGATTGGGTCCTGAAACGGTTACATTCGTCCCCGGCCGCCCCTGCGTCAATCTCGAAGGCCGCGACATCTTCCACAGGCCAGTTTTGTGAATATTCGCCCGCTTTTCGCGAATTCCGCTTGACGTGGGCGGCCAAAGCGCTTGCAATCGGCGGCAAGGCACAGGTCGTAACCGGCGAGAACAAGCTGGGCGCTTTTGCCGCGGGACAGATCGATACGGGGGACCTTGCAATGACCGCTTCAGCATGCACGGCCGGCAGGTCGTTCCTCATCTCCGGCGAGGCATGTCCGGATCGTTGAGCTCGTCATCATACCTCCTCGACGGAACGCCCGTTCCTCCCGGCCATTGACCGGGAACGCTCGAAACATCCATTCGCGAACGCAGGAAGAGGTGGCGGCAGTTCAAAAAAATCACGACGTTCAACAGTCTGGCGATGGTTTCAGGCCTCGCCCTGTCGTCGATAACAAAGATGTGGTTCAAAATGCGTTCCGTCTAAGCGTGTTTTGTCCTAAAGCGTTGAGGGATTTGGCGGATACGCCGAAGATCGCCACGACGCGTCGAAACAAGAAACCAGAGTCAGAGGGCGCTCGCGACAGAACGCGCTTTGAGCTTTGGAAACGTCAAACATGCCCGGTGGGGCGGCCCGGTTCTGACGCCGCGGCCAGCCGTCCAAGGGCCTTCTCGTTACACTGACAACGAAGCGAACAGGGGCCTCCATCCATGAGAAAGACACTTCTTACCGCGGTAGCCGGTGCGGCGCTGGCGTTGAGTGGGGTCGGCGCACACGCCGATACGCTCGATACCATCAAGCAGCGCGGCCAGGTGATCTGCGGCGTCAACACCGGACTGCCGGGCTTCGCCGCCCCCAATGAGAAGGGCGAATGGACCGGCCTCGACGTCGACTATTGCCGCGCAATCGCCGCAGCCGTGCTGGGCGACGCTACCAAGGCCAAATTCGTGCCGGTCTCCACCAAGGACCGCTTCACCGCGCTGCAGTCCGGCGAGATCGACGTGCTCAACCGCAACTCGACCTGGACGCTCGGCCGCGACACCGCCGGCATGCTCTTCGCCGGCGTGAATTTCTATGACGGCCAAGGCTTCCTGGTGAAGAAGTCACTCGGCGTCAAATCGGCGACCGAACTCTCGGGAGCCTCGATCTGCGCCCAGCAGGGTTCGACCGGCCAGCTCACGATCTCCGACTACATGCGGACCCACAATCTGCCCTACAACATCGTCAGCTTCGATACGCCGGAAGAAGCGGCAAGGGCCTATGAGGGCGGGCGCTGCGACGTCAACACCGACGACGCCTCCGGCCTCTATGCGGTGCGCGTCAAGATGGCCAATCCCGACGACCATGTCGTGCTTCCCGAAATCATCTCGAAGGAGCCCCTGGCCGCGGCCGTGCGCCAGGGCGACGATAAATGGTACAACGTGGTCAAATGGGTGCACTACGCCATGCTTTCGGCTGAAGAGGCCGGCGTGACCCAGGCCAATGTCGACGAGATGGTCAAGTCCGACAAGCCGGACATCAAGCGCCTGCTCGGCACCGAGGGTGACTTCGGCAAGCAGCTCGGCCTCGACAATCAGTGGGCCTACCGGATCGTCAAGCAGGTCGGCAATTACGGTGAAAGCTTCGACCGCAATCTCGGCCCCAAGACCGTGCTGAAGATAGATCGCGGCCTCAACAATCTGTGGACCAAGGGGGGCCTGCAATACGCCCCGCCGATCCGTTGAGAATTGCGGAATAAGTCCTGAGGGACCGTTGCGGAGCGGAATTCGGGTGGCGACTGACTGTGCTGCTCCGGCCCCGCTCCAAGCCAGCCACTGACGAAGGGATTTCATTCATGAAGAAGCAATTTTCTCTGGCGATTGCAGGTGCGTTTGTCGCCCTGGGTGTTGCGGCCGCGAATGCCGGGACGCTCGATACTGTCAAGCAGCGCGGCCAGCTCGTCTGCGGTTCGAATGCGGGCCTTGCCGGCTTCGGCATCCCCAACGAGCAAGGCAAATGGGCGGGCTTCGACGTCGACTATTGCCGCGCTCTCGCGGCCGCCGTGTTGGGAGACGCCGAGAAGACCAAATATGTGCCGCTCTCGGCAAAGGACCGCTTCACGGCGCTGCAGTCCTCCGAAATCGACGTGCTGCCGCGTAACACGACCTGGACCCTGTCGCGCGAGACCGGCGGTTTTCTGTTCGCCGCCACCAATTACTATGACGGCCAGGCCTTCATGGTGAAGAAGTCGCTCGGCGTGGCGTCGGCCAAGGACCTCGACGGAGCCACGATCTGCGTGCAGCAGGGCACGACCCAGGAGCTGAATCTCTCCGACTATTTCCGGAGCCTCGGCAAGAAGTACCAGATCCTGACGGTTGCCACGATCGGCGAGGCGCAGAACGCCTATGAAGGCGGTCGTTGCGATGCCTTCACGTCGGATTCGTCTCAGCTCTACGGCGTGCGCCTCGCCCTCAAGAATCCGGACGAGCATGTCGTGCTGCCCGAAATCATCTCCAAGGAGCCGCTGGCGATCGCGGTGCGCCAGGGCGACGACCAGTGGTTCAACATCGCCAAATGGGTCTATTATGCGCTGGTCCAGGCCGAGGAATCCGGCGTGACCCAGGCCAATGTCGACGAGATGCTCAAGTCGGACAAGCCGGACATCAAGCGCCTGCTCGGCACCGAGGGTGATTTCGGCAAGCAGCTCGGCCTCGACAATCAGTGGGCCTATCGCGCGATCAAGCAGGTCGGCAATTACGGCGAGATCTTCGACCGCAATCTCGGCTCCCAATCCAAGCTGAAGATCGAGCGCGGCCTCAACGCCTTGTGGACCAACAAGGGCCTGCAATACGCCCCGCCGATCCGTTGAGATCGCCAAGACCAGCCCCGGAGGTTTGCCTCCGGGGCTGGCACGCAGACAGGGCGGCAGGGCACTTCGGCGGGGGCGCTGTCGGGCCGGGCCGAGATCGAAGGGGGACATTGATGAGGCAACAACTCTGCGCGGCGACCGTTGGCTTCTTCGCTGCCTTGAGTGTTTCCATGGCAGATGCGGCAACGCTCGATACCATCAAGCAGCGCGGCCAGTTGATCTGCGGCGCCCATCAGGGGCTGGCGGGCTTCAGCATCCCCAATGAACAGGGCAAATGGGCAGGCTTCGACGTCGATTACTGCCGGGCCCTCGCTGCGGCCGTGCTGGGCGATGCCGACAAGACCAAATTCGTGCCTTTCTCCGCCAAGGATCGTTTCACCGCGCTGCAAGCCTCGGAGATCGATGTCCTGCCGCGCAACACCACCTGGACCTTGACGCGTGAGACCGGTGGCTTCCTGTTCGCCGCCACCAATTACTATGATGGCCAGGGCTTCATGGTGAAGAAGTCGCTGGGCGTGAAATCGACGAAGGAACTGGATGGCGCAACCGTCTGCGTCCAGCAGGGCACCTCGCACGAGCTCAACCTCTCCGACTATTTCCGCAGCATCGGCAAGCCCTACCAGATCCTGACGCTGGCCACGATCGGCGAGGCGCAGAATGCCTATGAGTCCGGCCGCTGCGACACCTTCACCACCGATGCCTCCGGGCTTTATGGCGTGCGCCTGGCCCTCAAGAATCCCGACGAGCATGTCGTGCTGCCCGAGATCATTTCGAAGGAACCGCTCGGCATCGCCGTGCGCCAGGGCGACGATCAATGGTTCAACGTGGTCAAATGGGTCTATTTTGCCCTGGTCCAGGCCGAGGAATCCGGCGTGACCCAGGCCAATGTCGACGACATGCTGAAGTCCGACAAGCCGGACATCAAGCGCCTGCTCGGTAGCGAGGGGGATTTCGGCAAGCAACTCGGCCTCGACAATCAATGGGCCTATCGCATCATCAAGCAGGTCGGCAATTATGGCGAGGTGTTCGACCGCAATCTCGGCTCGAAGTCACCGCTCAAGATCGAGCGCGGGCTCAATGCCCTATGGACCGACAAGGGCCTGCAATATTCACCGCCCATTCGTTGAGGGCGCACGGCCCCGGCAAGATGCATTCCGTATTTGCCGGGTGGTTTTTCAAAGCGTCGTGCGATCGGGCGGGGGGCAGTCAAAATCGCAAGGACGCTCCAGCCAATCCGTCGGATTGGCCTGGAAACAAGGTGTTGGGGCAGGAGGCTCAGCCGTGAGTGCATCTTGCTCCAGAGGAATCCGTAAAAAAGGGTGAGGACTATCTGCGTGTTGGGGAGAATGAGACAATGACGTTGGCAGTCGACCGGGGAGACGGCGGCGGGCGTACCCACTGGTTCAACAATCCGAAGTTACGGGCTGTTGTCTTCCAGATCGTGCTGCTGGCAATCGTCTTGCTCATCATCTTGACGGGCGCTTGGAATGCCGTCGAAAACCTGGCCAGGCAGGGCCGTTCGCTTGGCTTTGACTTCCTGGGACGCACGGCGAGCTTCGACATCGGCCAGACGCCGATCGAATATACCTCGCTGTCCACCAATGGCCGCGCGCTGCTGGTCGGCATCACCAACACACTGATCGTCGCCGCTCTCGGCATCATCCTTGCGACGGTCCTGGGTTTCATCATCGGCGTGGCCCGCCTGTCCAACAACTGGATCGTGGCCAAGATCGCCATGGTCTATATCGAGGTCGTGCGCAACATCCCGCTGCTGCTGCAGTTGCTGTTCTGGTATGGCGCCGTGCTCAAGCCCCTGCCGGGCGTGCGCCAGTCGATCACCTTCGGCGAGAGCATCTTTCTCAACAATCGCGGCATCTTCTTTCCGGCGGCCATGCCGCAGGCGGGTGCCGGTCTGGTCGGTGGTGCCTTTCTGGTCGGTGTTCTCGGTGCCATCGGCTTCTCCATCTGGGGCAAACGCAAGCAGATGGAGACTGGCAAGCGGCCACCGGTGCTGCTGGTCAATCTGGCGCTGGTCATCGGCCTGCCGCTGCTGGCCTTCTTCGCTTCCGGCATGCCTTTCACCATGGATTACCCCAAGGTCGGCGGCTTCAACGTCACCGGCGGTTTCCGGCTGCAGCCCGAATTCGTGGCGCTGCTCCTGGGCCTGACCATCTACACCGCGGCCTTCATCGCCGAGACGGTGCGCTCGGGCATCCGCGGCGTGCCGCATGGCCAGACGGAAGCGTCCGGCGCCCTCGGCCTGCGCTCGAGCCACAATCTGCGCCTGGTGGTGATCCCGCAGGCGATGCGCATCATCGTGCCGCCGCTCGCCAGTCAGTATCTCAACCTGACCAAGAACTCGTCGCTGGCAGTGGCCATCGGCTATCCGGATCTGGTGCAGGTGTTTTCCGGCACGGTGCTCAACAACACCAACCAGGCGATCGAATGCATCGGCATCACCATGGCGGTCTATCTGATCATCAGCCTGTCGATTGCCGGCTTCATGAATTGGTTCAACAAGCGCGTTGCGCTGGTGGAGAGGTAGGGCCATGAGCGACGCAACTTCCGCCGCCGGCAGCCCGGCTTTCGTCTCGACCACGACCTTCGAGCCGCAGCCGCCGCCGGCTGCGACCACCGGCGTGCTCGGCTGGCTGAAAAAGAACCTGTTCTCGTCCGTCACCAACTCCATCCTCACCATTCTGGCGGTGCTGCTGGTGCTCTGGGTGCTGCCGGGCGTCCTGCGCTTCATGATCTTCGATGCCGTCTGGACCGGCACCGACCGCAATGCCTGCCTCGAGGCCAATGTCGGGCGGCATGTCGGTGCCTGCTGGCCGTTCGTCGAGACGCGTCTGCAATATTTCATCTATGGCCAATATCCGGTCGACGAGCGCTGGCGCGTCAACCTCACGGGCCTGCTGGCCGCCATCGGAGTCCTTTGGCTGCTCTGGCCGCGGATCGGGGCGAAGGGCTGGGGCGTTCTCTATTTCTTCGTCGTCTTCCCGCTGCTGGCCTTCTGGCTGCTGGTGGGGGGCTTCTTCGGGCTGGTGCATGTCCCCACCAATCTGTGGGGCGGCATTCTCGTGACGCTGGTGATCGCCGTGGTCGGCATCGTGGCGTCCCTGCCGCTCGGTGTGCTCCTCGCTCTCGGGCGGCGTTCGCGCATGCCCATCGCCCGCACCATCTCGGTCATGTATATCGAGTTCTGGCGCGGCGTGCCGCTGATCACCGTGCTGTTCATGGCCAACGTCATGCTGCCGCTGTTCCTGCCCGAGGGCTGGCGTCCGGATTCGCTGCTGCGCGTGCTCGTCGGAGTGGCGCTGTTCTGGTCGGCCTATATGGCGGAAGTGGTGCGCGGCGGCCTGCAGGCCATTCCCAAGGGCCAGTATGAGGGGGCCCAGGCCCTGGGCCTGAACTACTCCTACATGCTGATCTTCATCATCCTGCCGCAGGCACTGCGCCTGGTGATTCCCAGCATCGTCAACACCTTCATCGCCCTGTTCAAGGACACTACGCTGGTGGCCATCGTGGGCATTTTCGACTTCCTGAAGACGATCGAGGCGTCCATTCCCGATCCGAACTGGGCGACGCCCGTGACCTACTATACGGGCTATGCATTCGCCGCTATCTTCTTCTGGATCTGCTGTTTCTCGATGTCGCGCTACTCGCAGGGCTTGGAGCGTCGTCTCGATACCGGTTACAAACGTTGAGGGGAAAAATGGCTAACGCCGCTCAAAACACTGCTGGAGAACTCAGCCCGATCGCCGTTCAGATCACCGATATGAACAAGTGGTATGGTGAGTTCAACGTTCTCAAGAACATCAACCTCACCGTGAAGCGGGGCGAGCGCATCGTGATCTGCGGGCCGTCGGGCTCAGGCAAATCGACGATGATCCGCTGCATCAATCGCTTGGAGGAACACCAGAAGGGCTCGATCGTCGTCGATGGCATCGAGCTCACCAACGACCTCAAGCGCATCGACGAGGTGCGGCGCGAAGTCGGCATGGTGTTCCAGCACTTCAACCTGTTCCCGCACCTGACCGTGCTGGAGAACTGCACGCTCGCCCCGATCTGGGTGCGCAAGATGTCGAAGGCCGATGCCACCGAAAAGGCGATGCACTTCCTCAAGCGCGTGAAGATTCCCGAGCAGGCCAACAAATATCCGGGCCAGCTTTCGGGCGGCCAGCAGCAGCGCGTGGCGATTGCCCGGGCCCTGTGCATGAATCCCAAGATCATGCTATTCGACGAGCCGACTTCGGCTCTCGATCCGGAAATGGTGAAGGAAGTGCTCGACACTATGGTCGGCCTTGCCAATGACGGCATGACCATGCTGTGCGTCACCCATGAAATGGGCTTTGCCCGCCAAGTTGCGGACCGGGTGATCTTCATGGATGCCGGCCAGATCGTCGAGAGCAACGAGCCCAACGCCTTCTTCTCCAATCCCCAGCACGAGCGCACCAAGCTCTTCCTCAGCCAGATTCTGCACTGAGGATTACAGCGCGGCCGGCCTCGTCGGCCGCAGCCACTTCCGTGGCTGGCTTCCCGCGAAGCCAGCCATTCGCATTGTCAGGGCTTCCCTGCGTCCATCGGCAGGGATCACTTCAGTACGCAGGAATTTCATCATGGCGTTTGATCGCTCGAGCGAGCCCGACGGCACGCCGAGGCGCGGGCTCTATCCCGAAATCGAGGCTTATCGCTCCGGCATGCTCGATGTCGGCGACGGCCATTCCATCTATTGGGAATTGGCCGGCAATCCCGACGGCCTGCCGGTGGCCTTTCTGCATGGCGGCCCGGGCGCCGGCTGTTCGGCCAAGCATCGGCGCCTGTTTGATCCGCGCCACTGGAACATCCTGCTGTTCGACCAGCGCGGATGCGGCCGTTCCCGCCCGCATGCCAATCTCGACGCCAACACCACCTGGCATCTCGTCGCTGACATGGAGCGCCTGCGCAAGGAGGTGCTGAAGGTCGAGCGCTGGAGCCTGTTCGGTGGTTCCTGGGGCTCGACCCTGGCGCTCGCCTATGCGCAGACCCATCCCCAGACGGTGCAGGCACTCATGCTGCGGGGCATCTTCACGCTGCGCCGCATGGAACTCGACTGGTATTATCGCGAGGGCGCTTCCTATTTCTTCCCGGACAAATGGGAAGCCTTCCGCAAGGACCTGCCGCAGGATGCCTGGGCCGATCCGATCCTGACCTATCACCGGCGCCTGACGGGCGACGATGCTGCGGTTCGCTTGGCAGCGGCCCGGGCTTGGAGCGTGTGGGAAGGCGAGACCTCGACCCTGATGCCGGAAGGCCCCGCCACCGGCCATGCCCAGGAACAGTTCGCCCTGGCCTTCGCCCGCATCGAGAATCATTATTTCGTGCATGGCGGCTGGATGGAGGAGGGGCAGTTGCTGCGCGACGCGGGCAAGCTCGCCGATATTCCCGGCACCATCGTACAGGGGCGCTATGACGTGGTCTGTCCGCCGGTCACGGCCTGGGAACTGGCCAAGCGCTGGCCCAAGGCGGAATTGCAGATGGTGGAGGATTCCGGCCATTCCTTCTCCGAGCCGGGCACGCTGCATCGTCTGGTCGAGGCCACAGACAAATATGCACGCCTGCTGGGAACAGACGGAGCTTAATACAACAACTGCATTTGTGGTTCGGCGATTTCGGGATGTCAGCCTCACAGCTCCATCAGGTGATGGAGCGGGGCTGGCATTTAGCCTGCCGGCAAGCGGTTTGTTTCAAGATGCCAGCCGGAGGCCGACACGCCAAATCCTACTCAAATGGAAGCCGCGACTACAGTTTGGAGCCCATTGGCATCGCTCAGCCCGGCGACTTCTCGATCCAGGCCGCGGCACTGGCGACGATGCCATGGAGGTCGCTGTTGGCCGGGGTCCAGCCCAGCACATCGGTTGCCCTGTCGATATTCGCATAGAGGGCGGCCGGGTCGCCGCTGCGACGGGGGCGGGGCTCGATCGGTACCGGGCGTCCGGTGACGGCTTCGATCGCCTTCAGCAGTTCTCGTACAGTGACGCCACGGCCACTGCCGAGATTGAGCGTGAGGCTGCCGCGTCCTGCCTGCAGGTGATCGAGGGCCCGCAGATGTGCATCGGCAATATCGGCGACATGGACGTAGTCGCGCATGGCGGTGCCATCGGCAGTGGCGTAGTCCGTGCCGAATAGCTTGAAGGCGGGGCCGAGGCCCAGGGCAGCCCGGATGGCCTTGGGTATGGCGAGGCTGCTCGTCGCATGCCGCTCGCCGATCTCGCCGTCGGGGTCGGCGCCGGCCGCGTTGAAATAGCGGAGCACCACGCTCTGCAGGCCATAGGCCGCGTCATAGTGCCGGAGAGCCTGCTCGCCGATGAGTTTGGTGGTGCCATAGGGGCTGACGGGCGCCGTGGCAGAGGTTTCGGTCACCGGAAGAGCCGGAGCGTTACCATAGAGGGCGCAGGTCGAGGAGAAGACGATCGGGCAATTGCCGTTGTGCCGGGCTGCCTCGGTCACGGCGAGCGTGCCTGCAACATTGGCCTCATAGCAGGGCGAGGGATTGGTGACCGACGACCCCACGTCGGCATAGGCGGCAAGATGCATGACCGCCTCGGGTCGATGGCGAGCGAAAACGCCGGCCAGCCAGTCCACATCGGTGATGTCGCCCCGTTCGAGGGGCCCCCAGCGTACATGGGCTTCTCTGCCGTTCGAGAGGTCGTCGCAGGCGACGGGGCTGTACCCGGATGAGGCCAGGGTCTTGCAGACATGGCTGCCGATATAGCCGGCGCCCCCGGTGACCAAGATGATACTCACGATGGCTCTCGTGCTCCTGACGGGCGATTGCGACATGCCGGTGTAAGGGCCGCAACCGTCAATTAGAAGCAAAGAATGGGTGTGCCGCGTCAAATGGAGGCGGGCGAGAGCGCTTGTTCAGCCTTTCGCACTGCAACGCTGGCGTGTATTTCCTGCGGGTACGGGTGGGTGAACCAGCAGGCCATGGCCCGGAAATTGCTTCGAAAGGCTCGGCGCAATGGAATTGGAGAAATCACGATGACGGCGATCGGCGTCTCGGAAGCGAGCGAGCCCCCGTTTGTCGACCATCCGGAGCGAGCGGCCATCTATGCCGAATTGCATGCCCGGCCGACGGAGCCGATCGCAACTTCGGCCCGCATCCGCAGGATCGCCTTCATGCCGATGGGCGCCGGACCTTCGCTGGAGGAGGTGGCACGGCGCTTCGTCCTTTTCGCCGGCCAGCCCGAACTGCCCTTCGATGATGCCCGTACACGCCATATCAAGGTGGAACGGGGAGGGCGTAAGGCCACCTTCGAACTCCACAACGAATTTGCGACCCTGACCTGGCAGTCCGATCTCACCGACCGCGAGCCCTGGCCGGAGGATATCGGCCTGGATTGCTTTGCGGGGCTGCAGCGGGTCAGCGCCACGCGTGTCGACCTGACAGAAACCCACACGATCGCGGAAGCGGCGCTGGTCGGCTTCAACCCGGTCAGCCTGTGCTATTCCGAGCTCTATGACGGCAGGGCCCAGGTCGCGACCGACTTCAATCGTGATCGCGACGGCTTCACCCGCTACGAACTCGCGGCCGGCCAGTGCAACGTCTTGCGCCGCGGCGTGCTGGTGCGCCGGCTCCTTGAGATCGAGACCTACAGCAATTTCGTCCTGCTCGGCCTGCCGGTGGCTCGGGCGCTCGGCTCGACGATCCGTCAGTTCGAGGGCGCTGTGAGCCAGGTGATGGGACGCGTCGGCCATGCCCACTCGACCGGGGAGAACCGGGAGGCATTGGAGAGCATCCACGCGCTGTCGGCCGAGGTCGGCCGCAGCATCGAGGAAACCAGCTTCCGTTTCGCGGCGAGCCAGGCCTATGCGGCCGTGCTCGACACCCGTCTGCGGCAGCTCGTCGAGCGACCGATCGGCGAGTTCACCACCATCGACCGCTATCTGACCAATCGGACCACACCGGCGGTAGCCACCTGCCTGGCGACGGAAAAGCGCCTGCAGGCGGTAGCGATGAAGCTGGAACGTTCGGCGGAACTCTTGAACGCCCATATCAGCCTGAGCCTGGAAACCCAGAACCAGACGATTCTCGATACCATTTCGCGCACATCGGAAAGCCAATATCGTCTGCAGGAGACGGTGGAGGGGCTCTCCATCATCGCGATCTCCTACTATGCCCTTGCCATCATCGGCTACATGATCGAGGGCGTCAGCCATATCTGGCATGTCGACAAGGCCATTGCCATGCTGTGCGCGGCGCCGGTGGTGCTGTTCCTGGTCTGGCGCGGCATCAAGAGCCTACGCAAGCGCGCTGCCTGAAGGGCCTATTCGAACTACGCAGAAGGGTAACGAAGGGCTCACGGGCCCTTGGCTCCCTCTGCTGCCGGCCGATGAGGGGGCAATTCGGCAGTATCGGTCGTTTTCGAGGCGGTGTGTCGGCTCCCGTCAACCGTTGGGAATGCATTGGCCGGCGTGATTGGGACGCTGCGATGGCGGACACACGTCGATATTCTTGCGATGCTCCGATGTCTGGCCGACCGAAGCACTCGACACCATGCGTCGGGGATCGAATGCATCGCGACTGGCGTCATTGATGGAGCGGTTGGGTACGCATCTGCGCCACTGATTGAAATGGAAGCCTGGAGCGCAAGCGGAGGCCGTTGCGGGAGCATTCGCCATGGCGGCCTCCTGAGCGGCAAGCCCGGTGGGCGCAAGCGCGACCAGGCACATCAACGCGGCGGGCAGCAGGATAGGGGCTCTGGCGATCATGGAGCGGGCTCGGGTCTGATGGAGATGTGTCGAGATGCACTGCGTGGACCATCGAGATGATCCATGCGCGGCTTAGCCTGTGCCGCGGCACATGGTTGTGCGTTTTCGCACAGGGCGCACATTGCCTCGCTCACTTCTTCCCGACCGAGGATCAGGACAGATGGGCTCGCGTCCTCCGCGAGAAAAAGGTCAATCGCGGTTGCATATGCAAAGGATGGATCGCCCAAAAAGGGGGGGAGGCCCGGGGAGGACGCCTTGCTGAGGTTGTCATCCGGGCCTCCGGGTTCCCGGGGTGGGAACGCCCGTGAGTTAGACTGCTGAAACTTAGATGAGAATTAGACGTCAGGCGCAGTTGGGCCATACATAGGTATTGGCGTTGCATACCTTGATATAAACGAAATTCCCGATCTTGGTATATGGTGAAGAACATTTGGAATACAGTCGAGGTCCAAGGATATGATCCGACGGGGCAATGGCCAGTTTAGCTGCATCGCATCCCTGTCATGCTCTTCGATCTATTGATCGATTGTTGCTTACCGCGCTCCGACCTCGGTGACATCATAGCATCTGAAGATCCCAGCCCGGAATGCCTTGTCGCGTCGGGCTTTTCTTTGGCTATATGCATCATGCTCCCATACGCTTCGATCCGGCGTTCCTATGGAAGCAGAGGTGACGATGCGTTTCGCTTGGAACTGCCTAATCCGAACGTACAACTCATAACAGCAAGGAGAATCAGCTAGAGGGACGCTCGAATGCTGGTTAAGTACAGCCTGCTGAGTTTCGTTTGAGCCTTGGGGGGCTTGTAAGTGGATAGTTACGTTCCAGCGACCAATACCGTTTCATTCGGAGCAGCGGTCTTTCGCTTTTCATGGATATATGTTCTTGCGGCGATCGCCGTCGTGGTCATTGCCTTCTTGCTGGAGGCCTTCTTGCATATCGACATGAGCAAGAATTCCTTCTTGGGGGTGCTGCCCTTGATGACGGCGGGCTCAGGAACCGGAAAATACTATGCCACCCGCACCGGCACGAAACCCAGGGGCGGCAAAGCGTGGCTGATAGCGCTTGTCGGGCTCGTCATATCGCTGGCTTTCAATCTGGCAGTGGTCCTCGGCTTCGTTGCCTTGACCGACAGTTGGCAGGAGCTGGGCAGTCTCGGCTCTTTCCGCCTGCGCGGCGAAGAGCAATGGTTGGTACCCTTGGTGCTCGGTGGGTTGTTCCTGCTCTTTGTCGCCCTGACGCGTCTGTTCCTGTGGATGGGAGCCAATCCCGTCGTGAAGAAGATGCGCAAGGACGCCACCAACGCGTTCTGAAGCAAAACGCAGGAAGCTCTTCCAGCCCGAAGGCCGGAGGGGCAGGTCGTCCTCTTCAGCAGGAGCGGCGAAGGAGTGCTGTCGTCGCGGAGGAACGGCGGGTGTGAATGCCGGACTTGCGTGATCGACATAGCTGCGTCGCAAACATCGGACTATGTTACGCAAGGGCATAGGAGACCTGATGTTCAAACTGTTTTACGACATGTCGATGCTTGCTTTTGAATCGCAGCAGGCCATCTGGCTGCGTACGCTTCGGCTGGCACAGGGTGGCAGCCGTGCCGAGCGCGAGGCCAAGCTGATGATCAGCGAGAAAGTCGCTGCCGCACAGAACGCCGCTGGCAAGCTGATGACGGGCGCGGCGCCTGGTGCCGTGGTTCGAGACTATCGACGCAAGGTTCGGTCCAATGTGAAGCGGCTATCCAAGCCGTGACGGCCGGCGATGGCAGCAGGGCGCAGAGATGGGGTAGCAAGCGGTCTCTTCATCAAGAAATTGGCTGCAATGAATGGCGGAGGCATAGCGGGCCGAGCTCTATCACGCTCCCGTCACACCATTTGGTCTAATCATCGCGCGTTGTCGGCCGTCCCAATACCGGCCCGATACGTCGCATCCGATCTTGGCCCGGCAGGTAGCGTATCGCCGGGCTTTTTCTTTGGTGGCGAACGCCGGGATCAGGGCAGCGTGTCCGTCCAGCTTTTGCGTCCCAGCTTTCGCGTCACGCGCGTATCACGTGATATGAAATTTATCACCGCTGCCTCGCGATTCAGCGAGACAGCAACCACCTTGGCCCGGCGTTCCGACAGCGCCGGGTTTTTCTTTTTGGCAGCCCCATCGATCGCTCGAATGGCGCGCGACCGGAAGGCACCTCGACTTTCAGGCGCGCCCTCGATGGCCGGAAACTTTCTTCAGGAATTGCATGGGCGATTTCAGCCGGGTCATCGGGGAATAGACGATGTCCTGGAAGGTCTTGGGATTGGGCATTTCGAGGGCTGAGACCAGCTTGGCCTTGAGGGCATCCCGTCTCGGGGAGAGGCCGGGCGGTCTGGGCTTCAGCCGGAGCTGACGCAGCATGAAATTAGCCTGATAGATCCTGGCTCGCTGCTCTAACGGGCGCATGCAGAAGGAAATGCTCAGGCTGACCGAGATGTTGCTGCCGTTCTTGACCCAGTGGGGCGCCACCGGCGGATGGTGCACGGCTTCGCCAGGCGTCAGCTTGAAGATCTGGCCGTGGCTCTGCAGTTCGGGCTTGTAGCGCGGGGTGTTGTAGCTGCTGGCATAGAAGCGTTCGAGCTCGATTTCCGGCAGGACTTCGCGATCCCCGGGATCGAACAGGCAGACATCCTTCTCGCCCTGAATCTGGAACAGGAAGTTTGATTCGTGGTCGATATGGAAGGGGGTGGAAATCCCCGGCGAAGTCAGAATCACGGTCAGGGTTGCCCAGGTCACCTCCTGGCGGAACGGACGATCGGCATAGATCCCGATTTCGTCGATGAGCTTGGCCAGAACCCGGGCGTAATCGCCATTGTAGTCCTGCGTACGCGAAAGCCTGATCCAGGAACCGCCCTCGCCGAGGCGCTCGATCACCTCTGTCAGGCGATCATGCTGCGCAGCTTCGGTGAATTTGCTGCTGATCGATTCCTTTTTCAAATCGAGTGCGAGAAAGTCGGCGGCATTGCCACTCTCGATGATGCTGCGAGCAGTTTTGACGATCTCGGGGATCTCGAACAAGCCGCTCCGGCAAAGTGTGTGATGAACTTTGAAAGGTCGAATGTTGTAATTTTCTTTGAATGTTCGTTCGCTGGTCTCGAGTATGTGATCTATTTCAATGGAATTTGATGGCGGTCCTCTCTCTATTTTGCTTTCAAAGGCGATGTTCATGGTCAGTAACTCGCTCTTTCTGGAATGCCCCCAGTCCAGTAACACTGATGATATCACTTGGGTGAAATTTTATAAGGAGTAGAGACGGTGCAAATATTAACTCTTTAGGAGGGTGAATGCCGAAAACATGTCATCATCTGAGATGATTAGTTTCGAAGATTGTCTCGTTGGGGAAAATTCGTTTCCGACATGAAGGATAGTTGGGAATTCAGGTCGTGATAACATCCGAATTCTGGCCAATATACATTACGATGCGGCACCCTGTAGTTATTGCCGATGAATGCAATATTCATCGAGAATGGACCAGCCAGAACTATGGATGCCGTAAGCGCCTGCCGCGGGTCCGGCTTTTTCTCAAGTAAGCTTCCGGGACAGCGCGCCGACTTTTTATTGGGCAACGCCGACATCATCCGGGCTCGATGGCGGCATGATTTACCGGCATCTTCTGCCTCCAGGAGGCTTGTCCGAGCCACAGACCGGCGAGCATCATTGCGCAAATCTCTGCGCCTTGCGCATGACGGGAAGGAAAGTGGAGGGGCCTTACGCGGAGCGGTTCGGTTTGAAACGAAAGAAGGCGCCTCGAAGGGCGCCTTGCTTTTCGTCAGCGATATCAGGAGTTTCGATGGTGGGCGCACTAGGGCTCGAACCTAGGACCCGCTGATTAAGAGTCAGCTGCTCTACCAACTGAGCTATGCGCCCATCGAAACCACCGAAGCGCGACGCGGTGCCGCGTTCGATGGCCGCGATGTAGCAAAGCTCTTTGTGTGTGTCTAGCGTGTGACGGAAAAATTCTTCAGCTTTTTTGAAATTGCGCTTCGGCGTGCTATTCGAAGGCTCTATTCAAAAGCGCCATTCATTAAATCGCCGGAGGTCCCCTATGCCGCCCACCAAATTTGGCGTTGGCCAAGCCGTGCGCCGCAAGGAGGATCAGTCCTTCATCACGGGCGCCGGCCGTTATGTCGACGACGAATCGCGTTCCGGCGTGCTCAGGGCCTATGTCCTGCGCTCTCCCTATGCCCATGCCCGCTTCAGCATCGGTGATCTCTCCGACGCCGCGGCGATGCCGGGTGTCAGGCTGATTCTGACGGCCAATGACCTCGACGGGCTCGGGGACCTGCCATGCCTGGCCTTGATGAAGAACGCCGACGGCTCGCCGCAGCGCCCTCAACCCTATCCGCTTTTGGCGCGTGACGTGGTGCGCCATGTCGGCGATGCGGTGGCTTTCGTGGTCGCCGATTCGCTCACCGAGGCCCGCGATGCCGCCGAGGCGATCCCGGTCGACTATGATTCGCTCGACGCCATCGTCGGATCCGTCGCGGCCCTGGAACCCGGGGCTCCCCTGGTCTGGCCGGAGCACGGCTCGAATCTGGCTTTCGATGCTCAGATCGGCAACACCAAGAAGGTGGCCAAGGCCTTCGACAAGGCGGCACGCGTGGTCTCCCTGGATGTGGTCAACAACCGCCTGGTCGCCAATTACATGGAAACTCGCGGCTGCCTCGCCGAATGGGACGGCAAGCGCTTCACCCTGACGGTCGGCAGTCAGGGCGTGCACTCCATCCGCGATACGCTCGCCAACCATGTCTTCAAGGTCGAGCCCGACAAGGTGCATGTGAAGACCGGCGATGTCGGCGGCGGCTTCGGCACCAAGGCCTTCATGTATCGCGAATATCCGCTCTCGCTGGAGGCGGCGCGGCGTCTGGGCAAACCCGTGAAGTGGTTCGCTGACCGCGCCGAGCATTTCCTCGCCGACACCCAGGGCCGCGACAATATCAGCCGCATCGAGGCAGCGCTGGACCGGCGTTCGCGCATCCTGGCGGTCAAGATCGACATTATCGGTGACCTCGGCGCCTATCTTTCGCAGTTCGGGCCCTTCATTCCCTGGCTCGGCGCCCTGATGGCGACCGGAGCCTATGCAATCGACGCCATGGATGTGCGGGTGCGCGGCGTCTTCACCAACACGCTGCCGGTCGATGCCTATCGCGGTGCCGGCCGGCCGGAGGCAGCCTATCTCATCGAGCGGCTGATGGACGCCATCGCCTTCGAGACCGGGCTTTCGGTCGATACGGTGCGCTCGCGCAATTTCGTCAAGCCGGAGCAGATGCCGTTCAAGGCGCCCACCGGCCGTACCTATGATTCGGGCGAGTTCGAGGGCCACATGCGCAAGGCCATGGAGGTCGCTGGCTGGGGCGACTTCAAGGGCCGCTGGCAGACCTCGAAGAAGGCGGGCAAGTTCCGTGGCATTGGCATGTCCACCTATATCGAGGCCTGCGCCGACGGGCCCAAGGAAGCCGCCAGCGTCACGCTGGAAAAGGACGGTACCGCCACCGTGCTGATCGGCACGCAGACCAACGGGCAGGGTCACCTGACGGCCTACGCCCAGTTCGTCTCGCAATATCTCGATCTGCCGCTGGAGCGTATCAACGTGATCCAGGGCGATTCCGACCTGATCAAGACAGGGGGCGGCACAGGCGGCTCGCGCTCGATCCCGGTGGGCGGCGCGTCCGTGGCCCGAGCCAGCCAGACCCTGGCGGAGAAGCTGAAGACGCTCGCCTCCGACGAGCTCGAGGCCGGCATCGCCGATCTCGAAATCGTCGACGGCCGGGTGCGGGTGGTCGGCACCGACAAGGCGATCGACTTTGCAGCGCTCGCCCGCCTGCCGAAGGCGACGCCGGATCTGCTCAGTGCCGAGACCGACTATCAGCCCGGCGAGGCGACCTATCCCAACGGCACGCATATCTGCGAGCTGGAGATCGACCCGCAGACCGGCGTCACCGATATCCTCGGCTATACCATCGTCGACGATTTCGGCATGGTGGTGAACCCGCTGCTGCTGGAAGGCCAGGTGCATGGCGGCGTGGTGCAGGGTATCGGCCAGGCCTTGCTGGAGCGCACGGTCTATTCGGAAGACGGCCAGTTGCTCACGGCTTCGCTCACCGATTATGCTCTGCCGCGGGCTGACGATCTGCCCTTCATCCATTTCGAGACACGCAACATTCCCTGCAAGAACAATCCGCTCGGCGTCAAGGGCGCCGGCGAGGCCGGCACCATCGGCGCCGCCCCGGCGGTGATGAACGCAGTGATCGATGCGCTCAGGCGCGGCGTCGGCGTCACCAGGCTCGACATGCCGGCGACGCCCGAGGTGGTGTGGCGCACGATCCAGGACGCGCAGGCCAGGAAGCTGGCGGCGGAATAGGGGAAGGCAGCCGCGGCGCCGGCCCCGATTCCGAAAGAAGGTCCAACGCCGCGGATTGTCTCTGCCGCGGCGTTCCTGTCGAAAATCGCTATCTGCTTTCCGGTGGCTTTCGTGACTGCCGCCCTTGCTTTTCAGGGGGCGGCCGGCTCGGATGCCTTCGGCCAATAGGTGCCGAAAGCCCAGATATTGCCTTCCGGATCACGGCAGATGAAGTCGCGGCTGCCATAGTCGCGATCGACAGGTTCTTCCTCGATCTTTGCCCCAGCGGCCTTGGCGCGCTCATAGGCGGCATCGGCGTCGTCGACGGCGATATAGATCGACTTGCCGCCGCCCGATCCCGGCGAGCCGACGATCTTGCAGAAATTGTCATCGCGCGCCGTGCCGAGCATGATCATCGAGGAGCCGAGGGCAAGCTGGGCGTGCTCGACGATGTCGCCCTTGGCGTAGCAGGCGTGCAGGGTGAAGCCGAAGGCCTCCTGCAGCCAGTCGATCATGGCGCGGGCATTGGCGTAGCGCAGGGCCGGGTAGAGGCGTGGGGCTTCGGTCGATGATAGCGGCATGGGGGATGTCTCCGTTTGCGAACCGGAGCGATCCTTGTTCGCATGGCCATGGGCCGTCTTGAAGAAATGTTACCCGCCCGTGCGCCACGCCGTCGGCGAACAGCCGGCCAGCGCGGTGAATTCGCGGGTGAGATGCGCCTGATCGGCATAACCGCAAGCCGCTGCGATATCGGCCCAACCCGTTGCCGTGCCCTTGGTGGCGAGATCCTGCGCGGCATTGAAGCGGATGATACGGGAGACGGATTTCGGAGGGAGGCCGATCTCTTCGCGAAAACTTGCGACCAGGCGCCGGCGGCTCCAGTCGAGTTTTTCCGCCAGCGCGCCGATGCGCACGTCGCCGCCTTTTCGCATGAGCTGGCAGAACGCCCAGCCAATGGCGGGATTGGCCTGCGAAGCTCGCCCAAGGCGGGTTGCGACGAAATGTTGGGCGAGATCGAGGCGCGCTTCCCAGCAGTTCAGGTCAGCGAGCCGTCGGGCGAATCGGTTGATGCCGGCATCGGCCAGATCATCCAGTGCGACCATGCTGTCGGCCAGCTCGCTCATTGGCAGCCCGAAGAACAGCCGGCCGCCAAGCGGCGTGAAATTGATCTGGATGCATTCGGCCGCACCGTCCGAATCCATGACGATGGGGCCGGCAAACAGGCCAGCCGCAAAGCTGCCATAAGTGTCCGTGCATGTCGGTGGCTGGCCGAGGCCGATGCGGAACGGGCTGCCGAAATTGACGATCAGCGGCACGGTCAGCGAGGCCGCTTCGGTGAGGCCCTGCATGGCAGTGCCGTTCTCCCGATAGCCGTAGATCCCGCTGACCAGCGCGTTCAGGCCGACGGCCGGAGGCCGGTACCAAAAGACAGGCTCGCCCGAACTGTTTTGCCCACGTCCCATCGTCGTCCCATTGTCGATCCTGCAGCCCGCTTGCATGCAATCGAGAGGCCGATCTTAAGACGATCTGCTTCGCTGAGGGAGTCTCGCGCCAAAGTTCGCCTTCCGCAGCTTTGACAGCGTCGGCACCATGCAAGGTTCATAGAGGATAGACAGGGCACCGGACTGTCCCTGTTTCCCATCAAAGGGCTTTTCTCCTGCGCGGCTTGGCCGTATTGTCCGCCAGAACAAACAATCGTTCGTCATAACAAACGAAAGGCTGGCAATGAGTGGGTTGGACAGGCGGGGTGAGCTCGATGCGGGCGCGGTTGCGCTATCGGGACAGCTCGGCAAGACGGTCCAGCGCCTGCGCAAGGCCTATAATCTCTCGCTGTCGGAACTGGCCGAGCAGTCGGGCGTGGCCAAGTCGATCATCAGCCAGATCGAGCGCAACGAGACCAATCCCACCTTGGCGACGATCTGGCGCCTGTCCCAGGCTCTCGACGTTTCGATCGAAAGAGTGCTGGGTTCGAGCGACGACGAGCCCTTCATCGAGAAGACCACCCGTGTCGATACGCCCGTGATCATTTCCGACGACGGCAAGTGCCGTCTGGCGGTGGTCGGTTGGCTGAAGACGGTGGAATGGCTGCAATGGTATGATTTCCGGGCCGAGCCGGGCGGGGTGCTCGAAAGCGACGCCCACCAGCGTGGCTCGGTCGAATGCCTCTCGATCCTGGCCGGCATGGTCGAGGTCGACGTGGCCGGCGTGCGCGAACGGGCGGAGCCCGGCGAGACGCTGCGCTATCGCTGCGACCGGCAGCACGCCATCCGCGTGGTCGGCGACGAGCCCGTCCACGCCACCATGGTCTGCTTCATGAAGGCGGCCCTCATGGAGTAGGGGCCGTGCCCGCCCATAAGGAGGTTGCCGTCAGGCGCCCCGGCCGATCTGCGCCCTGTTCTTTCCGCTTCGACGCCCGGCGCTCGATCAGCACGGAGTCGCCGAATTCGTGGGCGCGATAGTTCCAGGCTTCCAGCATCAGCGAGACGCGGTCGAGAGTGAGATCGTCGGCGAAGGCGCGCAGCAGTTCGAAATGGCTCTCGCCTGGCTGATGGACGCCGCTGAGCACGGCATCGACGAGGCGAAGCCTCGACTTCGGCCCGATTCGGCCCTGCGCCAGGCCGTCGCCGGCCCTGAGGCCGCCAGGAGCCGAGGCGGCATGTTCGAGGGCTCGCACCACGCTGGTCCCGATGGCGATCACACGTCCCCCGGTGGCTTTCGTGCGCGTGATCGCTGCCGCTGTCGCCGCCGGGATGCGATAGGGCTCGTCGAAGGGCAGGCGCAGATCCATCACCGCATCGCCCGTCGAGGAAATGCCGGCGGCGTGGGTCAGGCTGGCAAAGCCGACGCCGCGCCGTCGCCAGGCAGCGATCGTGCGCCAATCGAGCGCAAAACCGGCTGAGGGCGGTTCAAACGCCAAGGGTTCGGCTGCGATCGCCGTCCACATGTCCCAAAGCGCCAGAGGCTCGGGCACATGGGCATATTGGATCGGTCGCCCATGCAGTGCCAGCCCGGCGAGGATACGCTCCGAGGGACCAGAGAAACGCAGCGTTACCAGACGGGGATAACCGTGCAGGCGCTCGACCTCGGCCGTCAGCGGGCCAAGCTTGAGCTTGTCGCCGGCGAACAACTGGGGTGGCGCGGGGCGGTCCTCGGTGCGCATGCGGTGGTCGCCCGCCCCGAAGACGACGGCGATGAAACGGGTGGGGTCGCCGGCCACAACCCAGGCGGCAAGCCGGACCTCGATTGGTCTGCCGCTGTCGACATGGCTGCCGGCAAGGCTGGCGGGAAGCGTGGCCGCATCATTGGCGACGACAAGGTCGCCAGGATTGAACAACAGCGACAGGGCGCTGCGCGGCAAATGGCGGATCTTGCCGGAGTTGGAGACGGCGAGCAGCCGCGCAGAGCCTGGTTCAGGGTTGCCGACGGCGATCATGGCCGGGTCTCCAGGGTCAAGGCGAGACGCGGTTGGTCCAGGCCCAAGGCACCGATGATGTGGGCAGCCGCTTCCTCCGGGCGCTTGAGCGCGGATCTGTCGGCCTCCGGAACGGCTTGCGCGTGCAGGGGCGTGTCCATGTCGCCGGGGTCGATGGCGAGGAAGCGCACACCCTCTTCGCGGACTTCCTCGGCCCAGATGGCGGTGAGATGCTGCAGCGCAGCCTTGCTAGCGCCATAGGCGCCCCAGCCCGCATAGGCGTTGACGGCCGCATCGCTGGTGATGTTGACCACGACCGCGTCACGCTCCTGCCGAGCCGAGGCCGTGAGGGCACCGAACAAGGCCTTGCTCAGGCGAAAAGGGCCGACCAGATTGGTGGCGAGGGCCTCCTCCAGTTCCTCGCATTGGGTATCGGCCAGCAAGGCGAGGGGAACCGGCCCCAGGCTTGAGGCATTGTTGACGAGGAGATCGAGGCCGCCGAGATTGCCGGTGATCTGCAGGGCGATGGCATGGATATCGGTCTTGCGTCCGACATCGCCGACAATGCCGAGCGCACCGGTTTCCGCGGACACGCGCTCGACGGCCTCCCTGGTGCGGGCGACGAAGGCCACCTGCGCGCCCCTTTTGGCCAGCGCCCGCACGAGGGCCAGCCCGAGCCCGGAGGTGCCGCCGGTAACGGCGGCGCGCAGGCCCTTGAGATCGCTATGAACGCTCATCGATCGAGACTCCCTGAATCACTCAGGGCATATTGATAAAAGTTCAAGTGAGCTTTAAGTCAAGTGGCAATTCGACGGGCGGCTGGGCACGCTTCTTCGGCGGTCATGGTTCCCCGAAGCCGAGTTCGAGCTGTTCGCTGTCCGACGCGTCCTCAGAGGCAAAACCGGACATGGTGACACCGAGCAGGCGGATGCCCTTCGTCGGCGGAAACACGCTGCGGATGAGGTCCAGGCTGACGGATCGCAGACTTTCATGGGTGTGCACCGGTGCGGCCAGGGTGCGGCTGCGGGTGGCCTGCTGGAAATCGGCATATTTGATCTTCACTGTCACGGTGCGGCCGAAGGCCTGGGTTTTCTCGCACCAGGCCCAGACTTCGTCGGCCATGGCGAGGACGCCGGCCTCGATATCCTCGGGTTTCGTCAGGTCGTCGGCGAACGTCGTCTCCGAACCGGAGGATTTGCGCGGGCGGTCCGGTTCCACCGGCCTGTCGTCCTCGCCCCGTGCAATTGCATGGTACCAGGCGCCGGCCTTGCCGAAATGGCGGACGAGATCCTCCAGGGGCTGCGCCTTGAGGTCGCCGCCGGTCATGATGCCGAGCCGGTTCATCTTCTCGGCCGTGACCGGGCCGACGCCGTGGAACTTGGCCACCGGCAATGTCTCCACGAAAGCCGGTCCCATCGCAGGTGTGATGACGAACTGGCCATTGGGTTTGCGGTGATCGGAGGCGAGCTTGGCCAGGAACTTGTTGTAGGAGATGCCGGCAGAGGCGGTTAGGCCGGTCTCTTCGAGAATGCGGGCGCGGATGGCCTGCGCCGTTGCCGCAGCGCTGGGCAGGCCCTGTAAATTCGCGGTGACGTCGAGATAGGCCTCGTCGAGCGATAGAGGCTCGATCAGCGGCGTGAACTCGGCGAAGACAGCGTGGATCTGACGCGAGACGGCTCGATAGACCTCGAAGCGCGGCCTGACGAAGACGAGATCGGGGCAGTTGCGCAGCGCGGTCGAGGAGGGCATGGCGGACCGCACGCCGAAGGCTCGCGCTTCATAGCTTGCCGCCGCCACCACGCCGCGGCGTTCCGAATAGCCCACCGCCAGCGGCCGTCCGCGCAGCGAGGGATCGTCACGCTGTTCGACGGAGGCGTAGAAGGCATCCATGTCGATATGGATGATCTTGCGGATGAGGGCGGACATGGAGACAGTCTATACCAATGGTCGCGATGACGGTGCCTCATCGGGCAAGCAGCAATACCGTCGGCACCAGCAAAGCTGCAGCGATGAGGGGAGGTTGGCTGTGAGGCCCAGCCTGCGTTCTGACGCCTCGCTTCGGAACAATGGCCGCTTCAGAACTCTTTCGCCAGTAGGCCGAAACTTTGTTCGACATAATGGGCGAGAGGAAGGGCCGCCTCGTCCTGCTTCCATCTCTCCAGGGCCAGTCGCAGTGTACCGAGCGCCACCATCGCCACCAGCCGAAGCCCGTCCCGCCGTTCCGGCGATGGCCATAGTTCGCACATCGCTTCGAGCAGGATTCGCTCGGTCTCGACGAAGCCGGCCTCCTTGCGCGCACGCAAGGCCTCAGTCGATTGCATCAGGCGGTCGAAAATGACGGACTCTTTGGTCTCACGCCGTGAGGCCAGCTTGACCAGGCAGTTCTGGACGGCAGCGAGCGGACGCTGCTCGGGAGATTCCGCCAGCATGGCCGGCTTGAGTTCCTCACGGAAGCCGCCGTCATGCGCGGCCAGCAGCACATCCTCTTTCGACTTGAAATAATAGAAGAAGGTCCGGCGTGAAATGCCGGCGGCCTGCGCGATCGCGTCCAGCGTCGTGCCTTCGTAGCCGTGCTTCACGAACAGTTTAAGGCCCTGCTCGACGATGCGCCCGGAGGTTTCACGCCGCTTGCGTTCCCTTAGGCCATCAGGCCTTTCCGAGGCGTTTTTCATGCGAACCGGTTCCATTGCGACCTCTTGCAAAATTACACTGAGTGTAATAAAAAATCGCACTCGGTGTAATTTTTATAATGATATTGGTGACATGCCTCAAGGGATGATTGGGCCTATGGCGACGCCTTCGGGCAAGGTAATGCCGCCTGGCATGCCGGCGTGTACCGATGCGGTGGAGGATCGGTTCCTTGCTGTATGATGTCGTGATTGCCGGCGCGGGGCCGGTCGGGCTGTTCCTTGCCTGTGAACTGCGCCTGGCCGACCTGTCCGTGCTGGTGCTGGAGCAGAACGAGGACACACGGTCCCCTCTGAAACAGCTTCCCTTCGGCCTGCGGGGCCTGTCGGTGCCCAGCGTCGAAGCTCTCTATCGTCGCGGTTTGCTGGAGGAGATCGCGTCCTCGCAGCCGGCGAAAGACGGTTCGGGCCGTGGTGCCCAGGCCAGCGCGCATTGGATGCAGCAGGCCCGCCGTCCCGGCGGGCATTTCGCCGGCATCCAGTTCTTTTATGACAATATCGATGCTTCCAGGTGGCCCTATCGCCTGCCAAGCCCGGCCGACTCCGGCATCGCAGTCACGATGGAGCATCTCGAAACCGTCCTGGCCGCGCGTGCCCATGCCATGGGAGTGGAGATCCGGCGCGGTGTTGGTGTCGAGGGCTTCGATCAATCGGAGGAAGACGTGATCATTCGCGCCGGCGCCTCGACCGTTCGCGGGCGCTGGCTCGTCGGGTGCGACGGCGGCCGCAGTACGGTGCGCAAGGCCGGCGGTTTTGAGTTCGTCGGCACCGATCCCGAGTTCACCGGCTATTCCGTCGACGTCGACATGGCGGATCCGGACAGGCTCAGCCCGGGCCGTCACTATACCCCGACAGGCGTGTACACCTATTCACAGCCCGGGACGATCGCGATGGTCGATTTCGACGGCGGCGCCTGCCATCGAAGCCAGGCGATCACGCTCGACCATGTCCAAGCGGTGCTGCGCCGTATTTCTGGCACCGATGTCACCCTGACCGCCCTGAAGATGGCCGCGACTTGGACGGATCGCGCCTATCAGGCCACGGCATATCGGAAGGGGCGAGTGCTGCTGGCCGGCGATGCCGCGCATATTCATTCTCCGCTGGGCGGGCAGGGCCTCAATCTCGGCGTTGGCGATGCGATGAATCTCGGCTGGAAACTAGTCGCCACCATCCGGGGCGATGCTTCGGCCGGCTTGCTCGACAGCTATTTCGAGGAGCGTCATCCGGTGGGTGCACAAATCCTCGACTGGTCCCGCGCCCAGGTCGCGGTCATGCGGCCAACCGCCAGTACACGCGCGCTCGAAGCGATCATCCGCGACCTCGTCGAGACGCGCGATGGCGCGACCTATTTCGCCGAGCGCGTCTGGGGGGTGTCGCTGCGCTATGATCTCGGTGACAGCCATCCGCTGGTGGGCCGCAGTGCCCCCGACTTCGCGTTGAACGACGGTACCAGGCTGGCCGAACTCCTCAGGACAGGCAAAGGCGTCTTCCTGGACTTCGAGGCCCAGCCCCATCGTCGCGCCCTTGCCTCGCAGTGGAGCGACCGGGTCGGCTATGTCGCCGCTGGCGTCCATGATCGGCTCGACCTGAGCGCCGTTCTGGTTCGCCCCGATGGTGTCGTCGCCTGGGCCAGCGATGGCACTGCCGCCGACCCGGAGGAAGCTTCTCAGGCCCTAGCACGATGGTTCGGCAAGCCTGGTGAGGCGTAGTATTTCTTCCCGCAGCCGGTTTTCAGATACGCGAATAGAGACTCTCGGCATGCTCGTGCTCGTTCAGCACCAGCTTGTGCTCGGCCGGAGGATGGGCCCGTTGCCCGCAATCGAGACGCGGACAGATGCGGCAGCCCACCCCAATCGCCACCGCCTGGGCGGCATTGGAGACGTCCATGCCGTCGGAATAGACCATCTCGGCGGCATGGGAGATGTGACAGCCCAGGCCTATCGAGAGATGGCGCCGGGGAGCGTTGTGGCGATGCCCCCCCTTTGTCAATGACTTTGCAATGCAGAAATAGCGGGTGCCTTCCGGCATCTGGCTGATCTGGATGTTGATCTGCCCGGGCAGCAGGAAGGCGGCATAGACGTTCCAGCGCGGGCAGGCGCCGGAATGGCGCGGGATGTGAATGCCGGAGAGCGAGAAACGCTTGGAAATGTTGCCGGCGATGTCGGTACGGATCAGATGCAGCGGAATGCCGCTGGCGCCGGGGCGCTGCAGCGTGGTCATGCGATGGCAGACCTGCTCGAAGCTGGCCTTGAAGCGCCGGGCGATCCTGTCGATATCGTAGCGCGTCTCGCGGCAGGCGGCGAGGAAGGGCTGATAGGGCATGATCACGGCGCCGGCGAAATAGGCGGCCAGGGCATGGCGTGCCAGGGCGGGGGCATCGGCCGGCAAGGCGCTTTCGGTGATGAGATGCTCGATCTCGCGCGAGGCGGCGAGCAGGCCGAGGCGGTGGGCGGCCGTGAAGGTGGCGCTTTCGGGCGAGAGCACGTCGGCCGTCTCGAAGGTTTCCTCGTCGCGGCCGAGGCGACCGGCCAGGCCCTGGGGCAGGGGGGCCAGCCGCCACTGCACGCCGAATACGTTGGAGAGGTAGAGCTTGAGTCCGGGCTCGAAGGAATCGGAGAGATTGTCGATCTCGCCGCGAATGCGTTCGGCCTGGGCCTCCAGACCCGGGAAATAGTTGGCGTTGGCCTGCAGGAAGTCCGAAACCGCATCGGTGGCGACGTGATAGCCAGCCTCCTGCGCCGAGGTGGCGCCCTGATTGGCGTTGCGCAGCGAGCGGAAGCGATCGAACAGATGCACGATGGCCCGGCCGATCTGCGGGTTGGAGCTGGCGAGATCGCGCACATCCTGGTTGGTGACGTCGCTGTCGGCGAAGAGATCGTCGCCGAACAGTTCCATCAGGTCACCGGCCAGGCGCGAATCATCGTTCTCGGCGAGCTCGGTGGCATCGACACCGAAATAGCTCGCGGTTTTCAAGAGAAGCGGCACCGTCATGCGCCGGCGATTGTGCTCGATCAGATTGAGATAGCTCGCCGAAATGCCGAGCGAGCTGGCCAGCTGCGCCTGCGAAATCCGGCTCTGCCGGCGCAGCCGCTGAATCTTGCCGCCGATGCGCGGATCGGCTTCTTGCATGGCGCTTGTCATGGCTCGTCCCTGGTTCCGGAATGTTGTAAATATTTACATGATTTACAACATTACAAAATTTTCTTTACAGCGCTTTTCCGGTTGACGCCCCGGAATTGCGATACGTCTTGCTTTATTGCGCCGCGGTGTCAATCATTGACTTAACACGAAACGCGGCACGGAGGAACGTGTTATGGACCAAATGCGCCAGAGCAACGAACACGACGAATTCATCACCATCATCGGTGCCAGCATGGCCGAGATCAACGCCGAGTATCACGCCCAGGGACTGGCGGATCGGGACTTCTCGATCGTCCACAAGATCGGCCGGCATCGCTTCACCCGCGTCGGCGGCGGCGCTTCCGAACACATGTTCGATGGGCAGTCGATGATCGCCGCCACCTTCACCCGCACCCGGCGCAATTGAGCCGTAGGACCGCCGGTATCTCGGCCACGACCGCAGCATGGTCGTGGCGACAGCCGGCCTTTCCTTGCCAGCAGGTGGCGCAGCACCAAGGCAGGCAGGGATGCTGTCACCGTCAATCTCTTTACACGTCTCCACGTTAGGAACTTTGTGATGCTCGATACCCAGAAGAACCGCCCCGCCGAGACCTTCCCCGCCCCGGAATGGGCGCCGGATCGCTGGCGCAACGTCCGCCGCAACTACACGCCGCGTGACGTGGAGCGGCTCGCCGGGTCGCTGCCGATCCGCCATACGCTGGCCGAGAATGGTGCCAAGCGCCTGTGGGAGCTGCTGCACAAGCGCGACTATGTGCCGACGCTCGGTACCTTCACCGGCAACCAGGCGGTGCAGCAGGTCAAGGCCGGTCTCGAGGCGATCTATCTGTCCGGCTGGCAGGTGGCGGCGGATGCCAACACCTCGGGCAACATGTATCCCGACCAGAGCCTCTATCCAGTCGACAGCGTGCCCTCGGTGGTGCGCCGCATCAACAAGGCCCTGCAGCGTGCCGACCAGATCCAGACCATGGAGCGCGTCGACGGCAAGGGCGGCGAGCAGCTCGATTATTTCGTGCCCGTCATCGCCGATGCCGAGGCCGGCTTCGGCGGACAGCTCAATGCCTATGAGTTGATGAAGGCGATGATCGAGGCCGGCGCCGCCGCGGTGCATTTCGAGGACCAGCTCGCCTCGGAGAAGAAGTGCGGCCATCTCGGCGGCAAGGTGCTGGTGCCGACGCGCACCTTCATCAAGACGTTGAATGCGGCGCGCCTTGCGGCCGACGTGATGGGCGTGCCCACGTTGATCATGGCCCGCACCGATGCCGAGGCGGCCCGCCTGATCACCTCCGATGTCGACGAGGCCGATCGGCCCTTCATCACCGGTGAGCGCACGCCGGAAGGCTTCTATGTGCTCAAGGGCGGCTTCGAGGCGGCGATCGCCCGCGGCATTGCCTATGCGCCCTATGCTGACCTGATCTGGTGCGAGACCTCGACGCCCAGCCTGCCGGATGCCAAGCGCTTCGCCGAAGCCGTGCGCAAGGTCCATCCCGACCAGATGCTGGCCTATAATTGCTCGCCCTCGTTCAACTGGGCCAAGCATATGGATCCGGCGGCGATGAAGGCGTTCCAGCGCGAGCTGGGTGCGATGGGCTACAAGTACCAGTTCATCACGCTGGCTGGCTTCCACAACACCAGCTACACCACCTTCGATCTCGCCCGCCGCTACAAGCAGGATGGCATGGCCGCCTATTCGCAGCTGCAGCAGGCCGAGTTCGCCGCGGAAGCCGACGGCTTCACTGCAACCCGCCACCAGCGCGAAGTCGGCACCAGCTATTTCGATGCCGTCGCCACCATTCTCGGCGAAGGCCAGAGTTCGACCACGGCGATGGAACATTCGACCGAGACGGCTCAGTTCTGAGGCGATAGCCAGGTCCTGAAGTCATGGAGGCCCTTCCCGCGACAGTGGGGAGGGCCGTTGTGTTTCGGGCTGCGCGGACATCTTGCCCGCTCTTGGAAATGCGACGCACTCTGGAAGGAAAGAACGGGCAGGATGCCCGTGCACCCGCAGATTATGGTTCTTCCGCTTCGAAGCTCGCGCGGTTGATGCCGTATTTCGTCAGCTTGTCGTAGAATGTCTTGCGCGGGATGCCGAGGGCTTCGAGGCTGGCCCGGACATCCCCCTTGTGCTGGGTGAGAACCTCGCGGATGAGGTCGGCCTCGTAGCGCTCCAGGCGTTCGGGCAGGGAGGCGCCTTGCGGCCCGGCCGAAGGAGGGGAGGCTTTCCCCGTCGCGGCGAGGTCGATCTCGGCGAGGCCCAGCGCTACGCGTTCGGCGAAATGCACGATCTCGCGCACATTGCCGGGCCAGTCGTGGCTGGCGAGGTGATGGCGCACGGCCGGTGTCAGCATCGGTACCTCTCGTTGGAAGCGCCGGCAGGCCCGGTCGAGATAGACGGCGAACAGCAAGGGCACATCCTCTTGCCGTTCGCGCAGGGGCGGAATGCGCAGCGTCACCACATTGAGCCGGTGAAACAGGTCTTCGCGGAAGCTCGCTTTGTGCGCGGAGGAACCGAGATCGCTCTTGGCGGCGGCGACCACGCGCAGATCGACCTGCCGGGCCGTATTGGAACCGAGCGGCGTGATTTCGCGCTGTTCGAGCACGCGCAGCAGGCGGGCCTGTGCGCTGAGCGGCATGCTCTCGATCTCGTCCAGGAACAGCGTGCCGCCGCTGGAATGCTCGATCAGGCCAACCCTTTTCTTCAGCGCGCCGGTGAAGGCGCCGCTCTCATGCCCGAACAGCTCGCTTTCCAGCACCGTCTCGGGCAGGGCGCCGCAATTGAGGGCGACGAAGCGCCCGCTGCGCCGGCGGCCGAGATGGTGGAGTTGGTCGGCCACCAGTTCCTTGCCGGTACCGGTTTCGCCCACGATCATCACGTCGACATCGGCATCGGCCACCGCCTTCAGCGTCTCGCGCAGACGCTCCATTGCGGGAGCATCGCCGAGCAGGGGAGAGGGGGCATGGGCCTCCTCCGCCGCCTGGCGCAGGCGCCGGTTCTCCATCACCAGCGCCCGCTTTTCGGTGGCGCGCCTGACGCTCTGGATCAACCTGTCGGAGGCGAAGGGCTTGGGCAGGAAATCATAGGCCCCTTCGCGCATCGCCTCCACGGCAGTGGCGATGTCGCCATGGCCGGTGATCATGATCACCGGCAGGTCGGGATCGCGGGCGCGCAGCGTGCGGAACAGTTCCATGCCGTCGATGCGCGGCATGCGCAGGTCGGTGATCACCACGCCCGGAAAGCGCTCGTCGATGGCCTTCAGGGCCTCGACGGCGGATTCGAACAGGAAAGGCTCGAAGCCGGCAAGCCGCAGCGTCTGGGCATTGGCTTCGCGCAGGACGGCATCGTCGTCGACGAAGGCAACAGGCCGGGGGGTGTCGATGCTCATGGTGCGTATCTCGTCGGGAGAAGGCACGCGGACGAGCCGTCATTGCAAGCGTAGCGAAGCAATCCAGTCTCGGCTCTCTGCGAAGGACTGGATTGCTTCGCTACGCTTGCAATGGCGAGAGTCGGAGGCCGAACGGAGTGGAATACCAAAGTGTTGCCCATGCCGTTCATCCTTCTTTCTCGGCTCGCTTCAATGTCACCAGGAAGCGGCAGCCCTGTCCCGGCTGGCTTTCGACCTCGAGACGGCCACCGAATTCCTCTACGATGTCCTTGGAAATCACCAGCCCGAGGCCGAGTCCGCCGGCTTTCGTGGTGGTGAAGGGCGTGAAGAGGTTGGCCGTTACCTCCGGCGCGAGGCCGGGGCCGTTGTCGGCGACGACGAGCCGGACCAATTCGCCCTCGCAGGCGACGCCGATCTGGATTGTTTGCTCGGACCGTCCCTCCAACGCTTCCAGGGCATTCTGCAGGAGATTGACGAGCACCTGCTCGAGCCGAACGCGATTGGCAGCCACCTGGAGATCCTCGGCGACCGGCTCGACCTCGATCTCGGCCCCTTGGCGCCGTGCCCTGATGCCTACGAGCAGCAGTGCGCCGTCGAGCACGTCCTGCAAGGCAACCGGACCGACATCGCCACTGGCTTTGCGGGCAAAGCGGCGCAGTTGCGCGATGATGTCGGCGATCTTCTCGGTCAGCCCGGCAATGGTCGCCAGGTTCTGGCGTGCTGGCTGCGGCTCGCTGCGATCGAGGAAAATGGCGGCGTTGTCGGCGAAACTGCGGATGGCGGCGACCGGCTGATTGACCTCATGCGCAAGGCCCGCCGTGATCTGGCCGAGGATCGCAAGGCGGTTGGCCTGGGTGAGTTCGTCCCGCGCGGTCTGCAGCTTGGCCTCGACCTTGCGGCGCTCGTCGATCTCGGCCGAGAGGAGGGCGTTGCTCTGGCTGAGGTCGAGCGTGCGCGCCTCGACGCGATGCTCGAGCTCGATCTGGGCCTCGGTGAGTTCGGCGGTGCGCGCGATCGCCCGCTGGCGCCTGTGCAGCAGAATGCCGAGCAGGACCAGAATGGCGCCGACCACGGCAAAGGTGATGGAGCGCAAGGTCGCGGCGCCGGCCGCAAGCGCTCGTGCGGCGGGCTCGAGCAGATGCAGCTGCCAATTCGTGGAAGGGACCTCGCTTGCGCTGGCAAGATGCAGTCCGCTGCCGCGCAGCGAGACGAAGTCCGCGCCCGGCGTCGCCGCCTGGCTGCGCCGGATCGGCAAGACGGCCAGTGGCGAGTCGCCGAATTGCAGAGAGGCGCGGATCTTGGCTGCCTCCTCGGCGGTGATCGGGGCCTGCGCCATGAAACGCCATTCCGGCTGGCTGGTCAGCAGCACGATGCCGCGAGGGTCGGTGACGTAGACGATGGCGCCCGAGCGATGCCAGTCTTCCTCGACCGAGAAGAACTCCACCTTGACCACGATGACGCCCTGCATGCCGCCTGGGCCGTCGATGCGTCGGGCGATGTAGAGGCCGGGCCGCTGGCTGACGGTACCGAGGGCGAAATGCTCGGTATCACCCTTGGCCACGGCTTCGGTGAAATAGGGGCGGAAGGCATAGTTGGT
Organism: Labrys sp. 22185; assembly: GCF_052045555.1. Lineage (NCBI taxonomy): Bacteria > Pseudomonadati > Pseudomonadota > Alphaproteobacteria > Hyphomicrobiales > Xanthobacteraceae > Labrys > Labrys sp. 22185. The sequence continues at coordinate 34,807 of NZ_JBQEPH010000008.1, read as the reverse complement.
GCCGACGAAGCTGATGTCCTCCTTCCAGTTGGAGGAGGCGATCGCCAGGCCCGTGCGGTCGATCAGATAGATCACGGCCGAGCGCGCGCCCGCGTTCAGGCTTTCGAGCTTGGCGTTCATGGCGCCGATATGGGCCGTATCCGGCGTGCTCAAGGTAGTAAGCACATCGGGATCGCGCGACAGCACCAGGGAAAGCGTGCGCTGTTTTTCCAGCTCGCTGCGCAGGACCGCGATATCCAGCGTGGCGCTGCCGGCAGCCTGGGCCCTGAGGGCGTCGGCGGCCTGGCGCGTGCCGTAATTGCCGGCGAGCCAGACGGAGAGTGCCAGGCTTGCCAGGCTGAGGGCAGCAAAAATCAGCCATTCGATCCGTCGCCTTCGCCGTCTTTGTGCCGCTCCGCTCATCGGTTTCCGCTGTCATCCTTCATATCGAGCATGTGCGGAAATCCGCACAAGAGCAAGGTCGATGTGCGGGACTTCGCTCAATGCTGCCGGCGCCGTCATCGGGTAAGAATCGTGAAGGCAAGCAATATCAATATCTTGGAAGGTTGGCACGAGACTTGCTGTTCACAGGGAAGCCGCTAGCAGAAAGCGGCGTCGAGGAAACCCATGGGCCAGGCTGCCTGCCAAGGCCCCACGGAGGAACAGATGATCGCCCTCAGCGAGACGCCCAAGGCAGAAGCTCCGCGCAAGCGCCCCTTCTATGCAAACCTCTATTTCCAGGTCCTTGTCGCGATCGCGCTGGGGATTTTGCTCGGTCATTTCTATCCCGATATCGGCAAGTCCCTGAAGCCGCTGGGCGACGCCTTCATCAAGCTGGTGAAGATGGTGATCACCCCGGTGATCGCGCTGACCGTGATCACCGGCATTGCCGGCATGAGCGATCTCAAGAAGCTCGGCCGTGTCGTCGGCAAGGCCTTCATCTACTTCCTGACCTTCTCCACACTGGCCCTGATCATTGGGCTTCTGGTCGGCAATGTCGTGCAGCCGGGCGCAGGACTGAACATCAATCCGGCCACGCTGGATCCCAAGGCAGTGGCCGATTATGCCGCCAAGGCGCATGACCAGACCATCACCGGCTTCCTGATGAACATCATTCCCAACAACCCGATCAGCGCGCTGGCGGGCGGGGACGTGTTGCAGGTGCTGTTCTTCTCGGTGGTGTTCGGTATCGCGCTGGCCCAGATCGGCAGTGCGGCCGAACCGCTGATGATCGTGCTGAACTCGATCTCGCGCGGCATGTTCCGGCTGGTCGCCATCCTGATGAAGGCCGCCCCCATCGGCGCCTTCGGCGCCATGGCCTTCACCATCGGCGCTTATGGCATCGGTTCGGTCGCCAATCTCTTGATGCTGATCGGCACCTTCTACCTGACCTCGCTGCTTTTCGTGCTGGTCGTGTTGGGGGCAGTCGCCTGGTATAACGGCTTCTCGATCCTTGCCTTGATCCGCTATATCAAGGAAGAGCTCTTGCTGGTGCTCGGCACTTCTTCTTCCGAGGCGGCGCTTCCCAGCCTGATGGACAAGATGGAGCGGGCCGGCTGCCGCAAGTCGGTGGTGGGCATCGTCATTCCGACCGGCTATTCCTTCAACCTCGACGGCACCAACATCTACATGACCCTGGCGGCGCTGTTCATCGCGCAGGCCACCGGCATCCAGCTGAGCTGGGGCGACCAGATCCTGCTGCTTCTCGTCGCCATGCTGAGCTCGAAGGGCGCGGCTGGCATCACCGGCGCCGGCTTCATCACCCTGGCGGCGACGCTGGCCGTGGTGCCCGCCGTCCCGGTTGCCGGCATGGCGCTCATCCTCGGCATCGACCGCTTCATGTCCGAATGCCGCGCCCTCACCAATCTGGTCGGCAATGCCGTCGCCACCATCGTGGTGGCTCGCTGGGAAGGCGAACTCGACAAGGCCCAGCTCGCAGCGGCGTTGAGCGGCGACGACACGCCGCAAACGGTCGCTGCGGCGGCCTGAAGTCCAACGACAGGCAACACCGGAGAGGGGCGGGCCAACGGTCCGCCCCTTCTTCTATGGTGACGCGAGTGCGCGTGTTTCCCGCCAGCGCTGTCGTCAGACCTGCAGCTCAAGGTCGGCAGTGACGGGCATGGCATCGCTGCGGTCCGGTGTTGCCTCATAGCCGCGGACACGCAGGCTGCCCTGGCGGGCGTCGGCCTCGACGGCAAGCCGGGTGATGGCATTGCGCAAGGGGGGCTCCACCCAGGCGAAGGGCGCCATGGCCCGGCCGGCATGGGAGGCGATCGCCAGCCGGCGGCTGGGACTGTCGCTTTCGCACAGCATCCCATTGTTCCAGCTCGGCGCATTGGCCCAGTCATTGGCGGCGGCGACCGGGCCGGGCTGCGTGACGAAAGCCTCGGGCCTGCGCTCGATCACGCAGGTCTCGGCAGGCGAGAGGCCTGTCAGCGTGAAGATCGTCTCGGCGGCGATCGGTATACGTTCCATCAGGTCCCGCGCGGTGGCGAAATCGGGAGCCTCCTCGAAGACGCGGCGAAGCAGGTGCATGGCGGGCATCAGCCCGCGCCGCAAGCCGGACAGATCCGGCACGATCGCACCGCTGGCGCTGGCCGCGCCGGCCGGTGTCGGGCCCTTGTTGATGGTGGCGGCAAAACGGCCGGGTGCCAGGGCCGTCAGCACACCCACGGCGCCCGGCCAAGTCACGTTGAGGAATTCTCCTGCAGGGCCGCGCTGGCGGACCACTTCGACGAAGCGGCCGAGACCGTCGAAATCCCAATCGAGCGTCCGCAGCAGCCGGGCACCGCGTCCGTCCGGAGCGGCCGCCGCCAGGGTTGTGCAGCCCCACTCATAGGCTGCGTTGATCAGGAAGGCGCCAGGCATCGGCAGGAGCGCGGCGATCGCCTCGATCTCGCCGACATAGGGGGAGGGGCTGGCGAGCAGCCAGGCATGCGCGCCGGCGTCGAGTTCGGCCACCTTGCCATGGGCCTCCGCCGGCATCGAGATCAGGCAGGAGCGCAGCAGCGCCCGCACGGTATCCAGGCGGGCCTGGGCGTGCAGGGCCAGGCCGCTGTCGCGTGCATCGAAGATGGGAATGGGCGGCAACAGGGCTGCAGGGCCTTTCTGCAGGCCGACGCGAGGAAAAGGGATGACGCTCATTGCCGAGCTCCCGCCTGAAGAAGTTCTCGGGAATTATCTAAGCTTTGCGATGTATTGTCATCCAACAAGATGATGATGGAGACGTTTGTGTTTCACTCCTCTTTCATCGAGCCGTCGGAGTGCCCCCGACCCGCGTGGTCGCGCGCCAACGAGCTTTGGGATGGTTTTTCACTCGGTAAAGCATATTTCTCGCCCCAAGTTGACGTAAAAACCGAGTGTTACAGGAACGCAACAACCCCGCTGAATTGAGACACAGGTGTGACGGAAACACGATGAAACGGCGACCCCGGCCGTTACGAAGCGTCGAATATTCTGGTACGAAGAATCATGAGTTCGAATGAACCGTCCGCAAGCAACACTTACTTGCTCGTGGTCAGACAAAAGCAATAGGCAGCTGAGATTACTCAGCCGGACCTGCCGTAGCGGCGGGTCATCATATGGGGGAACGAATGGCAAGAAACACCCAACTCGCATTCCTGCTGATGGCCGGCGTTTCGCTGACGGCAAGCCAGGCCTATGCCGGCTCCTTCATGCTGCGCGAGCAGAGCACGATTGGTCTTGGCCAGGGCTTTGCCGGCGTCGCGGCGGGATCGGCTGGCCTCAGCTCCATGTATTGGAACCCGGCGACGATGACCTTCGTTCCGGGCTGGCAATCGGAGTGGGTCCTCAATGGCATCTTTCCGCAGTCTGACATCAAGCCATACAGTGTCGGCGGCATAACCCGGGACTGGCCCTCGACGGGGGATATCGGCCAGGACAGTTTCCTTGCAGCTGGTTATACCTCCTACCAGGTCAATGACAGGCTCTGGATCGGTCTTGCCACCAACACGCCGTTCGGCTTGGTCACCAAGAACCCCTTCAACGCGCCTGGGCAGGTTTACGCACGTACCTCCAAGGTCGTCTCCTTCGACATCAATCCCAACATTGCCTATAAGGTAACGGACTGGCTGTCAGTTGGCGTCGGCTTCCAGGCCATGTACTTCAAGACTCGGCTCAGTCAAGCGATCTCTCCGGCTCCCAACGCTCCAAATGCAACTCTTCGGGGCGATAGCTGGGGCTATGGCTTCACCGCGGGTGTAACGCTGACGCCAATGGAAGGCACCGTAATCGGCATCGGTTACCGTTCGTCCGTCAAGCAGGACCTGGAGGGCAATTTGCGTACTCCGCTGGGACGGACGGGAGTCAAGGCCGACTTGGAACTCCCGGATCAGTTGACCATCGGCATCACGCAGACGGTTACGCCCGACCTCACGCTTTCCGCCGGTTTCGAATGGACGAAATGGAGCACTTTCGGCATAATCCCCGTCATCGCGACATCGGGACCTGCAACAGGCCGCCAAGTGACGACTCTGCCGTTCAAATATGACGATGGCTATTTCGTTTCGGTCGGCGGTGAGTATGCCTGGAGCCCGGAGCTGACGTTGCGCGCGGGCCTTGGCTACGAATGGTCGCCGATTTCCGACTTCAATCGTGATCTGCGTCTACCTGACAGTGATCGCATCCACGCTTCGATCGGCCTGGGCTACAAGATCAACAACAAGCTTTCGGTCGATCTTGCCTATTCGCATCTGTTCACCGTGAACGGCGATATCAAGCTCAATGCCCGCAACCCTCATTATGTGGGATTGCCCTATTTCGCCAAGACGGACTCGTCCGTCGACATCGTTTCGGCCAGCTTGACCTATCGCTGGGATGATCCGGGCGAACCCAACCAGCCTGGTATCTTCAAGTAAGACGCTGAACTTCCAATAAAAAAGCCTTCGCGCAGGTTCTCGCCGGCGCGAAGGCTTTTTCATGTTGTGCCGTCTCACCTTTCAACACCTGACACCCTTCCTCTCATCGAGCGGGGAAGGGCGCCAGTCATGCCGTCAGGCGCGGTGGAAGGTCAGGCGCTCCAGGCCACCGTGGTCTGGCGCTGGTCGCCGAGCTTCTCGATGCCGAGCGTCATCACATTGCCGGGCTTGAGATAGCGCGGCGGCTTCATGCCCATACCGACGCCGGGAGGCGTGCCGGTGGTGATGACATCGCCGGGTTCCAGGATCAGGAACTGCGAGATGTAGTGCACGATGTGGGCGACACCGAAGATCATGGTCTTGGTCGAGCCGGTCTGCACGCGCTCGCCGTCGACATCGAGCCACATGGAAAGGTTCTGGACGTCGCCGACTTCGTCGGGGGTAACCAGCCAGGGGCCGAGCGGACCGAAGGTCGGGCAGCCCTTGCCCTTCATCCACTGGCCGGAGCGCTCGATCTGGTAGGCGCGCTCGGAGACGTCGTTGCAGACGGCATAGCCGGCGACATAGGAGAGGGCGTCCTTCTCCTCGACATAGGAAGCGCGGCTGCCGATGATGATGGCGAGCTCCACTTCCCAGTCCGTCTTTTCCGAACCGCGCGGAATGACGACGTCGTCATTGGGGCCGACCACGCAGGACGGTGCCTTGTTGAACAGCACCGGCTCCTTGGGAATCGGCATGTTGCTCTCGGCCGCATGGTCGGCATAGTTCAGGCCGACCGCAATGAAGTTGCCGGGCCGGGCGACGCAGGAGCCCAGGCGCGGATTACCGGTCACTTCCGGCAGCGAGGTTGGCGCAAGGGCGGCGATCCGGGCCAAAGACTGCGGCGAGAGGGCATCGCCCTTCCAATCGGCGACATGGGCCGACAAGTCCCTGATCTTGCCATCCGCATCGATCAAACCGGGCTTTTCAGAGCCCGGCACGCCAAACCGTACCAGCTTCATTGTGGGGTCCTTTAGACGAAAGTTGCAGCCCTTCGGCTGTCGTTGAAATTATCGATCCTGAAAGCCGGTCCTCGCGAGGCAAATGCCATCAGCCGGCCGGTGCGGACCATGCCCGATCGGGGGGGCGGTCGCAAGCATTGTGTGGGATGCCACACCAATATTTGTCAGATGAATGGTTGGAATCATGTCGAGAAGAGGGAATGCACCCCCCAATCTGCGGGCAAAATGCGGTGGAAGCGCGCTTTGCGCAGAAAGAACGGATAGTCCTTCGCGGGTTTCGCGAAGGTTGCGTCCAAGCCTGTCGTCCCCAAGCCCGGCACATGACAAAGCCCGCACAGCTGGGCTGTGCGGGCCTCGTGATCGGTTTGGAAACATTGGTGGCCTGAGCAAGGTGCGACCTGCTTGGTCTACATCGCTCCCGCCCAAACGCGCCTTGCTCTCGGGATCAGGCGGAGTGTCCCTCGCCACCATTGCGTGCGGCATTGCGCTCGGCCATGAAGCGATCGAACTCTTCCTTGTCGCGGGCACGACGCAGATTGGTGACGAATTCGGCGAAGGCGCGACCTTCTTCCTCGAGGCGCCGGCGCTCCTCTTCCAGGCGGCGCAGCGTCTCGCGGCGATAATCGTCGAAAGCGGCATTGCCGGTGGCCGACCAGCCCTGGCCGGCATAGCTGCGCTGATCACGCGAGAAGCCGGCGAATTCCGCCTTGGCCCGCTCGAAGCCTTCACGCACCTTTTCCCGGGGAAAGCGGTCGCCCCAGATGAAATAGGCCAGCGCCGCCAGGCCAAGCGGCCACCAGATCAGAAAGCCGGCGATGACCGCCACGACATGAAGCGGATGCCAGCGGCCACGCGTAGAACAAGAGGTCATTATCCTCTCCCATGTTGCAACCCAGCACCCGAGCAATTGGGGGTGGCTGGGGGCAGCTTCAAGGGTACAAGCCGAAGTTGTGTCCGATTTAATCTTGCCGCTCGCCGCAGCGGCAACACGCCGTCACATGAAGCGCACCGCAATTTCATCGGCGACGCTAGCCTGCCGCAAAGTTGCCGTGATCGAAAGCTTTGTGGGCGCGCGTGCTGGGCCGGGCGCAATCTTCGAGGTGTGGAATGAATGGCGCTTGCACCGAAGGCGTCGACACCGGCTTCATGACTTTGGGGGTGGCAAAGGTCGCTTTCCTCGGCGTCGTCCAGGGTATCACCGAGTTGATGCCGATCTCCTCCACGGCCCATATGCGATTGGTGCCGGCCCTGCTTGGCTGGCAGGATCCCGGCTCGGCCTTCTCCGCGGCCATGCAGCTTGCGGCCCTGTGCGCGGTGGTCTGCTATTTCTGGACGGATATCCGCTCGATCACCCTGGGATCGCTGGCGGCCGTGCGGACAGGGGATTGGATGTCCCCGAAATTTCGCCTGGCGGTCGGCGTGGTGCTGGGTACGGTGCCGATCGTGCTGGCCGGCCTGCTGCTCGCGCCAACGCTCAATCGTTGCGACAGTCCCCTGCGGGCCCTGCCTGTGATCGGCCTTGCCTGCCTTGTCATGGGCGGCCTGCTCGCTGCTGCCGAACTCCTGGCTCGCCATCGGCGCCGGGTCGAGGACATGCGATTGCGCGATGCCCTGATCGTCGGGCTCGCTCAGGTGGGCGCCCTGATCCCCGGCGTGTCGCGGTCCGGCTCGACCCTGACGGCGTCGCTGTTCTGCGGTTTCTCGCGCGAGGAGGCGGCACGCTTTTCCTTCCTTCTGGGCATTCCCGCGATTGCCCTGGCCGGCCTGCACGAAATCGCCACGCTTCTGCGTGCCCATCTCTCCGTTGAAGGCTGGCTGATCCTCCTGGTGGGCCTGGTGGTCGGGGCGATTTCCTCTTTTGCCGCCCTTTGGGGACTGATGCGCATCCTCGAGCGCTTTTCGACCTGGCCCTTCATCATCTACCGCATTGTGCTTGGTGCCATCGTGCTGTGGGTTGCCTATCACTAGAGCGAAAGGCCCTCATGAGTGAATGCCTGTTTGCTGCAAGTCTTTGTTTCGGCGTGTCTTTGCAAATCGAGCTGTTTTCGTCTCGGCTCAAGACGCCATCAGAGAAAAAGCGGGCGAATGGGCAGCGATCCCCCTCGGACATGTCGCCTGTCATAAAACCATGAACTGAATCGTGTTTGTGACAATCAGGATGCGTCGTCGATTTCGCTGATGTCTGCAGCAAAGCGCATCAAAGCAAGCGCCGCGTTCTCATGCTTCGTTTCGACGACAGGTTTTTTGGGCCAGGCGAGGATGGTGCCATGAACAGCGACAGCGAAGGCACGCGCTACCGAGCGCTCTTTATCTCGGATGTGCATCTGGGGACGCGTGGCTGCCAGGCCGGCATGCTGCTGGACTTCCTGCGCGCCTATGACGCCGAGACGATCTACCTCGTCGGCGACATCGTCGATGCCTGGCAGTTGAAAAGCGGCTGGTACTGGCCGCAGGCCCACAACGACGTGGTGCAGAAGCTGCTGCGCAAGGCCCGCAAGGGTGCGCGCATGGTCTATATTCCCGGCAACCACGACGAATTCCTGCGCGATTTTCCCGGGCATCACTTCGGGGGCATCGAGGTCATCGAGCAGACCGTGCATGTCGCGGCGGATGGCAAGCGCTACCTAGTAATGCATGGCGATGCCTTCGACGTGGTGGTGCGCCACGCCAAGTGGCTGGCCCTGCTCGGCGACTGGGCCTATGTCACGGCCCTGGGTGTGAATACCTGGCTGAACGCCATTCGCCGGCGCCTCGGCATGTCCTACTGGTCTCTGTCCGCCTGGGCCAAGCTCAAGGTGAAGAACGCCGTCAGCTTCATCGGCCATTTCGAGGAAACCCTGGCCAAGGAAGCCAAGCGTTTGAATTGCGACGGGATCATCTGCGGCCACATCCACCACGCCACGCTGCGCGACCTCGATGGCGTCACCTACATCAATTCCGGCGACTGGGTGGAAAGCTGCACCGCGATCGTCGAGCATTTCGACGGCCGTTTCGAACTGGTGCGCTGGAGCGAACTGGTCCGGCAGGCCGACAAGCCTCCGGCCCTCCAGGACGAGACGCTGGTTCCTCAGCGCGCCGCCTGAGCCGGTCCCATGAAGATCCTGATCGCCACCGATGCCTGGCGCCCGCAGGTGAACGGCGTCGTCCGGTCCCTGGAGCAGACGGCTGCTGCTGCATCGCGACAGGGCGTCGAAATCGACTTCCTGGCGCCGGATCGCTTCTGGTCGGTGCCGATGCCATCCTATCCGGAAATCCGCCTTGCCATGCCGCCGCTCGGCGCCATCGAGCGGCATATCGAGGCCGAGAAGCCGGATTATGTCCATATCGCCACCGAAGGGCCGATCGGCCTGCTGACCCGCCGGGCCTGCTTGAAGAAGGGACGCCCTTTCACCACCAGCTATCACACTCGCTTTCCCGAATATCTCGCTGCGCGCGTTCCGGTACCGCTCGACTGGAGCTATCGCTGGATCCGGCGTTTCCACAATGCCGGGGCAGGGACGATGGTCTCTACGCCGGCTCTTGAGCGTGAACTGGCGGCCCGCGGCTTCAAGCGGCTGATGCGCTGGTCTCGCGGGGTCGATGCCGAACTGTACCGGCCAAGACCGGTGCGCATCTTCGACCTGCCGGGACCGATCTTCCTCTATGTCGGCCGGGTTGCGGTCGAGAAGAACATCGAGGCCTTCCTCGATCTCGACCTGCCCGGCTCGAAAGTGGTGGTTGGCGGAGGCCCAGCCCTGGAGATACTGCGCTCGCGCTATCCGGCCGTTCATTTTGCCGGCATGCTGGAGGGAGAGGACCTGGCGAGGGCCTATGCCTCGGCGGATGTCTTCGTCTTCCCGAGCTTGACCGATACATTCGGCATCGTCCTGCTCGAAGCGATGGCCAGCGGCCTGCCGGTGGCAGCCTTTCCGGTGACGGGGCCGATCGACGTGATCAGCTCCGGCAGGACCGGCATCCTCGACAACGACCTTGCCGTCGCGGCGCGCGCCTGCCTCGACCTCAAGCCCGCGGACGCCCGGGCGGAGGCCTTGAAATATTCCTGGGACGCCTGCGCCCACCAGTTCGTCGCCAATGTGGTGGATGCCTGCCGCCGGGCAAAGACCACGCCTGTGCCAGCCAGTGCGGTCAAACAGGGCGGTGCCAGCCTGCCGGTTTGACTATCAAGGTTGGAGCCCGGCGCGCGGCCCTATGACCAGGCGATGTCCGGACTCACATCCGCGACAGCAGCAGGCGGATACCGGCCAGGCCGAAGAACAATGCCAGCGTGGCTTCGATCCAGCGCCGCGCCTTCTGATAGAGGCGAACCATGGGGCGGGCGGAAAAGACCAGGGCGTAACCGCCGAAGGTCGTCAGTCCGATCATGGCGCAGCCGACGATGATGGCCAGGGCCGTATAGCCGGGAGCGTCCGATTTCAGGCCGAGCGACATGATGGCGATCCAGGCCAGGATCGACTTCGGATTGGTCAGATGCAGCATCAGGCCACGCCAGTAGAGCCGGCGGTAGTCGATCGGACCCCGTTCTTGCCTGGTTTCGTCCTGGCCGGCCTTGAAGGCCGAACGCGCCGATTTGACGGCCAGATAGAGAAGATAGAGCCCACCGCCGATCTTGATGGCGGTGATGGCGTTGGCATAGGCGGCCAGCAAGGTGGAAACCCCGGTGGCCGCCAGCATTGCCCAGATCATCGAGCCCGTCATGATGCCGGAAGCCAGTACCAGCGCCGGCAGGCGCCCCTGTCCCATGGCCACGCCCATGATGGCCATGTTGCTCGGGCCGGGGCTGGCGACGGCGACGGTGTAGAGCGCATAGACCGCCAGCAAGGCATGGAACTGATGGAGCAGGGCGTCACCCATCGCAAACGTCTCACTGCAAGCCGGGCGTCGGCATGTTGGCTGAGGATTGACGGACAATAGCGGCGCCTGGCTTCAGCGCAAGCCCAGCTTCGGCATGGCAGCCATCCTGCCGACACAACGAAAAAGGCCCTGGGATTTCGGGGCCTTTTCCATGCTCAACCAGGCAGTTGAGAAAGGTCGTTTCCAGCCGGGCTCAGGTGAGCTTGCCGGCTGCGTGCGCCAGGATCGTATAGACCTTGCCGGAATCGGCGGTGAGATAGGTCCGGGCCATGTTGCCGCTGCGATCCTCGCGGTCCACTTCGGTGATGAGCTGTTCGAACTCCTGGACGTAGCGGTCCACCGTCGCCTGGAAGTCCGCGTCGCGCCGATAGCGCCGGCGGATTTCCTCGAAGGCCTGCTGGCCCTGCAGCGTGTAGAGCCGGCGCGAGAAGGCGTTGCGCTCGCCACGACGGTAACGGTCCCAAACCTCGGCGACGGCGTCATGCTCGACCATCTTGGCGATATCGACCGACAGCGTGTCGAGGGAGGAGGCCATCACGGCGGGCGTGTTGGCCTGGGGAGCCGGTTCGGGCTCTTCGCGCGAGGCGCGGGCCAGCACTTCCGAGAGCCAGCCGGTACCGCGACGTTCACCCCGCGAGGCGGGTGCTGCCACAGCGGTGCTGCGGGCCGGCGCGGCAGGCTTCAACTCGGGCACCGGAGGCAGCGTGCCGGCGCGCGGCATTTCCGCCCGGCGGGCAGGGGCCTCGGCCGCCACGTCGGCGCGCTCGCGCAGCCGGAGCGGGGCAGGGATCGGCCGGTCGGTCGGCTCGGCGATATCGAGCGAGCGGCTGGAGCGGCTGACGATATCGGCGAGGTCGTTGAGGGCCTGGATCTGCTCGGCCACGACACGGCGCATGGTGGCGGTGGAGTCCGAGGTTTCCTTCGGGATCTCCAGGAGGCCGCGCTTGAGCTCGGAGCGGGTGGCTTCCAGCTCCTGCTTCACGGTCTGGGTCATGCCGCGCATCTCCTGGGCCACTTCGGCGAAACGCTCGGTGGCGCTGCCGAACAGGCCGGAGATTTCCTGCACTGCCTGCTCATAGGTCGATTTGAGGGCCGTGGAGGTGCGGTCGCGCTCCTTGCCGGTGGTGGCGCGGATGAGCTCGAACTGGTCGGCGATGGCCTGCGCCGTGGTGTTGGCGTTGTCGGCAAGCAGGCCGCTGGTCTGGCGCGCCTTGCTTTCGGCATTGGCGAGCTTTTCCTCGATCACTTCGGCGAAGGATTTCATCATCGCTTCCATCGCCTCGACCTTGCCGCCGACGGTGGAGACCAGGGCCTCCAGGGTGGCGCGACGTTCGTCGAGGGCCTGGTCGACACGGGTCTGTGTGTCGGTCAGGACAGCCGCAGCGCTGCTGAGGTGGTTGCTCTGTTCCTCCAGGCGATTGGCCATGGTGCCGACATCGCTGATGACGTGCGCGGCAAGGTCGCGCAGCGTCGTGACCTGATCACCGACGCGATCGGTCGCGCCGCTGGTCTGGTCGGCGAGATTCAGCATGGTCGACTGGAAGTCGCGCAGGCGGCCGGCCAGGCCACCCTCGATGGCATCGAGGGCCTTGGTGGAATTGTCGAGCGACTCGTGCAGGGCGGTGTTGGTGCCCGCGACCCGATCCAGCAGCCCGGTGATCTCCTCGCGCAGACGGGCCTGCAACGAACCGAGATCGCCGATCGCCTGGCTGGCCTTGGTCTCGATGGAGGAGGAGAGGGCTTGCGACGAAGCCTCCAGCGCCTGGCTGAGTTCGAAACGCTTGGTCGAGAGTGCTTCGACCAGGTCGCCGCCCTTCTGGCCGATCAACTCGGCAAGCTGGCCCGCACGCTCGTCGAGCGCCTTGGCCACCGTGTCGGCGATGTCGCCGAGTTCGCTCGACATGCTGGTGCTGCGCGTGGACAGCGTCTCGACCAGAAACTGGCCGCGCTCGTCGAGAATCCGGGCGATCTCGCCGGAGCGGGCGCCCAGGAGGCTGGCGAGGGCGCTGGTCTTGTCGCGCAACTGCGTGCTGACATCGCCCGAGATCTGGTTCAGCGTGTCGATCAACTGCTGACCGCGTTCGCTGAGCAGGCCGGCCATGGCATTGGCGCGGGTGTCGAGCAGGGCATTGATCTCCTCTGCACGCTCGCCGAGCTTGACGCTGACGTCGCCGGACAGGCGGCTCAGCGTGGCATCGACCGAAGCGACGCTCTGCAGGAGGTCGACCGAGACGTTCTGCACCTTCTCGCTGAGGGTGTCGGCAATATGCAGGCCGCGCGAGTCGAGCGAGTCAGAAAGATCGGCGAGGCGGCCGAGAACGTCCTGTTCGAAGCGGGTGATCCGCGAGTCGAGCGTGTGCGCGATGTCGTCGGCACGCGTGCTGAGGGCGCGATCGATTTCGCCGACCTTGCTGGACAGCGCGTCCGCAATGGCCGTGGTCTTGCTGTCGAACTGCGCTGCGATTTCGGCCGCCTTGACCGTCAGGTCGTTGCTCATCAGCGAGGAGCGGCTGTCGAGATGCGAGGTCAGGTCCTCGGCGCGGGCGCCGAGCGTTTCGGTCAGGTCGGCGCCCTTGTTGCCGAGCGCCACGACGATGTCGTCGGCGCGGCGCGACAGGGTCTCGGTGAGCGCCGCGCTGCGGCCGTCGATGAGCGAGGTGATCTCGCGGGCCCGCCCGTCGAGCAGGGTGCCGATCGCCTGCGTCCGTTCGTCGATGAGGGCGCTGATCTGCGTGGCGCGGCCGCCGAGCAATTCGTCGATGGCGCTGCTGCGGCCATCCAGGAGGTCGCTGATCTGGGAGGCGCGGTTGTCGAGCACGCTGCCGATGGCGGCGGCGCGGCCGTCGAGCAGGTCGCTGGCCTCGCGGGCCTTGGCTTCCAGCGTGGCGCCGACTTCCTTGCCGCCTTCGCCGAGGAGCTTGGCGAGTTCGAGCGTACGGGTCGCCAGGGTCTCGTTGAGCGAGCGGGCGCGGCTGTCCAGGCCCTGATCGATCCGGGCGAGGCGGCCCTCGATGGCCTGGGCGACGTCGCTCGCCTTGGTGGTCAGGCGGTCATCGAGATCCGACAACTGTCCGTCCAGTGCCGCCAGCTTTTCTTCCAGCGTCTGGGCGACGGAGGCCGTGTGGGTGCCAAAACGGGCATCGAAGGCTTCGAGCTTGCCACCGAGCAGTTCGGCTGCCTGTGCGGTGTGGGCCTGCACCTGGTCGGTGAGGCGGGTACCGTGCAGGCGGATTGAGCTCTCGAAGCCGAGCAGCTTCTGGGCGAGGTCGTCGCTGAGGGCCCGGGAATCGTCGCCGATGCGGGCGGCAAGGGCCTGGCCGCGGTTGCTGACGATGTCGTCGAGCTCGGAGATCTGGCGCCCCAGTGACTGGTTCACCTCGCCGATACGCTGGCTCATGCCATCCTCGAAGGCCTTGAGCTGATTGTCCAGCGTGGCGTGGATGGTGGTCGCGTTCGACTGGAACTTGGTCTCGAAGGCGTTGAGCTTGTCGGCAATCGCGCCATGGATGACGTCGGTATTGGCCGCGACCTGCGCCTGCAGCGTAACCAGACGTTCGTCGAGTGCGTCCTGCAAGACGGAGGAGTTGTTGAGGAAATGCGTCTCGAAGGCGCCGAAGCGCTGGTCGAGCGAGGAGCGCACCAGAGCGGTGTTGCTGGCGAAGCGCATCTCGAAGGCGGCCAGGCTGTCGTCGAGCGCGGCCTGGGTGTTCTGCACATCTCCGTTGAAGCGGCTCTGGAAATCGCCGAGACGGGCGGCGAGATCGGCCTGGTTGGCTTGCAGCGTGTCGCTGAAGCTGGCCTGGAAGTCGCTGATGCGGTTCTCGAAATTCGAGGCGGCCGTCGAGGCCATCAGCTGGAAGCGGCGCTCGAAATCATTGAGGCGGGTATCGAGCAGGGTATGGGCGTCATTGGCGCTGCCGGCAAAATACTGCTCGAACTGGTTGAGGCGCGTGTCGATCCGGCCATGCGCATCCTCGGCACTGGCACCGAAGCGCTGTTCAAATTCGCCCAGGCGCTTGTCGAGAGCCGATTGAGCGCCGTTGGCACTGGAGCCGAAGCGCAGTTCGAACTCGCCCAGGCGCTTGTCGACCGAGGCCTGAACCTGGTCCGCGCTGGCGCCGAAGCGCTGCTCGAAATCGCTGATGCGCTGCTCGATCGCGGCCTGGGCCTGATCGGCGCTGGCGCCGAAGCGTTGTTCGAAACCACCCAGCTCGCGGCTGAGCGTGGTCTGGATGTCGCGGGCGTTGGAACCGAAACGCTTCTCGAACTCACCCAGATGCTGGTTGAGCGTGGTCTCGATCCCCTGAGCACCGGAGCCGAAGCGCTGTTCGAACTCGCTCATGCGCTGGGCGAGGGCGGTCTGGATGTCGCCAGCGCCCGACATGAAGCGCTGTTCGAATTCGCTCATGCGGTCGGCGAGGGCAGTCTGGATGCCGCCCGCTCCCGACATGAAGCGGTGCTCGAACTCGCCGAGGCGCTGCGAAAGGGCAGTCTGGATGTCGCCGGCGCCCGACATGAAGCGCTGCTCGAAGTCACCCAGACGCTGGCTGAGGGCGGCGTGGATGTCATCGGCACCCGCACCGAAGCGCTGTTCGAAGTCGCCCAGACGCTGATTGAGCGTGGTGTGAATATCCTCGGCGCCGGCGCTGAAGCGCTGCTCGAACTCGCCGAGGCGCTGGCTGAGCGAGGCATGGATGCTGTCGGCGCCCGAGCCGAAGCGCTTCTCGAAGTCGCCCAGACGCTGATTGAGCGTGGTGTGAATGGTCTCGGCGCCGGCGCCGAAGCGCTCTTCGAATTCGCCGAGGCGCTGGCTGAGCGAGGCATGGATGCTGTCGGCACCCGAGCCGAAGCGCTTCTCGAAGTCGCCGAGGCGCTGGCTGAGCGAGGCGTGGATATCCTCGGCATTGGTGCCGAAGCGCTGCTCGAACTCACCGAGGCGCTGGCTGAGAGCACCATGCGCCTGCTCGGCATTGGCGTTGAAGCGCTGCTCGAAGCCCTTGAGCGTATCGTCGAGGCCCGAACGGTTGTTCTGGATATTGGTGGCGAAGCGCACCTCGAATTCGCCCAGGCGCCGGTCGAGATCGGCATGGGCGAGGGTGGAGAGCGACTTGAAGCGATGCTCAAACTCGGACATGCGGGTGTCGAGCCCGGCATGGATGGTGCCGGCGCTTTCGGCAAAGCGTGTATCGAAGCCCTTGAGCGTGTCGTCCAGGGCCGAATGTACCTTCTGGGCATGGTCGAGGCTGCGGGATTCCAGGCCCGACAGGCGCTCGTCGAGACGCGCATGCAGATTGTCTGCGATCTCCTGGCTGCGCTTCTCGTGGCTGTCCAGCCGTTCGGCGAGAGCCTTGCCGAAGGCGTTGGTCTGGGTTTCGACGGTGTTCTCGAGCCGCGACACGCCGAAATTGATCTGCGAGACGGCGGCAGCGCTGCGCTCGCCGATGACGCGGGTCAGCGTGTCGCCACCAATGGCGAGAATGCCGGAAGCGTCGCGGGCGGCCGTGTTGATACGGGCTGAAAGCTGTGTGCCTTCCTCTTCCAGCACGGCCTGCAGGCGCTGTGCCGATGCCGTGACAGCAGACTCGGCTTCGGTGCTGCGCTTTTCGATGTTGGCCACGATGGTCTGGCCGGTCGCTGCCAGCCTGCGATCGATGTCGCCGCCGCCGACCACGATGGATTCGTGAATGCGCTCGCCGGTCTGGGTGAGGCGATCGGCAAGGTCGCCGCCGCGGGTGGTGATGATCTCTGCGATCTGGGTGGCCGTGCTCTCGAGCTTGCCGGCGACGTCCATGCCGCGGTTCTGCAAGTCGCCGAGAATGGCATCGCCCGTCGAGCGCAGCGTGCTATTGACGTCGGCCACGGAGCCGATGATCTGCTCGACCATCTTGGCGCCGGTATCGCGAATGGAGCTGACCACCACGTCGGTGCCCTCGGCGAAGGCATTGGTCAGGCCCGAACCGGTGCGCACCAGCGTGTCGTTGACCGCGGTGCCGCGTTCGACGATGTCGTCGACGATGCGCTGGCTGCTGGTGGTCAGGGTCTCGTTGAGCTCGAGGGCGCGCGAGGACAACGTGTTGCTGATCTCGTTGGCGCGGGTCGCGAAGTTCTCGTTGACCTGGTTGGAGGTCGAGGTCAGGTGTTCGGTGATCTCGGCGACGCGGCGGTTGAGCTGCTCGGTCACCTGGTCGGACGAACTCGACAGTGCCTTGTTGACGTCCTGCGCGGTCGTCGTCATGCGGTCGATCAGCGAATTGCCACGATCGGCCATGGCGCCGACCATGTGGTCGCCAACTTTGGCGAGCTCCGACGTGAGCTGGCTGCCGCGCTCGCCGAAGGAGCGCATCACCTGCAGGCCGGCTTCGGAGACTTCCGAGGAAATGCGGCCGGCGACGGAGCCGAGCGCCAGGGTCAGGTCGTCATGCGCGACCACGATGGCCGAGCGTACGCGGTCGGCATTGCCGACGATGGCTTCGCGCTGGGTCGAAAGATCGTCCACCAACGAGCGGATGCGCTGCTCGCTCTCCGTATAGGAGCGCTCGAGCATCGAAACCTCGTTATGCACCATGATTTCGAGTTCGCTGGCGCGGGCGAGGGCGCGGTCGATGCCGTCGCCCATGGCGGCGACTTCCCGGCGGATGGCCTGGCCGACGGAGGTGACAGCCTCGGCCGCGGCTCCTTCAGGCTCCGCCAGACGCAAGGCGACCTGCGTCATCGAACGGGTGACGAAGCGCATTTCCTGAGAGCGCCAGATCAGGCCGGCCACGGCAAAGAAGAAGAAGGGCGGCAGCACCACGGCGAGAATGCCGAGCGCCAGGCCTGGATTGGCCTGGTAGGTCGAAGCCTGGAACAGGTTGGCGAGGTTGAGGTTGCCGAGGATGCTGAGAAGCAGGGCGCCGCCGGCGAGCCAGACGACGGAAAGGGCGAGGGCGGTCCAATAGGGCGTGCGCGAGGGGCGGCGCTGGAGGGCCTGCAGCAATTGGCCAACGCTGGCGCGATCGTCATTGGCGGGCGAGCGGGGTTCACGGGCGAGCGGGCGGTCGGCAGCAGG
Source organism: Labrys sp. 22185 (assembly GCF_052045555.1). Taxonomy (NCBI): domain Bacteria; kingdom Pseudomonadati; phylum Pseudomonadota; class Alphaproteobacteria; order Hyphomicrobiales; family Xanthobacteraceae; genus Labrys; species Labrys sp. 22185. The sequence goes on along the minus strand of NZ_JBQEPH010000008.1, from coordinate 17,051 downwards.
CTTGTCTTCGGCGCGAGGTGCGGCGGCCGGTGGTTCCTGTGGCTCGGGTTCCACTTCGAAGTTGAAGCCCTCGTCGGCCTTGGGCAGCTGCGCGGGCTCCTTGTCAGGCGTCTGTGAAGCAGCCGTGCTCAGATTGAGTGCTTCCTCGATCGCAGACAGGGCGGCATCCGCCGGATCCTGCATCTTCGACTTGTTCGCCATAATCTGCCTCACGCTACTCAATTCAACGCCGCCCGCCTGGGATCCGGACGACCCCAGGCTGAAATCGCTGCACCTGTTTCGGCCCCCATCCCAGGCGAAATGGGGTTCGCATCGGTCCGCCTATGCGAAGGACAATGCTGCCAGCTTGAAATCCTATCCTGCACGGCTGGGAATGGAAACCGCTTCGGCACGCTTTCCAGCAGCATCGTTAACGACTTTTTTACCACGTCGAAATCGCGCGAAAATGAGGCAAATTCGAGGTTCTCCCGGGATTGGGACCGCGTTGGTGAAAAGTGGAGCGTCCGGAAAGCCCGCCTCGCGTGCAATCTCGACGGGGCCGGACTGGAACCTTGCCAATGCGCTCTATATAGAACGCTTGTCAGAAAGCTGAGATGGACGATGGTCAAAATCATATTCCGAGATCACACCGGCGAAAGCCGGGAGGTGGAGGCCGAGCCGGGCTCGACGGTGATGGAGGCGGCGATCCGCAACGGCATTCCGGGTATCGTGGCCGAGTGCGGCGGCGCCTGCGCTTGTGCCACCTGCCATGTCTATGTCGACGAGGCGTTCATGCCCCTGGTCGGTGAGCCCGAGCCGATGGAGGAGGACATGCTGGACTTCGCCTTCGACGTGCGCCCGACCTCCAGGCTCTCCTGCCAGATCCGCGTTCGCGACAATCTCGACGGATTGATCGTCAACACCCCCGAAAAGCAGGCCTGATCTTCGCCATGGCCGCGCATCTTTCCGTCGCCGTAGAGCGCTGGCCGCTCGCCAACGTTTTCACCATTGCCCGCGGATCCAAGACGGAGGCCGTAGTGGTCGTCGTCGAGATCGTGCGCGATGGCCTGAGGGGACGCGGCGAATGCGTGCCTTATGCGCGCTATGGCGAGACGGTAGAAGGCGTGATCGAGGCGATCGAGGCACGGCGTGGGGCGATCGCGGCCGGGCTGTCGCGTGCCGCTCTCCAGGACCTTGTCCCAGCCGGTGCCGCCCGCAACGCCATCGATTGCGCCCTGTGGGATCTGGAGGCCAAGCTTGCCGGCAAGCCGGCCTGGGCCATGGCGGGCCTGGCCGAACCCGGCCCGCTGACCACCGCCTATACGATTTCACTGGGCGAGCCGGAGGCCATGGCCGAGGCAGCGGCCAAGGCCGCGCATCGGCCACTGCTCAAGATCAAGCTCGGCACGCCCGATGATGCCGCGCGCATCGCCGCCGTCCGCCGCCATGCCCCTCAGTCGCAATTGATCATCGATGCCAACGAGGGCTGGCGGGCCGACAATCTCGCGGCCAATTTGCGCGCCTGCGCGGAGGCCGGCGTCACGCTGATCGAGCAGCCGCTGCCGGCCGGGGATGATGGCGCCCTTGCGCAGGTGGAGCGGATCGTGCCGGTCTGTGCCGATGAATCCCTGCATGACCGCGCGTCGCTGCCGAGCCTCAAGGGACGCTATGACGCCATCAACATCAAACTCGACAAGGCGGGCGGCCTTACCGAAGCCATCGCGCTGGCCGGGCAGGCGCGTTCGCTGGGGCTCGACCTGATGATCGGCTGCATGGTTGGCACGTCCCTGGCCATGGCTCCGGCACTGCTGCTTGCCGGCCAGGCCGTCGTCGTCGATCTCGACGGGCCGCTGCTGCTCGCCCGCGACCGGGAGCCCGGCCTGCGCTATGACGGCAGCACCGTCTATCCACCCGAAGCCGGGCTCTGGGGCTGAGAGCCACTCCTGCGCTCGACCGTGCCGGCGACGACCACCAGGCCGGTGCCGATCATGGCGATCAGGGCCATGGCGAAATAGCCATGGGCTGAAAACAGGCCGTAGAGTTCGCCGGACAGCACGGTGCCGAGGGTGAGGCCGATGCCGATGACCGAGGCGACCACGCCCTGGCGCGCCGAGGGATTGCGCGTGAAGCGGGCGACCCATCCCATGGTGGCCAGATGCACGCAGGCAAAGGAAAAGCCGTGCAGGGCCTGGAGCCCTGCCACGGCGAAGCCATTGGCGGGAGCAAGGCCCAGCAGGATCCAGCGTGTGATGCCGACAGCTCCGCCGAACAGGATCAGGCGGTAGGGACCGAGCCGCCCGGCAATATTGCTGCCGAACAGGAAGACGCTGGTCTCCAGCACCACGCCGATGGCCCAGAGGACGCCGATCTGCAGGGAAGAAAAGCCCTGATCCTGCCAGATCAGCGTGCCGAAACTATAGAGGAAGGCGTGGGCCCCCTGCAGGCAGGCGATGCCGGCAACGAAGACGATCATCAGCTTGAGCGGCGGCGAGGTGCCTTCCGATGCCGGCCGCATGACCAGCCGCCGGCCGCGGCTGCGATCGTCCGGCAGGGACAGGCCGGCGAAAACCGTGAGCGCCGCGAGGATCGCCAGGATCGGCGGCACCGTCGTGATCGGCAGATGCTTCAGCACCAGACCGGCGGTGAGTCCTGAAACGAGCCAGGCGAGCGAGCCCCATTGCCGGATCTGGCCGTATTTATGGCCATGCAGGCTGACACCGCCCAGAACGATGGTGTCGAGCAAGGGCGTGGTGGCGGCCACGAAGGCAAAGGCGATGGCCAGATTGATGGCGACCGCGGTGAAACTCTCGGCAAAAGTGAGGCCGGCATAGCCGAAGGCCGCGCAGCACACCATGAACAGAAAGGTGCGGCGTGGGCCGAGCGGACCGTCGCCGACCCAGGCGAAGGGGGCCGAAGTCACGCGCATCAGCATGGGGATGGCGAGCAGCAGGCCCATATCGCTGGCATCGAAGCCCCGCTCGACCAGCCAAAGGGGAAAGAAGGGCGTGTAGACGCCGGGGCCGGAGAGCAACAGGGCGTAGGTCACGCTGGCTGCGATCGCAGATTTGCGTGAGACGCTCCAATCCTTGAAGGAAATCAGCGACATCGGGGGAAAACAACCGCGCAGGATTGGCTCCGGGCGGGCGCTTTGGATTATATGGGGGAGAATCAGGACAACGACGATTCGTTGATTCTCTTACGCCCGCCTGTGCCAGTTGACGAGGGCCATTTCATGCAATCGCTTTCGCCCGAAACGCTGCTCAGCGAAGAGGATTACGGCGCCATCGAAGCGGCCGTGATGGAGACGGCGCGGGGGCGCTGGTTCCTGGCCGAATATGCCCGCCGAAACCGCAATGCCGACACCGAAGTGGTCTTGGCGGCGATCCGCCGTCTCGAGCGTCTCGTCCATAGTGCCGGGGCGCTGGATGCCCGTGACGAGGTCACGCGCGGTATGGCCGATATCGCGCAGGCGATCGCCGCTGCCCAATCGGCTCCGGTAACCGTGGAGGTTGCTGCCAGCGTGGCTTCGTCGCCGGGGGATGCTCCGCCCTCCCTTGTCGAGCGCCGCGTGGAAGAGCAGACGTCGGTTTTCGGAAGGAGCGATGCGGCAACCCAGACAGACAGCACCGAATCCGTTTCCGAAACCGGATCGGATGGCGTGGATGCTGGTTCCGCCATGACTGCTGAACTGGCGGAAGACACGCCCAAGGACGAAGCTGCAGAGCCGATCGAGGCGGGAGCTTCCACGATGAAGGCGCCGTCGACCGCCGAACCGGAGCAGGCTGAACCGGTTGCCGGGCACGGGGCTGAAGTCCCTGGCACCGATCGGGGATGGGCAAGGCTCGAACTCGCGGCAACCGAGATCGCTTCTTTGGGCCTGCCGCCCGACCTGGCGAGCCCTGACAGCCCCGATGCCCCGTTCACCCAGCTGGCCGACGAGCAGGCTGGGGGCGAGATCGGCGCCACTGCCATCGAGCAAGACGAGGCTGTTTCCGCGACCGGCGGCGGCACGGCGGAACCCGGAGAGCTCTTTCCGATCCTGGAACTCGATGAGGAGGCGACCGAGGCGTTGCTGACGCTGGACGTGCCGCGCCAGGAACTGATCCTGCCGCCCAATCACCTCGCTACTCAGCGCTGGCACAGGGAACTGGCGGCCGGCGAGGAGACGGCTCAGCATCGCCTCGACAAATGGGCGGCAATTTCGGGCAAGGGCGATGGCGCTGCCGGTCTTTCAATACCGGAGAGCGAGCGAGACAAGGTGCTCGACATGGTGGCGGTGGTGGAGGAAGCACTCGAGCCTGCACCTACTCCCGGGCTGGTGACCTTCATCGATGAGGAACCGATGGAGGAGGAGCACTCGATCTTTACCGCTCCCCTCAGGCTCGAGCCTGAGGCGGTGGTGGACAAGGACGTTGAGGTCGCCGTCGCACACCGGCCCGCCCCGCCGAAGGCACGCGAACTCGCGCCTCACCTGACTCTCGGCGAAATCGAGATCATGCCGTTCACCAAGAAGGCGGCGCTGTTCAGCTGAATCGAACCGGCAGGCGGTGGAGGCATGATCGCCGGGGCGGGTTGAGGGGCATCAAAGGATATCCCTTTTGTTTCAATCTATTACGATTGAATCATAATCTAAATTATGATGCCAGGGATGCCTTGCCCGTCGTCCAGGCCACGATCTCGATCAACACTTTGCGCAGGGCTTGATCGAGGGTGGCGGAGGCCTGCTGACCGGTCAAGCCGGCGGCGGGGACACGGGCGGAAAACAGATTGGCGGCGACGATGCGCCCCGATTTCTGGCTGACCACCCGGGCGGCAACCGTGACTACGGCGACGGGCGAAGTGCCGGCATCGATCTGGAAATCACGCAGTTCCGTCACCAGCAGGGCATCGGGCGTGAACTTGTCGTCGGGTCGTCCAACCATGCCGATGCGGTGGGCATTCTCGAAGGTCTGGATCAGGCGGGCCTGCACCAGCACGGGCAGGCGGTCGGCCCATTGGGCCGCAGGCAGATAGGAAATCTGGCTGTTGGCGCTATGCACCAGGATGCGGTCGCTGTTGATGGCCTGCAGCGCGGTCGGCTCGGCCACCATGATCTGGGCGCGGCTGTTGCCGCGTGCCTCGACGTCCCGGGGGGCGCTGAGGTCATAGGTGGCCGGCGGTGGCGAACCGGCCAGCGTGGAGCACCCGCCGGCCAGCAGGGTTGCCGCGAGCGCCAGGGCCTTTGCCGAACGGGCGGGCAGGGGGCGGAGGAGGGAACGCATACCGACACCACGCATATCATTTACCCTTGTAATCAGGGATATTCGATTTCGGCCCGAAGATCAGCTGTTGTGGATTGCGCTGAAGTCCGTTGAGGGTTCGCTGCAGATTCTGCAGGGTTTTCTGTCCGTCAACGGCCAATTGCCGATAATCCCGCAGACCGGCGCCGGTGAACTGGTCGAGATTCTTGGCCAATGCCGCAGTACGGGCGTCGAGATTGGTGGCGAATTGGCGGATGGCTTTGGCCGCTTCGGTGATCTCGGCGAACATGCCCTGGCCGCCCTGGCCCGAGGTCATGGCGGTGATGTTCTTCATGATGCCGTCGAGCTGGTCGGCTGCGCGGTTGAGCTTCTTGGAGATATCGCCGGCATCGGCGACCACTTGGCGGACCTGGGCGCTGGAGTCGCCGAGGGTGGTCGCAAACTTGTTCACATTGGTGACGACGCCGTCGATCTTGGCCGGATCGAGCGCGGTCGCGACCCTGTTGAAACTGTCGAAGGCAGCGGCAAGCTTGGGCGTCATTGCCGACAGGTCGCCCGAAATCCTGCGGGCATCCTTGACGAAAGCCGTGATTTCTTCGGCGTTCTGGCCGAGGGCCCCGGTGAAGGCGGCGACGTTGTCGACCACCTGGTTGACCTTCCCGCTATCGACGGCAGCTGTGATGCGGTTGATGTTTTCGAGGCCCGCATCGAGCTTCGGCGCCATCGCATTGAGCTGCGCCGTCAGCGAGGAGGCATTGGTGGCGAACGCCTGCAGCGGCTCGCGGCTGTCGGCCAGGGTCTTGCTGAAGGCCGTGATATTGTCCACGGCAGCCTGCGCCTTGGCGGCGTCGAAGGCCTTGGTGAACGACGTCAGATTGTCGGAAGCCAGGGAAACGTTGCTGACGATATGATCGATCTTCTCGGGTGAAACCGCCTTGAGCAAGGCCTGCAGGTCGGATGTCATGCCGTTGAGGTTGTCGGCCACGCGCTTGATGCTCTGGGCAGCCTCGCCGGTGCTGTGCAGGAAGTCGGAGACATTGGCGGAATTGTCGGCGAGCGCCTTGGTGAAGGCTTGGACGTTCTGGATGGTCGCCGTGGCATTGCCTTCGTTCTGGGCGATCCAGCCATCCAGGCGGTTCATGGTGGAGGCCGCCTGGGTGATGGTGTCGCGCGCGCCATCGACCAGGTTCTGCAGCTCCGAGCGCTGGGCCTGGATCACGGCATATTGCTGGTCGTCCTTGGGCTTGAGGTCCTCCGTGTTCGGCTTGCCGCCATAGAGCTGGATGTTGGCGCCGCCGGTGATACCGGTGAATTCCAGTCTTGCCGAAGTGTCGACCTTCACCGGGGTCTTGTCGCGCACGCTGATGATGGCGATCACGCCCGAGGGATTGTTGGGATTGATCTCCAGCGTTTCGACCTGGCCAACCCGGATACCGTTGAAAGTGACACTCGACCCGACGGTAAGGCCCGTAACGGAACCGGCGAAATCCACCTGGAAACGCCGGACCGTCTGGCTCTCGCTGATGCGGGCGAACCAGACCACAAAGCCGAGCGCTGCGGCGACGACTGCAAGCGTGAACAGGCCGATCAGGGCATTGTGAGCGCGTGTTTCCATGGGTCAGGCACTATCCATGTTCAGCTCGATGTCCATGCTCAACTCGGTCTCCATGCTCAACCCGGTTTCCTGGCGCCGTTACTGGCGGTCGCCAAGGCGGCGCGGGCACGGGGGCCATGGAAATAGGCGCGCAGCCAGGGGTGTTCGGAAGCGAGCATGGTCTCCATCGGGCCTTGGGCCAACACGCGTCCCTCGCCGATCGCCACGATGCGATCGCAGATCGCGTGGAGACTGTCGAGGTCGTGCGTCACCATATAGACGGTCAGGCCGAGTGTCTGCCTGAGCGTGGCGATCAATTCGTCGAATTCACCGGCGCCGATCGGATCGAGGCCGGAGGTCGGTTCGTCCAGGAAAACCAGGTCCGGATCGAGGGCCAGCGCCCGCGCCAGTGCCGCGCGCTTGATCATGCCGCCGGAGAGTTCCGAGGGACGCTTGTCGGCAGCATCGGGCTTGAGGCCGACCAGCGCGATCTTCAGCATGGCGAGCTCGTCCAGCAACTTGGGCGAGAGCTTGAGATATTCGCGCATCGGAACCTGGATGTTCTGCTTCACCGTCAGGGAGGAGAACAGGGCGCCTTGCTGGAACAGCACCCCCCAGCGCCGGGCGATGCGCTGCTGTTCGCGCGGGCGCAAATTGAGATAGTCCAGGCCGAAGACCTCGATCTGTCCGGAGTGAAGCGGCGCCAGGCCGATGATGGTGCGCATCAGTACCGATTTGCCGGTGCCCGAAGCGCCGACAACCCCGAGGATCTCGCCGCGGTAGACGTCCAGGCTGAGGCCGTCGAGGATGAATCGGGGTCCGAAGTTCACGCGCACGTCGCGGGCGGAGATGATGGTTTCGCGGGATTGGTCTGGGGGCGCCATGGTCAGAAACTGATGGATGCGAAGAAGATGGCGAAGAGGCCATCGACCACGATGACGATGAACATGGATTTGACCACCGAGGCCGTGGTCTGGCGCCCGAGCGATTCAGCCGATCCCTGGACCTTGAAACCTTCGATGCAGGCGGTAATGCCGATCATCAGCGCCATGACCGGCGCCTTGATCAGGCCGACCAGGAAAGTGTGCATGGTCATCGAATCCCGCAGGTTCTGCAGGAAGGTGGTGGGCGTGATGCCGCCATAGCCCCAGGCCACCAGAGCGCCGCCGAACATACCCGCCATCGCGGCCAGGAAGGTCAGCATCGGCAGGGCGATGATCAAGGCGAGGATGCGCGGGATGACCAGGACTTCCATGGGATCGATGCCCATGACATGCATGGCATCGATCTCCTCGCGCATCTTCATAGAGCCGAGTTCGGCCGTGATCGCCGAACCCGAGCGGCCGGCCACCATGATGGCCGCAAGCAGCAGGCCGACTTCCCGGAACATCAGCACGGCCAGGGTGTACACCACCAGCAGCGTGGCACCGTAATAGCTCAGTTGCAGGATCATCTGCTGGGCCAGAATGGCCCCGACGAGGAAGGAGATCAGCGCGATGATCGGTACACCGCGCAGGCCGATCAATTCGATCTGGTTCACCACTGCGGCCCAGCGAAAGCGTGTACGCGCCGTGAGCAGGCGTCCGATCGCGCGCATGGTTTCGCCGAGGAACACATTCATGTTCACGGCATCATGCACGATCCGGCGCATGGACTGGCCGAGATCGGCCAGGAGTTCGATGAGATGATGCGCTTCCGGCGGCTGTGGGGGCGACGTAATGTTCTGCGCCGCGATCTCCGCCAGCAGGATCGCCTGCGCTTCGGTAGCATTGGTGATCTCGAGCGTGGAGTTGCGCGCGCCGAAGGCCGCCCGGATATTCTCGATGACGACCCCACCGAGCGTGTCGAGCTGCGAGACGCCGGACAGGTCGAACTCCACTACCGTATTGGCCGGGGCGGCCTTGATCATGATCGCGGAGAGTTTTTCCAGATGCCGCGAATTGCGTGCGACCCAGGCGCCTGTTGGCGCCAGCCGAGCGGGACCCGTCTGGGTCAGATCGCTGTTGTCTATGTCCTGCTCGGGCTTCAAGTTGCGAAACGGGCTCTTGCGGGGGAATCACTGGAGGTCATACTAATCTTTCGGGCATGATGCGCAAAAAGCCCCGTGCCATTTTGCCAATATTTCTGTGCAGTCAATAGGATAGCGTGTGACGGCGCGACCCGGCAACCACTGCGCGCATATCTTCAGGAAGGTCGCCGCCCCCATGCAGATCGAAAAGCCCTATCTGATGTTCGTTGGCGACGTGGCCGACCAGCTTGCCGCCAAGACCGCGGCCGGTATCGTCGACTGGCGCAGGGACTGGTGCCTCGGCCAGTTGCGGCTGCCGGGGTGCAGGGCGGATCTGGGGCTGGAGGACATCGGCATTGGCGAGGGTGTTCGACGTGGCGCGCGGACGCTGGTGATCGGGGTGGTCAACGCCGGCGGCGTCCTGCCGGAGCATTGGATCAGCGTGATCGTCGAAGCGCTGGAAGCCGGGCTCGACGTCGCCTCGGGCCTGCATCGCCGGCTGGAGGAATTTCCGCAAATTGCCGAAGCCGCCCGGCGCCATGGCCGGCAGCTTCACGATGTGCGTATCCCGGGCCAGAGTTTTGCCACCGGCAAGGGCACCAAGCGCAGCGGCCTGCGTCTGCTCACTGTCGGCACCGATTGTTCGGTCGGCAAGAAATATACTGCCCTTGCTCTGGAACGGGAGATGCGGGTCCAGGGGCTCGACGCCGATTTCCGGGCCACTGGGCAGACCGGTATCCTGATTTCGGGGCGGGGTGTGGCTGTGGATGCGGTGGTGGCCGATTTCATTTCCGGCGCCGCCGAATGGATCAGCCCCGATGCCGACCCCCGTCATTGGGACGTGATCGAGGGACAGGGCAGCCTGTTTCATCCCTCCTTCGCCGGCGTGACCCTCGGGCTGCTGCATGGCGCCCAGCCCGATGCTTTCGTCGTCTGCCATGAGCCGACCCGCACGACCATGCGTGGTGTGCCGGCCGCCTTGCCGAGCATTCGAGCCGTCATCGACGCCACCATCGCCAATGGCCGCCTGACCAATCCGGGCATTCAATGTGTCGGTATCGCCGTCAACACCCAGGCCCTGGACGAGACGGCTGCCAGGGCCTGCCTGGCCGAGATCGGCGAGACCGAAGGCCTGCCCACGACGGATCCCGTGAGGTTCGGTGTGGCCGATATCGTCAAGCGCTTGAGAGAAGTGTTCGACTGACTTGCGCTTGTCGGCGCGATGAGCCGGAGCGTTCCAATCAACCAGGAAGATCTTGCGATGGACTATGTCATTGAACCGCCGCCACAGGCCTTCGTAGCGGTCGCCGGTGAAGCCGCCGTCTTTCCGGTACGGCGCATCTGGTGCGTCGGCCGCAACTACGCCGACCACGCCCGCGAGATGGGAGCCGATCCTACGCGCGAGCCGCCCTTCTTCTTTGCCAAGCCTGCCGATGCGGTCAATCCCGGCGGCCTGTTGCCGTTTCCGAGCCAAACCTCGGATCTGCATCATGAGATCGAGCTTGTGGTCGCCATCGGACGGGGCGGACGGGACATGCCGGTCGAACGGGCGCTCGACCATGTCTATGGCTATGCCGTCGGCCTCGACATGACACGCCGGGACATCCAGGCCGAGGCCAAGAAGCTTTCCAGGCCATGGGAGCTCGCCAAAGGCTTCGACCAGTCCTGCCCGATCGGCGCCATCGTGCCGGCGGCGCGCATCGGCCACCCCGACAAGGGCAGGATCGAGGCGACGGTCAACGGCAAGGTGCAGCAGTCCGGCGATCTGTCGCAGATGATCTGGTCGGTACCGGAGGCGATCGCCTATCTGTCGCGTTATGTGGCGCTGGCGCCCGGCGATCTCCTGATGACTGGAACACCGGCCGGGGTCAGCTCGGTGAAGCCGGGCGACACCCTGCGCGGCAGTTGCGAGGGGATCGGGGAGATCGTCGTGAGCTACGAGAGCTGATGGGGCGACGGCTTGTTCGCCGCACATTTCCCATGAGAATCCGGGCGGGACCGTAACCACCAAGGCCGCAGCAATCACAAAACCGCCGGAAAAGCCTGCGATTGCTGGGCCGATTCATGTAGATGATAGAGTTGGAATGACGAGGCGCATGATCGGTATTGGTGTTTCGATACTTGCGCTGACAGGAGCGTTCACGGCTTTGCCCGCGATGCTTGATCGCTCGGGGCTCCACCTGCCGTTCAAGGATGAAAAACCGCCTGTTTTTGCCGCCCTTCCGCCTGGTATTCCGCTCGAACAGCGTCACCTTCAACCCATACCGATGTCGGTTCGAACGGTGATGGCAAAAGCAGGCATGAAGAGCGCCGATCCGGTGTTGATCCGCATATTCAAGGCCGAAAACGAGCTTGAAATCTGGAAGAAAGGCGCAGACGGGCGCTTTTCTCTTCTGAAGACATGGCCCATCTGTAGCTGGTCGGGTGAACTCGGGCGCAAAAGGCGCGAAGGCGACCGTCAATCGCCGGAAGGGTTCTACACCCTGACCAAGACCTCGCTCAATCCGCGCTCGGCCTATTACCTTTCCTTCAACCTCGGCTTTCCCAACTCGCTTGAACGCTCTCTTGGCTATACCGGGTCTGCCCTGATGGTGCATGGTGCGTGCCGCTCTGTCGGCTGTTTCGCCATGACGGATGGAGGCATCAACGAAATCTATCCGCTGGTGCGCGACGCCCTGGATGCCGGGCAGCAAACCATTCAGGTGCAGGCTTTTCCTTTCCGCATGCATGCCCGGAACATGGCCGTCAACGCGAGTGGCCCCGACCTGGCCTTCTGGCTGAATCTGAAGGAAGGGTATGATCATTTCGAAGCCACGCGGCGGGAACCAACCGTGGCAAGCTGCGGCGGGCGCTACGTCTTCAACGCCCGCAGCTCGGTCCCGCTGGAGCCGGCAAAGCCGTGTCCTTCGCTGGTTGTCTCCCCGGATACTCTCGCTGCCGTTGCAAAGTACCGTGCCGGAGACGAAGCCGATTTTACCAAGGTGGCGGTTGACGTCGCACCAAGCTGGCGCCGCTGGCTGACTCGATTGGGTGCCAGCCTCTGATCTGGATGGATGTCACTTCAACGGCAGGTTCACGGCCGTCAGCCATTCGGACGGCGGCGCGCTACGCGGGTCGTTGAGATATTCCTCGAAGCAGGGTGCCTCGCCCGGCTGACGCCCGGAATGCGGCAGCCAGCTGTGGTAGAGATAGGCATAGGCGATATCGAGATCGGCATAGGGGCCCTTGTGCACAAGCCGGGCCACGGGGCCGCCGCCAACCTCGCGCCAGGCCATCTCGGGGCCGAGCGGGCTATCTTCCGGCACGGCGAGGCCTGCCTCGGAGCGCAGTTCCGCGAGAGGCTTGCTGTCGGGATCGTCATAATAGATGCCGATCATGCGGACACCCGGGCGCAGCAGGCCGTGGCCGCCAGCCCAGGCGAACAGGCGCTCGAAACTGGCGCCGATCTTCTGGTAGTCGCCGCGATGGGGCAGGGTGACCAGGCGGAGTTTGGGCACAGTCTCGATGGTGACGTCATAGTGCACGGTTGAGCGCAAAGCAGTGGCACGGGTCATGGCTTGAGATCCTGATGGCTGAAGGATCGGGCGCAGATCCTGGCCCGCACGCCGATAGGCGGCCGGCGGCGAGCCATAGGAGGCCGCAAAAGCGCGGGTGAAGGCCGCCACCGATCCGTAGCCGGCCCGGGCGGCGATGCGTACCAGCGCGTGCTGCGAGCGATTGAGCTCGACGGCGGCACGATGGAGGCGCAGCCGCCGCACAGCCTCTGCCACGGTTTCTCCCGTGACCGCTACGAAAACGCGGTGGAAGTGGTAGGGCGAGAAGCAGGCAATGTCGCTCAGATCGTCGAGTTCGAGCCTGTCGTCGAGATGATCGGCGATATGGCTCATCACCCGTTCGATGCGAGCTGCATAGGCAAGGCTGGTTTCGTGTCGGGTCATGATCTGTCTCCGGTGGCCTCACCCTAGCTGCGCTGATTTGATCATGATTGCGGAGTTGACGAGGGCATGCGCTTCGTTGACTTTGGTCAGCCTTGCTGCCCTAGAGCAAAGCGCGTTTAGACGGAAACGCCGCATTGCTCTCACTCTTTGATTGGACGCGTCTTTGCGATTCTTGGCGATTCCGCCAAATCGCAAAACGCTTTAGAAGCTGCTGTGAACCACCTATCGGACAGATCATGACTGAGATTATCAAGACCGACGTGCTCATCGTCGGCGCCGGGCCTGTTGGCCTGTTCTCCGTATTCGAACTCGGTCTGCTCGATATCAGGGTGCATGTGGTCGACATTCTCGACAAGATCGGCGGCCAGTGCGCCGAGCTCTATCCTGAAAAGCCGATCTACGACATTCCCGGCTTCCCGATCGTGACGGGGCAGGAACTCGTCGACAATCTGCTCAAGCAGATCGAACCGTTCTCGCCCGTCTTCCATCTGTCGCGCATGATCTCCACGATCGAGCGCATCGGTGATCCCCTGTTCCGCGTCACCACGGATGCCGGCGACGTGTTCGAGACCAAGACCGTGGTCATCGCCGCCGGCGGTGGCTCCTTCCAGCCCAAGAAGCCACCGATCGAGGGCATCGAAGCCTATGAGGGCAAGTCGGTTTCCTATGCCGTCAGGCAGATGGAGGCTTTCCGCGACCGCTCCGTACTGATCGTCGGCGGCGGCGATTCCGCCCTCGACTGGACGCTGAACCTGCAGCCCATCGCCAAGCGCGTGACCCTGATGCATCGCCGCGATGCGTTCCGGGCTGCTCCCCATTCGGTGGAGAAGATGCGGGCCTTGGCGGCAGAGGGGGCGATGGACCTGAAATTCGGGCAGGTCGTCGGCCTGGAGGGAGCGGATGGCCAGCTCTCGGGTGCGGTGATCCGCGAGGATTCCGGCACGGTCTACACCTGGCCGGTCGAGCACATGCTGCCCTTCTTCGGCCTGACCATGAAGCTTGGACCGGTGTCGAGCTGGGGGCTCGATTTGCACAATGACGAATTGGTGCTGGTGTCCACCGAGACCTTCGAGACGTCGCAGCCGGGCATTTTCGCCATTGGCGACATCAACTGGTATCCCGGCAAGCTCAAGTTGATCCTGTCGGGCTTCCATGAAGGCGCACTGATGGCGCAGAAGGCTTTCCGCTATATCTACCCGGAGAAACGCTTGACGTTTCAATACACAACCTCATCGTCTTCCCTGCAAAAAAAACTCGGTGTGCTCTGAACTTTTTGGCATCCCAAGCGTTTGCAATTCGTCAGGGGGCCCTATATCGATTAGGTACAGCCGTCCAAGGATGGCTGGGGCGTGCTCTTTCAACTGAGGCGTGACGCCATAACGTCTATTCTGTTCTGTGCGTCAGCTCGGCCAACGGGAGTAGACAAGATGTTCAAGTCGATCGTCGTTCCTGTCGATATTGCAGATCTGAAACTGGCCAGACTCGCCATCGACAGCGCAGTGAAACTTGCCGATACCGCCGGCGCGACGCTGACCCTGGTCCATGTCGTGCCGATCATGCCCCTGATGATGCTGGATACGGTGCCCGTAAGCTTTGAAGGCGAAGTGGCCGAAAAGGCCAAGGGCTCGCTCGCCGATCTCGCCCGCACGGTACTGCTGCCGGGCGGCCAGGTGCAGAGCGTGGTGCGGATCGGCGGCATCTACCACGAAGTTCTGGCCATCGCCGAGGAACAGAAGGCCGATCTCGTGGTGGTCGGTTCACACCAACCGAGTGTCGCCACCTATCTGCTCGGCTGCAATGCGAGCGCCATCGTACGCCATTCCGGCTGCTCTGTGCTGGTCATCCGTGAGGAGAAGCCGCACGCCGAGGAAACCACCGACGATGTGTCGCCGCATTTCGCCTCGGTCGACGATGCCATGCGGGCAGCCTGGGAAGCCGACAAGCTGCATTGAAGCGCGAGACGGCGCCGTTCCTGATGGATTAGGCCCCTGCCTCAAAAAAAGCGCAGCGAGGCCGCGAAGGCCACAGCCTGTCCCGGGGCGTCGGGCTCTCAGGCTCCGCAGGAGGCCATGGCGTCGTCGAGCGTTTTCGAGGCGTCTTCGGTCGGGATCGCTTCCGATCGACCGACCGGCTCACCGGCCTTGTCGAGCACGGCGACGGTGAGATTGCCGCTCCTGCGCAAATCCCTGACATCCTTGGCGGCGAGCAGGGCGGCAACGCTCTGTTCGCCATTTCCGGCCGCCTCTACGCTGTCTATCGCAATCTGGCGCCCGGCAATTCTAAGCGATCGCGCCGAGACGGCAGCAGCCCGCATACGTTCGAGATCGAGCGGCGCCAGGGCCTTGAAGGATAATTCGAGGCGCGCCGTCTTGCTGTCGCGGCAGGCGAGGGCGACACGGAACTGTTCGCTGGCAAATTCCGCGGTTGCCGGCAGGCCCGCGGCCTGGATGAGGGTCCAGCGGCCGTGGCCGGCCGGCGGGATGCCTGGCGAGGCCTTGAGCCCCACGCTCGGCTTGGCGACAGCGGCCATCGGCTGCTCGTTCCCTCTGCCGGTGAGCAGGCTCGAGGTCGTAACGGGTTCATCGGAGGCCGGCAGCAGGGTCGTGGCGACGCCGACCGGGATCCACTGGCTTTCGGGCAGGACGTCGAGGCTGTTGAAGGGGGTGCGCAGGGTGGTGGTGAAGAACGCTTCGTTCACCCCCAGAGTCTTGACGAAATCATAGACACTGACGACCTCGCGACCATAGTCACGCACGATCTGGCCCATTTCGCGGGCATCGAAGCTTTCGCCATCGGTGAATTGCGGCGAGAACTGGTGCACGCCGACCTTCGAGCCCGGCACGACGAAACGCGCTGTACCGCCCAGCATCACCATGGTGCAGGCCGAGAAGCAGCCGGCCTGATTGAAGACCGGCTGGCCGCGCTGAAGGCGGGCCTGGCCGATCACGGTCGTCCATCCGGCCTTGCGGATGCGGCGCCCCATGATCAGGGCAGGCTGCACCTTGCCGCCGATCGACTCGAAAGCGATGATGACCTTCGTCGCATCGCTTGGTGGGAATTGCCCGTCCGCAGGTTCCGCCGGCAGCACACCGCTCAGGCGGTTCTGCGAGAGGAAGACGGCAAAATTTCGCGAGGTTTCGTCGACGATCTGGCCCGAGGCATTGATCACCACGCATCCCGGACAGGATTTGCCGGAGGCAATGATGCTGAATTGCATGGGCTGCGAATCGTCGCCTGCCTGGACCGTGCCGGTTGCTGCGAGCAGGGCGAGAACCGCGAGGCTGGCCGGTTTGCCCGGCCGTGGCATGAATTGTTTCGCAATGGCGGTTGCCTGGCGCAAATCCACGGCCTCTCCGATCCCGTACACAACACTTGGGTCGCAGCCTTCATGGCCGCAAGCGCTGCTTCGTTGCAAGGGTGAAATCGGCGAAATTGCCTTGAATCATGAGACGGTTGGTCGGCGTGACAATCCTGCCACAGCCATCGCTCCTCAAAATTGTGCTGGGGGCTCGATGTGCTTTTTCGCGCGTTCGATGTGTTAACAAAAGGTGATACTCTGCGAAGGTGCATAAGACCGGTCGGGCCATGATGATGCGACGTTATATGTGGGGTCTTTTTCTGCTCGCCGGCCTGCTTGTCGGGGGCGAGGCTCTGGCGGCCCAGAAGGCGGCTCTGGTGATCGGCAACAGCGCCTATCGCTCGGTGACGCCTTTGGTGAACCCGGCCAATGACGCCAACGACATGGCGGCGGCGCTGGGGCGGATCGGCTATGCGGTGACCCTGGTCAAGGACGGCGACCTGGCGGCGATGAATGACGGGCTGAGGGCGTTCCTGCGCGATGCCGACCATGCCGACAGCGTGGTGGTGTTCTATTCGGGCCATGGCGTGCAGGTGAAGGGGCGCAACTACCTGGTGCCTGTCTCGGCCAAGATCTCGGACGAGCTCGATCTGGACACCCAGACCCTGTCGTTGGACAAGCTGCTGGAACTGGTCGACAGCGCGGCGCCGAAGGTGAAGATCGTGATCCTTGATTCGTGCCGGGACAATCCCCTGACGCGCCAGCTGACGCGGGGGGCGGGGACGCGCGGGCTGGCCCGCATCGATCTCGACGCCTCCTCGGCCAAGGGCACGCTGATCGCCTTCTCCACGGCGCCGGGTTCGGTGGCGCAGGATGGCAGCGGGCGCAACTCGCCCTTCACCACGGCGCTGCTCGCCCATATGGAGACGCCCGGCCTCGACATCCGCCAGATGTTCGGCCAGGTCAGGGCCGATGTCGACCAGTCGACCCAGGG